>FSRV01000002.1:0-660135 GCA_900142905.1 Burkholderia sp. GAS332 | reverse complement strand
CCACCAGGTAGCCGAGAATCAAAACCGTCGATCCGTCTCCCCACGCTCAACATCCCGGAGCCTAAGACGATGAAACGCCTGATCCAACAGCACGTGGCGAGTCTGCTGGTCTGCATGGCCGCAACGCACGCCTATGCTGAAACGCAACGCATCAACCGCGGGCACGACCCGTTCTTTCAGATATCCCAGGCGATCAGCGAATGCCCGGTACCCTTAGGCCCACTCGAGACCGAGCAGGAATGGCTCGACGATAGTCATTACCGGATCGAGCGCGGCAATAGCTGCTGGGTGGAAGGCCGTTGCCGTCTGTCGAACGCGTACCTCTACGACGCGGAAATCGCCGACGCCGTCCAACGGCGCCTCACCAATATCAACTACGCTACCCATTGGCGCGAACAGTCGACGCTGTGGCTCACACTGCAACGCCGCTTCATCTACGTGCAAGGCTGCGTCGCACCCGGCTTCGACAAACAGACGTTCCTCGCGGAACTCGCGAAAACCGCGGACGTGGATCGCGTGATCGACGACACCACAACTCACCCGCACGCGGCGTCACTCCCCTATAAAACGCTTGCAGACCCGGACAAACCCGTGATCGATCCGGGTAACTAAGCACACGGTATCTCAGTGGCGCGGATCGCTAATCGCCAGCACCACCATGGTCGCTATTGTCCCGAATGATCTGCGCGATCAACGCATCGGCGTCACGCGAGACGTTATCGTGAACGCGGGTACTTTGCGTGGCCGCCGGCGTATCGTTGCCGATCAGATGACCGCTACGCACATGCGTATCCACCGACACCTGCATCGACAGGCCCAGCCGCAACGGATGCGCCGCAAGCTCGGCCGGATCGAGCGAAATCACGATTGGCACACGCTGCACGACCTTGATCCAGTTACCGGCCGCGTTCTGCGAGGGCAGCATCGAGAACGCACTGCCCGTGCCCGCCGAAAAGCCTTCGACGCGCCCCTGATACACCACCTGCGAGCCGTACACATCCGACACGATGCGCACCGGCTGCCCGACGCGCATGCTGCGAATCTGGCCTTCCTTGAAGTTCGCCTCGACCCACAGACGCTCGAGCGGAATGATCGACATGAGTGCCAGCCCCGGCCCGACCTGCTGGCCGATCTGCACCGAGCGCTGCCCGACCGTACCGTCGACGGGAGAAATGACGGTGGTGCGCTGCAGATTCCGATAAGCGAGCCGCAATTGCGCGGCGGCTTGCAGAACCGGCGGACTGGCTTCGACCGGGAATTTTCCGCCGAGCGCACGGGCGGCGTCGAGTTGGACTTGTGCGGAAGCGAGGTTCGCTTGCGCGACGGCCACTGTTTCGCGAGCGCGCGCCAATTCTTCCGGCGACACGACTTCCACCGATGCATGATCACGCGCCGCCAGCGCACGCTGCGCCAATGCAAGTTCGGCGCGGCGCGCGTCGATCGATTGCACGTAGAGCTTGCGCGAGATCGTCGCGTTCGCCACCTGGCGCACTGCTAAGGTCAGTTGCGCTTTGGCCTGCGCGAACGCGGCGGCCGCTTCGGCATCGTCGAGTTTGACGAGCGGCTGGCCCGCGCGTACCTGCCGCGTGTTGTCCACCAGAATGTCGGTGACTGTGCCGGGTATCTGCGCGGCGATCTGCACGATGTTGCCCGCGACGTAGGCATCGTCGGTCTCTTCGTAGAAGCGCGCGCTCAAACCCCAATACGTCAGCCACGCCACACCGGCGAGCGCCACCACGCCAAAGAAAACGGCAAAGCGGCGCCGCCGCACCGCCCGTTTCGAATCGTGCGCGTCGCCCGTTATGCTTGCCGCATTTGCCGGGTTCGCCTGCCCCTCGGTCCAGCCGGCGGCACGCTGTGCCTGTTTATCGTTGTGCATTCAATCGAAGTGCGTGTCCGTGATACGTGCGTGAGAGGGAAAGGTGGTTTGATAGTGAGAAATCGGCGCACCGGCCACCTTGCGTACGTCGAAGCCGCCACCGAGCGCGCCGACCAGCGCGACCTGCAGCATTCTGCGGCGGCCCTGCAAATCGACTTGCTGCGCGCGTTCGTCGAGTAAAGACAGGTCAGCTAGCGTCACGTCCTTCTGCATGCCGATGCCGCGCCGATGCCGCTCCTCGGCAATCGCGACGATGCGCGAAGCCGCGTCCACCGCGCGAGTCTGCTCGGTAGTCAGCGTATCGACCGTGCGCAAGGAAGTCAGCTGGCGCGCGACCTCGCCGAGCGCTTCGTCGACGGTCTTGTTGTAGAGGCTTATCGCGGCGTCGACATTGGCATAGTCGCCGCCTAGTTGCGCGCGCAACCGGGTCCGGTCGAAGATCGGCAAGGAGATTGCCGGCCCCACCGACCCGGTCATGGCCGCACGCGAGAAAAGCGCGGCGGGTGTCAGCGCTGTTAGCCCGGCAAAGGCCACCAGGTTCACATCGGGATAGAACTGCGCCCGCGTGGCGTCGATGTTGGCAAGCGCGGCTTCGGCTCGCAAACGCGCCGCCACGATGTCGGGCCGGCGGCCCAGCAGGTCGACCGGCAGTTGCGCGGGCATCGGCGCATCGGCAGCCGCGGCCAGTTGCGGACGATGCAGCGACAAACCCCGCTCCGCGCCGCGCCCCGTCAGCACACCGATCTGCAACTCAGTCAACGTGATGCGCTCGTCATTGAGCGCCTGCTGTGAAGCGAGCCGGCTTCGCTTGAGTGTGGCGTCGGCTGCGTCGTACGCGTTATCGAGGCCGCGCGCACCACGCTCGCGCAACACGGCATCGACGCTATCCGCAGCCTGTTGCTTTTGCAGCAGAATGTCCTGCATCGCAAAGGCGCGGTCGAGCTCACAGTAAAGCGTCACGAGCGCGACCGTCAGAGTGAGCCGCGCCTGCTCTGCATCGACGCGTGCCGCATCGCGCGTGGACAGCAGGCTGCCGGTCAGCGCGGCATTCTTGCCCCACAAATCGAGCTGGTAGCTCAAGCCGGCGAACAGCGCGGCCGGCGAGACCACCGGATCGTTGAACAACTGCACCGGAATCTGCTGACCGCCGACGGACACGTTGGCCGCGTCGTTCGGCTGCGGCAAACGGGCCTTGCTCACCGTCGCGCCCGCGGTACCGGTGAGGCCGGTCAGCGAAGCAAACTGTTCGAGTTGCGCCTGCGCGGCGCCCACCCTCGCCTTGGCGATCTGCAGGTCGGGATTGTTTTGCAACGCCTCGGCGGTCAGTTCATCCAGTTGCGGATCGCGGTAGCGCTTGACCCAATCGGGTGCGGGCCAGGCGCCGTTCGCGCCTGGCCCGACGGTCTGCGCAAGTGCATCGGCGGAGGGTTTGATCGGTTTGACGTTTGTGTGCAGCCCCGAATCGCTCACGCAACCCGTCAGCGCCGCCGCAATCAGCAGCGACGGCAGCAGCCAGGCGCGTGGCACAGGGAATCGCATAGGCTGTCTCATGAGTGCCGGGTACGCGGTATTGCGCGCTCGCCTGCTACCGGCGTGTTCATCTCGCCGAGCCTCGCCGTGTTGGGCGCGTCAGTCGCATTAGCCGCATTCGCGGTCCTAGCCACTTTGGCCGCAAGGCGCGGACGCATCCGCTCGAGCGGCCCCATCCGTCCGAAGAATCCATCGAAAAGGCCCAGCGCAATCGCATGGAGCTTCGCCAGCTTGTCTCTCTCCAGCAGCACGATCTGCACGATTTGCCAGAGCGTCAGCACGTTCGGCACGATCGCCACCGGCAACCGCAGCCCGTATTGCAGCGCCAGCTGCATCGCGTTTCGCGCGCTGTAATAGCGGCGGAAACTCGGGTGATTCATCGTCGTCAATTCCAAAGAACCCAGTTTGTGGCGGCGCCGCGAGCCGATTCGGTGCAGCAGCACGAGTGACGGCACCACATACACGGGCACATTGCGCAACAGCGCGCGCAAGCAGTACTCGGTATCGACATGGTCGATAAAAAGCGATTCGTCGAAACGGCCGAGCCGCGCGAACGCCTCGCGCGAGATGACGCAACCGGACGAAATCAGAAAGGCGCAGCGCTGCAACGCAGCGTCGGCGTGTATAGGCAATCTCTCCACCGTCAAACCGCTCGTGGCGAGCTCGGGCAAGAAGCGTTGGTCGTTTTCATCGAAGATGCGCGGCCCGACTAAGAATGCCCGGCCGCTCATCGACGCGCACCGGTCGCGCATCACCGCGAAATAGGCGGCTGGCGCCTCGGAATCCTGGTCGAACAGCGCGACCGCGTCCACACCTGAGTCGAACAGCGCACTCAAGCCGCAGTTGAAGGCGCCGGCAATGCCATTGCGATTACCGTGATGCAGCAACGCGACGCCCGCCTCACCCAGCATCATTGCAGCGCGCGCGTCCGGCGAGGGCGAGTTGTCGACCACCAGCAAGCGGTCACACGCAGAGCGCATCGCCACCGCCCGCGCAAGCTGCGCCTCACTCGGATGAAACAGGATGATCAATGCGCCCAGGATCGTCATTGGAAGCTCCTCAGTGACCTAAAGCCATTGCCGCGCCGCGCTTCGGACGCGTGAGCCACATCATCGCGGCGAGTACGAGGCAGGTGATGCTTGCCATGTAGAACATGTCGCCGGTCGCCATCATGTAAGCCTGCTGCTGCACGACCTGATGCAAGGTGGTGAGTTCGCGCGCACCGTCGATGCCCATGCCGTGCAGACTCTGAACGAAGCGCTGCGTGTTCCCGGACGATTTCGTCACGGACTGCGCGACGACGTCGTAGTGATACAGCGCGCGGTTATCCCATAGCGTGACGCTCATCGCCGTGCCGAACGCCGCCGATAGCGTGCGCAAAAAGTTCGACAGGCTGGACGCCGCGGCGAGCTTGTCGTCGGATACACGCGAGAGCGTCGCCGCGGTCAGCGGAATGAAGAAGCACGGCAAGCCGATGCCCTGGATCAAACCTGGCGTGATGATCTGCGTGAAAGTCATGGTCAGCGTGAAATGCGCGTCCCACCACAACACGGCCGCGAATACGAGAAAGCCGAACGTCGCGAGCACACGCGCGTCGAAACGGCCCGCATAAATGCCGGCCAGAATCGAGAACACCAGCGCGAGCACACCGAGCGGCGCCGTGGCGAGCCCGGCCTGGTACGCGGTGTAGCCCATCACGGCCTGCAGCCAGAGCGGAAAGATCACGCCGACCACCGAAAAACTCATCATGCCGAGCGAAATGATCAGCACGCAAAACGAAAACGTGCGGTCACGGAACAGGCTCAGATCAATCACCGGATGCTTTTCGCCGGCCTCCCAGATCAGCAGCGACACGATCGCCAGCCCGGCGACGATCGCGAGCGTCAGGATCAAAGGCGAATCGAACCAGCCGCGATCGTGACCGAGATCGAGCACCGTCTGCAGCGAGCCGACGCCGATGACCAGCAGGAGAATGCCAGGCAGATCGATCGGCGCCGCCTTGGCAGTGGGCGCATCGCGGCGCAGCAGCGTCATGCACACCGCGAACGAGAAAATGCCGATCGGCAGATTGATCAGAAAGATCCACGGCCACGAGAAATTGTCGATGATCCAGCCGCCGACCACGGGACCGAAGATCGGCGCGAGCAGCACCGTCATCGCCCACAGCGCCAGTGCCACAACGCGCTTATCCGGCGGAAAGGCGCGCATCAGGATCGTTTGGGAAAGCGGCACCATCGGCCCGGAACAGAGCCCCTGCAATGCCCGGCATACCACCAGCAGGTGAAAGTCACCGGCCACGCCGCACAGCAGCGACGTCAAGGTGAACAGGATCACTGCCCCGAGAAACAGCCGCGTTTCGCCGAGCCGCCGTGAGAGCCAGCCCGTCAACGGCACGGCGATGGCGGCGGCCACTGAGTACGAGCTGATCACCCACGTGCCCTGACTGTTGGACACGCCGAGGCCGCCGGAAATAGCCGGTACCGCGACGTTCGTGACCGTCGAATCCAGAACTTCGATGAATGTGGCCAGCGATAGTGCGAACGTCAGCAAGGCGAGCCGCGCGCCCCGCATGCTGGGTACGCCGCGCTCGTCGCCGGGGCCCGGGTCGACGCGATGCGCCTCGTGAGCCGACGCGGTGCTCATAGGCTATGTTCGCGGCCGGCTAACGCCAGCGAAAACGTGTGGCCAACGGATTGCGTGCGCACGCCGGTCCGCATGAGACCTTCGATATAGCGTGCCGCCGCCTCGCAACCATCCGGCGACGTCGCGAGCCGGTCCTGCATGCGGCCGCACTGCGTCGCGATTGACGGGCTGCCGAGCACCTGCTTCAATGCGCGCGCCAGCGCCTGCGGCTGCAGTGGCCTATCGAGCCGAACACCGCAACCGCTCACGACGACACGCTGCGCGTTATCGAACTGATCGTGCGCGAATGGCGTCACCACTTGCGGAATGCCGGCGGCATAGGCCAGCGCTGCCGTGCCGATGCCGCCGTGATGCACCAGCGCCCGGCAACGCGGCAACAGCTTCTGCAGCGGCACGTAACGCCGCTTGAGCAGCACGCCCGGTGCATCCGCACGCGCCCCCGCCTGAGCGGCGGCTGTATCGGCTGGAGGAGCATCCGGCGTCAAAAGAATGCCGCGCAGCCCACTTTCCATCAGTGCCGCGCTTACTGCATTCGCATAGCGATCCTGATCGATCAAGGTCGAACCCGCTGTGAAAACCACGGGCCGCTCGCCGGCGGCGAGGAAAGCGTCGAGTTGCGGATCGGACGCGGGCACGCTCGTGTCGTTGAACAGCGGAAAACCACTGAGACAGCGCGGCGCCGGCCAATCCGGCTGAGGTTGCGCGAACCATTCAGGAAAGAGACACAGCACGCCGTCGGTCGAATGCAGCCACTTGCCAAAAATGCGTCGCGCCGGTGCGAGCGCCAGTTCCGCACGCAACGCATTCAGCGCCGGGCCACAAACCTTGTCGAGCGCCTGCCGCTCGATCAGCCGCAGCAGCGTCGCTTTGATAGCCAGCGGTAAGCCGCGCGGAATGGTCAGCCGCGGGTGCGTCGGCGGCGCATACGCGGAGAGCAAGGTCGACGGCGACACTTGCACCGACACGAACGGCACGCGGTACAACTCCTGCATCAACCGGGCGGAGAAGGCCCACAACGTCCCGACCATCACGGTGTCGTTGTCGACCAACGCAGCCAGCGTGTCGAAATGCGGACGCAGCGTCGGCGCAATCACCGCCCACAGCGTACGGAACGAGGTACGCTGATGCCATAGCGCCGGGTTCGCCATCGCCACTTCATACTCGGCGGCGGTGCCGATCGGCACGAACGCGAAACCCTGGCGCGTAGCAGCCTCCGCGAACGGCGGATGTGTGCAGAAGACGATCTCGTGGCCGCGCGCAGCCAACGCCGCGCCAACGCCGAGCAAAGGATGCACGTCGCCCGCCGACCCAATCGCGGTGATGATGACTCTCGTCATGCCGGCGGCTCAGAAGAGACCGGGAATCAGCGCGGCCACGTCGCGACGATACTGCGAGTATGCACGGCCGAAGTGACCGGTCAACCAGCTCTCTTCGACCCGCACCTTGTAAGCCAGCGACGCGAAAATCAGCAACAGGCCAGCCACGCCACGCCATTGCGCGCCGATCAGCACGGCGCCCAGGAGCGCCAGCAGACAGCCGGTATAGATCGGATGACGAACCAGTCCATAAGGGCCGCTGCGCACCAGCTCATGCCCTTCCTTCAGCGTGACCGACACGCTCCAGTTGGTGCCGAGATGCAGGCGCGCCCACACGGAAAACGCCAGGCCGGCCAGTAGCACGGCCAAACCGGCCAGCTGCAGTGGCCCGATCGCATGCGGATCGAGGGACAACGCCGCTGTGTTGAAATCCGGCAGCACGATCAGCGCGCCCCCACCGATCAACGGAATCGACTGCAACGTGCGCGACAGCGACGCCTCTTTGCGCGCGGTCTCCTTGACGCGGTTCGAAGTGGCGACCCAATACAGCAGCCACAGCGCCCACGGTACGACGATGGCGATGCTCTGAGCGATATTCACGGTAGTTCGACCTGTTGGAACGAGTGATCGGCGGTGGCCTGCAACGCGACGTTCGCGACGTTTGCAATGGCGGGTTGCTGCACCGGCATGATGGGCGAGCGGGCGGCGAACGCGTCGAAACAGTCGAGCGCACGGCCTGCCGCCTGCACCGGCGCGGCGCCGAAGTAATCGAAAATCGCCGTCTTCACCTGGCGCAACGCGGGCCGCCCTTCGAGATCGAGGAAGTGCCCGGCCTGCTCGATCGTGAGAAACTCGGCGCGCTTCAGATGCGCGCTGAGCGAGCGGGCGTCCTCAGGCGTGGTGTAGTTGTCGAGCTCGCCGTTAAGGAATTTCAGACCGCAATCGATGTTGCGAAACTCGTGCAGATAGTCCTCTGGACGGATGGCCAGAATCTGGTCGACGTGAAACGCCACCTGGTCCTGCTCATCGCGTGGCAGCATAGAGAGGTAGCGATAGTTGTAGAGCTTCATGATGCGCGGCAGATGCTGCCCAACGGTATCGTTGAGCAGTTGTGCGGCCTTCAGATTTTCGCCGGCGGCGATGTGGTCGCGTGCCGCGGTCACGTACGCGGTCATCGCCGCGTTGAGCCGCGGCGAGAATGACGCAATCACCGCGCGCCTCACGCTGGTGCGCGCCCGCGAGAGCGCCAGCAGCGACGCCACCCCGCCCCACGACACCGACAACAGGAAGCTCGGCTCGAATAAGCCGATTAGATGCAGCAGAATGTCGACTTCATCGTCTTTTGTAAGGACGAAGTCGCACACGTTATGCGCTTTCGATTGACCTGCATAAGGTAAATCGAAACAAATTGGGTTATAGCGTTCGCCGAGGTATTTGATTGTCTGTCCGAACGACGCTGTGGTGGCCAGCGCGCCGTTGATCAGAATGACACTCTCGAAGGCCGGATCGAATACGTGACGTTCAACGTAGACTTTCAGGCCCGCCGGTAGCGGAACAAGGAGTTTTTCGATGGGCATGGCGTATTCGCATGCACTTGCGCAAAGCAAATGCGTACCGATACCGCGCCCGCGCTCGCGGACGCCTTGCGGCCGTACTACCGGGGATCAGGCCCATGCGATCTGCCTTTGCGCCGGCAAATCCGATCCACGACGACCGCTACTGCACCGAAACACGCACCACTCGACGTGATACCTGCCGGCTCTCTGTGACGCGTGCCTGACCTCAGGTCCGCTTCAATCGAGCGTTCGATGCCTCGTAATATATTTATATGTAATTTCGATAACGGTGCGCCAATCGCTGCCGCACGCCATTCGTTGACGCCAGTCTGCCCGCACTGCGTGAAGACTTCATGTCAATATAGGATGACGGAAAGCTTTTTAACATGTTTCAAAAATAAAAGCCAAAAAAATCATTGGGCATATGTTCGAAATGGGCGGGGAAAATCTTATTGAAAGGAAACCACAGCGCGTTGCACAGCCATTGCAACGGATCGCCCGCAACGCTGCGTAAGGGAGCGAGCGTTTGGGCGATGGCGCAAGGAGGGGAAAGAAGCGGCTACGCCGAAACGGCACTGACCGCTAACAAGACTAACGGACCAGCGAGAAGGCTTCCCGACTGGCGATCTCACCCGCGCCATACACGCCGATCACCGTATAGTCCGACGCCACGCATTCGAACGTAGCGCCCTGGAACGTGATGACAAAATGGCGCTGTGCGGACCCAGGCGAAGTGACGGCCGAGATCTCGGCGGCCAGCGACGAATTCATCACTTCGTGAACCGAGTACCCACTGAGTCCTTGCGACGCGAGTGGATGGATCTCGAGATCGGCATCGCCAGGCGGCCCCAGCCGATGAAACACGGCGTCCGGAAAGAGCACCGTGCAATAGGGATCGTCATCGGAATCGAATGGGCCGAACCGCTCGAAGTCGGATTCAGCAATCGGATAAGCCAGAATCACCCGGCGGTCGCTGGCGACGATGAATGGCTCGGCGGCGTCGGCGGCCGGGTGAGGAACGGCGTCCAGCAGGACGACGTGGTCCTCCTGCTGGGGTGAGTCGAACGTACTAGTCATCTACTTCGCGACTCCGTTGCACTCACGCGCCGGTTTGCACCGTTGAGGTTTGCGGCGCTGCGGCAGCGCTCGTCGCGCCGGCTTTGCCTCTACCACCCGTCTTGCGACCCGGCGCTTTCTTTGCCACAGCGGTTTTCTTCACGGCTGTCTTCTTTGCAGCGGCTTTCTTCGCAGCCGGTTTGGCAGCGCTTTTCTTTGCCGCTGCTTTTTTAGTCGCCGCCGTGCCCTTCTTCGCAGCCGGTTTGGACGCTACGGCCTTCTTCGCCGTCGCTACTTTTTTGGCGGCGACATTGCTGCTCGCCGCGGCGCTATCGATCAGAAACTTGGTGCGGTCTTTGACCGTTGCGAGCCATGCCGGCGCCGGACCGCGCCCACTCCAGGTGGCGCCGGTTTTCGGATCGAGGTACTTGGGCGGTTGCGCGCCTTTAGGCTGACCTTTGCTTCCGGTTTTGGCGTGAGTGACCGCTGCCTTCGCCGCGGACTTCAGTTCGCTCACACCTTCAATCAGGAATTGAGTCCGGTCTTTCACGGCGGCAATCCAGGCCGGTGCACGCCCGTGGCCCGTCCATGTCGCGCCAGTTGCATTGTCGCGGTACTTCGGAATCGACTTGCCTGCGCCAGCGGCTTTTGCCTTGCCACTTGCAGCATGCCCATTCAAGCCGCGCGCGGCGCGCTTCGCTTTTGCCTTTGCTTCGATATCCGCAGTAGTCAGGCCATGCTTGAGCATCAACTCCCGGATCTGGTCGACTGCGACTTGTGCTTTCCGGGCAATAAGGACGTCCGCTTGCGCCTGGAGCTTCTTAAGCTTTGCTTGGATTTGCTCTAACGTGGGCATTTGATTGCTCCTTATGTGGTAATCGAACGAACTATGCCATGAATAGCACGAGAAAGGCAGATCTATGTGGCTATAAAGACACCAGATCTACACGAGAACACATCCAGTGGAGTACGAACCTTTCGAGTCCACCACTCGATAACCGTATTCCTTAGTCTTTCCGTTTACTGGCGAGCCGCTCAAGTCGGAGTAAAAACGACAACCTGGCGGTCGGCGATATACCTCACGCTGCGCGTGAACCGGTACTGTTGATCGTCGGCGGTGATCCGGTTGAGTCCCAACTGCGTCAATGCCAGCATTTCGTCGGCTTGAAAAGCGGCCACGACGCCGTGATCCGTCAAATCCTCCAGAGCGCCGGACGGATTGCCGACATACACACTGCGTACCTGCGTGCCGATCCGCATCAGAACCACGCTTTCTCCTTCGTCGAGCGCCAATTCGAGGTAACCGGCAAGCGTTCGCAATGAATCCGGCGTGCAAGCCTGGCTCTGGTAGATCGCAGCGTTCGATGGCGTCATTTCTGTTTCCCCGTCACCCACATCAAGAAAGACCGGCCGCTGTGCAATGCGGCAATTGTTGCTTCTACTATAGGCAAGCATCCGGAGATTCAAAGGGTGGCAGTTCATTTTTTAGCTGGTAATCCCACGTTACCAATCTCGCAGCGCTGTTTCACCTGTGTCCGGATTGCCCTTCTACACTCCGAACCGTAGTCAGAAACAAAGCAGTGGCAACCCGGTAGCAACCGGATGCATCGCACCTGGATGTGCAAGGAGAAAGGGAAATGAACAAGAAGATCGTTGGCGCAGCACTGGGTCTGGTATTTCTGGCGGCATCGTCAATGGCATCCGCGCACGTGGATGTGGCGGTCGGAATCGGTATTCCGGTCGGCGTCTATGTGCCGCCTCCTCCGGTTTATGTTGCACGACCGGTCGTCTACGGTCCGGCCCCGGTCACGGTGGCCTATGGCGGCTATAACGGCTGGCGCGGGCGCGAGTGGCGTGAGCATGAATGGCGCCGCGAGCAATGGCGCGAGCACGAATGGCATGAGCGCGGCCAGTGGCGTGGCTATTGAAACGGCGCGCAAAAGCGCCACTTTGAATAACTCAGTAGCAGGAACTTTCAGATGAAAGCGGGTTTTATCAAGGCCGCCCTCGCGGCGGCCGTACTGACTTCGGCCGCAGTCGGCACGGCCAACGCGGCCGGCTGTATGAAAGGCGCAGTGGTGGGCGGCGTCGCCGGCCACTATGCGGGGCACCACGCAGTAGTCGGCGCAGTGGGCGGCTGCCTGGTGGGACGACATATGGCGAAAAAACAAGCGGAAGAACGGGCCGCGCAACGTCAGCAAGTGAGAGCGGAATAGCCCGGCCGCTTCACGCGATCCGCAGTCCGCGCGCCGGCAAAATCTCCTGCGTCACCACGAAACGGTGCTCTTTGACGGCGTCGTGAAAGAGCCGGTAGTCGCTTTTCTCAAAGACGTCGCTCCACTGGGGGCGGTCCCCGCTGTCGTCGTCGGACCGCAAACCGGTGGCCTTGTATTTCCAGGAGCCGAGCCCCTTGGGCACATAGTCCGGAATCGATTCTTCCAAACCAGGAATCACGCCGGTTTTCACCGCTTCGCAAATGGTCTGCAGGCGTTTGTTGTCGTCAGGGTTCCGATTGGTGTCGAGAAGCTTGGTGAGCGCGGCTGTTACCTCTTCCGGCAGACCGGGCTGGCATTCAAAATCTTCCCGCCCCGCGACGTAAGCGCGCACCGCGCGGCAGGTCATCTCCGCCGCCTGCATGAATTCCGGCAGATTGTGCCTTTTGACACGCACATTTCTGCCGTCGATGTAATGCCACTTCGCCCACGGCTGGTCGGGATAGTGCAAGGCGGCACCGTGACCGACGGGCAGTGCAAGCGTCAGCACATCTTCCTCGAGGTGCTGGACCAGATGCCGCGTGGCGCGGGTAAGGTGGGCAAGCCAGCCTTCACGCGTGCAATCTTCCGCCTCCAGCATATGGACACGGTTCATCGGGCTTTCGATACCGGCGAAGCCCTGGTGGGCCCACGTATCGACGTAGGTGTGAAGCGTCACACCCAGGCGGTACAAGGCCGTGTCAGTGCCCCGCTGCCGGATCGCGCGGCGGACCACCTCGCGAGCAACAGTGCTATCCGCGCGGCACACCGCCTTATCGTCGAGAGTCTCCCCGACACCCGCGGGCAGAAAATGAAATGGCGCCCACACCAGGCGGTTCTGGTCGTTTTCCGTGTTGGTATAGTCGAAGAGCTTGTGCGCGGTGGCGAAACGCTCGAAAGTCTCGCCGCCCGAAAAACGCAGTATTCCTGAAGTGGTCGCGTCGTCGACATACTGGCAGGCATGCGCCACGGTGAGTGCATCGCTGGCCGTCATGCCGCCGATGCGGGCGACGATATAGACCACACCGTAATGAAAGTCGATGTTCATGACAGGCGCTCCCGACGCGCAACGAATGACAGCCAGATCTTCCGGAATGCGCAAAGCGGTTGTTGCAGCGCCGGCGCATGCGTAGAAAGTAAACGACCGAGTACGGCGGAACTTTAAAAGAACGCTACAGCGTCATCACGGATAGCGTTCAGCGAATCCATGCCGTGCCCCGAAAAAGAAAAACCCCGCTTCAGTCTCCGGAGCGGGGTTTAGTCTCAGCGCGCTGCGCGCCGTATTACTTGACGATGCCAACGAGTTCGACTTCGAACGTCAGGTCGCTATTCGGCGGAATCGGGCCAACGCCGCGTTCGCCATAGGCAGTCGCCGCCGGGCAGGTCAGTTTGGCCTTCTCGCCGACCTTCATCTTTTGCACGCCTTGTGTCCAGCACGGAATCACGCGATTGAGCGGGAAAGTCGCCGGGCCGCCGTGCTTCGCCGAACTATCGAATTCGGTGCCATTGGCGAGCGTGCCGCGATAGTTGACCTTCACGACGTCGTCAGCAGCCGGCTGGGCACCCGTGCCCGGCGTGAGATGTTCAACGATTACGCCGGAAGGCAGCTTTTCAGTGGTGGAAGCGGCCATTGCCGTTGAAGAAAGAACAGCCGCGGCGACCAAAGCAACGATAGATTTCAAAGCGAGTCTCCAGGTGGGTAGTGCGCATCATTGTAGCGGATGACATGTTGCATGCCGCCGCCCGCCGATTCGGCCAGTCGCAGACGCAATGGCAATTGAGCGGCAAGGGCCGTGGCACAGAGAATGCTGCTGCCTGACGAGCGACGCGTACCGCCGCCACCCGGCGAGCACGTGGGCTGTCTATATATAAGCGACTCAATACGGGTTCCCTTTGCAGGCGGATGACGATGACCACTGAAAACCTCGAACCGGAGCTTGTTGTTGAAGATATCGCCGAACGCTCCTGGATGAAGCGGCTAGGCCCCGGCCTGATCACCGGCGCAGCGGACGACGACCCGAGCGGCATCGCCACCTATTCGCAGGCCGGCGCGCAATTCGGCTTCGCACTGCTATGGACGTTGCTGATCACTTACCCGCTGATGGTATCGATACAACTGGTGAGTGCGCGCATGGGACGGGTGACGGGCAGCGGACTCGCCACCAATCTGCGCCGTCACTACCCCGCGCCGGTTTTGTATCTTGCGGTACTGGTGCTGCTCGCGGCCAACACCATCAATATCGCCGCCGATCTTGCGGCAATGGGCGCCGCCGCCAAACTGGTGATCGGTGGCCCGGTCCAACTCTACGTCGCGTTGTTCGGCACGGCGTCCCTGCTGATGCAGGTGTTCATTCCATACGAACGCTATGCGAGCGTTCTGAAATGGCTGACGCTCGCGTTGTTCGCCTACGTCGCCATCATCTTCGTGATTCCGATCGATTGGAAAGCAGTCGGTCTGAGCATCGTGAAACCGCCAGTCCAATTGTCCGGCGACTATCTGACCACCGTGGTCGCGGTGCTCGGGACGACGATCAGCCCATATCTCTTCTTCTGGCAAGCGTCGCAGGAAGTCGAGGAGATTCACTCGAAACCAGCAGAGCGACCGCTATTGCGCGCGCCGATGCAAGCTGCTGCACAACTGAAGCGGATCAACGTCGATACGTGGGTCGGCATGGCCGTTTCGAACGGCGTAGCGTTTTTTATCATGCTCACCGCCGCCGCCACGCTGCACGCGCATCACATCGAAGTCAAAACCACCGCCGATGCCGCCAGCGCGCTCAAGCCGATTGCCGGCAACATGGCGTTTGCGCTGTTCAGTCTCGGTATCATCGGCACGGGTCTGCTGGCGCTGCCGGTGCTGGCGGGTTCGGCGGCCTACGCAGCTGCAGGTTCGATGAAATGGCGCAACAGCCTGGCGTTGCAGGTGAATCTGGCGAAGCAGTTCTATGGCGTGATCGCCGTATCGATTCTCGGCGGCATTGCGCTCACGTTCATGCGTCTCGACCCGATCAAGGCACTGTATTGGAGCGCGGTGATCAACGGCGTCGCGGCCGTGCCGATCATGGTGCTGGTGATGGTGATGGCGGCCAGCCCCAAAGTCATGGGTCAGTTTGCGGTGACCGGCTGGTTACGCTGGGTCGGCTGGATCGCCACCGCCGCAATGGGGCTCGCCGCGCTCGGCATGTTCTGGCCGACATGATTGCGCGTAGGGACTTACTCGACGTCCTCGCTAAGTAACGGCATGGGCCCGCTTCTGGCGATCTCGCGTTGCGTCAGTTGCGCGGCTTGCTGCTCCATCCGCTTAAGCAAGCCGTCGAGTAAAACCGCTTCCTCATCGCTCAGGCAGGCCGCGAACTCGGTGTTATAGCGTTGCCCGCTTACGCGTGCCTGTTCATAGGCAATACGACCGGCTTCGGTCAGCGCGAGCACGGTCACCCGCTTGTTCTCCGGCAAGCGCGTTTTCGCAATCAACCCCTTATTCACCATGTTGGCGACGCAGCGGCTCGCCACCACCATGTCGAGCGCGGCCGATTCAGCGAGTTGGGTCAGACTCGCGTCCGGGTACTTGCCGACGAACGCGAGAATGCGCCAGTCGCGCCGGCTAATGCCAAGTTCCCGCCGGAACATCAGACCGACACCCTGAGTCGCCAGACGCGCCAGGTTGTGAAGCCTGTAGAGCAGAAATTCGTCGATGTGCTCGGGATGCTTCAGCACGGATATCGATTGAGGGTCGGTCGCAGGCACGGTAAGCGTACGTCTAATAAGGGGGGTGGCGGTCATTATGACGCGCTTTGGCCGCACCGGCCGCGGCGGATTGTGCGTTCGCACATTTATTTGATTAGGTCAATCGTCCGGTTCGTTTCTAGCATCCAAGTATCTCCCCGGTTTCTCCTACTTCAGGCCGCAAGGCCGCAGACGGTGCTTATAGATGTCGGACACCCGCAACGTTCTCTTCATCATGTGCGACCAGCTTCGCCGCGATCACCTCGGCTGCTACGGACATCCCTACCTTCAAACCCGTCATATCGACGCGCTGGCCGCGCGCGGCGTGCGGTTCGACAATGCCTTCGTCAGTTCCGGCGTGTGCGGTCCGTCGCGTATGTCGTATTACACCGGCCGCACGATGAGCAGTCACGGCGCCAACTGGAACCGCGTGCCGCTCTCGATCGGCGAAATGACGCTTGGCGAATACCTGCGCCTGAATGGCCGCTCGCTTGCGCTGGCCGGCAAAACGCACGTGATGGCCGACAGCAACGGCATGCAACGGCTCGACATCGCGCGCCAAAGTCCGCTCGGGCAGCGCCTCTCGACCGGTTCGTTCGACGAACTCGACCGCTACGACGGTCACCACGAACCCGGCAAGGAGAGCGGTTACCCGGCCTTTTTGCGCGCGCACGGCTATGTCAGCGACAAGCCGTGGAGCGACTTCGCGATCAGTGTGGAAGACGACAGCGGCGCGGTGCATTCCGGCTGGAAAATGCGCAACGTGCGCTGGCCGGCGCGGGTGGCCGAGCCGCATTCCGAAACGGCTTACATGACGAATCAGGCGATCCGCTATATCGAGCAACAAGGCGACACGCCGTGGGCATTGCATTTGTCGTACGTAAAGCCGCATTGGCCCTATGTCGCGCCACGTCCTTATCACAATCTCTATTCACTCGATCAATGCCTGCCGCTCGCGCGCAAGCCCGCCGAACTCGACAATGCGCATCCGGTTGTGGCCGCGTATCGCACGCATGAAGAGTGTGCCAATTTCGCGCGTGAAGAAGTGTCGAACACCGTACGGCCGGTTTATCAAGGCTTGATCCAGCAGATCGACGACCATCTCGGCCAACTGTGGGACACGCTCGAACGGCTCGGCCGCTGGCAAGACACTTTGATCGTGTTCACCGCCGACCACGGCGACTTCCTCGGCGATCATTGGCTCGGCGAGAAGGAACTGTTCTACGACACCGTGCAGCGCGTGCCGATGATCGTCTACGATCCGTCGACGCGTGCCGACGCCACCCGCGGCAGCGCTGAGCCGCGCTTCGTCTCGGGCATCGACGTGGTGCCGACGGTGCTCGACGCGCTCGGCCTGCCGGCCTATGAAGAGCGTATCGAAGGACACTCGGTTCTGGCGCTCACGCGTGGTGAAGCGGACCGTGCGGAAGGCTGGCGCGACTACGTGGTCTCCGAACTCGACTACAGTTTCCGCGGCGCGCGTCTCGCACTGGAACGCAAGCCCGACGAATGCCGTGGCTGGATGGTGCGCGATACGCGCTGGAAATACATACATTGGCAGGGCTACCGTCCGCAACTCTTCGATCTGGCGAACGATCCGGACGAATACGTCGATCTCGGCGCCGATGCGAGTCACGCCATCGTCCGCGCGCAAATGCATGCAAAGCTCGCCGACTGGTATGGCTCGTTGAAACAGCGCGTCACGATCGATAACCCGACTGTCGAAAGCAAGACCAACACGCACAAGGACTGGGGGGTCTTTTTCGGCGAGTGGTAGGACAAGGCAGTGGGCGGTAAAGGCGCGAATGCGGTCTCTAACAGCGCATTAAGCAGAGCCCCATGCAGAGCCTGACTCGGCGCCTAACAAGAACATCATATGCGCCCGGCGCAACGTGCCGGGCCGCCAGGAGACACCATGCAGCGCTCGTCAGCCGTTACGCCCGATGACGCGATTTATCGCAAGATCGCTCGGCGCATCGTGCCGTTTCTGTTCATCTGCTACGTGGTCAACTTCATCGACCGCGTCAACATCGGCTTTGCCAAGCTGCAGTTCCTGCAAGATCTGAAACTTGACGACGCCGTGTTCGGTCTCGCGGCAGGGATGTTCTTTGTCGGCTATCTGGTGTTCGAGTTGCCGAGCAATCTGCTGCTGGAACGCATCGGCGTACGCAAGACGCTCTTGCGGATTATGGTGCTGTGGGGTGGTTTGACCGTACTGCTGATGTTCGTCAAAAGCGCGAGCATGCTGTACCTGCTGCGCTTTCTGCTGGGCGCCGCCGAAGCCGGCTTTTTCCCCGGCATCATTCTGTACCTCACCTACTGGTTTCCCGATCGTCAACGCGGGCGCATCACGAGTCTGTTCATCATGGCCGTGCCGTTGGCGGGCATCATCGGTGGGCCGCTGTCGGGCTGGATCATGGTGCATTTCCACGACATGCTCGGCTTGCACGGCTGGCAATGGCTGTTTCTGGTCGAAGGCATACCGGCCATCGTGCTCGGTGTCATGGCGATGCTCTATCTGGACGATCGTCCGTCGCACGCAAAATGGCTGACCGACGCGGAAAAGGCCCACGTTACCGCGGCGCTTGAAGCGGATCGAAAACAGCGCGGCGCACACCACGCGCCGCCCGCGCGCCTCGCCGATGTGTTGCGCAACCCGCGGATCTATCTGCTGTCAGCGATCTATTTCTGCGTGTTCATGGGACTCAATGCGGTCGGCTTCTGGATTCCAACGCTGCTGCGGCACGTCGGCGTACAACAGATCGGCAATATCGGCTGGCTCAGCGGCGCGATTTCGGTTTGTACCGCCATCGGTATCGTGGCGATCGGGCGCAGTTCGGATCGTCACGCCGAACGGCGCTGGCATGTGGCGGGTTGCGGCTTCGCGGTGGCCGGCAGTTTTCTGCTGCTGCCGCTCGCCGCGCATAGCGTTCCCTTCACCGTTGCCCTGCTGGTGGTCGCGTCGATCTGCATCTACGCGACGCTGAGTATCTTCTGGACGATCCCTACCGCCTATCTGGACGGCGGCGCCGCAGCAGCCGGTATCGCGACGATTACCGCGATCGGTGCGATCGGCGGCGCGGTGAGTCCTTCGCTGGTCGGGATGTTGAAGGCCGAAACCGGCAGCGTCTACGCAGGCTTTGCCGTCATTGCAGCGCTCCTGATCGTGGGCATGGTTGCCCTGCTGTGGGCCGTGCCCGCGCCGCGCCGCGATACGGTGGGCGTAGTGCGGCCCGCTGCGTTGAAGTAAGCAGGCGCGCGGTTGGCTAATCCAGACGGTGCGCGACGTAACCACCCGACGTCTCTTCGGCGTGCGCCTTGAAGTCGGCAAGCACCGTCTCGCGTTCGCGAACATCGGCGAGCACGGCCGGATCGAGTAGCGCGGTAATCACTTCTTCCCGCTCGCGGCTGGCCTCCTCCACGACGTCGCCATACGGACCCCAGATCGCGCTCGCGCCGCATGTTTCCCAGCCGCCTGTGGTGCCGACGTGGTTCGACAACAGCACATACAGGGTGTTGTCGAAAGCACGCGCGGGAAACCAGATGCGTGACTGGTGATAGCCCGTCTTCAGGCTGAAGAGCGCGCTCACCAGATACGCGTGCGCGCCATTCATCGCGGCGCGGCGCGCGTGCTCCGGAAAGCCGGAGTCGTAGCACACGCCGAGCGCGAGGCGCCAGCCGTCGATCTCCAGCATGCAGCCTTGCGTGCCCGGCCGGTAAATCGCCGTCTCGCTGCGGTAGAGATGCTGCTTGTGATACGGCTCGATCAGTTCGCCGGAACGATTGAACACCAGCGAAGAAATATGGAGGCCGCTCTCGCCGCTTGCGCCGCGCGTTGCCGCACCGACGATCACGGCGATCTCGCGCTGACGACAGACGGCTCGAATCGGCTCGAGCCGTGCGTCGTGTTGGTCGAAGGCGTATTTCGCCGGGTCGCCGGCAATCAGATCGGGCTCATAGCCGCTTAGGAATTTCTCGGGAAAGACCACCAGTTTCGCGCCGCGGTCGGCGGCGAGGTTGGTCAGTTCGACCGTTCTGGCAATGTTTGCCGTTACGTCGCCGGAAACCGGTTGCGCCTGCGCAGCCGCAATTCGCAAGGGTGCTTGCGGCAGCGGGGCCTGTTTGTTATTCAACGCGAACTCCGTTTTGAATGGACCGTTGCGGTATGCCCGCCGGGCTATCGCGCCAGGCTATGGCGTTAGGGTTCTACATCGGCGAGCGAGGCCCTGGCATTTAAACACGGATGGCATGCCGTGCGTTAGGGCGACGAGGCGATCGTGCAGCACCTGCGCGGTTTATTGGTCCACTCGGAACTTCTACTGCGAGCTGTTCGCCGACGTGCGAATCCGATGTGTGCGGATGTGAGGGTGAGCGGACGTTCGGCGGTCCGCTCGTGCGATCCCGGACGGGATATCAGCGCGGGAGGCCGTGTACCGGCCGCCGCGCGCTGAGGAGAGTTTGCTGCGTCAGTGGCCGTGGCCGCCGCCGTAACCGCCGCCTTGGCCGCCGGAGCCGCTGCCATGGCCTTGGCCGCTGCTGCCTTTGCCGCCGTCGCCGTGGCCTCCATTGCCGTGGCCAGCGTCGCCGTGGCCACCGTCACCATGGCCACCGTCGCCGTGACCGCCATCGCCATGGCCACCGTCACCATGACCGCTATCGCCATGGCCACCGTCACCATGACCGCCATCACCGTGGCCACCGTCGCCATGACCGCTATCGCCATGGCCACCGTCGCCGTGACCGCCAGCGCCATGGCCGCCGTCACCACGACCACCGTCGCCATGACCGCCGTCACCACGACCACCGTCGCCGTGGCCGCCGTCGCCGTGGCCACCGTCGCCATGGCCACCGTCACCATGACCGCCATCACCGTGGCCACCGTCGCCATGACCACCGTCGCCGTGGCCACCATCACCGTGCCCGCCGTCGCCATGCCCGCCATGACCGCCATCGCCGCCGTCGCCACGACCACCGTCGCCGTGACCGCCGTCGCCATGACCGCCATCACCATGACCACCGTCGCCATGACCGTGGCCGCCATCGCCATGACCGCCGTCGCCATGGCCGCCATCACCATGACCACCGTCGCCATGACCGCCATCACCGTGGCCGCCGTCACCATGACCACCATCGCCGTGACCGCCATCACCATGACCACCGTCACCATGACCGCCATCGCCATGACCGCCGTCACCATGACCGCCGTCACCATGACCGCCATCGCCATGACCGCCATCACCGTGGCCACCATCGCCATGACCACCGTCACCATGACCGCCATCGCCATGACCGCCGTCACCATGACCGCCGTCACCATGACCGCCATCGCCATGACCGCCATCACCGTGGCCACCATCGCCATGACCACCGTCACCATGACCGCCATCGCCATGACCGCCGTCACCACCGCCATGACCATTGCCGCCTGTCCCACCACTGCCAGTTCCACCGCTACCTGTTCCGCCACTGCCAGTCCCACCACTGCCTGTTCCACCACTGCCCGTTCCGCCACTGCCAGTCCCACCACTGCCTGTCCCACCACTGCCCGTCCCACCACTGCCCGTTCCACCGCTGCCTGTTCCACCACTGCCCGTTCCGCCACTGCCTGTCCCACCACTGCCTGTCCCACCACTGCCGGTTCCGCCACTCCCCGTCCCACCACTCCCCGTCCCACCACTGCCCGTCCCACCACTGCCCGTCCCACCACTGCCCGTCCCACCACTGCCCGTCCCACCACTACCATTCCCACCACTACCCGCCCCGCCCTTCCCCCCACTACCACTCCCCGCCCCCCCAGCACCGAGTCCCGCCGCGTTCGACGTCGATCCGCCCCCGCCACCGTTAGCGCCCAACCCAGCCGACGAAGTCCCGCTGCCATTGCTGCTCTGTGAGCCCGAAGGCGATGTCGACCCCAGACCCGCGGCCGCCGCCACGCCAACTCCGCCGGACGCCCGCGATCCACCGTCTTCCTGCTTACAGCCAAACGCGTCGAATAGCGGACAATCGATCGGCAACGTTTGCGCAACCATCAGCTTCGTCGAACTTGCCGACGGTGCCGCAGGTGCCGCCGGACTCGTTTGAGCGCCTGCCATTGCCGCATAAAGACTCACAGCAACCGCCAACACAGCCTTACTTGTCCCCAACGTCCGCGTGTCCCCGTTTTGCTTTTTCATTTCAGTCTCCTAACTATATATTTTGAAAGACAGATGCCGACAACGAGTCAGCTGCTGTTCGCTGTCAATAAATGACCCTTCAAAACGCGATCGATATTGCTGCGTGCCATACGAGATCCGCACGGCACTCGACATCTCTCTCGCAGATAATCCCGATCCGATTTGACGTGATCCGGGAGAAACAACTCGCTGTGCGCGAACAAAGCCTTGAAAAGAGCACAGCAGGACCTAATGGACGTTGAAGTTATGCGGAGCGCGATCCAGTGACCGTGCGCTAGCCCACGCAATACGATATTGCCGACCTGTTTCCGATTAATTGCGCTACTCGACTGTCAAATATCGTTAATTACCATTTATTAAAAGGCCTTAATTTCCGCACTTAGATACGCAGTCCAAATTATTATTTTTAATAGACGACTGGATCTCTTCGTCAGATGAATCGATCATCCGCTGGCGAGCCTGTCACCCACAGGGCCTAGTTTTCGAGCAAGGGAGTAGACCGTGACACGAACCACCGTTTCGTATCCGTGTTTGTCCGGACACGAAATAGCATTTGTAAGAGCGGGCGTGAGCGCAATCACACAGACAGTGCGAAGACATAAGGCCGACCACTGAGCGCAAACGAGGCGCACGCCGTTACACACATCACATCTGCATCCGCGCCGTCGTTATCCGTGCGCCACCCCACTGAGCGAGCGAGCGAGAAAGCTGAATCAGGCGACAATAGAAAAATCGCAACCTCATCGACAACAGGAAAAGAGATGCTTTTATCCCAACAATGGGTGCTGGTAACGGGCGGCGCCCGCGGACTCGGCGCCGCGATCACGCGTGCACTGGTGCGCGAAGGTGCGAGCGTCGTGGTGAATTATCGTAAGAGCGAAACGCTGGCTCACGCGCTGAGAGAAGAACTCGGCGACCGTGTCCTGCCGATCCAGGCGGACGTGACCGATGCGGCCGCCATCGCGCGTCTGTTCGAAACGGCCCACGCGCAAACCGGGCAGCCCATCGTGTCGGTAGTTAACAATGCACTGGCCGACTTTCAGTTCGACGGCGACGCCCGCCCGAAAATCGACGTCATTGATTGGACGAGATTTCAGCAGCAGTTAGACGGTTCGCTCAAGGGCGCGCTCAATACGATACAAGCGGCCGCCGCGGGCATGCGCTCGCGCGGGTTCGGCCGCATCGTCAACGTCGGCACCAATCTGTTTCAGAACCCCGTGGTGCCCTATCACGACTACACGGCAGCCAAAGCGGCACTGTTGTCGCTAACGCGCACCGCAGCTCACGATCTCGGCCCGGACGGCATCACGGTGAACATGGTGTCGGGTGGCCTGCTACGCACCACCGATGCGAGCGCGGCCACGCCGGAGGTCGTTTTCGACCTGATCGCCAGTTCGACACCGTTGCGGCGTGTCACGACGCCTGAGGAGTTCGCCGACGCCGTGCTGTTCTTCCTCTCGCCGTGGGCGCGCGCGGTCACCGGTCAGAATCTGATTGTCGATGGCGGCCTCGTGAAGGGTTAATGCAAAAGGAGCGCAGGCAACTCTGCGCTCAGCGTTCCACTCAATTCACCTCGACCACGACTTTGCCCCGCGCGCTGCCGTCGGTCAGTGCGTCATAAGCAAGCTGCGCGGCGCTCAGATCAAAGCGCCGTGCGTCGAGGCGGGGCGCGAGCCGGTTTTCTTCAGCGAGCTGCGCCGCCACGCGCAGCATCTCGCCGAGATGCGCGCGGCCTTCTCCGGAAAGCAAGGCGTGCAGCGTGAACACACCCGAGTAACTGGCTTCGCGAAACGACAGCGGCGCCAGCGCATGCGTGCCCCACCCGAGCGCGCTGACCACATGGCCGAAATGCCTCACGGCGGCAAACGATGCGTCGAGCGTCGCGCCGCCGACCGTATCGACGACCAGGTCGAAACCCGCGCCGTCCGTCGCAGACTGGACATATTGGTCAACCGGCTGCGCACGGTAATCGATCGGCGTAGCACCAAGCGCCTCCACCACGCCGCGGTCGCGCTCGCTAACCGTGGTAAAGACCTTCGCACCGAGCGCGAGCGCCAACTGCACTGAGACGTATCCCACACCGCCCGCCCCGCCATGTACGAGCACCGTTTGCCCCGCCTGCAAATGCGCGCGATCGACAATGCCCGAGTACGCCGTGATGAAAGCAAGCGGCAGCGCAGCAGCTTCGCGCATCGAGAGATTGGACGGCATCAAGGCCAGCAGGTCTGCATCGACCGATGCGTATTGCGCCAGCGAGCCTTGCAGGCCGCCCACGCCGCCCGTCATTCCGTAGACCCGATCGCCCGCCTTGAATCTGCCGACACCCTCGCCCACCGCCTCGACGACACCCGCCATGTCGATACCCAAGACCGCCGGCAACGGATGTTGCGCGTGCCCCGCGGCCCCGGCGCGGATTTTGGTGTCGAGCGGATTCAGGCCGCTCGCGCCGACGCGCACCAGCACCTCACCGCGCGCCGGCTCGGGGCGCGGTAGTTCCGTGAGTTCGAGCGGACCGCCGTGCTGCTTGAGAACGAGAGCTTGCATGGACATGACGCTTCCTCAGCGATAGGTTGTGGACGAGTCGATACGCGCATAATCCTCCGTGCGAAACGTCCTGTAAATCGACACTTCTGCACGGCACGCAAACAACCATGCCCGCTTTCGGCGGCAAAAGTGTCGCCTCGCAGCCGCCATCCCAGCGGATAACCACCTCCTCTTCGCGCCGCTTTTCCCGAAGCGTTCCCACCATCCACTGCATCACCGACGGGTCATCATTCCCGCCGCGACTCGCAGACACTTGCTGCACGAGCTTTCGCGCAGTGTCGGTTACAGGGGCGGGTTTACCTTTGTTTGACTTACGGAGGCAGTCCCGTTTACTGGATTGACGCAAATCGAACCTTTTCAGAAATCTTCATTTACTTTGTTCAGCTGAATAGTGTTCTAAGCGCGTCTTCCACTGTATCTGGAGGTGTGCCATGGTTAGTGTGTCCAGTAGCGCCGTCGACGAACTAAAAACCGCGACCCGGGGCCAGCTTCTGCTGCCTGGCGACGCAGGTTTCGATGAGGCCCGCAGCATCTGGAATGCGATGATCGACCGGCATCCGGCGATGATCCTGCGTTGCGCCGGCGTAGCCGACGTGCGCCGCGGCGTAGCGTTCGCGCGCGACAACGATCTGCCGCTCGCGGTGCGCGGCGGCGGCCACAACATCGCCGGTACCGCGTTGTGTGACGACGGCCTCGTGATCGACCTGTCACCGATGAAATCGGTCCAGATCGATCCGGCAGCGCGACGCGCCTATGTCGAACCCGGCGCGACGCTCGGCGATTTCGACCACGAAGCGCAAGCGTTCGGGCTCGCCACCCCGCTCGGCATCAACTCGACCACTGGCGTGGCAGGTCTGACTCTGGGCGGCGGGTTCGGCTGGCTGAGCCGCAAATACGGCATGACCGTCGACAATCTGATTTCAGCAGACGTGGTCACCGCCGACGGCGAACTGCTCCACGCAAGCGCCGACTCCCATCCAGATCTGTTCTGGGCGATTCGCGGTGGCGGCGGCAATTTCGGCGTCGTGACGCGCTTCGAGTTCGCGCTGCATCCGGTCGGGCCGCTCGTGTACGGCGGCCTGGTCGTGCTGCCGTTCGACCAGGCAAAGCATGCCCTGCTTCAGTACCGCACGGCGGTAGAACAGATGCCGGAGGAACTCAGCGTATGGCCGGTGGTGCGGCTTGCGCCGCCGCTGCCGTTTCTGCCACCCGAGGCGCACGGCAAGCCGGTGATCGTATTCGCGATGTGCTACTCCGGCCCCGTCGAAAACGGTCCATCCGTTGTGGAGGTTGTACGCGGTTTCGGCACACCCGTCGGCGAACATCTTGGTCCGATGCCGTACGCCATGTGGCAACAGGCGTTCGATCCGCTGCTCGCGCCGGGCGCGCGTAACTACTGGAAGTCGCACAATCTCGACAAAATATCGGACGGCCTCATCGACGCCTTGCTCGATGCGATCGGCACGCTGCCGTCGCCGCAATGCGAAATCTTCCTCGGCCAGATCGGTGCGCAGACGTGCCGGGTGCCGGTCGACGCCACAGCCTATTCGAGCCGCGACACGCAGTACGCGATGAACGTGCACGGTCGTTGGGACGACGCGAGCGATGACGAGCGCTGCATCGCCTGGGCGCGCGCTTTCTTCGCCGCAGCCGCACCGTTCGCGCTAGGCAGCGTGTACGTCAACTTCATGACGCAGGAGGAAGGCGGCCGGGTGGCCGATGCGTATGGGCCGAACTATGAGCGTCTCATCGCCGTCAAGCAAAGCTACGACCCGCACAACCTGTTCCGCCACAATCAGAATATCCGTCCGGCAGCGTAGGGATCGGGGGGGCGCGGCGTTGAACGCCGTCCCCCCTTTTGTGCGAACGTCCGCGCATCACGGCTGTCTGATACACGAGCCGTGACGTCAGGCACGCTAAATGCTGGTTAGCAAGCGTAGGGGTTTGCCGGGCTACGGGCTACGGGCTACGGGCTACGGGCTACCGGCGTCACGGCACTCACCGTTCGAAAAGAAAACGCAACTTCCATCTCGCACAAGGAGAACGATCATGCGCAGACGACAATTCATCATGACCACAGGTGCAGCTTTGGCTACGGCCGGCTTTGGCCTCGCCGGCTGCACGACCACGTCGCCGTCCTCGAGCGCGTCGTCTTCGACGGACGCCAGCAAGCGTGACTCGATTAATGCCGGGGTCGATGCCACCATGTCGCGTCTCTACACGAACGTTGCCGGTTCGCGTGAACTCGTCGACAAAGCGCGCGGCGTGCTCGTGTTCCCATCGGTGATTTCGGCGGGCTTCTGGATCGGTGGGCAATACGGCGAAGGCGCGTTGCGCGTGGCCGGACGCACGGCGGGCTATTACAGCACCGTCGCGGGCTCGTTCGGTTTGCAGATTGGCGCGCAGTCCAAAGCGCTCGTGTTTCTGTTCATGACGCAAGACGCACTCGACACGTTCCTGCACAGCCAGGGATGGGCAGCAGGCGCCGATGCAACGGTCGCCGTGCTGAAGGTCGGCGCGAACGGCGCGGTCGATACCTCGACCGCCACCAGCCCGGTCGAAGCTTTTGTGCTGACGAACGGCGGGCTGATGGCCGGTGTGTCGCTCGAAGGCACCAAGGTCTCACGTCTGATGATCTGAGCGAGCGCGCCCAGCGCACTGTCCCGCTGTCACCCGTTCAAACGGTCACGCAGTCACGCAGTCACGCAGTTTGCAGCCGGCTGCGTGACGCGTCCATCTGGCGGCGTCACGCGCGCCACGGTCACGACTCTACCGGCCTCACCCGTCACATTGACCACACCGCTGTAAAACTCACCCGTTTTGCAATCCTGCCTGGCCACTGCGCCGCCTTGGCCACGACATTCATCTTGTCTGGCCCCTCGTGTCCCGTCACGCTGTTCACGCCCCTTCCGGCAGCGTAAACACAGCAATCGCAGCCGCCAGTTGCCTGGTCTGCGCTTTCAATACATCGGCCGACGCGCTGGCTTCTTCCACTAGTGCAGCGTTCTGCTGGGTCGTTTGATCCATGCTCGCCACCGCGATGTTGACCTGCTCGATACCCGAACTTTGCTCAACCGACGCCGCGCTGATCTCGCCCATGATGTCGGTCACGCGGCGCACCGCGTGCACCACTTCCTGCATCGTTTCACCGGCCCGGCCCACGTACTGCGAGCCGCCTTCAATCTGCGCGGCCGACTCTTCGATCAGCGTCTTGATCTCCTTGGCCGCCGCCGCGCTGCGCTGCGCGAGGCTTCGCACTTCGCCCGCCACCACCGCGAAGCCGCGCCCTTCCTCACCGGCGCGCGCCGCTTCAACGGCCGCGTTCAAGGCAAGAATGTTGGTCTGAAAGGCGATTCCTTCGATCACCCCGATGATGTCGCCGATCCGGTGCGATGACTGCGAGATGCCGCGCATTGTCTCGACCACCTGGCCGACCACTTCACCGCCGCGCGCCGCCGTCTCCGAGGCGTTGTGCGCCAGTTGACTGGCCTGCTTGGCGTTGTCGGCGTTCTGCTTCACGGTCGCGGTGATCTGCTCCATGCTGGAAGCGGTTTCGCCGAGCGCGGTCGCCTGTTGTTCCGTGCGGCGCGACAGATCGGCGTTGCCGGCGGCGATCTCGTTGGAGACCGTCGAAATCAGGGTTGCGCCGCTGCGAATCTGCGTGATCGCTTGCGCCAGTCGATGCTGCATGCGCTGCATCGCGGCGAGCAGGCTGACGGTGTCGCCGGCTTTCGTCTCGACGACCACATCGAGGTCGCCATCGGCGATACGTGAAGCGATCTGCGCCGCGTAAGCCGGTTCGCCGCCGAGTTGCCGCAAGATGCTGCGCAGGATCACGCCGATCACGAGCCCCACCACCAGACACAGAATCAGCGCGGCGCCGAGGTACTGCACGAGGGTGGTGTAAAACGCGGCGTCGATATCGTCGGTGAACACACCCGTGACGATCGTCCAGTCCCACGGCTTGTAGAGCCGCACGTAGTTGATCTTCGGCGCCATCTGATCGGAGCCCGGCTTCAGGAACTGCAGGTGGATGAAGCCTTCGCCGTCGCGCTCGGCGAGATCCGAGCCGTCCTTGAACACGTGGCGGCCTTTCGGATCCGTGAAGCCGCTCATGTCCTTGCCTTCGAGATCGGCCCGCACGCCGTGCATCAGCACTTTTGCCTGCGCGTCCTCGATCACGAGGTAGCCGCCGGCGCCGTCGTAGCGCATCGCGCGCAGGTCGGCCATCGCCGTGCGTTGCGCGTCGGCGAGCGGCATCGTGCCGGCCGCGACGAGGCCGTTATAGCGATCCAGTACGCTGTAGGCCACGCTCACTACGCTTTTCAGCTCGGCCTGACGATCGGCGATCATCGTGTCGCGCGTTTTGAACGCGCCCCACAGGCCGATCGCCAGAATTCCCATGCACATTACCGCTAGCGCGAGCCAAAGCCGCACTTTCAGGCGAAAGCGTTCCATCTCCGTATTCCTTTGTACTTATAGTCAGCACCGCGCGAGCGGGCACCGTAACTGTTCAGGTCAATCTTCGGAATAACGGCGGAACGCTGGAAAACTTCAGCGTTTGTTGGATGCCTTCGTGCGTTGGCCTATGGGAAGGACCTAGATTGGTGCTACTTGCGGGCGGCGGCGGCGCCCCAACCCTTCACTCGGCCGGCAGCGCAAGCGAGGCAACTTCGCAGCGCGGCCACTGCTGCAGCACCTCGGGCGCCAACAGCAACTTGGCCGCCCGCACCCCCGCGCCCATCACGATCTGCGCACGCTCCATGACCGCAGCGTCGACGAGAACGCGCCAGTCCGCCGGCAAGCCGAAGACTGTAATTCCGCCGAACTCCATGCCGCTATGCTCCACGGCGGCCTCCCGTTTGGCGAACGAAAGGCGCTGCGCGCCCAGCGCAGCCTTCACCGCGCCATTGATATCCAGACGCAGCGAACCCAGCGAGACCAGCGCCGCGTAATGCTCGGCGCCCTCCTTCTTGTACCGGACCACGATCGTGTTGGCGCAGTCTTCAAGGCCGAAGCCGTAGCGCGCGCTGAATTCGGCGGTGTCCGAGGCGTCGTCGCTAACGGCGAACACGGTCACGCCCTGAGCCGGCAAGTGCTCGACGACATGCGCCGGCAAATGCGCGCTCAATTGTTCGGCAGGAATGACGTCAAACTGCTTTACGAGTTCGTGCGAGTGCATGGTGATAACAAGTGTGAAGGTCCATCGGCATTCTAACGGCACACCTGCGTGCGGCGTGCGGGCACACGCATGCAGCGCGTGTCGCTTGTTATAGTGACAGGCACAAGGTTTGCGAAAGGCATCGATGCACGGACTGCATCAAGGCCACCTCGGGCCACCTCAACGGCACGCACACGGCGCATCCGGCGCGAGTATCCCATTGAGAAGAACGACCATGGACAGCGACACGCTTTCCGCCGAGAACCTCCAGTTGGTGGCGCGCAAGCAGGCCAATTGGGCAATCGGCGCATTCAAACAGTTTGCCGAAGACCGCTGCGCAGCGATGGCCGCCAGCATCGCCTTCTATGCGGCGTTCTCGCTCGCGCCCACACTGGTCATGGTGATCGCCGTGGCCGGCTGGTTCTTCGGCGCCCAAGCCGCACGCGGCGAACTGTTCACCCACATTCACGGCCTGCTCGGCGACCAGGCCGCCGCGGGCGTGCAAACCATCGTCGAGAACGCCCATCACAGCGGCAGCGCCGGTGGCATCGCGGCCATCATTTCATTCTCGATGCTGGCGATCGGCGCCTCGGCCACCTTCTCGTCCCTCAATAGCGCACTCAACCTCGTGTGGCCGTATACCGGGCCGCGCTCGTCGAGCGTGATCGCGCTGGTGCGCGTGCGCCTGATTTCGTTCGGTCTGGTGCTCGGCGTCGCGTTCCTGCTGATCGTCTCGCTGGTGCTCGACACGGTCATCACGTTCATCGGCAAGTGGCTGTGGGGCGACTCGCCGTACGTGGTGATCGGCAATCTGCTGCAACTCGGCGTCGGCCTGCTGGTGCTGGCGTTTGCCTTTGCCGGCCTGCTGAAGTTTCTGCCGGACGCCAAGGTGCGGTGGCGCGATGCGTTCGTCGGGGGGATCGTCGCGGCCGTGCTGTTCTCAGCGGGCAAGAAACTGTTCGCGCTGTATATCGCCCACGCCGGCATGGCGAGCTCGTTTGGCGCGGCCGGCTCGCTGGCCGTGCTGCTGATGTGGCTGTACTTCTCGGCCGCCGTGCTCCTGCTCGGCGCGGAGTTTTCGGCGGCACGCGGGCGCATGCACGATCCGCGTGGCGGATGGGGCATGCAGGACGCGTCGCCGCCCGGCAGCCGCGCCAAGCTCGCTTCGGTGCTGGCGGCATCGACGGTATCGGCCAATGCGTTGCCTCGCGTGGAAGACCGCGAATCGCCTGCTGCCGGGTTGGCGCCTGCCGCTGGAACGGCAGAAGCCGCGGCGCTTGCCGCGAACGATGCAGCCTCGGCTCTGCCAAGGGAGCAAGGGCGAGAGAAGACTTCAGCGCGGGCGGCTGCGGTCAAGATCGGCCGCACCGTCGTCGTTGCTGAAGCACAGGCGACACGCGCCGCCGCCGTCACGCTGGTCGGCGCGGGCCGCCGGGCCGTCGCGGCCGATCGCTATGTCAGACAGCATCCGTGGACCTCAGTGCTGGTTGCCGCGGCGGCCGGGCTGGCGGCCGTTGCCGTGGCGCGCCGCAACGGCGGACGATAACGGCTGTCGCGAGTGAAGCCTGAAGCGGGCGGCGCCCGCTCACACCGCATAAATTCTGTCTAGCGCGCCCGTCAAGCGAAATGCGGCTCCGTTTTTATATGAACGCTTCAAAACGGCGAGAACATCTAGACAACTAAATTACAACGCCCATTCAAACAAGTGTCTAAATTACAGGTACCGACGCCTTCACTGTTAACAAAACAACAATAATGCGCAGTCTATGAACGAATATTGCGGAAATAGCAATAATCGTTAACAGGCTTTAAATACAAGGGTTTGCACGTTTTGTCGGTTTTTGGCGACACTCTTTTTTTTCCAGTTCTTGCCGGTTGAGGCAGTGAGCTATTCTCCTTTCCGCAACAACAAACTAATCATCTGCGTGGAGAAATGGATGAAACGAATCGCCCTGTCTACCCTCTCGCTGGCGCTTCTCGGCGTCACCGGCATGGCACATGCTCAAAGCAGCGTCACCCTGTACGGCCTGATCGATGAGTCGGTCCAGTACGTTCACAACACGCAAAACTCGGCTGGTAAGAATTCGAATCTGGTCCAAATGGCCGCCGGCAATCTGCAAGGCGATCGTTTTGGCCTGAAGGGCACGGAAGACCTCGGCGGTGGCCTGAAGGCAATCTTCCAGTTGGAAAACGGCTTCGACGTGAACTCCGGTAAGCTGGGTCAAGGCGGCCGGTTGTTCGGTCGTCAAGCGTACGTCGGCCTGACGGGCGACCAATGGGGTACGGTCACGCTGGGTCGTCAGTACGATCCGGTGGTCGACCTGGTTCAGCCGCTGACGGGTGACAACTACTTCGGTTCCACCTTCGCAACGCCGGGCGACGTCGACAACAACGACAACTCCTCGCGCACGAACAGCGCCGTCAAGTACACCTCGCCGGTGTGGAGCGGCTTCCAGTTCGAAGGCATGTACGCATTCGGCGGCGTGGCTGGTTCGACGGGCGCAGGCCAAACGTGGTCGGGCGCTGCAACGTACGCAACGGGTCCGTTTAGCGTAGCTGCAGGCTACTTCCGCGCTGACAACGGCAACACGCTGGCTAGCCGCTTCACGACCAGCGGCACCCCGCCGGTCGCGACGCCGGGCTGGAACGGCAGCACGTCGGACGGCACGTTCGACGGCCAGGTCAACAGCTTCTACGCATCGGCACGTTCGATCGGTATCGCTCAGGTCGCAGCGCAATACGTAACCGGCCCGTTCACGGTCAACCTGCGCTACAGCAACGCGCAATACAAGCCGGACGGCCTGTCGGGCTTCGGTTCGACCGAGAAGTACAACGTCGGTGGCGTGTACCTTGGCTATCAAGTCACGCCGGCAATGCTGGTGGGCGTGGGCTACATCTACACGAAGGGTACGGGCGACACGAGCGCAACGTATAACCAGGTTTCCCTGGGCGGCGACTACAACCTGTCGAAGCGCACGGACCTCTACCTGGTCGGCGCATGGCAGCACGCAAGCGGCGAACAACGTACCTCGAGCACGACGGTGGGCGCAGCTGGCGCGTCGATCGGTTCGTACGGCTTCAACTCGGCTTCCAACGAGCAAGCAATGGTTAGCCTGGGCATCCGCCACAAGTTCTAATCGAACTTGACGGACTGCTGAAGCAACACGCAGTTGAAGACCAGCCACGGGCGATAAGCCTGTGGCTGGTTTTTTTTCGTCTGCTGGTTCTGGCGCACGCGGTTAGCGCTGGCACGTCCAGATCACGCCGCGAATAGACGGACAGCCACGCACGCACTGCGCGTCCATCGTGATCAATTCGACAGATGAGGTAAAAGAAAAGGCCGCCAGCAAGCCCTTAACGGGCTCGTGACGACCTTGATGTAGTGCTCCCGGCCGTAGACCGACTCTAAACTGTCTAGCGCCGCTGGGCCTTGCCCTTCTCCGCCTGCGCCAACGTCTGCGCCGGCTTTGCATCGAGCTCATGCTCCACGCCGTCCGCCCCCACCGGCGCGCGATGCAGCACCAGCGCACGCTCGCGCTGCAGCAGCGGCACATTGGGCGAATCCTGCCAGTCAGGATCGGGAATCTCGCCGAACACCTGGCGCAGCCGCTCGCCCCACGTGCGGTGAATCATCTCGAAGTACGCATTGTCGTGATCGATCGAGACGAAACGCGTGACGTGCAGCGAATCTTTCTCGTACACCAGCAGATCCAGGGGCAGCCCGACCGACAGATTCGAACGCAGCGTCGAATCCATCGAAATCAGCGCGCACTTGGCCGCTTCGTCGAGCGGCGTGGACGGCGTCAGCACGCGATCGATGATCGGCTTGCCGTACTTGGCCTCGCCGATCTGGAAATACGGGTTCACGGCCGACGCTTCGATGAAATTCCCCGCCGCGTAGATCATGAACAGGCGCGGCCGGTTGCCCGCGATCTGGCCGCCGAGAATGAAGCTGCAATTGAAGTCGACACCGAATTCCTGCAACGCCTCCGCTTCGCGCTGATGCACGCAGCGCACCGCGCGGCCGATCACGCGAGCCGCGTCGGCCATGGTGGGCGCATTCCAGAGCGTGGGCAGCGAGGCATCGGCAGGCTCGGACAGCTCGTGCAGCACCGCTTGCGTGAGCGACAGATTGCCGGCGCACAGCACCACCAGCATGCGTTCACCTGGCTGCTCGAACACCGACATCTTGCGCGCGGTGCTGATGTGATCGACGCCCGCGTTGGTGCGCGTGTCCGACAGGAACACGAGCCCGTCGTCGACGGACATCGCTACACAGTAAGTCATAAGGAAAAGTACCCGCAAAAAACCACAGAACGTCGCTATTGTAATGCGGCCCGCATGCGCCTTTCTCCGTATTACGGCGGACGCGGGCCTAATCTGAATAGCTATACGGGCTGACGCTCATTCAAGCCCTTGCCATGGCTGCCGGCAAGCCGCCCTGCAATGCGCCCCTCAAGGCGGCCCTGACAACTCATTGGCCACCGCCAGCGGCCGCTATTGCGAAAGCTGCCCACTGACCGTGACCGACACCTTCAACTGCTCTTCCAGCCCGCCGATACGCCGCCCGCGCACCGGGGCGGCGGCTTCGTAGTCGCGCGCCACGGCGAGCCGGCAGTAGATCTCGCTGGCAAACGCGGCGTGCGTCACGTCGACGGAAATCCAGCCCTTGCCGTCGAGCCACACGTCGACCCATGCGTGGCTCGCGCCGTGCTCGACATCGCCGGGTTCGATGTAGCCGCTCACATAACGCGCCGGAATGCCACGCGTGCGGCAGCAGGCCAGCATCAGATGCGCGTGGTCCTGGCACACGCCATTGCCGAGCGCGAGCGCCTGGGCGGCCGTGCTGGTGACTTCGGTGATGCCGGGGTTGTACTTCACGCGCTGCAGGATCTGCTCGGACAACGCGATCAGATCGCTCGAACTCGCGAGGCTCGGCACCGATCCGGCCAACTCGCGGATCGCCGCATCGGCCTCGGTGAGACGCGTCGAGCAGGTGAAATGCTCGAGCGGAATCGGGCCGACGGCATCGGGTAAGCGGCCGTCCTTGAGCGGGATCGTGTCGACTTCGCCCGCTACATGCAGACGGATCTCGCCATGCGGCTTGTTGATCACGAGCGTATGCAACACATTGCCGTAGGCATCGAAGGTCGCGTCGAGCTTGCCGGGCGCATCGATGCTCCAGCGCCGCACCACCTGCGAGGCGCCGCTGGCCGGCGTCAGACGCAGTTGCTGAATCGAATAATGGACAGTCGCTTCGTAACGATAGGACGTGTCGTGGCGGATCGTCAGGTACATAGAAAAACTCCGTCAGGCGACTGGCAACATCAGATAGGTACGCGCAACCAGATTGCCGAGCTCGAACACGCGAGCAAGGAACTGCGTCAGATAGGCGTGCAGGCCGGCTTCGAAAATCTGCCGGATGTCGGAGTACACCAGCTCGGCGCGCAGCTTGCCGGCAAACCGCTCGCACTGGTTCGAGCCGGAGGTGCGCAACATCGCCAGATTCACGCAGACGCCTTCGAGCGACGCGAGCAGCGAGCGCGGCATCTGCTGGTTCAGGATCATCAATTCGACCACCCGCGCCGGCGTGACGACATCGCGATACACCTTGCGATAAATCTCCAGCGCCGACACCGAACTGAGAATCGACGTCCAGTAGTAGAAGTCTTCAAGCTGGCGCGCGGCATCGCGTGAATTCGGTTCGACGTCGGCAAACCGCACGTCGAGAATCCGCGCGGTGTTGTCGGCGCGTTCGAGAAAGGTGCCAAGCTGCGTGAAGAAGAACGCGTCGTCCTGCAACGCCGTGCCGATCGTCACGCCGCGTGACAGGTGCGAGCGGAACTTCACCCACTCGAATAGCGCGCCGGGATTGCTCGCCGCCTGGCCGGCCGAGGAACGTTCGTTGAACTCGAGCCAGGTGTCGTTGATGGTTTCCCACCACTCGGTCGTCAAGGTGCCGCGCACGGCGCGGGCATTTTCACGCGCGGCCTGCAAACACGAGTGAATGCTCGACGGATTGGTCGCATCGGCCACCATGAAATCGAGCACATGTTCACGGGTCGGTTCATCGTAGCGCTGCGCGAACGCGGATTCGAGTTCGGAAATGCGCAGCACCGAGCGTTGCGCGCGCGCCTCCTGTTCGGGCGTCTGCGGCAGCAGCAAGGCCTTCAGGTTGATGTCGAGCATGCGGGCGGTGTTCTCCGCGCGCTCCATGTAGCGGGCCATCCAGAAGAGGTGATCGGCGGTTCGGCTTAGCATGACGGCGTTCCGTATCTGATGACGCGAGACCTTTGCAGAAGTAAAAGGCTCGCGCGGGTTATCCGTGTGCGCCGGCGGCGGTTTGACTGTTGTGCCGGCGCGTTAGGTTGCGAACGCGGTTGCCTGCATGGCTGCGGGCGTTGCTGCATGCGCTGCCCTATGAGCTGCACTAGGAGCAACCGCATTGGCAACCGCGTCAGTCGACCATCCACGTATCTTTGGTCCCGCCTCCCTGCGACGAATTGACGACGAGCGAGCCCTCCTGCAACGCCACGCGCGTGAGACCGCCCGCGCACATCGTCACGCTCTTGCCCGACAGCACGAAGGGACGCAAATCGATATGGCGCGGCGCGATGCCCGCTTCGACAAAGGTCGGACACGCGGAGAGCGCAAGCGTGGGCTGCGCGATATAACCCGCGGGCCGCGCAATCAGGCGCTCGCGGAACGATTCGATTTCGGCCTTCGTCGACGCCGGCCCGACCAGCATCCCGTAGCCGCCCGCGCCGTGCACCTCCTTCACGACCAACTCCGGCAGATGCGCGAGCGTGTACGCGAGATCGTCAGGCTTGCGGCACTGGAACGTGGGCACGTTGTTGAGGATCGGCTTCTCGCCGAGGTAAAACTCGATCATTTCCGGCACATACGGATAGATCGATTTGTCGTCAGCGATGCCGGTGCCCATGGCATTCGCGAGCGCGACACGTCCTGCCCGATACGCGGTCAACAGACCCGGCACGCCCAGCGCCGAATCGTTGCGGAAGGCGAGCGGATCGAGAAAATCGTCGTCAACTCGGCGGTAGATCACGTCGACGCGCTTCGGCCCCTGCGTGGTGCGCATGAACACGTAGTTGTCGTCGACGAACAGATCCTTGCCTTCCACCAGTTCGACACCCATCTGCTGCGCGAGGAAGGTGTGCTCGAAATAGGCCGAGTTGTACATGCCCGGCGTGAGCACCACCACGACCGGATCGTCGACGCCTTCGGGCGCCACCGAGCGCAGTGTATCGAGCAGCAGATCGGGATAATGCGCGACCGGCGCAATGCGGTTCTGCACGAACAGCTCGGGGAAAAGCCGCATCATCATCTTGCGGTTTTCCAGCATGTAGGACACGCCCGACGGCACCCGCAGGTTGTCTTCGAGCACGTAGAACTCGCCCGCGTCGCCCGCGCGCACCACGTCGACGCCGGCGATATGCGCGTAAACACCGAGCGGCACATTGACGCCCTGCATTTCAGGCCGGTATTGCGCGTTGGTATAGACCTGTTCGGCCGGCACGATACCGGCGCGCACAATGTTGCGATCGTGATAGACGTCGTGGATAAACAGATTGAGCGCCTGCACCCGCTGGCGCAATCCGGCCTCCAGCGTCTGCCATTCGCTGCGCGGAATGATGCGCGGAATCAGATCGAAAGGAATCAGCCGCTCGGTACCGGACAAATCGCCGTTCACCGCGAAGGTGATACCGACCCGGCGAAACAGCAGGTCGGCTTCCGCACGCTTGCGTGCGATCGCCTCATTGCCCTGCTTCACCAGCCACCGCTCAAAGCGCGCGTAGTGTGGCCGCACGGCATCGTCATGATGACGCATCTCGTCATAGCATCGCATGTCACGCCCCGCTCTTGTTGTCGGATAGAAGGCGAATGCGCTGCGCATTCGGTGTTCGACAAACGTTCAAGCAAGCGCTATGCCATTGAGCTTTTTGCGTGCAAAACACGGTGCATGCACGCTAAGAGCGCATCCTGACCGGCATGGCCTCGTCGCCATCGTACTGCGGCGGCCCATGATGCGCTAGTACGGTGCATTGGGGCACCGCGGCGGGCGGCGGCGAGTTCGCCTAACCACAAGCAGACGTGCATAAAAAAATCCCCGAGGATTCGCATCCACGGGGATTCGGACAACTCGCACTGCGGGTCGGCTCAAACGTTAACGACGGTTAAAAGCGAACGGTTAACAACGCACCGTTAAAAACGCTCTCTCAAAAACCGCCGCAACGCATGAAGCACGATCAGCCTGCTGCTGCGTCTTTCAGCTTCTTCAGCGGACGTGCCTTGATGCGCACGCTAGCCGGCTTGGCCGGGAACCAACGCTCTTCGCCCGAGAACGGGTCTTTGCCGAAGCGCTTCTTCTTCGCCGGCACAGCTTGCACGACGATCTTCAGAAGACCCGACAGCGTGAATTCGCCAGCGCCCTTCTTGTGCACAGCGCCGAGGATCGTGTCTTCGAGCGCGGCCAGAACAGCCTTGGCAGTCTTCGGTTCCACAGCGGCGCGTTCAGCGACGTGTGCAGCCAGCGAGGCCTTCGTGAAGGTGTCCTTGATCGGCGACGGAGCGCTGGACGCCTTCACGGCGACCTTCTTAGCTGCGACGGCTTTCTTCGCAGGGACTTTCTTTGCAGCAACCTTCTTGGTCGGTACCGGGGCAGCAGCCTTCTTGGCCACCTTTTTTGCGGAAGTCGGCATGTTTCTCCTACCTGTAGTGGTCAGTGAATTGCACGAAGCGCACACGGTATGTGCACGCTTCAACGCCGGATTCTACAAGCGCTAATACGATTTGCGCGACTCTTTTGTGTATAACAGCGAAGGTTTGTTGCGTGGCGCAGACTGCGCAACACATTTTGATCCTTGTTTTAGCGGGTAAACGTGCGTCGGACGGGTCTGCAACACAAACCCGTAAAGAGCGTTACAAGGCATTTCGATGCCTGAATAGAGGCACTTTCGGCACCGGGCGATGGCGATGCGCTGGCCGGCGGATGACAATTCGATGGCCCGGCCGCGTGAATCGGCACGCTCGCCATGCCGATCCGCGCAGCGGAAAAAACACGCCCCCTGCAGCGAAAGTCTCTGCAGGGGGCGGCTAACGTTGCTCTGCGACAGAAAATCGCAGGCGCGTTTCAACGCGCGATCATGGCCGGCTGACGTGCTTCAGATCGTGCTCACTCTCTTTCACGTGGGCCCAGTAGGCGTCTTCGTCGCGCGCCATGCCGAGCTCGCCGTTGCGATAGGCGATCGCCAGCGCCAGATTGGCCTCGGGTAACTCCGCATTGGCCGCGCGCGTCAGCCATTGCAGTGCGAGGACATCGTCATGCGGCAGCGTCGAACCGAAGCGATACTCGTTGGCAAGCTGGAATTGCGCGAGCGGCACACCTGCTTGCGCCGCCTGTTCCAGCCAGTAAATCGCGAGACGTGGATCGCGCGCGACGCCGTAACCGTTGCGATAAAGCGTCGACAGATCATACGCAGCCTGCGGATCATGCGAGGCGGCTACGTTCAACCAGCGGCGGCTTTCCGCATAATCCGGCGCGATGCCCGGCAATCCGCGCAGCAGCAGATGGCCGAGCGTGGCTTGCGCACTCGGCACAGCATCGAGCGCAAGTTGACGATACAGGTCGACGCCTTCGCGCCGCTCGTCGAGTTGCGCCGAGCTCACCAGCACGTCGACCAGGGCCTCGCGCGCCACCGCGTTGCCGAACGCCGCCGCGAGGCGCAGCCGCCACACCGGCCACGCCGCGTGCGTGGCCGTGCCCTGCATCCGCCAATCGTCGATCTGCACGTTGGAGACGGGCGTCGCCACGCGTGTGGCTGAGACCGTGGCGAGCGTACCGGCAGCGAGGGCGACAGCCACCACGACGGTCACCGCCATGCCCGCCGGCTTCAAAGAAAAGCGCGCTGTCATTGGTTGAGGTTCACCGAGTAAACGGCAAGCCCCTTGCCGCTGCCGTCGTCGGCCTGGATCTGGGCGACGTTGGTGATGCCGTAGGTTTGCGCGAGCGCCACCAGGTTCGGCGCCGCCTTGAAGGTCACCTGCCCGGCCGTCGCCACCTTCGTGAAACGCCAGCTACGGTCGCTGCCGTTGCTGGCCGCCTTGATGGCTTGCACCTTCTTGATGTAGGAAATCAGGACGTCACGGCTCGCATCCGGCGACGCGTAAATCGTCTTGCTGCCGTCCAGCCCCGGGAAGTTGCCGCCGCCGCTCGCACGATAATTGTTGGTCGCGACGATGAACGACTGCGACTCCGAGATCGGCGCGCCCTGATATTTCAGGTTGCGGATCCGGCTGCCGACCGCCTGCGTCACGTCGATTTCGTAGCTGAAATCCTTCGACGTGATCATGTCGAAGTTATAGCCGGGATAGGTGCTGACCAGCGCCTGCGCCGCCATGTTGGCCGGATCGATCTTGTTGAAGCGCTTCGCCGCGGTTTCCAGCCAGGCCTTCAGATCGGCGCCCGTCACCTTCACCGCGTAGATCGTGTTCGGGTATAGGTAGAGGTCGGCGGCGTTGTTGATCGCGACGTTGCCCTGCGCGACGTCGGTGAAATCGTTGCCGCCGCCAAAGCCGCTCTTGAACGGCGCGCTCACCGACAACACCGGAATGCCCGCATATTGCGGCAGATTCGCGCTGATGTAGTCCTGCACGTAGGCGGCCTGCGCCTGATTGACGATCTCGATGGCCGACACGTCGCCCACGTCGGCGAAGTAGGTGGTCATGCGGAAATCGGTCGCGCCGACCGGCGTTTTCACATAATTGATGGTGGCGCTGTGTTCGGCCGCGATCGCCTGCGAGATCGCCGGATCGACCGCCACGTAGCTGGTATCCGCGTTCTGGATCGAGCGGGCTTCCGCCGTGCTCGAATTGCGGTCCACCGTCCATGTGCCGTTCGTGTAGTTCAGCGCGAGCTTGATCACGCCGAGATGCTTGCCCCAGAAATTTGCCATCACGGTCGGCACGCCGTTGACGGTGCCCTTCACCTTGTCGACGCCCGGCAGGTTGAATTGCGTGACCGTGCTGTTCTTGTCGGGGAATACCTGATGCGAATGGCCGATCAGCATCGCGTCGATGCCGGGCACCTTCGACAGATAGTAGCTGCCGTTTTCCATCGACGGCGAATAGGTCGAATTGTCGAGCCCCCCATGCGACATGGCGACGATGATCTGCGCGCCCTTCGCCTTCATTTCCGGCACGTACTTCGAAGCGCTTTCCACCAGCCCCTGCGTGTAGACGTTGCCGTCCAGCCAGCGTTTATCCCACGCCATGATCGCGGGCGGCGTAAAGCCGATCACGCCGATTTTCACGGGCGCGCTAATGGTCTTGCCGTCGGGCGTGGTGGCGCTCAGCGTGCGCTCGAGGATCGTGTAGGGCTTGAAAATCGGCTGCTGCGATTTCGCGCCGAGCACGTTGGAGAGCACCAGCGGAAAGTTCGGCCCCGCGCACGCCGGTTGCGACGCCACCGGGCTCATGTTCGGCACGTCGAACGCGCTGCCGGTGACCTGCGCGAGGAACGGCAAACCGTAGTTGAATTCGTGATTGCCGATCGTGCCCGCGTCGTACTTCAGCAGGTTCATCACCTTGTAGACGCCGAGCGTCGTCTTGCAATCGACCGGCGCGACCTGCGCCTGGTAGTCGGCGAGCGCGGTGCCCTGAATCGTGTCGCCATCGTCGAGCAACATCGTATTCGGGAATTCCTTGCGTGCGGCCGCGATCAACGTGGCCGTGCGCTCCAGACCGAGCGACTTGTCTTCGGCCAGCTTGTAGTAGTCGTAGCTGAGGAGATTGGTGTGGATGTCGGTGGTTTCCAGCAACGCGAGCGTCGCCTTCGTGCCGTTCGCCACCGGCGGCTGCGACGGCGGCGTTTCAATGTCGCTGCTGCTGCACGCGGTGATGCCGATCGCGCTCACCACGCCCAATCCACCCAGGGCGCCGACCACGCGAAGCCTGCGCATCCTCTTTGTTGCCATAAACGTCACTCGCATCCCTACTGCCCTCCGGTTTGTTGTGTTGTCGTGCCGGCCCATCCGGGCCGGCGTTGCATTACAAACAATTACAGAGGCGCAAGGTTACGGCTGCTTTGTGACACTGATTTGTATGGCTTTAGATAGGTTTAAGTAATAATCGCACGTCTCGGGTCGTCAGCGCGCGAGGCGCGGCAGAATGCCGGCGAGCTTCGTGAGCGCGGCGTCGATATGTTCGACGGCGATGCTGCCGTAGCCAAACATCAAGCCGGGCTGCGGCTTCGCACGCTGATAAAACGGGGCGAGTCCATACAAACCGATCGACGCTTCACGCGCGGCGCTCACCAGCCCCTCTTCGGTCAACGGCGCTTTTAGACGCGCCGCCATGTGGATGCCGGCGGTCGGCACGATCGGTTCGAACCACGGCGCGAGATCGCCCTGCAGATGCTTCAGCAGCATCGCGCGGCGCGCCGCGTAGGTCTTGTGCATGCGCCGCAGATGCTTGGCGAAGTCGCCGTTGAGCATAAAGCTCGCGAGCGCGGTTTGCGTGAGGGTGCAACCGTGACAGTCGGCGATCTGCCGGGCCTTGAGGAGCGGCCCATAGAGCGATGCGGGCGGCACCACGTAGCCGACCCGCAGCTCCGGGAAAATCGTCTTCGAAAATGTGCCGACATACGCGACGAGACCGGCGCGGTCGAGACTTTTCAGCGGCTCCATCGGCCGGCCTTCGAAACGGTACTCGCAGTCGTAGTCGTCCTCGATGATCACGGCGCCGCGTTTCTGCGCCCATTCCAGCAACTCGACGCGCCGCTCCAGACTCATCGGCATGCCGAGCGGAAACTGGTGCGAGGGTGTCACGTAGACGAGCCGCGCCTTGTCCGGGAGCTTGCTCACGATCAGGCCTTCGGCGTCGACCGGCACCGGCACCACGCGCGCGCCCGTGGCCGTGAAGCACGCTTGGACCGGCGGATAGCCGGGGTCTTCGAGCGCCGCGATTTCGCCAGGCCGCAAGGTGATGCGCGCGATCAGATCGAGCGCGTGCTGGGCGCCTTGCGTGACGATCACGTCGTCCCAGTTGCTCGTGACCGCGCGGTTGAACGCCAGGTAACGCGAAATCGCGAGGCGCAATTCCTGCTCGCCGGCCACGTCGCGATACGTGCCTGGGCCGCGCGCTTGCACACGCAATGCGTGGTTCACACAGCGGCGCCAGACGTCGAAGGGGAACAGCGATTTGTCGGTCGCGCCGCCGATGAAATCCTGCGGCGAGGCCACCGTGGGCCGCGGCAACGGCAAGGTCTCGGGCATCTGCTCCCACAGCGGCTGGGCACGCGCCGCGGCTTTCGGTTTAGCCTTCGCCCGCTCGCGCGCCGACTCGGCAGCGAGAGCATGCGACGAGCGCTCCACCGGCAGACGCTCGAGGCCGTCGGCGACGAAGGTGCCCGAACCGGCGCGGGTGCTCAGATAACCTTCGGAGAGCAACCGGTCGAAGACGTCGAGCGTCGTTTTGCGCGAGACGCCCAGTTGCGTGGCGAGATCGCGCGTGGAAGGCAAACGCGTGCCGCCGGCGAGGCGCCCTTCGAGTATGCCGGCGCGCAACTGCCGGTAGATCTGTCCGGACAGATCGTGACGCCCTTCGACCGCGATATGGATCTCCATCGAGTGGTTACCTTAAATATCCGAAAAATGGTTATTCCGAAAGACCAATGCCAATCGTAAGCTTACCTCCGTCGCCGCCATCGGAGCGGGCACTTACCGGACATTTACCGAACATTTACGACAAGGAACAACTCATGCAACTCCGTCTCGACTTCTACAAAGCCAGCCCGAGCGGCACCCGCGCGATGATCGCGCTCGAGCGAGTGCAACGCAGCGCGTAAACGCAAAATGGCGCGCCCCTGTCATACGGGGCACGCCATTTTTTTCGCTACTGAGCGCGGCCGACGCTGGGTGTCTAACGGCCGGCGATGACTATCTTGCGACCGGCGCCAGGCACGTTGGCGCCATGTTCCGGCGCCGTGGCAAGTTACTCCGCCACCGCGCCGCTCAATGCAGCCGCTTGCCGCGCATTCTCGCGCGCTTCGTCGCCGCAACGCTGATGCTCACGCGACAGCTTGCGCATCAGCGGCAACAACAGCACGGCAATCAGCGCACCCACTGCCGCAAGCCAGCCCAGCCCCGTAAACAGCTTGGTATAGAGCGGCAACGATTCGAGCGGATCCATATTGCCCGCCGGCATCTGCGCGAAGTTCGCCACCACGCTGCCCAGATACTGCGACACGCCGGTTGCGACGAAGTAAGCGCCCATCATGAAGCCGCTCATCCGCGCCGGCACGTAGCGGGCAATCATCGCGAGACCCAGCCCGCTCACCAGCAATTCGCCGAGCGAATACAAGCCGTAGCCGCCCACCATGAACCACGACGACACGCGCCCATTCACCGCATAGTTGCCGCTCGCCGCATACACAAAGAAGCCGGCCGCCACCACCGCGAAGCCGAACGCGTACTTAACCGCCACCGGCACGTCCTTGCCGCTCTTCGCGAGCTTCGTATAGAGCAGCGCGAGCACCGGGCTCAGCACCATGATCCAGATGGGATTGAGCGCCTGGAACTGCGCGGCGCTCCACGTGAACAGCGTCTCACCGCCCAGAATGAAGCGCGGATCGACATTGCGCAGCGCGAACAGCGTGAGCGACGTCGACATCTGCACGTAGAACACGAAGAACAGGATCACCTGCGCGGTCAGGACCAGCGCGGCAATCAGACCCGAGCGCTCCGAGCGTTCACACTTCATCAGCATGTAGCCGAAGATCGCAAGAATCGCGACGCCCGCCGTGTACACGCAGGCCACCGCAATCGCCTTGTGCTGCAGCACGAACATCGTGACCGTGCCGAGCACGATACCGCCCAGCGCGACCGCGCCGACGCGTTTCCAGCGGATCGGTTCGGCGTCCGGTGCGGAGCCGATATGCGCGAGCGTGCGGAACATGATGAAGTAGTTCAGCACCGACAGCAGCATGCCCGCGCAGCAGACCGCGAATGCCGTGTGCCAGCCCCAATGGTCCTTGATCCACGGCGTCGCGAGCATCGACACCGTCGAGCCGATATTGACCGCCATGTAATAGATCGTGAATGCGCTGTCGATGCGCGCGTCGTCGCCTTCATAGATGCGGCGCACGAGATTCGCGGCATTCGCCTTGAAAAGGCCGTTGCCCACCACGATCACGCCGAGCGACGCGTACATGTAGTTTAATTGCTCGTTGGGCAGCGCCAGCATGAAATAGCCGGCCGCCAGCACGCCGGCGCCGAAGATCATCGTGCGGCGCGCGCCGAGAATCTTGTCGCCGATCCAGCCGCCGATCGAGGGCGAGGCGTACACCAGCGCCGTGAATGCCCCCCACGTGAGGGTGGCGTGGCTGTCGGTGAAGCTCAGCTTGTCGATCATGAACAGGACCAGCAGCGCGGCCATCCCGTAGTAACCAAAGCGCTCCCACATCTCGATCAGAAAGACCGTCGAGAACGAACGGGTCTGCGAGACCGGTGCGCCGGGGGGATTGGACGAATTCATCATGTACCTCGTGTTCTTACGGTTGCGGCGGCGCGTGGGCTGGCCATGCGGCGCGAAAAACTGGATCTGGAAAAACGCTCAGCGGACCATGCGCGGCACACGCTTTGGCCTATGCCTGCGCATAGTCCATGGCGCGTTCATCTACACGTTCATCTGGAAACCGAGTGGCGCGCTCATCTGCAAACTGGGTTGCAAACTGAGGCGCGAAAACCAGCAGAAAAACCAGGGGATGGGATAGAGGCCCGCCACGCGGTGCGCCCCGAAGGAAATCCTCCGCCCTGAGGGACGTCCCCTTGGGAAATTGGGCCACGCCCCGCAGGAAGTCCCGTTGAGGGACGCTGCGCCACATCGGGTTCGGGTTCCGGCAAGCGGAACAGGCGCAATGATAAAGCATCTCGGGAAACGGGGGTCCGGGGGCCGGTGGTGCGGATGCCGGCCATCCGGGAGCCGGCATCCCGGCGTCCGGCTACGCGGCGAGCGGCAGATGGCGGCCGCGCCAGACGGCGGGCGCGAAGCCCGCAGCGGGAGAAATCAGCAGTGATAGTCATGTCCTCTTGCCGGCCAGCGTTCGGATGGAACGTGCCGGACAATGCTCCGCCGCGCAGGATCGCTGCGCGCGGAATGAAAAACAGCGGCCGGCGTCGCGTGTGATACGACCCCGTGCGCCCAACCGCCAAGCGGGCCTGATTCTGCAAATATAAGCACGGCTCGTCACTCAGGGAATTCACTGATACCGCGCCGATACCGCGCCAATTACCTGTTCTTACACGCCAGATCGCTTCGTGGCGACGTCGCATTCGATTGAAAATAGTCTTTAGTGTCATGCCTTTAACGTCGCCTGATACGCGATCTGCATCCATACCGGCACCTTTATGCATACCGCAGTCTTTACCGCATGCGCTTCCAGTTTCTCGCCGATTACCGGTCAAAACGGCGGGCGCGGATTTCGGTTCTGGCAACATAGAGCGTTGTCTCGAAAATGTGGTCCCTCGCACGACCGGGCACTGAACGGCCCGCCACCCCGGCCTGGACCGCAATCAAACCATATTTACTTATATCAAACAAATTTTGACGGGCTAATTTCCTCCTGCTATGGTCACGACAATTCAAAAGAACAACCCGGCACTCGAACTTGGGAGCAAGATCCGCGCGCTGCGGCAACGGCTTAAGCGCACCCTGGATGACACGGCAACAGCGGCGGGGATTTCCAAACCGTTTTTGTCGCAAGTCGAACGCGGTCTGGCATCACCGTCCATCACGTCGCTGGCCGGGATTGCTCACGCACTCGGGGTGACGGTGCAGTATTTCGTCGACACACCAAGCGAAGAGCGCTCGATGTGCCGCGGCGATCAGTTGAAGTTTTTCGGTTTTGCGGACTCGGCCAATCTGTTTGCGCGATTGACCAACCTGACAGGCGGCCGTCAGCTCGAAGCGATTCTCGTGAAGATGCCGCCCGGGCAGAAACGCTCGGAAGTCACCACGCATGCCGGTGAAGAGTTTATGTATGTGATCAGCGGCGAAGTGTCGTTGACGCTGGAAGGCAAGACGTTCGTGCTGCACGCGGGAGACAGCGCGCATTACGAATCGACGGTGCCGCATAGCTGGGCGAATACCGCGCGTATCGAGACGGTGGTCGTCTGGGTGGGTACACCGAGACTGTTTTAAAAAGCAGGCACCTGTTCCGGTTGATCCGACCAGGGTTTGCCTGCATTACAAAATGTAAGGAATCCTGCATGTCGCGCAATCAACACGGGCAACAAGGGCCGCCCCGGCCCGAGCACCGCGGATAACCGGGCGCCCTGGCGCCAGCGCGCTCTTCTTTCGACCTTTCCGGCGATCTCAACCGATGAAAACCCCGTTCGTCTACGCGACGGCGCTGACCGCGCTCGTCCTTACGTTTCAGCCCTCCGCCTTCGCCGTCACGGTCCCCGCGAGTGTCACGCTCGCTGCCAGCCAGGAGATGACCCGCCAGGTGCCGGCCGAAACCGAATCGCTCGACCCCGCGCATATCGAATCGTGGACCGGCAATACGATCGGGCTCGACCTGTTCGAAGGTCTGACGCGGATGGATGCGAGCGGCGCGATCGTGCCGGGTGTCGCCGAATCGTGGTCGCGCACCGGGCCGACGACATGGGTGTTCAAGCTGCGCCACGACGCGCGCTGGAGCAACGGCCAGCCGGTCACGGCCGCCGACTTCGTCTACTCGTGGCAGCGCGTGCTCGATCCGAAGACGGGCTCGAAATACACCGTGCTGGTCGAATTCGTGAAGAACGCGAAGGCGATTCTTGCGGGCAAGGCGCCGTTGACGAGTCTGGGCGCGCGCGCTATCGATCCGTACACGCTCGAAGTCACGACCGAGGTGCCCGCCGCCTTCTTTCCGCAGTTGACGGCCATGTCGACGATGGTCCCGGTCAATCGCGCGGTCGTGACGAAGTTCGGCGGCGACTGGACCCGTCCTAGCAACTTCGTGGGCAACGGTCCGTATGCGCTGACCGACTGGCAGCCGAGCAACCGCCTGGTGGCTAGCAAGAGCCCCACGTACTGGAACGCCGGCAAGGTCGTGATTACGAAAGTGACCTATCTGCCGATCGAAAATGACGAAACGGCGATGCGCATGTATCAGGCCGGCCAGTTCGACTACACGTATTCGATTCCGTCCGGCATTTACCCGCAGGTGAGCAAGCAGTTCGGCGCCGAACTGAAAACCGGCCTGCAGATCGCCACGTACTACTACAGTCTGAACAACGAAGACCCGGCCTTCAAGGACAAGCGCGTGCGCCAGGCACTGGCGATGGTGCTGGACCGCGACCTGCTGACCAAGCGTCTGACAGCCGACGGCGAGGTGCCGATGTACGGCCTGATTGCCAAGGGTACGGAAGGCGCGAACGTCTTCACGCCTGACTGGGCAAGCTGGCCGATGGCCAAGCGCGTCGATTACGCACGCAACCTGTTGAAAGAAGCCGGTTATTCTGACGCTAAGCCGCTGACGTTCACGCTCACCTACAACACCAACGACCTGCACAAGAAGGTCGCCCTGTTTGCCACGTCGGAATGGCGAACCAAGCTCGGCGTGACCACCAAGCTCGAAAACGTCGAACAAAAGGTCCTGTTCAAGCAACGCCACGACGGCAAGGTGCAGGCCTCGCGCGACGGCTGGTTTGTCGACTACAACGACGCCAACTCGTTTTTCGATCTGATCCGCTGCAACAGCGTGCAGAACGATCAGCGCTACTGCAACCCGCAAGTCGACAAGCTGATCGATGAAGGCAACCAGCAGCTCGACGACGCGAAGCGCACCGCCCTGCTCACGCAGGCGCACGATCTGGCGATGAACGACTACCCGCTGGTATCGCTCTTCCAGTATTCGGCCGACCGGCTGGTCAAATCGTATGTGGGCGGCTACACGTCGACCAACTATCTTGACCAGCGCGCCACGCAAGACATGTATCTGATCAAGCACTAAGCGCAGGAGCACCGTCATGCTGGCTTATACGCTGCGCCGCACACTGTGGGCGATCCCGACGATTCTCGCCGTGATCACCGCGTGTTATCTGCTGCTGCACCTCACCCCCGGCGGGCCGTTCGACACCGAGAAGCACCTGTCGGCGGCCGTGCTCGCGAACCTCAACGCCAAGTATCACCTCGACGAACCGCTGTGGCTGCAGTACCTCCACTACCTCGGCTCGCTGCTGCACGGCGACCTCGGTCCGTCATTCCGCTACGCCGACTGGTCGGTCAACGATCTGGTGTGGAAGGCATTGCCGGTGAGTCTCGGCGTAGGCGGCATATCGGTGCCGATCGCGGTCGTGATCGGCGTCACGCTCGGCACGCTGGCCGCCGTGCGGCGCGACCGCTTCATCGATCACCTGGTGATGGTGCTCGGCAATATCGGCAACGTCGTGCCGCCGTTCGTGCTGGGTCCGGTGCTGGTGTGGATCTTCGCGATCCTGCTGAAGACTTCCGAGGGCCAGGGCTGGCTGCCGGCCGGCGGCTGGGGCGACGGCGAGTGGCGCTATCGCGTGCTGCCGATCGTACTGCTCACCATTATCAACGTCGCCGCGATTGCTCGCGTGATGCGCGGCAGCATGATCGAAGTGCTGTCGGGCAACTTTATCCGCACCGCGCGCGCCAAGGGTCTGCCGGGCCGCACGATCGTGTTGCGCCACGCGATGAAGCCCGCGCTGATGCCGGTGGTCTCGCTGCTCGGCTCGATCTGCATCTCGTCGATCACGGCGGCGGTGGTCACCGAATCGGTGTTCGCCCTGCCCGGCCTCGGCCAACTGGTCGTCAACGGCGCGATCAACCGCGACTACACCCTCGTGCTCGGCCTCGTCGTGCTGACCACCGCGGTCGCTGTCCTGTTCAATCTGCTGGTCGATCTGGCGTACGCCTGGCTCGATCCGCGCATCCGGTACTGATCCATGCCCCGCTCAATTCAATCGACTGCCGCAGCGCTCGATCCGCTCGCGGCCATCGCTGGAGCGCCGCGTTCGCGCGGACCGCTCGCCACCGCGGCGCTGCGTTTCGTGCGCAATCGCGCGGCGTTTTCCGGCTTCGTCGTCTTGCTCCTGATCGTGATTGCTTGCGTGGCCGGTCCGTGGTTCCTGCCGAACAATCCGATCGATAGCGACTGGAGCGCCATCAGCCTCGCGCCAACGCTCTCGAACATGCACTGGTTCGGCACCGACGAACTCGGCCGCGATCTGCTCGCGCGCACGCTGCAAGGCGGACGCGTGTCGCTGGAAGTCGGTCTGCTCGGCACGCTGGTGTCGGGCCTGATCGGCGTGGCGTACGGCGCCACCGCCGGCTATCTGGGCGGCCGCGTCGATGCGGTGATGATGCGCATCGTCGACATGATGTACGCGATCCCCTACATGCTGATCGCCATCCTGATGATGACGATGTTCGGCCGGGCGTTCTATCTGGTCGTGCTGACGATCAGTGCATTCTCGTGGCTCGACATGGCGCGCGTGGTACGCGGCCAGACGCTGTCATTGCGCTCGCGCGAATTCATCGACGCCGCCCGCGCCATCGGCGTGAGTTCGCGGTCGATCATCGCGCGCCACATCGTGCCGAACCTGCTCGGTGTGGTGGTGGTGTATGCCAGCGTGACGGTGCCCAACATCGTGCTGACAGAATCGGTGTTGTCCTTCCTCGGCCTCGGCGTGCAGGAACCGATGACGAGCTGGGGCGTGCTGATTCAGGACGGCGCGCAGAAGCTCGAATCGATGCCGTGGCTGCTGCTGTGCCCGGCGGTGATGCTGTGCGTCACCCTGTATTGCGTGAATTTCGTCGGCGACGGTCTGCGCGACGCATTCGATCCGAAGGACCGCTGACATGCCGCTACTCGAAGTCAAAGACCTGAGCGTGCGTTTCACACGCCGCGAAGGCGCTCCCGTCGACGCCGTGCAACGCGTGTCGTTTTCGCTCGAAGCGGGCCGCACGCTCGGCATTGTCGGTGAATCGGGCTCGGGCAAAAGCCAGACCGTGATGGCGCTGCTCGGCCTGCTGGCCGGCAACGGCAAAGTTTCGGGCGCAGCGACTTATCGCGGCGAGAACCTGCTGACGATGAACGAAGCCGCGTTGAACAAGATTCGCGGTGACCGCATCGGCATGATCTTTCAGGACCCGATGACCTCGCTCAACCCGTTCCTGACGATCGAACGGCAGATGACCGAGACGCTGCAACTGCATCGCAAGATGTCGCGCCGCGAAGCGCGCCGCCGCGCCATCGAAACACTTGAAACGGTGCGTATTCCCGACGCCGCGCGACGCATCAACATGTATCCGCATGAGTTCTCCGGCGGCATGCGGCAACGCGTGATGATCGCGATGGCCCTGCTCTCCGAGCCGGAAATCCTGATCGCCGACGAGCCGACCACCGCGCTCGACGTGACCGTGCAGGCGCAAATCATCGAGTTGCTGCGCGAATTGAACCAAGAACGCGGCACCGCGATCATTCTGATCACGCACGACATGGGCGTGGTGGCCGGGTTGTGCGACGACGTAATGGTGATGTATGCCGGCCAGACCGTCGAGCAGGCGAACGCCGCCACCTTGTTCGCCGCGCCGACGCATCCGTACACGATCGGCCTGCTGAACGCGCTGCCGCGCCTGACCGACGACGATGACCGTCCGCTGCAAACCATCCCCGGCAATCCGCCGTTGCCCGGCGAAGTCGGCGAGGGTTGCGCATTCGCGCCGCGCTGCGCGTATTGCAGCGACCGATGCCGCGAGTCGCGGCCTGTGCTCACGGCATCGCCGACGGCTGCCGACGCATTGCGCGCCTGCCATCGGCCGGTGCAGGAAATCATGGAGGTACAACACGTATGAACGCCACTTCCATTGCAAGCCAGGGTCAAGGCCAAAGTCCGGCAACGCTATTGTCGGTCGACAATCTCAAGGTTCAATTCGGCGTGCCGCGCGGCGGCTTTCCGTGGTCCGGCAAAGCGACGCTGCGCGCGGTGGACGGCGTGTCGTTCAGCGTACGGCGCGGCGAGACCGTTGGGCTTGTCGGCGAATCGGGTTGCGGCAAATCCACGTTGGCGCGCGCAATCATCGGCTTGGCGCCGGTGGCGAGCGGCAGCGTGCGCTGGCTCGACAACGAAACCGTGCTCACAAGCGCACGCCGCGATACCTCGCGCTTGCGCCGCGACGTGCAGATGATTTTCCAGGACCCGCTCGCCTCGCTCGATCCGCGCATGACGATCGAACAGATCGTCGCCGAACCCTTGCTCACGCATGGCCAGGATGTTGCCCGCTCCGACGTGCAGCGGCGCGTTCTGACGATGCTCGAACGCGTCGGGCTCAATGCGCAGCATCTGCGCCGCTATCCGCATGAGTTTTCCGGCGGGCAGTGTCAGCGCGTCGGCATTGCACGTGCGTTGATCGGCGAACCGCAACTGGTGATCTGCGATGAACCGGTGTCGGCGCTCGACGTCTCGATCCAGGCGCAAATCGTCAACCTGTTGCGCGATCTGCAGCGCGAGTTGTCGCTATCTCTACTGTTCGTCGCGCACGACCTCGCGGTCGTCAAGGCGATCAGCCACCGCGTGCTGGTGATGTATCTGGGACGGGTGATGGAGTTCGGCGACAAGCGCGACGTATATGGCACGCCGCGTCATCCGTACACGCGCGCGTTGCTGTCGGCGGTACCGGTGCCCGACCCGGTGGTTGAACGTGCGCGCCGTCATCTGCTGTTGCGCGGCGAAATTGCGTCGCCGCTCAGCCCGCCCTCCGGTTGTGCATTTCGTACGCGCTGCCCGGATGCAATCGAAGCCTGCGCTAGCGAGATTCCGCAGCCCGTCACGCATGGCGCAAGCGCCACACGCGTGGCGTGCATTCGCGTGAGCGATGCCCCGAAGGAAGTCCGCTTGGGGGTCGCCTCGTAGGACGTCCCCTTTGGGCACCCCTAAACAAAACAGTCTGGCAATTTAAAACCGTATTCCCCGGCGCGGCGGGCCGTCGCGCCGTTGGATTCGTTCGTCTTGCCATCAGCAGGACGAACGATAAGCGTGGACTGGCTAACCGCCAGCCAAAGATTCACCAAAATAACAGAGACGTACACCATGAAAGATAGCCGAACAAAAAACCGGTCAAAAAAGAATAATGCCGCCACCTTCTTTTACTGCGCATTCACCCTGCCCGCGCTGACAGTCGGCGCGAGTGCCTACGCCGATGACCTCGTGTTGGAGCCCACCTCCGATACAACGAAAACGCAAACACTCGCGCAAACGTTGCCCTCTCCGACGCAACGCTCGCAAGCTTCGTCTGCCTCGCAAGCTTCACAAGCCAACTCCGCCAGCAAGCGCCGTGCGGACCAGGGCGGCCAGGTGCGCAACGATCAGCCCGACACCACCAATGCCATCGTCAACGCGGAAGCCGACCAGACGGTCACGCCGCCCACCCCGCAGTCGAGCCAGGCGGCAAGCAAGGGCTTTGTCGCCGATAGCCATCTCAACCTGCAGTTCCGCAACTATTCCGACTACTTCCAGGCGCCCCCCTCGATCTATCGTCACGCGTGGATTCAGGGCGCGCAAGCCAACTACGAATCAGGCTTCACGCAAGGCCTGATCGGCTTCGGCGTGGATGCGTCACTGTTTGCCGCACTCAAGCTCGACGGCGGCAACGGTGCCGGCAACATGGTGCACGTGGGCAAGGACGGCGGCGGTTCGCAACAACTCGCCTGGGCTTACCCGGGTATGTATGACATCAAAGGCCGTATTTCGGAAACGGTCGTGAAGTACGGTCTGCAAACCGTCACCAACCCGTTCCTCGAACCGCACGACAACCGCGCACTGCCGCCGACCTTCCTCGGCGTCTCGATGGTCAGCAACGATCTGGTGCATACGACGCTGGAGGCCGGCAGTTTCACCAAAGTCGACGCACGCGGCCACACAAACCTGACCAACCTGACCACCTCGTATGGCGGCACCCGCATCGACCGCCTGACCTACGTCGGCGGCACGTGGCACTACGCGAAGAACGGCGAAATGGCGCTGTATGTCGACCAGGCGGACGACGTCTGGCGTCAGTACTACGGCTCGGTAGCGCAGTCGTTCGGCGATCCGACCACCATCAAGTGGAGTGGCCTCGCGAATGTCTATTCGACGCACGATACCGGCGCATCACGCCAGGGGCACATCAACAGCAACGCGTACAGCCTGTCGGTCTCCGCGCAGCACGGCCCGCATGCGCTGCTGCTCGGTTACCAGCAGGTGCTCGGCGATCAGTTCTTCGACTACGTCAACGAGACCAACGGTATCTACCTGACCAACTCGATGGACGTCGACTACAACGCGCCGCATGAGCAGTCGCTGCAGTTGCGCTACACGTTCGACGGCAAATACGCCGGCGTGCCGGGGCTCAAGGCGATGTTGTGGGGCGAGTACGGCTGGGGCGCGGACGCGTCGGCAGGTGCAGCGGACAATGCTTCGGCCTCGGCGCCGCTGCACAACCTGTACTGGAAAAATGGTGAACCGGTGCATGGCCACCATCACGAGTTCGGCTTCATTCCGAGCTACACGCTGCAAAGCGGCCGCTTCAAGGACACCAAGGTCACGTTCATCGCGATGTGGCACAACGCCTCGCGCTATTACTCCGACGGCAACAACATGGAGTACCGGCTGGTGGTGAACGTGCCGATGAAGGTGTTCTAAGCCGGTCCGGGCCCGCCGGGGACAACCTGTAGACCCAGGCCGGCCTTGATCCTCCACCGGCGTTCCGATCGATATCGCGAACGCCGCCCAGCGAGGGAACCTTTCAAGAACGGTCGTTCGGGGCAACCCCGGCGACCGTCTTTTCATGGAGTCTGACATTCGCGTGAATGCCAGTACACTAAACGTACTGAACGCAATGGGTCCGGACCAGACGTGCCTGGTCCGATATTCGGTTCTTGAAAGAGGGAGACGATCGTGGCAGATGAGAAGATGCTTGCGCAAATTCGTGAAAAACAGGGATTTTTCGCGGCCCTGGACCAGAGCGGCGGATCGACCCCCGGCGCCTTGAAGCTTTACGGCATTCCGGAGAGTGCCTACAGCGGTGACGCCGAGATGTTCAAACTGATCCACGAGATGCGGGTGCGCATCATCACCGCGCCGGCCTTTACAGGGGACAAGGTCATCGGTGCCATTCTGTTCGAAGCAACCATGGACGGACAGGCTCAGGGGAAACCCGTTCCGACGTTCCTATGGGAGGAGCGCGGCGTCGTCCCCTTCCTGAAGGTCGATAAGGGCCTGGAAGCCGAAGCCGACGGCGTGCAACTGATGAAGCCGATACCCGGGTTGGACGCGCTGCTCGACCGGGCCACGAAGCTCGGTATCTGCGGCACCAAGATGCGCTCGGTCATCAACCTGAATTCGGAAAACGGTATCGCTGCGATTGTGAAGCAACAGTTCGCACTGGCAGCGCAGATCGACGCGCACGGCCTGATGCCGATACTGGAACCCGAGATTTCGATCAAGAGTCCGGACAAGCCCGGGGCGGAGGCCACCCTCCTCGCGGAACTGACCAAAGGTCTCGACGCGTTGCCGGATAGCCGTCGCGTGATGCTCAAGCTGACCCTACCCGACGTAGCGGACTTCTATCGTCCACTGATCGAGCACCCGCGCGTCGCGCGGGTCGTCGCGCTTTCAGGCGGCTACACGCGAGCCGACGCCTGTGAACGGCTCGCTGCCAATCACGGCATGATTGCGAGCTTCTCAAGGGCATTGATCAACGAGCTCAAGGAATCGATGAGCGACAGTGAGTTCGACGCAACGCTGGCGAAGAGCATCGACGAGATCTATCAGGCCTCTGTCGTCAAGGTTTGAAGCGATTTTCAGCAAGGCGGACCCTGGCGGATAAAGATCCGCCAGGGTCGCCAAATTTGAATCGCGCAGGCTTCATCCGAGCTCGATGTCAAGCAGCCGCGCGTCCAGCCGCCGCGCTAGTGCCGCGCCGCCTTCGCGCATCACGGCATCGTGGTTCCATTGGAAAGCCGGCCGCAACAACGGTGCCAATGCATTCATCCACGCGCGGTTCGTATGCACATACCAGTCATAGCGGACCACGGTAAGCTTGCGTCCGTCGGTCGAAAAGCGCCACTGGCCGGTGCCTTCGACGTCACCACTGGCTTGCCCCTCCAGCGCGACCAACGGGTCGACGCGCGTCACCCGCATATCGAACACGAGGCGGTAGGGCAACCAGCCTTTCCACGTATAGCGTTGTACAGCGCCCACGCCCTGATCGGACCCCGCCTCTAGCTGGTCCACGCGCTCGACGTTACTCCACCACTCGGGCCAGCGCGCCGAATCATGGATTGCCGCCCAAACCTCCTGCACTGGCGCTTCGATGCGCCAAATGGTGGAAAAGCGGTATTCGACCGTCCGCAAGCTGCCTCCATTCTTAGTATTCTTCTAGAGATTTTGTCAGATGCTCACTGCACTTGCCATGACCGGCGAAACAGCAATGCGTCTCCACCCTCGATATCCCGTCAGTCATCTGCAACCAAACGTAGGACAGCTAGCGGCGCCCGGCGAGTATCGCCGCGACGTCACACCTGCGCGTATATCGAACTGCCCAACGTCAGTGTGGTGGCGTTGTTCGCAGAGGCGAAGCGGATCTCGTAGAGATCACGACCGAAATTGCCCGGCACTTTCACCGACATGCCTCCCCGGTCGTCCGCGAGCGGCACGAAGAGCTGATGACGAAGATCGTTATTGCCATACAGGACATAGCCCGGCAGTTCGGGCAAGCTGGTGAGGAGGGCCGGCTCGTTGCCGTCGATGACGATCGGCACGGCCGTCGGCGAATCGTTGGTCAGGCGCCATTGCGTGCCTAGGCGCTGTTGCCACGCGCTGTCGAGCGGCGCGAGCGCGCCGAGCTGCTGACCGATCGGCAGCGTGAGATAAGCGTAGCCCGCGCCGGGTACGACCCGCTTCATCAGATAGGTATAGCTGTATGCGTTGCCGTCTTCATCGGTTCCGGAAGCGACGGCGAAACGATACGACGCCGCATCGCTGTTGCTCCACCACCATCCGTCGCTGCGGTATTGGTACGCACCGGCGCCGACCTTCGACCACGCTTGCGTGGCGCTATCCCACTGGTTCAGTTGCAGACTGCCGCCCGTGCCGGCGATCACCTGTAGCGGCGCGTCGGAGTTGCCATAGATGCCGGCTGCGCTGGCGATTGAAGGACCCGACGCGACCGGCGGAACCGTGCCGCCGACCGCAGGCGGCAGCGCACCGATCGTGCCGTCCTCGTTCAGCGCGGACAGCACGATCGATTCCGCGAGCTTGCGGGCGTCGTAGCCCGAGTTGCCGGTGATCATCAAGGCGAACTGCGCCTGCGGCACGACAAAGAATTCGCTCGTGAAGAACGCGGTTCCGCCGTCCTTTTCCCATCCGAGAACACCCGCCGCGGCAAGCCCCGGTTGCTGAACGGAGTCCCAACCCAAACCCCAGTGCCATTCCGGCGATGGATTGATCAAGAGCCCCACCGTCTGGTCCGTACCCATCTCCGCGATGCCCGCCGCGGACACGACGCGTTGTCCCTGAAACACGCCGCCGCCAAGAAACATCCGCGCGAGATTCATCATGTCGCCCGGCGTCGAGCTCAGCCCGCCGGTCGCATAGGCATTGACGAATTCCTGATACTGCGTGCCGTTGGCGTAGGGATAGGCGAACGAACCGGCGCTCGGCACACTGGTGAGATAGCTGGAATTCGTCATTCCCAACGGCGCGAGGATGTTCGTCTCGACGAAGTTCGCATAGCTCTGTCCGGTCATCGCCAGCACGATCTGCTCGATCATCGTGAAGCCGTCATTGCAATACACCGCCAGTTCGCCCGGGAGGTGCTTCAGATGCGTGTTCGCCAGCTCGGCTTGCGTATCCGCCGCATAACCAGGAACGGGCGCGAAGGTGAAGAGGTTGCGCGAATTGGTACCGGGCAAGCCCGACGAGTGTGACAGCAGTTGACGCGCCGTGATCCGCGTGTACTCGGGAGACAGCATCGTGAACGTCGGCAGGTATCGGACGATCGGTGTGTCAAGCGAGATCAGTCCGCGATCCTGGAGGATAACGGCGGCGAGCGCCGCCATCACCTTGCTGACCGAGCCAATGTTAAAGCGGGTCTGGGTCGTGGCTGCGGTCTGGTTCGGCACGGACGAAGCCCCGAAGGCCTGCTGCCAGACCACGTTATTGCCCTTCAGCATCGCCACCGAAATGGCTGCCACGGGCCGTGCCGAATTGCTGATGGCCTGCTGGATCGCCTGCTGACCCATCGCAATCGTTCCCCCGTAAGGGGTGGACTGGAGCTCGTCGCTGCCGCAGCCAGTCAGCAGCGTCGCGAGCATTCCGGCGCCGGTGAAACCGAGAAATTGCCGGCGCCCGGCGCTGGAGGGTTGATCGTTGATGCGGTCAGATCGGGGCACGGGAGTTCTCCTGGTTGTTGATTCCGGAGCCTACGTAGTGCAGTTTCTGCCTTGCGTGACGAATTATAGTGATCGCCAGATGCAATCCGACATTGGTATCTCTCCTCTCACCGCGCCCTGAGTTTCACCTGCCGCCCCGGTCATTGACTTGTCGCTCGACAGATTGCCCACCTTCGGCAAGCAACCCTTGCCGTCATTGCCGCGCGTTCCGTTGAAGTTCGTTCATTTCTCTGGCGGTGTCCGCGGAAACGCTTGGTACCGAACAGAAAAGCCTTGCTGCAAGCAGCTGTGCAAGAGTCCGCCGCCAGGGTTTTCCCGATTCGGTCGATTACGCCGGCTAACGCATTCAGCATTTTCATGCGGGGGCAAGTCTAAGCGGGGAGTTCACGCGTCGCGCAATGCACACCGCCGCCACCCGAGGCAATGCCCAGGATGTCTACCTGAACAATCGCTCGTGAACCGGCATACGCCCGGATAGTTGCCACGGCGGCAGCATCGGCCGCAAGGTCGTTGAATTTCGGCACGATGATCGCGCCGTTGCATTTGTAGAAGTTGATATAGCCCCCTGCAAAGTTCGTCATCTGTTTGTCACTCAGCGTCACGCCGTTGGATGTGCCGTAGTTACCCGGCGCATTCAACGCAATCAATGTGAGCGGCCGCCCCTTTGCATCCGTTTGACCCACCAGATTTCTGTAGTTGGCGGCCATCAGCGCTTGCTCATAGGTCGAGTTTGACGGATCGGCTGCGTAGGCGACGACGCCAGGCGCGAGGAACTTCGCGTAAAAGTCGACGTGTCCATTCGTGATGTCAGTCTCATTGGCCGGTGTGGCCGCGCCGCCCTGGCCACCGGCTCCACAGCCTCGCGGATAGATCGCCGTGCCCGGAATCCAGATGATCTTCTGCACGCCCAGCGTGCGTTGCAATTCAGCCAGCACCGTGTCTTTGGCGGTCGGCAGAAGCGTCGCGTTAGCGACCACGCCATGCGGAATGGCGAACAGTTGCGGATTGCGATTGACGTGCAGTACCGCGGATTCCGTGAGGATCGCCGTCGCCTCTCCGTCGAATTCAATCGCCCCGCCCTCGAGCGTCAACGTGCTCTGAATCAGCGTCGCGTTGTTTGCCTGCGCCATCCATCCTGCTAGCGTGTGGTCGTTGGCGAACGGCTGGAAGAATTTGCCCGCCTTGGATTGGTTGCTGCTCGCCACAACGGAAGGCGGCACCGTCATCCCCGCATTGAGGTTCACGCCGTCCGTGTTCGCGTTGCCCCAGCCGTTGAAGTTGAAGCTCACGGCGCACAATGCGTTGCCGTTAGCCGTGTCCTTGACGAAGAGACAACCGGTGTCGCGCGTCCAGAGATCATCGAACCCATTGGCGAGCGGGATCAGATTGACGCCGCCCACGCCCGTGCCCCGGGCCAGATAGTTCGCGTGGATGCCGGGGTTCGCGCCGCTCGCCGTCGCCAGCAAGGTCTGAGCGACACTCAGGTCGACCGGCAGCACCAGCATGTTGACCGGCTCGTACGTGCCGATCGCTTTGGCCACATCCAGCAGATCGGCACGGACCCGATCGATGCCCGCATCCGTACTCTGCGCCGTAACCGGTGTCCAGATCCCTTCCGAACCCGAGGCAAACGCCATGTACGTCGCCGTATGCGGCAAATCCTCGCCCGGCAGCAGATACGACAACACGCGGTTGGCAGGCGACGGATTCCGTGAAGAGGGTGACGGCGAAGGCGGACTCGACGATTCGCCTCCGCCGCACGCGGCCAGGGTTCCCATCAAGGTGATCCCTAACAAGGTGGTAGAACTCTTGATAAAGCCGCGACGCGTCACTACCGCGCGATCAGCCGATGGTTGAGATGCCTTGCTGTGGTTGCTCTTTGTCATGTCCATATTCCTGTCACTGCGCCTGGTTGCCGCCCCGGTTTGTGGCCCGGAATCCGGCGGTATTTCTGCGATCGCACAAAACGTCGGCCGACGACCTCCCCCGCCGCGGTGTTGCTCCGCAGTCGATTCAAACCGTCAGACATCCGAATTGCTCCCAGGTCAGAAGTCTCGACCGTGGGGGAATCGCGAGCCCGCCTCGTGGCGCGGCCCGCGATGTGTGATCAGCTGGGTTGCTGTTGTGTCGTGCAGTGAATGCCACCGCCGCCGGCTGCGACGCCGTCGATATTCAGTTGAATCACGTCCCGGCCGGGGAACAGATCCACGAGAACATCGCGCGTATTGCGGTCAGCTTTGCTGTCGCCGAACTCTGGGGCGATCACTGCGTGGTTGCACACATAGAAGTTGATGTACCCGGCCGCGAACTGGTCGTTCTCATACTTGCGGCGTACCGTCGTCGGGCCTTGCAGCACCACCACCTTCAATGGACGGCCCTTCGCGTCGGTGGACTTGCGCAAGATCTCCAGATGGCGCGTCGTCACCGCGTGATCGTAGGAAGACGGATCCGGATCGAGCCCGGCAACCACGACACCCGGGCTCGTGAAGCGCGCATAGAAGTCGGTATGGCCATCGGTAATGTCCTTGCCCGCAATGCCCGGCAGCCAGATGATTTTCCGCACCCCGAGCAGGCGAGACAATTCAGCTTCGCACTGCGCCTTGCTGAGCCCCGGATTACGATTGGCGTTCAGCACGCAGCTCTGCGTGATAATGGCCGTGCCTTCGCCGTCCACTTCAATGCCGCCGCCCTCCAGCACCAGACGCGTTTCGAGTAAGGTCGCCCCCGCTCGATGCGCGACGAAGGCCGCGACTTCCGCGTCCTGTTCGTGTTCCTGCTTGTTGCCCCAGCCGTTGAAATTAAAGCCCACGGCGCCAAGCTGGCCCGCGGGTCCTTTGACGAACACCGGCCCGGTATCGCGCATCCACAAATCATCGACGGGTTGAGGCACGAGCTCGACCGCGGCGCCACAGAGGCGAGCGGCGATGTCGTGGTCCTCTTCCCGCACCAGCATTTTCACCGGTTCGTGCGCCGCAATGGCCTTTGCAATGCCAGCCAGATTCTCTCTGACTACGGGCAGCAGTTTGCCGCCCCAGATTTCCTCGCTGGGGCCGAATGCCATCCAGGTCGCGGCATGGGCGCCGCCTTCGTCCGGCATCTGCCAGCTGACGCTCTGCGCGAGCGCCATCGTGCTGAAGCCGCTGCCCAGCGCACCCGATAACAGCGCGCCGCCGGAGGCCAGCAGTCCCCGTTTCAGGAAATGACGTCTTGTCGTCATGAAAAACACCTCAACCATATCGGTAAAGCTGGATGCATAGCCAGTCATTCAAGGCTTGCTCGCCTTGAGGCCGAGCCAGATTCGGCCATCCAGACGCGCAGTGGCAGGTGCTTCGACCACCGGCGTAAACAGAGTCCGTTTCTTTTGCTCATTCGGATAGATGTTCGGATTATTGACCAGCGCCGGGTCCATCAGCTTCACTGCGGCCAGATTGGCATTCGCGTATCGCGTGGCATTGGAGATCTTCGCCACGACGTCCGGCCGCAGGATGTAGTTGATGAACGCATGCGCGTTGTCCGGATGCTTCGCGGTCTTGGGAATGACCATGCCGTCGAACCACATCAGGCTGCCCACGCTCGGGATGTCGTAGACGATGTCGCGCTTGCTGTCCAACTGCCGAGCCTTTTGCGAGGCCAGGTTGATCGCGCCGGAGTAGCCCACCATGACGCACAGTTCGCCGTCGATCAACTCGTTGGCGTTGGCCGAATCGACGAACAGATGAATATACGGCCGGACTTTCAGCAGCATGGTCTGCGCGACGGCATAGTCTTGCGCGGTCGGGTTCACCGGATCGCGGCCGACATAGCGCAGCGCCAACGGCAGCACCGTGCTCGCGGAGTCCTGCAAGCCGATACCGCAGTGCGCGGCGATGCGCGACGCGATCGCCGGATTGAACAGCAGGTCCATGCTGTCGACGGGCATGTCCTTCCCGAGGATCGCGCTGACCTTCGCGCGGTCATATCCCACGCCCACGGTGCCCCACATGTAGGGAACGCCGTACTGATTGCCGGGATCGGACTGCGCCATCAATTTCAGCAGCGCGGGGTCGAGATACTTAAGGTTCGGCAGCTTGCTCTTGTCGAGCTTAAGAAATGCGCCGGCCTGGATCTGCTTCGCCATGAAGTCATTGGTCGGCCATACCAGGTCGTAGCCACTGTCCCCCGTCATCAGCTTGGACTGCAGTGTCTCGTCGCTGTCGTAAGCGTCATAGCGGACCTTGATGCCCGTTTCCTTCTGGAACTCGGACAAGGTGTCAGGAGCGAAATAGTCGCTCCAGTTGTACAGATTCAGGACCTTCTCTTCCTCTGCGTGGGCTTGCCCTGCAAGCAGGCACAGACCAAGTCCAAGAGCGGCGAACGCTGGCAGCCAGTGCTTTTTCATCACGTATGTATTCCTTAGCGATAGCAGGACGAGGCGCCATCGCTGGTGAGCAGCGTGCGATACATCTCCGGACGGCGATCGCGGAAAAAACCCCACGACTGCCGGTCTTGCCGAATGGCGTTCAGGTCGAACGTGTGCAGAAGAATGGTCTCGTCCGTGCGATTGGCCTCGGCCAGTTTCGCGCCCGTGTGATCCGCGATGAAACTGGAACCGTAGAACACGCCGGTCAGTTCCTGCTGTTGCGGATTGCCGTTACCGAAGCCGACTTCACGGCCAATCCGGTTGGCCGCGACGACCGGCACCATATTGGCTGCCGCGTGGCCCTGCATCGTGCGTTGCCAATGACCCGCTGAGTCGAAGTCGCTGCTGAACGGCTCGGACCCGATGATGGTCGGAAAGCAGAGGATTTCCGCGCCCATCAGCGCGAGGCTGCGTGCCGTCTCCGGATACCACTGATCCCAGCAGATGCCGATGCCGATCTTGCCGAAGCGCGTGTCCCACACCTTGAAGCCGGTGTCGCCGGGCGTGAAATAGAATTTTTCCGTATAGCCGGGTCCGTCCGGAATGTGGGTCTTGCGATACACGCCGAGTACTTTTCCATCGGCGTCGGCTACCGCAATCGAGTTATAGGCGGCATTGCCGGCCCGCTCGAAGAAACCGATCGGCAGCACGATGCCGAGTTCGCCGGCCAGTCTGGCGAAGCGGGCAATCCGCGGATTACCGGCAAACGGTTCGGCCAACTCCAGGTGCTGCACGTTCTGATCCAGACAGAAGTACGGCATCATGAAAAGCTCGGGGCACAACACGAGGTTGGCGCCCTGCTTCGCGGCCTCACGGATCAATCGCTCCGCCGTGGCCATATTGTCTTCAAAGATCCAGCTGCCGGATGCCATTTGCACCGACGCTACCGTGATGTTTCGCGACGACATGTGAAGGTTCCTTCGATCGGTTTCGGTCTGGATCAGTTAGCGGTGACGTGAGTGGTGACATGAGTGGCAACAGCTGGCTGCTGCTGCGTCGAGCAATGAATGCTGCCGCCGCCAATCGACAAAGTGGGAATCGGCAGCAACTCCACGCGCCGCTCCGGAAACGCCTGCGCGAAGACCTCGCGCGCGGCCTGGTCCTGTTCCACACCAAACGCGGTCGAAATCACCGCGCCGTTGACCAGAATGTAGTTCGCGTAGCAATCGCAGTAGCGCTCGGAGCCATAGCGTTCGCTGATGATCGGCGACGGCAGGTCGAGCAGTTCGAAGCGCCGCCCGGCAGCGTCAGTGGCTAATTCCAGTGCACGGCGATTCTCACGCATCACATGAAAGTAATCGCCCTGCACCGGACTCGCGGTCTGGCACAGCATCTTGCCCGGTGCGATGAAGGACGCAATGCCGTCCACATGCCCATTGGTTTCCACTTCGTCCGGATTGCCGGGCAACCAGACAATCTTCTCCACCCCCAGCATGCGCCTGAGTTCGGCCTCGATTTCCGCGCGGTTCATGTGCGGATTGCGATTCAGATGCAGCATGCAGCTTTCCGTGGTGACGAGCGTGCCCTGACCGTCCACGTAAAAGGCGCCGCCCTCCAGCACCATGTGGGAGTTGAAGATCTGCGCCCCAGCCGCGCGGGCGATGTCCTGCCCCACCTGCTGGCAACCGTCGTAAGGCTGGTATTTCTCGCCCCAGCAATTGAAGCGGAACGCGGCAGCGCCCAACTGGCCACGCTCGCCCAGCAGGAAAATCGGCCCGCAGTCGCGCAGCCAGTTGTCTTCAGCGGCCACGCCGAGCACCTCGACGCTGTTGCCGAGCAACTCGCGCGCGGCATCCGCCTGGCTGTGATGAGCGGTCACTACGCAACGCTGATAGCGGGCGACCGTCTGCGCGACCAGCGCAAACTCCCGGCAGACCCGCAGATAGTGGCTCTCCCACAGGTCTTCGCGGCCGTCCAGAATCGGCCATCCCAACCAGGTGGTGTCCATCGTTTCCCATTCAGCGGGCATCCGGTAGCCCTGTTGGCGAGCATCAAAGCGACTCATCCTGCTATCTCCGTCGTTAGGTGGTGAGCCATTGTGATACGGGTTACACTTGATGAAAAATGATGTTTATTGCTCAAATCAATCAACTTTCCTCATATCTCCATGCAACGTGTCCCCTCCCTGAAGTTGCTGATGGGCTTCGAAGCGGCCGCGAGACTGGGCAATTTCTCCCGCGCGGCCGACGAACTGCACCTCTCGCAATCGGCGATCAGCCACCAGATCCAGCAGCTCGAGGAGCAACTGGGCCAACCGCTGTTTCGCAGAATCGGCCGTGGCGTCGAATTGACGGTCGCCGGCGAGGTGCTGCAGCGAAGCGTGCAGCGCTCGATGGAAACGCTGCGCAGCGGGCTCGGCCGGATCGCCACCTATCTGGACCCCGGGCTGGTCGTGCTGGTGTGTCCCGCGCCGTTGCTGCACGGCTGGCTGCAGCCGCGTCTCGATCACTTGCAACAGGTGCTTCCCGATCTATGCCCGCTGCTCTCCACCGACGAGAGCGCGCGTTATGTCGATGAGATCGATGTCGATATGACGATCGGCGCGCGGCCGATGCAACAGGCCGGTCTATTGGAAATGCCGTTTCTGCAGGACGAGTGGGTGACCGTGTGCGCCACGGAATTGGCGGCGAAATTAGACCGCGTGCCACGCGCCAAACATCATTTGCGTACGGGCCTCATCTGTCTGGAAGAGAACCTGACCAGCGAGAGCATCGCGCCGATTTTCCGCGAGCAACTGTCCGCCTATCGCATGAGCGCGATCTATGACGACCAGCGTCTGGTGCTGGACGCCGTGTTGCGTGGGCGTGGCATTGCCTGCCTGTCCCGGCTGGTGGCGCAAGGCAGTGTCGATCAGGGCGCGTTGACCATCCTGGCCGATTACCCGCGTTTGCCGGGCATGACATGGTGGATATCGCGCGTGGCGGGGCCGTCGCGCTCACCCATCGTCGAGCAGATGTTCGAATGGCTGCTGACGCAGGGCAAAGAAGCCGCTTCTGGCCGTGGTCCCGAAGCCTAGCTTGTAGCAGGACCACGGCCGGCTCATTCACCGTTCGCAAACAGATCAGCGCCCCGCCTTCAGTTGCGCCCAAAGGCGGTTTTCCAGCCGGACGATGTCGGCGGGCAACGGCCTCATCAGGGTCATTTTGCTCAGCACGTCATCGCCCGGATAAACGCTCGGGTCCTGCGACACAACCGGACTGACGAACTGTCGCGCGGCACGGTTCGCGGTCGGATAGAACACCTCGTTGGTGATCGCCGCATTGACCTTCGGGTCTTCGATATAGTTGATCCACTTCATGGCCGCTTCGGGATGCGGCGCGTCCTTCGGGATCACCATCATGTCGAACCACAGCAGGCCACCTTCCTTGACGTTCGAGAAGCGGACCTCGTAGGAGCGTTTCGCTTCTGCCGCACGCCGCCGCGCAATGCCCACGTCGCCAGACCAACCGATCGCCACGCAGACATCGTTATTCGCGAGGTCATTGATGTAGCCCGACGAGTTAAACTGGGTGATGTAAGGCCGCACCTTCTTCAGCAGATCGAAGGCGGCCTGATAGTCGGCGGGATTCGAACTGTTCGGATCCTTGTGCAGGTACTGCAATGCAGTCGCGAATGCGTCAGAGGCCTGATCGAGGAACGAGACGCCACAACTTTTCAGCTTCGACACGTTAGCCGGATCGAACACCAGCGCCCAACTGTCGACGGGCGCGTCCTCGCCCAGCGCTTTCTTCACTTCTTGCACGTTGTAGCCGATGCCATCGGTGCCGTACGCCCAGGGTACGCCGTATTGCGCCCCCGGATCGGCATCCGCGATCATTTTCATGAGTGCCGGGTCGAGATTCTTGAGGTTCGGGATTTGTGACTTGTCGAGCTTCTGAAGTATGCCCGCCTGAATCTGCCTCGCCATGTAGAGCGACGACGGCACGACGATGTCGAAACCTGAACTCCCCGCCAGAAGCTTGGCCTGCAGCGTGTCGTCACTGTCGTAGTTGTCGTATCGCACGTGAATGCCAGACTCTTTTTCGAAGTTCGGGATCGTGTCCTTAGCGATGTAGTCCGACCAGTTGTAGACATTGAGTTCAGCATCGGCCGCCATTACCGGCGGCGAGCTGGACAGAAGAAGTCCAATGATCGCGACAAAAGCAGCAGCCGAGAGCTCATGACGAAGATGACAAAAGCGCATCGTTGTTTTCCTTTAAGGTATTGGATTGTGTTTACATTAGGTAGGAATGCATAGCAAACCAGAAGGCAATAGGATCACCCCGTCAGGACATCCTCCGCTCATGCAGTCGCGGCACTGTGCCGACGGAAATGCAAGCCGTCGATTACTGGCACCGGTCATTTTTTCTTTTGCATCAGAACCAGTAAGCTATTTGATATATATTCCTAACTATTTAGGCAAAATGAATGGCGACAGGAAGGAATGGGGGATCGTTTCTCATCCGGCATCGCGTCTCTCGCGTTGCCGACTGGTGAACCATTCTCGGTCGAACAATATCTGATGGGAATTGATGTTTTTTGTTTGGTTTGATCAATTTCTCTCATGTCTTCCGTAGCGGGCAACAGGAGACACAAAAGTCGCCCCGCTACCCCGGAGCTAGACAGGCGTGCGTTCGAGAGGCGGCCGCCACGGCCGCCCAAGGTCGAAAATGGAATATCGGAGGGAACTTCGATGACACTCGCTGAGACAACTCAGTCAGCAAGGTTGCTCAGAAATTTGCGAGCCGGAGCGAAGAACGTCACACCGGCGACGGCCTTGGAAAAGTCCAGGATCCGGTCGTGAAGCGGTGGAGGGTCGCCGATAAACATCCGTTCCATCATCTTCTCGATCACCCAAAGGTGGCGCGAATAACCGATGAAGTAGGTGCCGTACTCGCCCCGTCCCGGGACCGCGAAGGGCATGTTGTCGCGCAGGATGTCGTGCTCGCCTTCGGTGTCCTGGATCGTGCAGAGCGTCTTGTGCGACTTTTGACCCTCCGTCGCATCGGGTAACTCGACGTTGTCGAACTTGGTGCGCCCGATAATCGCCTCCTGGGTTTCAACTTTTTGAGCGCGCCAGGCTGCGAGGTCATGCAGGTATTTCTGGATCACGACATAGCTACCGCCGGCGTAGGCGGGATCCTCCTCGCCGACAATCGTCGCGGCGGGCAGGTCGAGGCCGTCGGGATTCGCGGTGCCGTCGATAAACTCGAGCAGGTCGCGCCCGTCGAAATAGCGGAACCCAGCCACGTCGTCGACCGCCGTGACGGCGTCGCCGAAGGCCTCAAGGAGAATTTTCTCGAACTCGATGATCAGATCCATCGAGTCGGCACGAATGTGGTAAAGAAGATCACCGGCTGTGGCCACCGCAGTGTGCGTGGCGCCCCGCACCTCCCGGAACGGCGCAAGCTCGCTGGGCACGGGTTGGCCGGTGAGCGGTCCCCAGATGCGATGCGAGATCCCGACGTTGCAGGTGAACAGGCCGCTATTGGCTCGGATCCTGAGGTCTTTAATGAGGTCGCCGGTACTGCCCACCACGGAGCGGGCGGTGGCGATCGATGCGTCATCATCCTTGACAACAAGCACGAGAAACGCGGCGGCCGCCGAGAGCGGAGCATCAATGGATTGCGGCTCGGTGTCGAGTGCGCGCTGGGCGTTGGAGATCGGCGAAGATTTCGGGCTCACGGCTGCCTCCTGTCGCGAAGCGAGGTGAGCATTACCGACGAACACCCCTGCCAAATTCAATCATGGCCGTGAGGCACGGGTCAAGTGCAATGTGCCCGTAAGCATTCCAATTCACAATGTGACTTCCCTCCTTTGGTTGAGAAACGGCAACATGCGCAAAGACCCCGTTCACCTCAAGTTGAGCGAGCTTCTGGATGCAAACGCACACTTCGACCTTGCGGCTAGAGGTACAACCAACCATTGCCCGATGGCGCTTGTTGCATTGGCCGAAATGGGGGCTTCGCCAACTCGACTGCAGACCTTTTTCGATATGTGGGAGTGCGAGTACGCCTTGAGCGCGCCGCCAATCGACGCGGTTATCGCTCGTCACGCATGGGCACGACATTTAGGCGAACGTGCCGCATTCGGCGCTTTGCGCCTTTGCTTTCAGGACTGGATCGCCGACGCCGGGGCCGTTCCCGTGATCACGACAGTGCTGCAGGAGGTTCCTTTCGCTCCTGCTACGCAGGCCTTCCACTCGCTGATCCGGCTGGCCTACGGCATTGAGGCCGGACATGCCGGCGAGGTTGCCTCGGGCCTGGCGTCGTTAATCTCGTCGCATCTGCCTATTGACGTTAGTCTGGAAGAAAATCGCACGGCAGAAAGCGCCGATGCAGGATTCGACCACATCGCCCAGGCATGGAGCGGCACGGCTTTCGAGGGCACCTCGATCACATCGCGCTTGCGTGCTGCTGGAACCGATCCGCGGTTTGGCAGGGCCGTCCTTGCGCCTCCCGCCGATGTCGCGTTACTGGACGATCTGGCACGGGCGACAATTGGCGCTTACTGGCGTAAGCCGGACTTCACCTTGCTCCACACGGTTACCGCGACGCGCGCTGCGCGAATCGTCTTTGCCCAGCTGCACGATGAACTGGTCAAGCAATTGCTGCCGGGCCTGTGGATTGCGCTATGCGCCGCTTATGCAACGGTCGGCAGGCTGGCTGACGCAGAACCAAACATCCCAGATCTCGCCATTGAGTGGAACGACGTATGCGGGATGGCGGTCGCCTCGGACGACGATCACGTGATTAAGATGACGTACACCTGTCTTTGCGAGGACCGACGCGACCCATCGCCGCTATACCTTGCGTCAGCAGCAAGGCTGGTGTCGTAGCAGCCTTCCGTTAGCACCGCATCATGGCTTACGGAAGGATCAATAGCTCGGAGCCGTCTTGAGCTGAGGGCGCAGCGCCAGACAGAAAGCGGCAACATGCGTAATCATCAGCAAGGGCACGTAGATGATCGGAATCGCGTACGCGGCGCCAAATTCTCCCGCATGCGCAGGAAGATCGGCCTGAATTGCATGGTAGTAGTCGACGATGAGGTCGGTCGTGCCCACAACATTGAAGGCTACGACGAACAACCAGAAGAGCCGGCGTATGCGTACCGTCAGGAGCGCCAGCATCGCCAGCACGCCCGTTGCGAAATCGCCGTATGCGGCAAACACGGCGAAGCTGGCAGGAAGATCGGGACTGACGATGCCCGGGAGGATGAAGACAAGCCCGAAGAAACGGAAGCTGTGCAACGTGGCGATTGCGCGTTGCGCGTCGAATGGGGCCATCGACTTGAGCCTGGGCCAGACGTAGGCGCCGAAGCAAAGAAGCCACGCGACATACCCCAGAACGAGATGTAACTGAAAGAGAAGTTTCGGTGACATGGTGCTTGCTATCCAGTGTTGGGTGGAGCGTTGATGGTCGGGAACGCGATCAGGCGGCGCGTCGTCGGATCAGTTGCCGCAGCGACAGCGCGTGCAGCAGGATCGAGCTGGGCACCACGAAAGCAGGGGTCAGTACATACGGATAAGCGCCCGCGCTAATGCTTGGCCCATGCAGAGCGATCAACTGGAACCGGCCGGGCGCGGTGATCACGTCGCCCATCCCCGCCGGCAACGCGACGACGCCTGGCGGAAACCGCGCGCGTGATCAGCGGCGGTTCGCCAGATGAATCCGGGACTGCGTGGCCGGTCAGGCCGGTCGTGCGATAGTGTTCGCGCACGCCATCAAGTGCGTCAGTCATTGAAGGTTCCCCCACTCCTGATCTACAGGTGTTAGGTGTACCATCGTCTCGCGCGAGTGACTATTCATCACAATGTTGACACGCTATGAAGCAGAACTTCACAGTCAGGCAGGGCGCGCTCGATGGCGTGGAGGTTTTCTTGAGCGTTGCCCAGCATCGCAGCTTTCGCAAGGCAGCTGCAGAACTCGGCGTGACGCCATCGGCCGTCAGCCAGACGGTGCGCGTGCTCGAAGCGCGCATTGGCGCAGCGCTCTTTACACGCACCACGCGCAGCGTTGGCCTGACCGAGGCCGGCGAACGGTTTCTTTCGCGCGCCAAGCCCGCTTTCGAGGAACTTGTCGCTGCCGGCGAGGTTGCGCGCGGGCTCGGTCAGCGGCCGTCGGGATTGCTGCGTCTCACCGTACCGCGCGCGGTTGTCCCGATCCTGCTGGAGCCGCTGATCGCATCCTTCTGCAAGGCCTATCCCGAGATCGAGGTGGAGCTTGCCACCAGCAAGGAGGTGATCGATCTTGCGGCGGAAGGATTCGACGCCGGCATCCGGCTGGGGCATCTCGTCGCCGCCGACATGGTCGCGGTACCGTTGACGCCGCCGTTGCGCCTCATCGTTGTCGGTAGTCCTGATTACTTCGCAGCGCATGACCAACCCGTGGAGACGGACGATCTGCGCCAACACGCATGCCTGCGATGGCGGCGGTCCAGCGGCGCACTCGCGTCATGGTCATTCAACGTTAACGGGCAGGCGATCGAAATCGCCGTATCCGGTCCACTGATCGCCAGCGATTTTCCGACCATGCTGGGCGCGGCGATCGAAGGCCTGGGCCTCGCGCAGCTACCCGAGCCGATGGTCGCCGAAGGGTTGAGAACCGCAAGACTGGTGCACGTGCTGGAAGCCTACGCGCCGGTGATTCCGGGGGTGTTTCTCTGCTATCCCAGCCGCCGGCAAATCTTGCCGAAGCTGCGCGCGTTCATTGATCACGTGAAGAACCGCCCGGCGGGCGATGGCAAGGCCCAGATACACAGTGTCTCCGGGCCTGTCGGATCGCGGAAGAAGGGACCATTTGCTTGAACGCAAATCTATCCGTACTGCGCAACAAGTGCGTTCCATAGTGCATAGACTTCCCGCATGCCGGGATCGTGATCGCTGGTCCATACGGCTGTTTGCACGAATACGAGCTTCGAACGTGGATCGACAATGATTCTTTGACCGTCCATGCCTTGCAGCGCGAACATGCGGTGGTCGCCCGGCAGTATCCAGACCTGATACCCGTAACCGAAAATCGGGTTGGCCTTGCCTGCGGCAAGAAAACTATCGGGAGAGGCGATGCTTGTTGCCTGTAGCACCCAGTCGCGCGGCACGATCTGCTTACCGTTCCACTTGCCGTCATAGGCCAGCATCAGTCCGAGTCTTGCCCAATCACGCAGCGTAGCGCTCACGCAGCAGTAGGTAATGTCCTGCCCGGTCGCATCACGTCCCCATGACGCATCCGACTCCATGCCCATCTTCTTCCAGATGCGCTCGCTCGCGTACTGTGCCACCGACATATGTGTTGCATGGCTCAACACCAGGCCAAGCACTTCCGTTTCGATACTTGCGTAGCTGAAATGCGTGCCGGGCGCGCGGTCGCGTTGATCGAACCGCTTGACGGCTTCGATTGCCCCTACGCCGTTCGGGCTGAAGAGGTCGCGGCCTAGCTTGTCCCGATCGTCGCCAGGGTTGCTGTCCTCAAAGAAATGGACGCCGGAAGACATGTGCAGCAGATCACGAATTGAGGTCTGGCCGTAAGCATTGTTAGCCAACTCCGGCACATAGGCGTCGGCAAGATCGTCAATCGAGTGAATGGCCCCTTCCGATATGGCGATACCGATCAGCATTCCGACGAGTGTTTTCGCCATGGACTGCGACATGAACCGGTCGGTGTCTTTCCGTGCGTAGCGATAATGCTCGTAAAGGATTGTGTCGCCGCGAGCGATAAGCAGGCCGGTCACCGGATTGCGGTCGAGATAGTCATCGATACTGTGAAACTGGCCCCCGTACGGGTAGTTCAGGGTGAGTTCGTGTTCGGAGGATTTAAGTGTGGACGGAGCGCCGGCCTTGGCAATCGGATCGGCGGGACGGATCTCGTCGAAATGGGTGTAATAGCCGACGAACTGCTTCTGTGTTCTCGCGTGGCCGGGGATGGGGAGTGGATAGTGATCCGCAGCACCGTAAGCGTCAGCGGCATAGCCGGTGTCGGAGAACACCGCGTCCGACTGCGCTATCGCACATGACAACGCCAGAATGCAGCCCACGGTCACCTTAACGCATTGCAGCATTGCAGCGCCCCTTTCTCATTTCGAGGGATACGAATGTTTGTCGCGATACAGGCTTTTGCTAAACGGTTGAGAAATAATCTGGTTGACTAGCGTCTCCATGTCCCCGAAAAAATGGTAATAAACCTACCTCGGACATGTGAAACCCTGTATCTTCGCCTGAATAGTTGCGTGGCATAATCGGCGTCGTTCATTGCTTCCTCTCGTCCTTAGCGGCCAGTATGCTTCGTCTTCGCCTTCAGAAAATCGGCAGCCTGTTGGGATTGCTTGCAATCCTGATGAGTACGCTCGCGCCGACGGTTTCGCAGGCGCTGGCGGCACATGATCGGCTCGGCCAGGCACTCGCCACCTACTGTTCAGCAGAACCGGACAACAGCCCGGTCGCGCAGAACAGCAAGTCCTCGCATTCACCGGCATTCCATTGGCAGGCTTGCGCCTATTGCGGCGTGCTTGCCCACGCGCCGGTGCTGCCGGGCACGCCCGCGGTGTTTGCCGCCACGCTATCGGTTGCGCGAGCACCGGTCGTCGCAACGCGTGACACGGTCTACCTCCCCCTCTTCTATACCGCGGCCCAGCCGCGTGCGCCTCCCGTTCTTTCCTGAGTCGATCTGGTCCAGAACAGAGTCCGCGCTGCGCGAGCAGTCGCGGTATGCCGTCGCGCGCAAACGCGGCGACGCATCAAGACAATTGGAGAAGAATTAGATCATGCGTACGTTTTTCAAACGGCACGCGGCGCCCGCACGCGCCGCCCTGATAGCGGCGGCCGGCACCGCCTGCCTCGCCGGTTCGCCGGCTGCATCAGCCCATGCGGTGGTCGGCGACCGTGTATTTCCCGCCACGCTGACGGTCGACGACCCCGGTGTCGGTGACGAATTCGACACCCAGTTCGGCCATACCAAGACGCCGGACGACAACGGTGACAACATGAACGTCAACACCGTGTCCTACGAGTGGGACAAGCTGATCACGAAGAATCTCGCCTTCAGCATTGCCAGCGACTACGTGTCCCAGAACGCCCCGAACGGCGGCTCCGCCAAGGGCTGGGACAACATTACCGTCGGCGCCAAATACATGATCTACGCGAATGCGCGCCACGAATTCATGACGTCGATCGGGCTGCTCGCTGAAGTTGGCGGAACAGGTGCAAAATCGATCGCGAACGCGTATTCGACCCTTACGCCAAGCTTCTATTTCGGCAAGGGCTTCGGCGACCTACCGGCCTCGCTGAGCTACCTGCGGCCTTTCGCCATCACCGGCCAACTCGGTCCCAACCTGACGACGACGTCGTCGGATAACGGACCGAATTCGTTCGGCTGGGGCCTCACGTTGCAGTACAGCATTCCTTACCTGCAATCGCAGGTCAAAGACCTCGGACTCCCGCAACCGTTCCGCAACCTGTTTCTGGTCGTAGAAGCCCCGATGAGTACCTGTACGGCGGGCGCGTGTGCCGGTCAAACAACCGGGACCGTCAACCCAGGCGTACTCTGGCTCAACCGCTATGGGCAGTTTGGCATCGAAGCGCAAATTCCCGTCAACCGCCTGACCGGCAATCACGTGGGCGTCCTGTTCGACGCTCATCTGTATTTCGACGACATCTTCCCTAACTCTCTCGGCAAGCCGCTCTTCAACTGATGAAAACCGCTCTCCTGAACTCCTCCATGGCGCGCGGCCTCGTTGCCGCGCTGACGCTGACGGTCGCGCAATTCGCGCACGCTCACGCCTATCCGACTCACCAGGTACCGTCTGCCGGCTCGACCGTCACGACGTCACAGAAAGATGTGGCCATCGACTTCGATGATGGTCTCGAACCGGCGTTCAGCTCGATCACCGTCACCGATGCGCAGGGCAAGCCGGTGACGAGCGCCAAATCCGTGGTCGATCCGTCCAACAAGAAGCACATGTCGGTGGCGCTGAACCCGCTGACGCCGGGCGAGTACTCGGTTGCCTGGGTGGCGGTCGCTGACGACGGACACCGCACGCAGGGACACTACACCTTCACAGTGAAGTAGCAGTGGATCCGCTCGTCGTCGCGCAGATCGTCGTCGCGGCCGCGCAAGACATGCTGTTCGCGGTTGCAGTCGGGGCGCTCGTGTGTGGCGCGGCTTCGACCGGTTGCTGGCGGTCGAAGCTGTCGCCATGCTGACGGTATTGGCCGTGGCCGGCGTGCTGGGTCATACGTCACCCTCGGGCGGCTAAACCAGGCTGTGTTACGCGACGACCGACAGTGCCACCGCAATCCATGTCGCCGCCATGCCGACGAGAAACAGACGCCGCGCGACGCGGATGCCGGCGTCGCTGGTTTCGGTTGGGACGGGGCGCGTCGCCATCCACGGCACGAGCCCGAGGCAGGCAAAGCCGACCAGCGCAAACGCGACCACCGTCACGTCGCTGAAGCGCCATTTCGCCGACTCGTGCACGCCCCAATAGCCGAGAAACACAATGCCGATCGAGAAGATCGTGGCTGCGGCCGAACTCAGCGCGGGCACCGATCCGGTTGGACTCGGCATGCTTGACCTCCGAAACGTTAGGCTGCTATGTGCAAGCACTGATATGCGCGACGCTCACGACGTGCGGGTCTGCCTCGCTTCATACGTCTTCAGATGACTATAGGCGATACGCAGCAGCGACAAGCCGTGCTCGCCCTTCTGCGCATCGCCGCCACGCGAGATCAGATCGCCGAGAATGTGATCCGCCTCGGTATGCGAATGATTTTCGACGTCGCGCATCATCGAAGCCGTGAGCGGCGAAGGCGTGAAGAGCGTTTGGGTCGCTCGGGCATCGAAGTCCGGGCCCATGGTGAAGCCATTGTTTTCGGCCACGCCACGGCACTCGCCGAGCAGGTTTTCAAAGATGCGCTTGCCATCGGGCGCCGCCAGAATATCGCCGACCGAACCACGCATCAAGCACGTACCGGCCGCCAGTGTGGCCAGGAACACCCACTTTTCCCACATGCGCAGCAGGATGTTGTCGCTGATCACCGCATCGAAGTTCGCGCCGGCCATCGCGTCCGCGATCGCCTCTACGCGCTCGGACGTGCCGCCGTCCAGTTCACCGAAGGTGATCGCGTGCGTTTCGTTCAGATGCATGATGTGCTGCTCAGGGCTGAGCGTCGCCGCGATCACGCATTGACCGCCCAGTACGCGTGACGCACCGAACTTTTCCTTGAGCACGTCGATATGGCGCATGCCGTTGAGCATCGGCAGAATCAGCGTCGACTCGCCGACCAGCGGCGCAAACGAATCGATCGCGTCGTCGAGACTGTAGGCTTTGCAACTGAGCAGCACCAGATCGAACGGCTCCGCGCCAACGCCGGCGAGTATCGTCTTGACGTCGCGCAACGTGAGATTGCCGCGCGCGCTGTTGATGACGAGACCGTCACGCTGGAGTTTTTCCGCACGGCCGGGGCGCACGAGGAAGGTCACGTCCTCGCCTGCCGCTGCGAGACGTCCACCGAAATAGCCGCCCACGGCGCCCGCCCCTACGACTAGAATTCGCATCTTTTGCCTCTTGATAGATTTGGGTCACACACGCCGGGTCGATAAGCCGAGGCTTCGAGGACCGCACACGCAGCACGTCTGCAGAAATGTAGCAAAGATTGACGATGCGCATCGGCCATCCATGCAGGGCCGGCTTGCTGCAACGCACCGCGGCCGCACTGCTCTCCGCACTGCTCTCTTATGTCAGATCAATCGCCGCGCTGCCGGCCGTCCGCTAAGCCTCGGTCTGCATAAAAAGAGGCGCTGAGACGGGGCTTCCCGGAACAAGCGGCAGCGACGTTGCGAGATCGTCCTACAGCGTGCCACAAAGGGTGTGCTCGTAAAGCGCGAGCATCCCGGGCACATCCACGTCCAGACAGACTGTGCACTCGGGCCGGCTGTCCCAGTCCGGCGCGGGCACCGGCATCGTAGAGGGCTTCTGGATGGTCTGACCCACCGCGATACCGTCCGTCAGCACGCGTACGGGGCCACTGCGCGTCGTATAAAGATGCGGCGCCAGCACATAGGTGACCGCCGACGAGTCATGGACGTAAATGCCCCTGAGTTGCGCGCTTTGCTCATGAAAGGCCTCGTAGTGCCGCGACACGTCCCACACGAACTGCCCTGCTGCACCGCCGCGATCGCGCAGCGACGCCAGATAGTCCCGGCTCATGATGGTGCGCTGCGTGACGTCGAGCCCCACGATCGCCACCGGCCACGGCGCGCCGAGCACCCTGTCAGCGGCATCGGGGTCGCCGAGGATGTTCGCTTCGGCGGCGGGGGTCACGTTGCCGAGCACGCCGTCCGTGCCGAACGCGCCGCCCATGATGACCACCTGCTTGACCAGCGGGGCGATCTGCGGATCGTCGGCCAGCGCCAACGCCAGGTTCGTGAGCGGGCCCACGGCGATCAGCGTGACTTCGCCGGGATGCGCGCGCACCGTGTCGATGATGAAGCGGTGCGCGGGGCGTGCGTCGAGCGCGGCTTCAACCCCGGCTTCGATCGCGACGTTGCCAAGTCCGTTGTCGCCGTGAATCCAGGCGAGCGGCTCGGGCGCTGCGCGCTTGAGCGGAGCGGCAGCGCCCTGTGCAACCGGCACGCCCGGCGCGAATCGCCCGGCCAGGAAACGCGCATTGCGCGTGGTGGTCTCGATCGTGGCATTGCCGAATACGCTCGTCAAACCGAGCAATTCGATGTCCGGATGCCGCGCCTGGAAAACGAGCGCCATCGCATCGTCCACACCGGGATCGGTGTCGTAGATAACCTTGTGCTTGCTCATAGATAGAACGCGTCCGGCAATTGTTCACGCGCAGTGGTGTCACGGGTCGCGCCATGCAGATTGCCGAGGCGGATCGGCAATTCGGGGCCGCCCAGTTCGATGATCACCTGGCGGCACGCGCCACATGGTGCGATCGGTCCATCCGTATCGCCGATCACGGCAAGCGCGGCGAACTGGTCGCGCTGATAGCCCGCGGAAATTGCGCTAAAAAACGCCGTACGTTCAGCGCAATTGCACAGTCCATACGATGCATTCTCGACGTTGCAGCCGTCGAATACGGTGCCGTCTTTGGTCAGCAGCGCGGCGCCGACCTTGAACTTCGAATAAGGCGCGTAGGCCTTTTCTCGCGCAATACCCGCGCGTTCCAGCAGTTGTTCCATGTTCATGCAACGATCCTCAATTCAATTCAGCGTCAGGAACATACCCGCAATCGTCGCGCTCATCAGGTTCGAGAGTGTAGCGGCGAGCACGACACGCAGGCCATAGCGCGCGACTTCAGCGCGGCGTTCCGGCGCGACAGCGCTAAAACCACCGGTCAGCACCGCGATCGACGCAAAGTTCGCGAAGCCGCACAACGCAAACGACAGAATAGCAAGGGTACGCGGATCGAGCGCCTGCAAGCCGGCCGCGCTCACGCTGGCGGCATCTTTCAGATACGGCGACAGCGATGCATAAGCGACAAATTCATTCAGAATGATCTTCTGGCCGAGAAAGTCGCCGGCGATTGCGGCTTCGTTCCACGGCACACCGATCAGATACGCGAGCGGCGCGAACACCGTGCCGAGCACCGACTGCATCGACAGTTGCGGATGGCCGAACCAGCCGCCTATGCCACCCACAATGCCGTTGAGCAGCGCGATCAAGCCGACGAACGCGATCAGCATCGCGCCGACCATCACGGCGATTTTCAGGCCCACTGTCGCGCCTGAACTCGCGGCTTCAATCACATTCGCGGGACGCTTTTCGTCGAAGCTGAGATGCTCGAGATGCACGCGACTCGGTTCGGTGGTCGGGTGAAGGATCTTCGCGAACAGCAAGCCGCCGGGCACCGCCATGAACGACGCAGCCAGCAGATAGTCAACCCGCACCCCGAGGCCCGCATAGCCGGCCAGCACCGAACCGGCAATCGCCGCCATGCCGCTCGACATGACCGCGAACAGTTCGGCGCCGGTCATGTCGCGCACGAACGGCTTGACCACGGCAGGCATTTCGCTTTGGCCCAGGAAGATGGTGGTCACGGCCGAGAACGATTCGAGCTTCGATACCCCGAGCAGTTTGTGAAACAGCGTGCCGAGCACGAGCACGATCCAGCGCATCACGCCGATGTAGTACAGCACCGAAATCAGCGCGGTCACGAAGATGATGGCCGGCAGCACCCGCACGGCAAAAATGAATCCGCCATCGCCGAAGACCTGGAACATCTTCGCTTGCACGAGGCCGCCGAACAGAAACGCGATGCCCGCGTTGCCATAGCCGAGTACATCATTGACGCCGGACGCGACGGACGCGAGGATCGTCTTGCCGAGCGGCACGAAGAGAATGAACGCGCCGATACCGATCTGCGCAAGCAACGCCGTAATTACAGTCCGTAAGCGGATGGCGCGGCGGTTAGTCGAAAAGATGAAGGCGATAAGCAGCAGGACGGCAATTCCGAGGATGTTTCGTGCGATCAGTGCCATGTCTCTTGGTGTTCTTGTGAAAGTGACAAGGATGCTAAACGAAACCGATGCGGGAGAAAAACTCTAAATATGCTCTCACGCCAACATCGGCGACCAGGCGGTCCAGGACAATGCGCCTCGCGCGCAGCCGTTGTTGGATCAGCGCCGTTCAGGTACCCTCACGCCACAGGCGTTTCCCGCTCGCTCCTTTACCGCTCCACACGCCGTCAGACGCCTCGTCACGCTGTGAAGACCATTCATTCTCAACGAGGTCGCCTATGAACGTCGGTATCTATGGAACACTCGTCACGGCTTCACTGGTTCTGCTGCTGGGGAACAGGCTAGTCGGATGGATCCCCCTGCTGCGCAGCTATACGATTCCCGAACCCGTTGCCGGCGGGCTGCTGGTGGCCATCGTGCTGCTGATCCTGCGCACCACGAGCCACATCGAAGTACGCTTCGATACCGCACTGCAAACACCGCTGATGCTCGCCTTCTTCGCGACCATCGGCCTCAACGCCAACCTCGCCAGCCTCAAGTCAGGCGGCCCGCTGTTGCTGCGTTTTCTCGCTCTCGTGATCGGCTTGCTGCTCCTGCAGAATGCAGTAGGCATCGCCCTCACTTATCTACTGGGCATCGATCCTCTGTATGGTTTGCTGGTCGGTTCGATCACCCTGTCCGGCGGTCATGGCACAGGCGCTGCATGGGGCAAGGTGTTCGCCGAACACCATGGACTTCAATCCGCCACCGAGGCGGCGATTGCCTGCGCGACTTTCGGCCTCGTGATGGGCGGCATTCTCGGCGGCCCCGTGGCGCGCGTGCTGATGCGGCAAGTCGCGAGGAAGGACGCCGCGCATGCCGCGAATCAAGCAGAGAAGCGCGGCGACAGCCCCGCCGAAGCGCCGCTCGCCTTCGAAGAACCGAAGGCGGAACAAGCCACTACGCCTGCCGCCTTCATTGAGACGCTGGCACTGATCGCGATCAGCCTCGCGGCCGGCGACGCGCTCGCACAAGTATTGGCCGGCACCGCGATCGAGCTGCCGACTTTTGTCTGCGTGCTATTCGTCGGCGTGGTGCTAAGCAATGCACTCGGGCTTGCGGGCAAGCCCGTTCTCGATCACGCCGTCGCCCTGCTCGGCAACGTGAGCCTCGCGCTATTCCTCGCCATGGCGCTGATGACGCTCAAGCTCTGGGACCTCGCCTCGCTAGCGCTGCCGGTCGTTTCGATTCTCGTCGCGCAGACCGTTTTGATGGCGCTCTATGCGATCTTCGTCACGTTCCGCGTGATGGGCCGCAACTATGATGCTGTCGTGCTCGCCTCCGGCCATTGCGGTTTCGGACTCGGCGCCACGCCCACGGCGATTGCCAACATGCAGGCCGTCACAGCCCGCTTCGGCCATTCGCACCTCGCGTTTCTGGTCGTGCCGATGGTGGGCGCTTTCTTTATCGACATTGCCAATGCGATCGTCATCAAGGGATATCTGGCCTTGCCGATCTTTCATTAGCCGATACGGCCGCGCCGTTTCAGCGACATGCCAGCCGCGGCGCGTCAGCGGTCCCGGGCACCGCAACGCGCCGCGACCGATTTCAGATCACTTCCAACGCCAGCGCAATCCCCTGCCCGCCCCCGATACACAACGTGACGACGCCGCGCTTCAGGCCGTCGCGGCGCATTGAATGCAGCAGACGCGTCGTCAATACCGCACCGGTCGCGCCGATCGGATGACCGTGCGCGATCGCACCGCCTTGCACGTTGATCAGTTCATCCGCGATGCCGAGTCTGCGCGCCACCGCGAGCGGCACGGCTGCGAAGGCTTCATTGATCTCGAAGCGTTGTACGTCCTCGAGTTGCCAACCTGCGCGGGCCAGGGCCATTTGCACAGCCGGCACCGGACCGAGACCGAACATGCCCGGCTCGACGGCCGCAACCCCATACGCCACCAGCCGCGCGAATGGCTCGATGCCACGCGCCTCAGCAAACTCACGCTCAGCGACCAGCATGGCTGCTGCGCCGCTGTTCAATCCCGGTGCGTTGCCTGCGGTAATCGTGCCGTCCGGACGGAATGCCGGACGCAGTTTGGCGAGCGTTTCGACGGTGGTATCCGGGCGCGGCTGTTCATCGCTCGTAAAATGCTGCGGACCTTTGCGCCCCGGCACTTCGACGGCAACCAGTTCAGCGTTGAAATCGCCGCGCGCCTGCGCTTCGGCAAAACGCTGTTGCGACCGCGCGGCCCAACGGTCCTGCGTTTCGCGCGTGAGGTCGAACTGCGTGACGAGGTCTTCGGTATGCCAGCCGGAATGCTCGCCGGAAAACGCGTCGTTCAGGCCGTCGCGCAGCAGGCTGTCGTGCACTTGCGCGTTGCCCATCCGGTAGCCCCAGCGGCTGCCGTCGAGCAGATACGGCGCGCGGTCCATGTTTTCCATGCCGCCGGCCACGGCTGCATCGCCGAGGCCAAGCCAGATTTCCTGTGCCGCGGAGGCGATCGCCTGCGCGCCCGAACCGCACACACGATTGACCGTCAACGCAGGCACGGCCACCGGCACGCCGCCGCTAATCGATGCCTGACGCGCCGGATTCATCTTGTTGCCGGCCTGAATCACGTTGCCCATCACGACGGACGCCAACGCGGCCGGATCGAGCCCGCTGCGACGCAGCGTCTCACGCACCGCGACCGCGCCGAGTTCGGTTGCGGGCACCTCTTTCAGCGATCCGCCGAATGCGCCAATCGGCGTTCTCACCGGATTGCAGATCACTACTTCTCGCTTACTCATCGTTCATCTCCAGTTGGACTACCCATTTCACCCATTCCGCCGCCACGTCCACGCGCATCAATTTGCCGATGCCGCGGTGACCGTCGCAGGCACATCCCAGCCGCCGCCGAGCGAGCGGTACAACGCGACGGCTGCGAGCGCATGCTCGCGTTTGGCCTGATTCAACGATTCCGCATCGCGCAGATACGCTTCCTGCGCGGCAAGCACATCGAGGAAATCCGTCGCGCCGTTCTTGTAGAGCTCGGTCGACAGACGCAGCGCATGGTTCGACGCATCGAGCGCGCCACCCAGACGTTGCACCTGTACCGCGCCACTCACCAGATCGCTGCGGTTGTCCTCGATGTCCTTGAGCGCTTGCAGCATGGTCTGCTGCAGGCCGAGTTGCGATTCGCGCATCCGGCTCTCGCTCGCGTCGATATTCGCGGTGATGCGGCCGGCATTAAAAATTGGACTCGTTGCATTTAATGCCGCGCTGAAGAGGTTATCGGTCAGCGTCGGCAAGCCGAGGTAGGACGAGGCCAGCAGGCCATCGGCGAGATTGAGCCTGAACTGCGGATAGCGCTGCGCTTTTGACACGCCCACTTCCGCCGCGCGCTGTTCGACCATCGCGTAGGCATTGCGCACATCGGGCCGCTGCAACAGCGCGTCGGACGGCAGCGTCTGCGGCACGCTTTGCGCGGGCACCGGAATGTCGCGAGCCTTATTGGCATCAGCCAACAGCAGGCCATCGACGCTCTCCGGCGTGCGCCCCGAATACACCGCGATCAGACTCAATTGATGCTGCACGGCCGACTGCACGCGTGGGATCTGCGCCTGCAAATCCTCCAACTGGTTCTGCGCCCGCGCGACGTCGAGTTGGGTCGACAGTCCGTAATGCAAGCGCTCCTGCGTGAGTTTCAAGGCGCGCGCACGGATCTGTTCGTTGTCGCTGAGAATCTGCAATTGCGATTGCGCCCAGCGCAGATCGATATACGCCGCCGCAGTGTTCGCCGCGAGCGCCAGACGCAGTTGATTCAAAGCCGCCTGACGCCCCGACACTTGCGCCTGGGCGGCGAGAACGGCAAGACGCTCACCGCCGAAAACGTCCGGCGTCCAGCTTGCTGTCACGCCGAACCCGGCTTGGCGCACGTAGCCAAGCGGCGGCGGCGTGTTCTGCCGGGAGTCGGATGCGCCCGCGCCAGCGTTCAACTCCGGCAGCAAGGCCGCGCGATTTTGCGTCGCAAGATCCTGCGCCTGCTTGACGCGCTCCACCGCGGCTTGCACGTCGAGATTGCCGGTCAGCACCGATTCAACCAGCTGATGCATGACAGGATCGCCGAATTGGGCCCACCACGTGTCGGCGTTAATGCTGTCTTGAGGAGCATCGACATTCCAGGCGGTCGGTGCGATGGTCTGAACCGTGTGCGGCAGGTCCGCATGTGTTTCAGGTTGCACTGCGCATGCCGCGAGTGCCAGGAGCGCCGCGCTCGCGAGTACTTTCATAACGATGGGTTTCATGCTGAATTCCTCAATGAGCATCGGGCGGCGGCGCGGTATTGCCAAACGGGCGGGAGAACAGCACGCTCAGCAAACCGACGACGAAACAGAGCGACAGCGCAAAGAACGTGTCGGAGAACGTGAGCACGAGCGCTTCGCGCATCAGCAGCCCATGCAGCGCCCCGAGGCCCGCATTCGCCGCATTCAGCGCATCGCCACCGACGGCAGCGAAGTGCGCGCTTTGCTGCTGCAGAATCGACTCGACTGCCGGACGGCCCGCGCTCAGATGCTCGTCGAGCCGCTCGTAGTGGAGATTCAAACGATCGTTGAGCATGGTGCTGCTCACGGCAATGCCGATCGCGCCGCCCAGATTGCGCATCAGGTTGAAGAGACCGCTGGCGGATCGAAGCCTCGACATCGGCAATGAGCCGAGCGCCATCGTGACGATGGGTGGAATGCAGAACTGCTGGCCAATGCCGCGCAACGCCTGCGGGATCAGCAATTCCTGCCAACCCCACTGATTGGTCAGTGGCACATACAGATAACAGCCGACGCCGAACAGCACCAGGCCGAACACCAGCAACAACCGCATATCGACGAAACGCGCGACCACCGAATACGCGACCATCGCGACCAATTGAAAACATCCCACCGACAGCAACGCCACGCCAATCTGCAACGAATCGAAGCCGCGCACGCGCGACAGGAACACCGGTGTCAGGAACACCGCGCAGAAAATCCCGATCCCTGTGATGAAGGACAGCAGACTGCCAATGCCGAAGTTGCGGATCGCCAGTGCGCGCAAATCGACGATCGGCTCTTTTGCGGTGAACGCGTGCACGAGGAACAGGAATCCGCAGATCGCCGCTACCCAGGTACACGTCAGGATCACGTCGTCGCCGAACCAGTTCTTGCGTGGCCCTTCCTCCAGTACGTATTCCAGGCAACCAAGAAAACCGGACATCAACAGGATGCCGGGATAGTCGCCCTTTTTCAGCAGCGAGAGATCGACGTTGTCGAAGTGCACATACTTCGGCACCATCAGCGTGACGACGGTGCCCGGCACCAGGTTCAGATAGAACAGCCAGTGCCACGACCATTGCGAGGTGATCCAGCCGCCGATCACCGGGCCGACCGTCGGTGCGAGCGTGGCGAGCGCGCTGATGGTGGTGGATGCAATCAGGCGCTGCTTGCCGGGGAACAACACGAATGCCGTCGTGAACACGGTCGGAATCATCGCGGCGCCGAGCGCGCCCTGCAAACCGCGAAACAGGATCATCGAGTTGATGTCCCATGCAAGGCCGCACAGCATACTGGTGACCGTAAAACCCAGCGCGGAAAAGGCAAACACCCAGCGCGTCGAGAACACACGCGTGAGCCAACCGGACATCGGGATCACGAGAATCTCCGCGATCAGATACGAGGTCTGCACCCACGAAAGCTCATCCTGACTCGCGGACAAACCGCCGCCGATATCCTTGAGCGAAGACGCTACGATCTGGATATCGAGCGTCGCCATGAAAAAACCGAGGCACATCAGCACGAACGCGAACACTTTGGTGCGCGTCGGCAGGTCGGCGGGATTGGCAAGGACCTGAGTCATGATCGTTTAACCGTGAGCAGCGTCGAGGTGCACTTTCACCGTCGCCGATAGGCCCGGGCGCAGCACGCCTTGCATATCCTTCGGTACCTCGAGACGCACGCGCACCGGCACGCGCTGCACGATCTTCGTGAAGTTGCCGGTGGCGTTCTCCGCCGGCAGCACGCTGAAGGTCGCGCCGGTCGCGGGCGCGAGACTCTCAACCACGCCGTGAATCTGTTTGCTCGATGCATCGAGATCGACGTCGACGCCGTCGCCGACATGCATCTTCTTCAGTTGATCTTCCTTGAAGTTAGCGTCGATCCATAGTCCGCTCGACGGCACCACGGTCAGCAGCGAAACACCCGTGTTCGCCAGCAGGCCGACGCGCGCAGTGCGATTGCCGACGTAACCGTCGATCGGCGAGCGGATCGTGGTGTACTCCACATTCAATGCCGCAACCCGTTGTGCCGCCTGCGCGGTGGCGATGCGCGCCTGCGCATCGCCGATCTGCGCGTCGAGCACGGCGATTTGCCGTTGCGCGGCAATCAACGCCGCGCTGCTGCGGTCGACCGCGGCATGCGCCTTGGTCAGATCGGCGTCCGCGCGTTCGACAACCTGGCTCGATACCGCGTCGTCCTTCACCAGTTCGCGATAGCGCGTCTGATCGGCGGCGCTGCGCGTCAACTCGGCGCCGGACGCGCGAACCTCCGCGGCCTGCTCGTTGATGGTGGCGAGCTGCAAGGACTTCTTCGCCTGCAACTCGGTGACGGCGGCCTGCGCACTCTCAACTTCCGCGCTGGCCTGCGCGAGGCGAGCGTCGTAATCACGCGCATCGAGACGGATCAGCACCTGATTCGCATGGACGAACTGGTTGTCGCGCACTAGCACGTCGGTGACGAAGCCGTTCACCTTCGGCGACATCACGGTCACATCCCCGCCGACATAGGCATCGTCCGTCGTTTCGACAAAGCGGCCGACGAAGAACCAGTACGACGCGGCAAGCGCCAGCACAGCGAGCACCGTGATGATCGCGAGCAGCATCCACGGAATGCGCCGTGCCGGTTTGGCAGCGTTGGCCACACTGGGCGGTGCAATAGTCGAGGGTGTAGTGGACATGATGTTCTAATGTGTGTATGCACTCGTTGAGCTGAAAAAACGGCGCGTTGTATTGCGCCGGACTTGGCCCGCTCCGTGCGGGCCTGATTCAAAGGGGATCGCTTGTGACGGCGAACAACTCACTGCGCAATGCCGCCGCGCGCTGCTCGCCAAAGCGATCCTCAAACTCGGCTTGCGCCGCATCCCAATGCTTGCGGCCTGCGTGCAAACGCGCTTCGCCGGCTGCCGTGATTGCAATCGACAAGGTCCGCGCGTCCGCTCCGAGTGTCTCGCTCGACACCAAGCCGTTACGCCGCAGCGGCTGGATCGTGCGGACCAGCGTGGTGCGTTGCATGCGCATGGCCTCGGCCAATTGCTTCATGGTCAACGGACCGGTGCGTTTCAGGCGCCCCATCAGCGAAAACTGCGTGATGGTCAGGCCGACGTTCCCCAGGTGGCGGTCGTAAAGCTGCGACACATAGCGCGCGGCCTGGCGGATGGCGAAGCAGTCGTCGTCGAAGAGGCCGTCCATCGCTGTGCTTCCTTTTCCTGAGTGCGTATGCACATAATCGGGCGTACCGAAGCTCGTCGGAACGAGCTCATACGCTGGGTTTATCCGGTGATGCTGAACAGCTCGGAGCGCAGCGCCTTGGCGCGTGCATGGCCGAATTTTTCTTCGAACTCGCTCTGCGCCGCACGCCATGCGAGCGCGGCCTGATCGAAGATCGTTTCGCCCTTCTCCGTCAGACTGAACAGTAGCGTGCGGCCGTCATGCTCCGCCGATTCGGCGACCACCAGCCCGTCGCGCTGCAACGGCTTCATAGCGCGGACCAGTGTGGTGCGCTCCATGACCATCGCTTCCGCGAGGTCCACCATTGCCAGGTTCGGCGTGCGCGCGAGCTTGGCAAGAATCGTGAACTGCGCGGCCGTGAGCCCGACCTGGCCGAGATGGCGCTCGTAGATTTGCGTAACGTGCCGGGCCGCCTGGCGCAGCGCGAAACAGTTGCATTCGTCGTAAGAGAGAGGACGGTTCATACTGGGCAGTCTATATGTGCATACACACAGAGTCAAGTTTACGATCGCTCAGCAGGTACTTCGCAAGAATCGGTAACGACCCCCTTCGAAGTAACAGTCCATCCATACATCCGTTTGAAATACGCCTGCCGGTATGACGATCACCGGCGACCACGATACACCGATCGGCGCGATGCGACACGGCAGGGCACAGTGCGGTGCGCTGCACTGCGGCGCCGCCCGCTGCGATGCCGTGCAGTGCGGCTAACGTGCGTTAAAGCAACCGGTACGCCAGGCGCGCCGCCGCCCTCGCCGTGCGCTTGTCCTGATCGAGCGACGGGTTGTACTCCGCAATATCCGCCACGCATAGCTTGCCCGACGCCCGCACGCGCTGCACCATCGCTTCGACCACCGACAAGGGCACGCCCAACGCGGCAGGCGCCGATACACCCGGCGCGGTAGCGGCCGGGAGCACATCGAGATCAATGGTCAGATAGATATCGTCCGCAGCGTCCAGCAACTGCTGGAGATCGTCCAAACGCTGCGGCAATTGCGGTTCCTGCATGTCGACGTCGAGCACGTAGCGCACACCGAGTCGTTCTGCATGCGCGAACAGCGAAGCGGTGTTACCCAGATCGCTGATGCCGAAGCAAGCGTAGTTGAACGGCACACCTCGTTCGGCGCAGTCGCTGGCAATCTGATCGAACGGCGTGCCTGAATTGGCTGGCCGTTTCTGGCGCAGATCGAAGTGGGCGTCGAAGTTGATGATGAGGAGCTTGCGGGTTGCCGTTGCCGACGTGACGGTCGAAGCCACACCTGCATTCGCTGCAGCAGCCAAGGAGCTTGGTGAGGTGGCCGCGACGCCGTCGCCCGCTGCCCCTTCCAAGCGATCCTGATACAAGCGAAAACCGCTATACGTCCCCCACGCGACCTCATGACCGCCGCCCAACACCAACGGCCGGCCTCCGCTCGCGAGCACATCGCTCACCACATTCGCGAGTTCCGCCTGCGCGCCTTCAAGATCGCCGTCGTCGCACACGACATCGCCTGCATCGGCGAGCGTCGCCACGGACGTTTTCGCGGGCAATCCCGCCAGCGCTCGACGCAGCTCCTTAGGCGCGTGAGCCGCGCCAACACGCCCCTGATTACGCCGCACACCTTCATCAGAACCAAAGCCGACGATCACGGGCGCATCGTTTCCTGCAAGCGGCGCGGCGCGTAAACCATCTTCATGCCGCAACGCGCCGCCAAACGGCACCACCTGATTGAAAATACGCCGGGTGTCGCCGGGTTCGCCCTCGTCGGAACGGCCGCTCCACACCTTGTCATCGAATGGAACTCTCATGCGCGCGACAACACCGCCTGAAGGAAAGCGCGCGTGCGCGGCTGCGACGGCGCCGAGAAAATCTCAGCAGGCGGTCCCGCTTCGACGATCACGCCGCCGTCCATCACCACCACCACATCAGCGACTTCTTTCGCGAAACCCATTTCGTGCGTGACGACGACCATCGTCATGCCCTCGCTCGCGAGCAGCTTCATCACTTGCAGCACTTCGCCGACCAGTTCGGGATCGAGCGCGGAAGTCGGCTCGTCGAACAACATCACGCGCGGTTGCATCGCCAATGCGCGAGCAATGGCAACCCGCTGCTTCTGACCGCCCGACAAACTCGCCGGCATCACATGCGCCTTGTGGGCGAGGCCCACTTTTTCCAGCAACGCGGTTGCAGTCGCTTCGGCTTCGGCCTTGCTGGCGCCCCGCAACATTCGCGGACCGACCGTGATGTTATGCAGCACCGACAGATGCGGAAACAGATTGAACGACTGAAACACCATCCCCACTTCGGTGCGCAGCGCATTCAGCGAGCGCTCCTTGAGCATCGCCCCGTGATCCACCAGCCGGTGCCCGCAGATATCGATCGTGCCGCCTTCAGCCTCTTCAAGCCCGTTGCAGCAACGCAGGAAAGTACTTTTCCCCGAGCCGCTCGGCCCGATCACGACCACCACCTGCTGCGGCTGGATATCGAAATCGATGCCGTTCAGCACCGTATGCGAGCCGAACGATTTGGTCAGTCCGCGAATGCTGACGATAGGTTCATCTACTTTTACCGTGTTCATTGCACCATCCCTCCTGCACGCAAGCGGCGCTCCACACGATGCAGCGCGTAATTGGTCACCTGCGTCAACACCAGATACACCAGTGCGATCGCCAAATACACTTCAAGCGAACGGTACGACACACTGATGATCTTCTGCCCTTCGTGCATCAGATCGTCGATCGTCAGCAGCGATACCAGCGCCGAGTTCTTGATCAACGCAATGAACTCGTTGCCGAGCGGCGGGATCATTCGCACAATCGCCTGCGGCAGAATGATCGCGCGCATTGCCTGACCCGACGACATGCCGATCGACCGCGCCGCTTCCATCTGCCCGCGATCCACCGACTGAATCGCACCACGCACGATCTCCGATACATAGGCTGCCGAATACAAACCCAGCCCCAGCATTCCGCACACGAAGGCCGGCAACAGAATGCCGAATTGCGGCAAGCCGAAGAACAGCAGGAAAAGTTGCACGAGCAACGGCGTGCCGCGGAAGAACGTGAGGTAGGCGGTACACAAGCCGTACACGATGCGCCGCTGCGGCGTAAGCCGGCCGATGCCGATCAACAGGCCCAGCACGCAGCTCAGCGCGAGCGCGGCGGCGGTCACTTCGACCGTCACCAGCGCGCCATGCATGATGTCCGGCCAGCCGGCAATCACCGGCGAAAAATCGAGGTCCATTATGTTTGCTCAGCCGGTTATTGCGCGGTGGCGCCGAACCACTTCTTGACGATTGCCGCATACGTGCCGTCGGCCTTAATCTTCGCCAGCGCCGTGTTGAATGCCGCCTTCAGTTGCGGTTCGTCCTTGCGCACGGCGATGCCGTAGGCTTCGGTCGTCAGCGGCTTGTCGAGCACGCGGAAACCGCCGCGCGTCTTCACGAGCTGATAGGCGGCCGGCTTGCCGGTCACGGCAGCGTCGGCACGGCCGATACCGACCAGGTCGAACATCTCCTGATTCTTCTCGACTTCGACGCGGTTGATTTGCGGAAAATTGTCGCGCAGGAAGTTGACCGACTTCGTGCCAACCTGGACCGACACTTTCTTGCCGTTCAGGTCGGCAATCGACTTGATCGGCGAATCGGTTTTCACCAGCGCGACGAGACCGCCCGCGTAGTACGAGTCGGTGAAGTCGACCACTTTCGCGCGCTCATCGGTGATGTAGATGCCGGAGATCGCCGCGTCGAACCGATGCGCGATCAAGCCCGGAATCAGCCCTTTGAAGTCGATATCGGTCCATTGCACGCGTTTGCCCATGGCTTTCGCGAGCGCATTCATCATGTCGACGTCGAAACCGACGCGCGCTCCGTTTTCCGTGTATTCCATCGGCGGGAAAGTCGCGTCGGTGGCGACGTTCAGCACGTCCGGCGTTTGGGCGGACGCCGCACCGGAAAAGCCGGCAAACGTCACCGCAAACGTGACGCATGCGAGGGACAACAGTCGATTCAGTTTCATGGGAGGGCTCCTGGTGGTTCGTTCAGTGCGTTCAGTTCGTTCGGTATCCAGATCGTATGCGGCCGCGAGCGGCCTTGCCCGATCAATCGGATTGCATATGCTCGGAAATGGCGCGGGCCGTGCGTAGCGTCCCGTCGATGAATTGGCTTTCGCGGCCGATGGCGCGCGTGGACGGCGCCATCAAGGTGATCGACGCGCTGCTGCCGGCGCCGCGTCCGCTGCGGTGAAAGATCGGCGCGCTCACCCCCCACACGCCCGGGTCGACTTCGCTGTCGCTGACGGCGTAGCCCTGAGCGCGAATCTGTTCGAGTTCGGTTTCGATCGCGGCGCGGCCGGCGGCGTCGTTGTCGAACACGCTGTCGAGCACTTCGGTGCGCGCCTTGTCGGCCATGAACGCCAGCAACGATTTCGCCGAAGCACCGGCTTTCAGCGGCACGGCACGGCCTTTTTCGAACGAGCAACGCAACGAATGCTGACTGTCGACCATTTCCAGGCACATCACCTGATGCTTGACCGCGACCACCAGCCCGATGCTTTCCTGCGACGCGCGCGCCAGTTGCTGCATCTCCGCGCGGCTCGCTTCGACGAGCAGCGAATTCACGTCGAAGCCGAGCGCGAGCTGCAGGCTGATCGGACCCGGCGCGTAATAGCCCGCGTTTTCCGCGACGAAACCCCAGCGCTTGAGCAAGGCGATCTGCCGGTACAGCGTGCTTTGCGCGAGACCGGTGACAGCGAGCAGGTCTTTGACCGACATGGCCTTGCCATGACTGGCGAGCGCCGCCAGCACCAGCAATACTCGTTCAGCCCCTGTCACACCCGGTTCCGCGTTCACGATGAAAACTACCCACAATGAATAATGGGATCAGAATGCCAGAACATTCTCAGGTTTCAAAAACAGGATTCCCGCTGAATGGGAATGCGAGGAGAGGGTTTTCCCCGAAAGCGGGTAAAAGAGCGTGCCGCGGCGGAGACGCGGCACGTTGATAGAAATCGTCTGACCACAAAATGGCGTGTTGAGGGGTGAAGGCGGCAGAAAGTAGCGGCTTAAAGCGGGGGTAAAAACGGGTAATTAAAGCTGAGCGTAAAAGCGGCGGCTTAAAGCGCGAGCACCGTCACCCCCACCTCCACCCGATGCGCCCCGCCCCCCAGAATCATCCCACGCAGCAGGGACACGTCGCTGTAATCGCGGCCGATCGCGAGCGTCACGTGGTCCATATCGGCGAGCACGTCATTGGTGGGGTCGAGATCGATCCAGCCACTCTCCGGGCAATACACGGACACCCACGCATGCGAGGCATCCGCACCGATCAAGCGCGGCTGCCCCGGCGGCGGATCGTTGCGCAGATAACCGCTCACGTAGCGCGCCGGCAAACCCAGCGAACGCAAACAACCGATCATCACCTGCGCGAAGTCCTGGCATACCCCGCTCTTCAATTCGAAAGCGCGCTCGGCGGGCGTGTCGAACATCGTCGCCGAGGGTTTGTATTCGAAGTCTTCGTGAATCCGGTGCATCAGATCGATCGCGCCCGCCACGATCGGCATGCCGGGCGGAAAGCTCGGCAGCGCATAAGCGCGCAATGACGGCCGTGGCACGATGTTCGGCGACGCAAAGCAGAACTCCACCTCGGGTCGGAACTCGCCACCGACCCAAAAGCGCAACCCGTCCGCCACCTCTTCCCATTCCGGCGTCTCGTCGGGGTCGAGGTCGGTCCAGCGCGGCATCAGCGCCACCGTCGTTTCGCTGACCAGTTGCAGGCGCTCGTGAGGCACGTCCAGGGCGAAGTACAACACGTCGTTGCCGAATGCATCGAACCGGCTAGTCTGATACGACGGCTCCGGTTCGATCATTTCGCTGTGCGAGACTACCCGCTGCCACGAACAGGCGATCGGCCGGATCGTCGCGAGATGCTGGGCGGTCTCCACATACGTGGAGTAGCGGTAGGTCGTGCGATGCGAGACGGACAACACGGTCGGCGCGTGCTTCATGACCACACCCTTGATGCCACCGTACTGGCATGACTGAAATAGCGCGCGCTGATTTCATGCGCCGCCGCGCCGACATAGCCGCCAATCTGATCGCACACCGCCATCAGGTCGGCGTATGAATCATCGTCGTCGATTGCGCACAGCGATTCGAGCGTCGGCAACGAATCGGTAGGCGGCATCAATTCCGCAAATGGACGATGTCGCATGCTGCCCGCGGCCACGGCGATCTCGTCGAGCTTTTTGCGCAGGCGTTCATAGACGCCGTAGATGCCGCGCGGATTGGTGGGCTCGATCACCAGCAGGTCGAGCAAAGCCGGCACTTCGAAACGGCCCGGATACAGCGAGCGATACGTCAGCGTGCTGTCGAACAATTGCAGCAGCAGATCGAACCCGGCCGGTGTCGCGAGCTGGCCTTTATCAGCGACCACGCGCAGGAACGACGTCATCGCCGATACCCGCTCGATGTGCCGCCCGACGAAGAGTAGACGCCACGCTTCGTCGCGTGTCATGCGGTCGCCTTGCGCGCCGCTAATCGCCGACAATTGCACCGACAGGCGTTCGAGCGCGTTCATCAGCGTCACGCGGTCATAACGATCGTAGCGTTCGTTGCGCTCAGCGCGGCCGTTGCCATTCGCGCCGCCCTGCGATGAACCACCGCCATTGCCATTGCCAGTCCCATTGCCATTGCCCCCCGCAGCCGGCATCAACGTCTGCAATGCATCGCGAAAGTCGTTGCGCGCCGCCAGAATCGTGCGCCAATGATCGTTCGACAAACGCCCCCGCACTTCACCGTTCGAACGCGCCTGGTAGTTGAGGTTCTGGCCGATGCTCGCCGCGCCCGTGCTCTCGCTCAGATTCGCGACCAGCGCGCGCTCGAATGCCTGCGGCGAATACGGCGAGGACATATCGCCGGACTGCACGAGGCCGCAATGCAGAGCGAGCTCGACCAGCGTGGGGAACATCGCGTCGGCGTCGTTGCCTTCCAGCGAGCCGAGAATCAGGCGCAACAGCCGCACATTGTTTTCGGCGCGTTCGCCATAACGTCCGGCCCAGAACAGATTTTCCGCCGCGCGGCTCGACACGGTGCGATGCTTGCGCGCGAGGTCGGCGGGTTGCATCGGCGAAGGCAGCAGCGTGAAGGTCGACGTCGGCTGACTCGACAGCACCCATGTGTCGACGCTGCTGCCGCCGTATTGCATCGAGACGGTCGCCTGACGCTCGGCGGCCATCCGTGTGAAGCCGCCAGGCATCACATGCCAGCCACCGTTGGCGTCGGCAATCGCGTAAGCACGCAGCACCGACGGACGGCGGCCAATCGTGCCGTCCTCATAGCGCGGCGTGCAGGAAAAGCGCAGCGGCTGGCGGATCGTGTAAGCGTCAGGCATCGCTTCGATCCGTTCGCGCCATGTCGAAAGACGCTGCCTGCCATGTTCGATCCCGGGTGGCGCATCGCGTGCCGCGACCGGCCACGTCGGCGCGATGAACGCTTCGTCCAGCCGCGCGAACGCATGCTCGCGCGCCGCCTTTTCGCCACACCACCAGGTCGCCACGCTCGGCAGCACGAGGTCTTCGTCGAGCAAAACTTCGGCGATGCCCGGCAGAAAACCATGCAAGGCCGGCGATTCGACAAAACCCGAACCCGGCACATTCGACACGATCACGTTGCCCGCGCGCATCACCTGCAACAGGCCCGGCACGCCGATGCTCGAATCCGCGCGCAGTTCGACCGGATCGCAGAAAGCATCGTCCAGACGGCGCAGCACGACGTGCACACGTTCGAGACCCCCGAGCGTCTTCAGATACAGCATGTCGTCACGCACCGTCAGGTCCTTGCCTTCGACCAGCGTGACGCCGAGATAGCGCGCCAGAAACACGTGTTCGAAGTAAGTCTCGCTATAAGGCCCGGGCGTGAGCAATGCGATATGCGGCGAACCGTCGGCCCCCGAACTGTCGGGCTGCATCGTGGTCTGCGCGGCCTGCACGAGTGTTGCGATCAGTTGCGAATAGGTCGGTGCGAGGCGGCTCACGCGCATCGTGCGGAACGGATCGGCGAACAGCGTCGACACGATCAGGCGGTTTTCCAGCGCATAACCGAGGCCGGACGGCGCCTCGGTGCGATGCGCCATCACGGTCCAGTTACCGCCGGGCGCACGCGCCAGATCGACGGCAACCACCTGCAGATACTGCCCGCCAGGCGGCGTGAAGCCCTTCACGGAGCGCAGGTAACCCGGATGCCCGAACACCAGCGCGGGCGGCAACTGCCCGCGCTCCAGCAAGGTCTGCGGCCCATAGATATCGGCGACGATGGCATTGAGCAGATGCGCGCGCTGCGTCACGCCACGCTCGATATGCGCCCACTCGGCCTCGCTGATCAGGAACGGCAGCAGGTCGAGCGCCCACGGCCGCGGCTCGCCGTTATCCGCGTAGACGTTGTAGCTGATGTCGTTGTCGCGGATCTGCTGCGCGATCGACGCGTAGTGATCCTCCAATCGCGCGATGCCGTCTTCGCCGAGCCGCTCGAAGAATTGCCGCCACGGTTCGCGCAACGCGCCGGAGGCGTCGCGTAACTCGTCCCAATGTCCTTCGTAGGCCGGCAACAGCCGCAATAAGGACGAAGCGTCCGCGCGGGCGGCGGACGTTTCGAAAGGAAAAGTCGATTGAAAGGCCAAGGTCGTGTCGTTTTTAAAAGTATGGTGCCGCTTTTCAGTCTACCAGGTTACCAGTACCGCAGGTCCAGCGTGAACGGAAACTCGAGGCTGCGCGGCGGCCTCTCGACCGTGAGCGGTCCCGGCGTATGACCGGATGCGAAGAAGCGCGCGCGCCGACGGCTTTCCGCCTCGTAGGCGTTGACCGGGAAGGTCTCATAGTTGCGCCCGCCCGGATGAGCGACATGATACTGGCATCCGCCCACCGAGCGGCCAGTCCACGTATCGACCAGATCGAAGGTGAGCGGCGCATCCACGCCGATGGTCGGATGCAGCGCCGACGGTTGCGACCACGCGCGAAAGCGCACGCCGGCCACATATTCGCTGACGCGGCCGGTCGGCTGAAGCGGAACCGGCACCCCGTTGACGGTCAGCACATGACGGTTGTCGTTCAAACCCAGCGCGTGCACTTCGAGCCGTTCCACCGACGAATCCACGTAACGCACCGTGCCACCCGGCGAGCCCTCCTCGCCCATCACGTGCCAGGGTTCGAGCGCGTTGCGAATGGTCAGCGAGACGCCATTCACCGTGGTCTCGCCGACGAACGGGAAGCGGAATTCAAAGTGCGGCGCGAACCAGTTGCTCTCGAACGCGAAGCCCGCCTGCTTGAGTTCGCCGAGCACGTCGTCGAAATCCATCTTCGCGAAGGTGCCGAGCAGGAAGCGGTCATGCAATTCCGTGCCCCAGCGCGTGAGCCGCTGCGTGTACGGCGTGTGCCAGAAGCGCGCCACCAACGCGCGCAGCAACAACTGCTGCACGAGACTCATACGCGCATGCGGTGGCATTTCAAAACCGCGCAATTCGAGCAGGCCGAGGCGGCCAGTCGGACCATCGGGCGAATAGAGTTTGTCGATGCAGAACTCGGCACGGTGCGTGTTGCCCGTCACATCGATCAGGATGTTGCGCAACGAGCGGTCGATCATCCACGCCGGCAGATTCGCGCTTTCGCGGCCGCCGAGCAGATCGATCTGCCGCTGCAACTCGCGGAACGCCACTTCGAGTTCATACACCTGATCGTTGCGTGCCTCATCGACGCGCGGCGCCTGGCTCGTCGGCCCGATAAAGAGCCCGGAAAACAGATACGACAGCGAAGGATGGTTGTGCCAATACGCAATCAGACTCGCGAGCAGATCGGGGCGTCGCAGGAAAGGACTGTCGGCAGGCGTCGCGCCGCCGAGCACGAAGTGGTTGCCGCCGCCGGTTCCGGTATGCCGGCCGTCGGTCATGAACTTCTCGCTGCTCAGATAGCTCTCGGCGGCGGACTGATACAGGTACTCCGTGTTGTCGACCAGTTGCGCCCAGCTCGAAGCCGGATGAATGTTCACCTCGATCACACCGGGGTCCGGCGTCACCTGCAGGACTTTCAGGCGCGCATCGCGGGGCGGCGGGTAGCCTTCGAGCACCACCTTCATCTGCAACTCGGCCGCCGTCGCTTCGACCGCGGCGAGCAGGTCGAGATAGTCGTCGAGTTCCGTGAGCGGCGGCATGAACACATGCAGCAGCGAGCGGCCGCTGCCGAACGCTTCGGTTTCTGCTTTCGGACCGGCGGCGCGTTTTGGGTCGCGCGCTTCCACGCAGATCGCCGTGCGCAATGTTTCCTTCGACGACTGCCCGCGCGCGGGCGCCTGTTCATCGCCCGGTTGCGGCGCAAACGCCAGCACGCCGCTGCCCGCCATGCCGCTCAGCAAATCCGCCGCTGACGACGACAGCGCCGCCGCCCGTCGCGCTTCGGCGGCGCTCAGGGTGCGGCGGGCCTCACCGTCGCCGTCGTATTGCATGCGCAATTGCGCGGCCGGGCGCAACGGCACCGGCGGCGCAAACGGATCGTGTGCGTGCTGATACGGATAGTCGGTCTTCGACACCCACGGCAGCGAATCGAGCGGCAAGCGATAACCCATCGGCGAATCGCCGGGAATCAGGAACATACGCTCGTCGCGGAAGAACCACCGGCCGCTGACCCACTTCGGCGCCTCGTTCGGCACATCGCGTTCACGCGCGAGCGGCAGGACAAAACCGGTCGCGCCACCCAAGCCCGCATCGAACACGCGCCGCAGGCGCACGCGTTCCAGCTCGTCGTCCAGACGCGCATCGAGCGGATCGACGTTGACCGGCAGGCGGCGCTCGCGCCACAGGTAGTACCAGACGTCTTCGAAACCGGGCTGGATGCAGTCCTTGTCCAGCCCCAGCTTGCTCGTCAGATGAGAGAGGAAACGTTGCGCGTCGGCTGCCGTGTAGGTGCCCGGCTCGCGTTCGTCGGCGAACAGCGCGGGGTCCTGCCAGCATGGCTCGCCATCGGCGCGCCAGTAGAGCGACATCGCCCAGCGCGGCAATTGCTCGCCCGGATACCATTTGCCCTGGCCGATATGCAGAAAGCCGTTTGCGCCGTAACGCGAGCGCAGCTTGTCCATCAGCGCGACCGCGTAGCCGCGTTTGGTGGGGCCGAGTGCGTCAGTGTTCCATTCGGCGGCGTCGCGATCGCGCACCGACACGAAGGTCGGCTCGCCGCCCATCGTCAGGCGCACGTCCATCTCGGTGAGGCGCTGGTCGACCTGCTCGCCCATTTTCAGCACGTCGCTCCACACCGCCTCGCTGAACGGCTTGGTGACGCGTGGCGTCTCCAGCACCCGTTCAATCGACATGGTGTGCTCGAACTCGACTTCGGATTCGTCGACCGCGCCTGAGATCGGCGCCGCGCTGCCGGGTTCGGGCGTGCAGGCGACGGGGATATGCCCCTCCCCCGCGAGCAGGCCGGAGGTCGGATCGAGGCCGATCCAGCCCGCGCCCGGCAGGTACACCTCGCACCAGGCGTGCAGGTCGGTGAAGTCGACTTCGGTGCCGCTCGGGCCGTCGATGGATTTGACGTCGGGCGCGAGTTGCAGCAGGTAGCCGGAGACGAAGCGCGCCGCCAGCCCCAATTGCCGCAGCGTCTCGACTAGCAGCCAGCCCGAATCGCGGCACGAGCCCGCGGCGCTCACCAGCGTTTCCTCGGGCGTCTGCACGCCGGGCTCCATGCGGATCAGGTAGCGGATCTCGCGTTGCAGCCGCTGATTCAGCGCGACGAGGAAGTCGGCCGTGATCATGGGCGTGCGGTCGATACTCGCGACGAACTCGGCAAAGCGTGGCGTCATGGGCCGCTTGACGCGGTACGGCGCGAGTTCCAGCGCGAGGCCGGGCGCATACTCGAACGGAAACTTTTCCGCCGACGGTTCGAGAAAGAAGTCGAACGGGTTATAGACGGCCATCTCGGCGACCAGATCCACGGTCACCTTGAACTCGCGCGTCTTCTCGGGGAAGACGAGACGCGCCTGATAGTTGGCAAACGCGTCCTGCTGCCAGTTGATGAAGTGTTCGGCCGGTTCGACCCGCATCGAATAAGACAGAATCGGGGTCCGGCAATGCGGTGCAGGCCTGAGACGCACGACCTGAGGCGACAGCGCAACCAGCCTGTCGTAGCGGTAATGTGTGACATGATTCAACGCGACGCGTATGGACACACCGGACTCCTGGACAAAGGATGGCAGCCCGCCAAAAAGCAAGCTTCATGCCGTTGATCGAAAAACCGCCTGAACTGCCTGACCCGCCCGGATTAGCGCCTGCTACGACGTTTGCCGCGTCTACCGACCGTCCGGTCGATCGATCCACGCGCCTTTCCACTGCTTTTTCGGCGACCGCGCACCAAAGCGGCGCAGCGCCGATGCACGATCATGCACGTAATGTGCGTTAAACCAGTGACGTCTGGCAAATGCGGCATAAAGATTGCGCATCGTCTTCGCTCTTGCAGGTGCTTAAGGGTGCCCGGCGGCCGACGTACGGCCTGCCGGCACAGCGCCCCGCCTGCTGCTCCATGACTGCCCCTACCCCTCCGGCCTCGATCGATGAAAACCTTCCACTGCAATCGCTGCTCGCATCTTGTGTTCTACGAAAACGTTCGTTGTGAACGGTGCGAGTCATTGCTCGGCTATGTACCCGAACTGGCGGAAATCAGCGCCTTCGAAGAAGCCGATGACGAACGCTGGCGCAGCCTGCATCCGCTTGCCGAGGGCGCACTGTTCCGGCGGTGCCACAACTACGCGGTCGAAAATGTCTGCAACTGGATGATCCCCGCCGACTCGCCCGACACGCTGTGCCGGGCCTGCCAGCTCACGCGCACGATACCGAATCTGAGCACGCCGGATAACCGGCTCTACTGGTACCGGCTGGAGATGGCGAAACGGCGTCTGCTGTACACGCTGGCCGCGCTCGGCCTCGACGTGCCGTCGCGCCAGGCCGATCCGGAGCATGGCTTGGCATTCGAATTCCTCCAGGACGGCAAAGATGGTTCGCGCGTCATGACCGGCCACGACAACGGCCTCATCACGCTGAACATCGCCGAAGCCGACGACGCCTACCGCGAAAAGGTGCGCAGCGCGATGGGCGAGCCCTACCGCACGCTGCTCGGCCACTTCCGCCATGAGACGGGCCACTATTATTTCAGCCAGTTGATCGCGAAAGATCCGCGCTGGCTCAAGCCCTTCCGCAAGCTGTTCGGTGACGAGCGCGCCAACTACGGCAAGGCGTTGACGGCCTACTACCGCGACGGCGCACCGGCGGACTGGCAGGCCTCGTTTATCAGCGCCTATGCGACGATGCATCCCTGGGAAGACTGGGCCGAGACGTGGGCGCACTACATGCTGATCGTCGATGTGCTGGATACCTCGACCTCGTATGGCCTCGCCTTGTTGCCCGACGACCCGAGCGAGCCGACGCTGACCGACCGTACGCCGGTGGAGGACGCGAGCTTCGAGAATCTGATGAAGCGCTGGTTTCCGCTCACGTATGCGTTGAACAGCCTGAACCGCAGTCTCGGCATGCCCGACGGTTATCCGTTCACGCTGGCCTCGCCGGTGGTGGACAAGTTGCGGTTCGTGCATCGGCTGATTGCCGCAGTCGGCGACAAAACGCAACCGCGCGAAGTGGCGACACGGGCGGGTGATGCAGTGGCGGCGCAGGCGCCGTTGCAAACGGCGCAGGCTGGCGCGTTGCAAGCGGTGGCGGCACAAGCGGCCGCGCAACCGGCGCCGCTGTCCGCGCCACAACCGGTCGCGCAACCTGTCATGTCGCAAGAACTCGCGCAGGCGCCAGTCATGGAGACTGCCGCGCCGTCAGCGCCGCCGTTGCAAACCGGGCTCACCGCCACCAGAACAGCACCCGCCAAGCGGGCCGCACGCCGGCGTTAGTCCAATTGCAATGTCCGCAGGTGACACGCTTCGCGACCCCATAAAAAAGCCCGCTGCCTTGAACAAACCGGCAGCGGGCCTTTTTTCCCATCGGAGCCAAACCTGGCTATCGCTCAATACGCGACGTAAGGCCCCGTCCCGCCAGGCGTCGCCTGCTGCTCGACAGCGGCATACACGTTACGTCCATAGAAGAACGGCAGGCCCCAGTCGAAAATCGACGACGTCACAAAGGCCGGTCCCGCCAGCAGCGGCAACGCCGAATCGCCGCTGTACGTCTGCGAGATTGTCGTCGCATTGCCGACGCTGAAGTTCACCGTGCTCGTCGTGCCGTTCACCCCTTGGATCATGGCGCTCAACGACTGAGTCGACACCGGGCAGTAGTACGCGTTATTGGGGCTCGCGCAGGCCGGCAAGGCACTGGTCTGGAAGAACAGGCCGGTCGAGCCGCTGTCCAGAATACTGCTCGAATACGTCGTGCCGTTCTGCACCGTCGTAAAAGTGCCATTCGACGGACTCACGCCGATCACCTGCGCGCTGCCTAGCGAATTGTTGCTCTGCGTGCCGATGCCGAACACCAATTGCCCGCTGACCGTCTGCGCGCCGCCCGACACGGTCGGCAGGCTCAGCATCGAACCGTTGTTGTCGGTCGCGAAATACGGAATCGGATTGGCGACCTGCAGCGCTTCAGCGAGCGGAATCGACGTACATGGGGTGCCGTTGCAACCGTAATACGTGCCGGTCACCGCCTTCTGCACACAGTTCGCGCCGCAATCGTGCTTGAACACGCCGATGCCCAGAATGCCATTGGCCTGCAACGTAGCCGGCGTGTTGCGCGACGCACCGTAGCTCGCGCAGTCGGACGGCAGCGCAGCGTAGTTCGGATCGATCACCTGGATCGGCAGCGAGGCCGCTTTTTCACCGGCGATCTGCAGGTCCGCGAGCTTCACCGAACCCCATGTGTAGCCGTCGAAGAACTGCATGCATTCGGCGACCAGATTGCCCGAGGCGTCCTTCTGCTGCGGCAGCGTCATCGAAGCGGGCAATTGCGAGGCGAACACGCGCACGCCCCATGAACCGGTATCCACCAGCATATGATCGATGGTCTGGCACTGGGTCGTGCCGGGCACGCAAATCGTGACGCTGACAAACGGCATGTTCGGCACGCTGCTCACGCCGGAGTCGACCGATACGAGGACCGCGTTAGCGGCCACCACTTGCGGCGAAGGCGAGGCATTGGTGACGGTGGGGCCGGCCGACAGGCTCGTCGAACTGCTGGAGTTCGCTGAGGAGCTGGAACCGCTGGAGCCGCCGCCTCCGCCGCCGCAGGCACTGACAAGCAACGCGAGCAGCGCCGCGCACAACACGGTCACGAACGAAGAAGATTGACGCATGATCCGCTCCGTTATTGAATGACGCCGACATCGACGCCCGCGGGCACCGCTTGCGGCAGATAGGCATAGCCGGCAAACGCACGCAGGTGCCCGCCGGAGTAGACCACCAGATCGCTGCTGGACACCGCGAGCGGCGTGCCGCGCCGCGTTGCGGTGGCGGCGACGTACTGGTCGAACGAGGTGCCCAGGATGGATTTCAGGTCCGGCAGCGTCGGGCCCTGCCACGCGACACCAAACACGGTGCCGTTGGGCGCAACGTACTCACGCACCAGCGTGCCGGACGGCATTGTCATCAGGTGTACCGAATACGCGCTTTGCGTAGTAGCCGTATGCGTCACTGCGCGCAGGCGTGTCTGATCGCCGTCGACGGTGCTGACGTTCTGGCCGAGCGTGGCGTGCGCGGCAAATGACAGCGCGCAGCTTGCCCCGAGCATTGCGCGAGCAATGCTGATAGAGAGCTTCGGTTTCAAGAGATTTCCTTCGAGATGAAACGCTCGTGGCCGGCGGGTGAGCCCATCACAAGCGGGAATTCAGGGGCGCACTCCGGACCGGTGGTGCCGGTGCTGCATTCACACCGGTTGGGTTGCGTGAATGCGTCTACGGAGTGGCGGCGCGAAACTTTAGGCATCGCGTCGTGGCACAGCAATCGTTTGCGGGACGATTTAAACCTTCCGCTAGCGCGGTGCCGTTTCAGACTGTTTGAAAATTGAGGACAGGATCACCAAGGGGCGGCGCTTCGGTGCTTGTTTTTCCACTTCGCCCTGTTTAAAGCGAACACCCTCAAAAAATAGCGGGGCCGCAGCAGAAAAATATCGATGCGTGCAGCATGTGACGAGCGATGTAAGCGTCTGCTGAATAATTCGCGTCTGCCGGCCTGTTTCATCTGATCATTGCGATGCGTGCAGACTGCTTTTGTGTGAAGAGAAAATCGCGGGATGGGTGGGATTCGAGGCGAAAAAAATGCCGCGGATAACTTGATCGTCATCCACGGCACCGGGTACTTCATTGCTGCTTTATTGCGAATGCATTGCAACCTCATTGCAAACTCATTGCAACTTCCGCGAGCCGCGCCGGATCCGAATCGAGCGATTCGACGCGACCGCGTTGGTTACTTTTTCTGCTGCTGCAAGAGCGATTTGAGCTCCTGCACATTTTCTTCGACGCGTTTTGCGATCACCGCATACGACTCAGCCTGCGTCTGATACGCGGCTTGCGCCAACTGCTGCATGTCGGCGAGCGACTTGTGCAAGCTTTGCTGGATCAGTTCGGCAGCTTTCGCCGGAGGCGCGGCGCCGCCGGCCGACAACTGCCCCGTGAGCGACTGCAACTCGCCCAGCGTGGTACGCAGCATCTCGGTCTGTTTCTGCGCGAGCGACTGCATGCCCTGGAAGGCCGTCTGATTCGCCTGAACCAGGGCTTCCATATCCTTGCGTCGTGCTTCCATGATGGCGGGTACGTCGAAGCCGGGGAGCTTGAACTGCTCCAGCATTTTGGTGAAATCGCCAAACGGATTGGCGGCGTCAGGTCGGTCCATGCGAAATCCTCCTTAACGATTGAATACTCGCCCGCAGTGCATCGCCGCGATGGGTTTCTCCGGCCTATGCACCCGTGGCGTCGCGTGCGCCGCCCCTCCCGCAGAGGCTTGCTGCTTCTGGGGTCGGACGGCACATTGCTTCAATCATGCGCCATCCGGCCACATTGCGCCAGCGGGCACACCCTGGCGTCGACCGTCTTCTTGCCGACATGTTTGGCGGGTTCGGTCACGCGGCATGCAAGGCCCGGTCATGCCATACCACGGAGAGAGATACAGCAATCCGTCCGGAACGAGATCAGTTGGAAGCGCTCCCGCCAAAGAGCAGCTTAGCCGTTCAGCACGCTACGTGGGCTTTCGCACATAGCCGCCTCGCTGCCCACTTTTCATCTTCCCTCAGGTGATTAGGATAAGAGCACCGCAACGCTAGGGCCTGGTGAACAATGCGCTATCCGCTGAATATGGCCGTCGCCGCCGCGCTTCTTGTCTTCGTTCTTTGCTGCATCATCAAGCTCGCCCTGAGCTGATGCCCTCGCCGTCGCTTTCATCCCCTGCCTAGTCCACCCCGCAGCGGCCTGTTTCGCCGTGACATAGCGCGAAATAATTGTTGAATGGAGTTCGGGAAGTGACTCACCCATACTTCGTTTCGCTGCCGGTGCGTACGAAAAAAGACGCATGAGATCAAGGGTGCTTTAGCGAAAATGCGCGTGCGAACGCGATCCCGATGATCAACGATCCCACGGTTGCCCGATCATCGGAAGATGCGTTCGAACATACCGGCACCGCGTGCCGACGACAGGATGAACATGTTGACTTCAGTGAGTTTCCTCAAAAAGAATGCCACCCGTTTTGCATGCGTCGCGATGGTCTGCGGCAGCGCGCTCCTTGCCGGCTGCGCCGGCGGCAACATCAGCAACGCGACCCAGACCAGCGCACAACCGCAAGTGCGCCCGGACAACATTTATGTCTACACCTTCGACAGCAATCCGGATCAGGTGAAACTGGACAACGGCGGCATGCTGAAGAAATTGAAATCGCAACTCGACGGCTCGTCCGCCGCGGACAAACAGTCCGCCGATGCGATCGCCGTGCGTGAGCAGGTCGCCAACGAAATCGTCCATCAATTGCAGTCGATGGGGCTGCGCGCGATTCGCTCGGACATCCCCGCCCCCGCCGACCAGAACGTCCTGCTCGTACAAGGCAGCTTCGACACGATCGACCAGGGCAATCGCCGCCGCCGCGTGCTGATCGGCCTGGGTGCAGGCAAGAGCCAGGTCAGCAGCTCCGTGCAGATTCTGTACAAACCGGCGGGCGGCACCGCGCGGCTGGTGCAAAGTTTCAATGCCACCGGCGACAGCGGCAAGGCCCCCGGCATGGCAGAAACAGCCGGCGTGGGCGCCGCGGTCGGAAGCATTGCGACCTCAGCAGCTGTGGGCGGCGGCTTACACGCCGTATCCGAAACCAAGAAGGCCGGGGTTTCAGCGGACGCGAAGCGTCTGGCCGACGCGGTGGCAAAACAGGTGGCGCAAATCGGTGTAAGCGGGGGCTGGCTCTCGACGGAGCACATCAAAGGATAAGCAACCCGCAGCCGGCTTGAGCTGTAAATAGCGCGCGGCAGGGTGTGTGGAATTCACACCCTGCCGCGCGTTTTTTACGCCCTCACAACCTTCGCGTAACGTAGCGCAGCGCTTAAGCGACGGCGTAACGTTCGAGCCAATGCGCGTACGGCGCCGGCAGCGTCCACGACGGACGCTCAATCCCGAGCTTGCGCGCCGCATGGTACGGCCAGTGCGGATCGGCCAGATGCGCGCGGCCGACCATCACCAGGTCCAGCTGCTCGTTCTTGATCGAGCGATCCGCCAGTTCCGGCGTATCGATGCCCCATGCCGACGAGACGGCGATACCGGCCTCGCGGCGCACACGCTCAGCGATCGGCGCGAGAAACGCCGGCGCCCACGGAATACGTGCCGCGGGGGTGGAGAAGCCCACGCTGACGCTCAGCATATCCAGCCCCTCGCGCTTGAAATTCTTCGCCAGCTCGATCGATTCGGCGAGGGTTTCCTCGTCGCGTCCGTCGTACTCGATTACGCCGAAACGCGCCGTCAACGGCAGATGCTCAGGCCATACCTTGCGCACCGCGGCCAAGGTCTCCAGCAGAAACCGGCTGCGGTTGTCGAGGCTGCCGCCGTATGCGTCGTCGCGTTGATTGGAATGCGTCGAGAAAAAGCTCTGGCCGAGATAGCCGTGTGCAAAGTGCAACTCCAGCCATTCGAAACCCGCATCAAGCGCCCGCTTGGCAGCGGCGACAAAATCTTCGCGAACGCGTGCGATGTCGTCGAGCGTCATCGCTTTCGGTACTTTCGGCAGGCCGCCACCGAAGGCGATCGCTGACGGCGCGATGGTCTGCCAGCCACGGGGATCGGTATCGGCGATGTGGTCGTCGCCTTCCCACGGCCGGTTGGCGCTGGCTTTGCGGCCCGCGTGGCCGATCTGAATGCCCGGCACAGCGCCCGCTGCCTTGATCGACGCAACCACCGGCGCGAAAGCCTGCGCCTGCTCGTCAGTCCAGATGCCCGCGCAGCCAGGCGTAATACGGCCCTCGGGCGACACCGCCGTGGCCTCGACGATCACCAGCCCCGCACCGCCACGCGCCAGACCGGCGAGATGCACGCGGTGCCAGTCGTTGATCAGGCCGTCTTCGGCGGTGTACTGGCACATCGGCGGAATGGCGATGCGGTTGCGCAAGGAAACGTCCTTGAGCTTGTAGGGCTGAAATAGTGCGGACATCAGGCTAAACTCCTGTGAACGTGCTTGTACGGTAGTTCGACAAACATCGAACTATCAGTATGGCAGAAACCTTTATCATCTGCACAATGCGTACATATAACCATCCTGCTACCGAGGACTTCACGCTCGGGCGGCTCTTCCATGCTCTTAGCGACCCGGTCCGCCTCGAGATCGTCCGTCAGCTTTCAACGGTCGACGAGGCCACTTGCGGCGACCTCGACGGCGGCCGCCCCAAGTCGAGCGTCTCCCATCACTTCCGGATCCTGCGTGAAGCGGGGCTGGTGCGCACGCGCGTTGCCGGCACCGTGCATCAGAATTCGCTGCGGCGCGCCGAGCTGGACGCCCGGTTTCCAGGTTTGATGGAAGCGGTCATCAAACAGATCGCCAACGAACCGGTGTTGAGCGAACCGGCCTGATAGCCCATCGAAGTACGCCTACGCGCCGCCCTTTTCCATCGCGCGTTGGTAAGCAGGACGCGCCTCGATGCGATCGACGAACGCCGTGATGTTCGGGAATGTGTCGCGTCCGCAAAACTTCAGGCACGTCTGGGCCACGAACGAGAGTTGGATATCGACACCGGTCAATTCATCGCCCATAAGGTAGTCGCGGCCGGCCAATTCCTGATTCAGAAAGCCGAGGTGATTCTGCAACTCACTTTCGATTCTCGGTTGCAACGGGGCAGCACCCTCGCCAAGACGAGCCGTGTACACCTTCAACATCAGCGGCAGCATGGCGGAGCCTTCCGCATAGTGCAGAAACTGCGCGTAACGGTCGTACGCGTCGGTTCCGTATGCCGGGCTCAGGCGGCCATTGCCGTAGCGGCGAATCAGATAGTCGACGATCGCGCCCGACTCGAAAATCACCTTGTCCCCGTCACGAATCACGGGGGCCTTGCCCAGCGGATGAATCGCCATCAGTTCCGGCGGAGCGAGACGGGTCTGCGGATTTCGCTGGTACTGGACGAGCTGATAGTCGAGGCCGAGTTCTTCGAGCAGCCACGTAATGCGGCGCGAACGGGATTCATTAAGGTGATGGACTTCGATCATGGATTGGGCTTTCGAGTCGACGAAAAAAAATGCGGCCAACGCCTGCCGTGCATCCGATCGATCGATTCAGACAGACAGGCTGGCGTTGGAGATAGCTTGCGAACCGGCATTGAGATAGTACTTCGCTACACGGCGCTGGGCACGATGCAGCGAAAAGCCCCGCTGCTTATTTAAACCGCAGCAGCACCTTACCCTTGCGCGCGCTCTTCTCGCTCGCCGCTGCCGCTTGCGCCGCGTTTTCGACATCGAAGACGGCTTCGACCGGCAGCTTCAACTCGCCCGATGCAGCGAGCTTCAGCAGCTCGCCGATCATTCGCGCTTTATCCGCGCCCGATGTGACCTCGGAAATCTTGCTCGCCCAGAAACCTTTGACGGTCGCCTGCTTGAAGATCGCGTCGCCAGAGCTGAGGCGCATCGGCTCACCAGACATGGCGCCAAACGAAACCAGCGTGCCGTTTTCCCCAAGGAGACCGAAGATGTCGCCGCTGGCATCGCCACCGACCGAATCGACACCCGCTACCAGCGGCGCATCGCCAACGATGCCACGAACCTGCTTCTTCCAGCCGTCGCTTTCGGTCGACACCGCATTGCCGATGCCCACCTCGGCCAATTCCGCAATGCCCGACTCGCGCCGCACCAGATTGACCACATGGATGCCGCGTGCGTTGGCCAGCATCGCCAGGGTCTTACCGACCGCACCGTTCGCCGTGTTCTGGATGAACCACTGACCGGGTTCCAGATGCAGATATTCCAGCAACATCACCGCGCTTAACGGCATGGCGATCAACTGACAGCCTGTTTCGTCGCTGATCGCGTCGGGTAGCGGGATGACCGCTGCCGCCGGCGCCAGAACGTAATCGGCCCAGGATTCGTAGATGCCGGCCACCACCACGCGTTGACCGGGTTTCACGTGCTCGACACCCTCGCCGACCGCGTCGATCACACCGGCGACTTCAGTGCCGCCCACGGCCGGCAGTTTCGGCTTGTAGCCGTATTGACCGCGAATCGTCCACAGGTCGTGATTGTGGATCGGCGACATGGTGGATTTGATGCGCACCTGCCCGGCACCGGGATTCGGCGTGGGGCGGTCCGCGACCTGCAGCACGTCAGTGGGATTGCCGAAAGAGGAATAGATAACGCTACGCACAATCAATCTCCTGGAATGTGCAACGGTAAGGACTCCGCTCTGCACGGAGTAGGTGGTTTTGCGAGTGATTCTTCTGTGAGCGCGTCTTCTCTGAGTGCATCTTCTCTGAGTGCAGCGTCTCTGAGTGCGTCTTCTGTGCGTGCTTCTCCAGCGAGTGATTCTGTGAGTGCCTCGGCTGGTGTTTCTGTTCGAGAAACTTCAATAGCACCACGGCCACGGCCTCGGCCGCGGCACGGTCAAGGCGCGCGAAGTACGCTGACGGTGACAGCCATGGCTTGTGCCATCGCGCTTCCGTCTTGTCGCAGCTTCGTAACGAGCGCCGCGCCAAGCCACATGTGATAAAGAAGTTCGGCGGTTTCCTTGGCCCTGATCTCCGGCGAAAGCGAGCCGTCCGCTTTGCCTTCTTCGATCACGGACGCCAGACGCGTCATCAAGCGGTCAACGCCGTCGCGCAACACGATGCGCATCTCATCGGACAGGTCGCCGACTTCCGCGCTCAGCTTCACCACCAGACACTTTTCGTCGCCGTCCTGATCGAGTTGCGCCTGTTGCCAGGCAGCCCAATAGCTCAGCAGCTTGTCGCGGCCGCTGACACCGGGCTGACCGAACAGCTCGTCAAGGCGCGCCGCGTAGTCGGCGACATACTGTTGCAGCAACTCGCTTCCAAACGATTCCTTCGAGCCAAAGTAGTGATAGAACGACCCCTTCGGGATCTCGGCAGTCGTCAGAATCTCGTTCAATCCGACCGCAACAAAGCCTTTGCGCGCGATCAGGGCGCGCCCGGCGTCGAGGATGTGCCGGCGAATGTGGGGATGGCTAGCTCTCATAGGAACCGGATTATGGCCTCAATTAGACCAGTCGTCTAGAGCACACGAATGCGGCTGCACATGGCCCGGATTAAGCGCCCTATCCAGGCGGCAATCGTGGATTAACCCAGACTGACTGGCAAAAAAAGTCGAGTCGAGTCGAGCGCTCCGGACGCGAGCCAGCGCGGAATCTCGATCATTGTGAGAATTGCTGAGGAGGGGTCTACTGCTTCCGTCACGCTCATCGAGAGGGACAGTGAAGACGAATCACGGAAAGGCGAACGGATCGCGCGCCGAAATGGATTTACAACCGGCTTGCGTTCCCCGCGTGCGTTCCCTGTTCGATCAGGTTACAGGGCGGATTCGTTGGGAAACTGCTGGCGGCTCGACGTAATTTGTCCGTCACCTTCCAGCCATATGGCGGTGTCATAATGACGTTTCGTACCCGCCCCTACGGCTCGAGAAATTGCAGCCGGATGCGCTGCAGTCCGACACCGCCCGGGCGGGCACGACGCCAGCTAAATCTTGCATCGAACCACGATGCCAGGTTTAGCCCTTCGCGGGACGCCCCGTCTTCACCGTCTCGAGCGACGACACCGCGGCAAGCAGGCGCTGCGGCGCTGCCGACTCCAGCATCATCAAGCCTGCGCGCAACAGCTCGCTCTTCTTGACCGGCACGCCGGCGTCAAGGCACTTCTGCTTGAGCGACGCGAGCTTGTCGTAGTCCGATTTCGGCATCGTGAAGCTGTCGCGCACGACTTTTTCTTTCTTCGGCGCCTTGGCTTTTTTGACATCAGGAGCGGCGGCAGGCGCGGCTTCCGCAACTGCCGAGCGCTTCGGCTTGCTTGCTTTCTCGACGACCGGCGCGGCTTCCGCTACTACCGAACGCTTGGCTTTGGCCGCCTTCTTGACGACAGGGGCCGCTTCCACGGCTGCCGAACGCTTCGCTTTGACCGCCTTCTTGGCGACAGGGGCCGCTTCTGCAGTACCCGAGCGCTTCGCTTTGGCAGCCTTCTTAACGACAGGCGCCGCTTCCGAAGCCGCCGAACGCTTCGCTTTACTCGCCTTCTTACCGGCAGGGGTCGCTTCTGCGGCTGCCGAGCGCTTCGTTTTGGCCGACTTCTTGACGACAGGCGCCGCTTGCGCCGGCTGTTCCGGCGCGACTGCCGGCTCCGCGCCGTCTACCGCGTGCTTAGCCGAGCTCTTCGGGAAATGGAACGCCTTCTTGGTGTGCTCCTGAGTGACAGGTGCTGTCATGTTTACCTCCGAATTGATAACTGTATAAACAGTATATATCGTTTATACGTATATCGGAGGCAGGCGTCATCCTACCCGTTGCTTCGCCTTCAGATCGTCGAGATGAAAGCCAGCGACCGTCTTGTACTGATTCGCGATCTGGCTTAACTCTTCCGCGCTGACCACATCTTCAATCCGCTCGAAGCGCTGCCCCTGCGTGCGCTCGTAGACCACCTGCAAAATCCGATCAGGCGGCGCCTTGCGGTTCATCAGCACGACGTCGCCGGTCGCCTTGACGCGCGCTCGATCATAGCCAAGCAGTGCCTCCTCGCAGACGCCCAGTTCCGCACAACGGTCGGCCAGAAAACGCGCGTCCAGAATCGCTTGCCCGGCACCGTTCGAACCGCGCGGCACCATCGGATGCGCCGCGTCCCCCAACAGCGTGATGCGGCCAAATGTCCAGCGCGGCAGCGGATCCTGATCGACCATCGGATATTCCAGAATCGTCTCCGTTGCTTCGATCATCGCGGCCACATCCAGCCAGTCGAAATGCCAGTCCGCGAATGCCGGGAAGAAATCGGCGAGGCGCCCTGTCCCATTCCAGTCGCGGCGCGCGGGTTGCGGCGCCTCGATTTCGGCGACCCAGTTCACCAACTGATTGCCTGCGGCATCCACGTTATCGCGGATCGGGTAAATGACCATCTTGCCGTGCGTCAGCCAGCCGGCACGCACCATGCTGCCACCGCTCAGGAACGGCGGCGCGATGATCGTTCCGCGCCACATGTTGAAACCGGAATAGCGCGGCGCGCCCTCGTCCGGGTAGAACTGTTTGCGAATCGCCGAGTGAATACCGTCGCACGCCACGATCGCCGCGCAGCTAGCGAAATGCTCTTTGCCGGCGCTATCGATAAAGCGCGCGATGGCGCCTGTCTCGTCCTGAGTTGCGCTGACACAGCGACGGTCCGTCACGACGCTGTCCGGCCCCAGACGTTCAAGCACCGCCTTGAGCAATACGCTCTGCAGGTCGCCGCGATGGATCGAGAACTGCGGATGATCGTAACCGGCAAAACGTCCAGCCGGTTCGCGGTAGATCAGTTGTCCGTGGCGATTGAAAAACACGGACTCCTGCGTCGTCACACCGACCGCCGCCAACTCGGTGAGCAGATCGAGTTCCGCCAGTTCACGCGTCGCATGCGGCAGCAGGTTGATCCCGACGCCAAGCGGCCTGATTTCAGGCGCCGCTTCGAAAATACGGCTCGCGATGCCTGCCTTGTGCAACGTCAGCGCCAGCGTCAAGCCGCCAATCCCCGCACCAACGATGACGACCTCAGTATCCTTTTTCATCTGTCTCCTCTTTCGTGATGAGCGCGGAGCAGCGCGCCGTTGAATCCGTCTCCCGCGTTGCACGGTTACTCACCATTTACGCAGACGTCTGCCGAAATATAGTGAGCCATTCCGGCTTCGTCAAGCGATTCATCCGGACAACGGAATTCATTTGACACGACGATCAAGATTCAATATCTTTTGACATACGTCTGCCGATTATTCGTCAGAGCACCGTCATGCATCGCCAGATAGACCCACGCCGTTCGATGAGACACGGCGTTTCCAGAAAAAGACAGGAGACAAGCAATGACCACTGGCCTTCCCACGTCAGACAGGAAAGCTTTCTATCAGCAGATCCGCGAACTCAACATGATTCCCCTGTGGGAATCGCTTAGCACACTGGTGCCGCACCAGCCCAATGGGCCCTGTGTGCCAGCGCTGTGGAAATGGCGCGAGGTGCTGCCCTACATCGAACAGGCCGGCACCTTGATCACGGCAGAGGAAGCCGTGCGCCGCGTGCTCGTGCTCGAGAACCCCGCGCTGCCCGGCCACGCCAGCGTGACGCAATCGCTCTATGCCGGATTGCAACTGATTCTGCCGGGCGAGGTCGCGCCGGCCCACCGCCACGTGCAATCGGCGTTGCGCTTCATCGTGCATGGCCGTGGCGCTTATACGGCGGTTGACGGCGAACGCACGACCATGATGCCGGGCGACTTCATCATTACGCCGGGCTGGACCTGGCACGATCACGGCAACGAGGGTATCGACGGCCACAGTGAACCGGTCGTCTGGCTCGACGGTCTGGATATTCCGATGATTCGCTTCTTCGATGCGGGCTTCGAGGAAAAAAGCACGGCCATGTCGCAACGCGTTACCCGTCCCGAAGGCAATGCGCTCGCACGCTATGGACACAACCTGTTGCCGGTCGACTATCAGCCTTCATCGCCGACCTCGCCCATCTTCAGCTACCCCTACGACCGCACACGCGAAGTGCTCGAGCGCCTCTATCGCGATGGTGACGTCGACGCATGGCATGGCGTCAAGCTGCGCTATGTCAACCCTGCAACCGGCGGCTGGCCCATGCCGACGCTTGCCACGTTCATGCAGTACCTGCCGGCCGGTTTCTCAGGCAAACCGTTCCGCAGCACCGACGGTGCCGTGTACTCGGTTGTCGAGGGAACCGGACGCGTGGTCATCGACGGGCAAAGCTTCGAATTCGGTCCGAAGGATCACTTCGTCGTGCCTTCATGGAAAACCTTCACGCTGCACGCGAACGACGACGCGGTGCTGTTCAGCTTTTCGGACCGGCCTGTGCAAACCGCGCTCAACATTCTGCGCGAAGAGAAGCTGGACGCGTGAACGCGCGCATTGACAATCGCGCCGGTCAGCACCACACACAATCACACCTGGAGAATATTCAATGAATCTGGTCTTTGAGTCCGCGCCCGCGGTGACGGTCCCGGTTGCCGGTTCGGACGAGGCATTTCCCGTCCGGCGCATCTACTGCGTTGGGCGCAACTACGCCGCCCATGCGCGCGAGATGGGCTTCGATCCGGATCGCGAGCCGCCATTTTTCTTCTGCAAGCCAGCCGACGCCATCGTCCATGTCGCACCGGGCAAAACGGGCGAATTTCCGTATCCGTCCGAGACGGACAACTGCCACTACGAAATGGAACTGGTCGCGGCAATCGGCAAGGGGGGTAAAGATATCTCCGTCGATGACGCACTCGATCACGTGTTTGGCTACGCACTCGGACTCGACATGACGCGCCGCGATCTGCAGATGGAAATGCGGAAAATGGGCCGCCCATGGGATATCGGCAAGGCGTTCGATCACTCCGCGCCGATCGGCCCACTGCATCGCGCTGAACACACGGGTCATCTGAAGGACGGCGCGATCTGGCTGAACGTCAATGGCACGTCGAAGCAACGCGCGGACGTCTCGCAACTGATCTGGTCGGTCGCGGAAACGATCGCGTATCTGTCGCGCTTCTTCGAACTGGTGCCCGGCGATCTGATCTATACCGGCACACCGGAAGGGGTCGGCGCAGTCATCAAGGGCGATACGATGCATGGCGGCATCGACGGTCTCGGCGAATTCCAAGTCAAAGTGGTCTGAACGACTCACCTCACAACGGAGCGTCATGCTCCGTTCATCAAGGATATTCCGTGCAGCTTCACAATTTTTTTCGCAGCTCCGCATCGTATCGCGTGCGGATTGCACTGGGTCTGAAGGGCCTGCCATTCGATTACATCCCCGTGCATCTGTCGCGCGACGGCGGTGAGCAGTTCGCCCCCGCCTATCGCTCGCTCAGTCCGGAGGCACTCGTCCCGGTGCTCAGGAACGGCGAGGTGTCGCTCCATCAGTCGCTTGCGATCATCGAGTACCTGGACGAACTGCATCCCGAGCCACCGCTACTGCCACGCGACCCGCTCGGCCGCGCCACCGTGCGTGCGTTGGCTCTGGACATCGCGTGCGACATCCATCCGCTCAACAACCTGCGCGTACTCAAATACCTTGGTGATACGGCCGGGCTGACACAGGAAGCGAAAGACGCCTGGTATCACCACTGGGTTCACGGGGGTTTTTCCGCGCTGGAAACAAGGCTTGCACACAGTCACACGACGGGTCAATTCTGCTACGGCGACCAACCGACGCTGGCCGATCTCACGCTCGTGCCGCAAGTTTTCAACGCACAACGTTTTAACGTCGACCTGAGTGCCTACCCGGTGCTTGGCCGCATCGCACAGCGCTGCATGCAGTTGCCGGCATTCGCTGCGGCTGCGCCCGGACAGCAGCCTGACGCACAGTAATCTGCGCGGATGACACCCGTTATCCGCCCCACTTTGCGGCATCCCGTCCGCACTGCGCGATAATATCGGTCAGTCACGCTTGCCGTCCGACCCCGGGCGGCCCACTTCCCTATACGAGTCCATGGCAAAGAACCCTGTGGCGCGCGATACGCGCCAGACTCCGCTCGACCGTCTGTACGCCCGTCCCGGCTTCATGATCCGGCGTGCCCACCAGATCTCGACCGACCTCTTCATCGAAGCCTGTGCGGCGCTCGACATGACGCCCAGCCAATACGGCGTGCTGTACATCCTCTTCCACAGCGGCCCGCTCGAACAGATCGGCATCGCACGTCTGATCGGCCTCGACCGCTCGACCACCGCGCTCGTCGTCAAGATTCTGAGCGAGCGAGGTCTGCTCGAAAAGGCAAAAAGCGAAACGGACCAGCGCAAAGTGGAAATCTCGCTGACCGAAGCAGGCCAGCAATGCTTCCGCCAATGTGAGCGCTATGCGCAGAAATCAGTCGAAGCGCTGCTCGCGCCGTTCGATCCGGCCGAGCGCACGCAATTTCTCGCGCTGCTCGACAAGTTCGTTTCGCACTTCAACGACAACACGCGCGTGACATTGGGATAAAACGAATCGGCGAGCTCATGCTCGCCGATCCGTTCGCCGCTCGCGCCGCTCTTGCAGCTTTGCTAGAGACACACGGCGGCGCTCACCGATTACTTCGCCGGTGAGGCGTCGAACCCGTACATCTGCGAATCGACGCGCGGCACGATATGAATCCCGTCACGCGCGGCGAAAGTGGAAACCTGCAGATGGGTCGGGATGATACCCACTTGATCGTGCAACACCTTCGACGTTTCCTGGTAAAGCGCGTCGCGCTTCGTATCGTCGACCGTTGCCAGCCCCGCATTCAACGGTTTCCAGAAGTTCGGCGAATCGTAGGTCTGGATGTTGATCTTGCGGAACGGATTGTTGGTCGGATTCGAGAACAGCGATTCAAGCTGCACGCCCATATCGCCCGCATCCGCACCCCAGCCGATCATGAAGAAGCCCAGCTGCAACTGGTTCACGCGCGAGATGAAGGTGCCCATCGGTTGCGTCTCGACCTTGGTCTTACAACCGATGCGCGTCAGCATTTGCGCGACACCCTGCGCCAGTTGAGAATCGTTGACATAGCGATCGTTCGGCGCGAAGAGCGTCAGTGAAAAGCACTCGGGATAGCCGGCTTCGGCCAGCAGCTTTTTCGCTTCATCCGGCTTGTACGGATCGGGTGGCAGCGCCGGGTTGTAGCCGAACATCGTGCTCGGCACACTGTTCTGCGTCGCCACGCCCAAGCCTTGCAGCACGCGGTCCACCAGCACCTGACGGTTGATAGCCAAAGAGAACGCACGGCGCACGCGCACGTCCTTGAACGGATTCTTGCCCAACGGCTTACCGTTGTTGTCCGTCACATACGGCGCATTGTCATTCAGCTGATTCATCACCCAGAAGACCATCAAGGTACTGGGCTTCGTGTAGACGGCAAGCTGCTTGTCAGCCTTGATGCGCGCGACATCCGCGCTGGGTACGTCGATTACCGCATCGACGTCGCCCGACAGGATCGCCGCCACGCGCGCCGCCGCATTCGGCAGGATGCGCACGGTCACCTTGTCATAGGCCGGCTTATCGCCCCAATAAGCGTCATTGCGGACCAGTTCAACACGGTCGCCCCGCAAAAAGCGCGAGAACTTATAAGGCCCCGTGCCGACGAGACCCTTGCCGGTTTCGAAGTCTTCGCTCTTGAGTCCCTGCGTGTCTTTCTTCGACAGCATGAAAATCATCGACAGATAGTTCGGCAGCACAGCCAATGGCCGGGCCGTGGTCAGCTTGACCGTGTACGGATCGACCACCTCCACTTTGGTGATGTCTTTCGTGAAGACGCCGAACGTAGCCGGTGAATTGGTCAGCGTGTCAGGACGCGCGAGCGAATAGACCACATCGTCTGCCGTGAACGACGAGCCGTCCTGGAACTTGACGTTCTTGCGCAGCTTGATTTCCCACGTCTTGTCGTCGAGCGGTTTCCACGACTCGGCGAGCCCGGGCTGCAACCGGCCGTCTGGCGACATATCGATCAACGGCTCGAACACATTGCGCGCAACGTTGCGGTTGCCCGGCAAGTTGGCGAACTGCGGATCGAGCGACGTGACGTCTGCGCTGACCCCATACCTGAATTCCGCTGCACCTGCATTCTGCTGCACGAACACGCTCGCGGCCAACGCACCGGCCATGACTGCCAGCCGGCCCCAGCCCCGCAATGTTGTTCCCATCTCCGTCTCCTATATGTGCAGAACCCGCAAGGGTACCCGCTTTATTGAGGAAGCCGTTATCGGCTTCCATCTGAAACCAGCGTACCGAACTGAACCCACGCGCAGTAACGGCAAGTGTGCAGCGTCGTCACTTCGTGTTTACGAGCATCTTCATCACCTCAAAATGCCTTCTGTATAACTATATTATCGTTATACACTTCTATCGAAGTCAAGCACTGCTCAAGTTGATGACGGGCGCTGCAGGACCACCGTGCGGCCTTTCGTTCACCCAACGAAATGGTTGCACTTGCAACACGTTGCGAGACAGGAACAACTGCGAACGAAGCCTCGCAAAACATGCGGCATCTTTAACGAACTTAGCGCAGACTATTCATGGAAAGGAGACAAACAATGAGAAAGACCCTCGCCGCACCGCTTGCTGCCGTGTCACTTTGTACTTTTGCAGCGGGTGCACAGGCGCAGAGCAGCGTGACGATTTACGGGATCGTCGACTCGGGGATCAGCTACGTTAGCAACAGCGGCGGCCATTCCGCGTGGATCTTCGACACGGGTGTTCCACAGGGCAACCGGCTCGGCTTCACGGGCACTGAAGATCTCGGCGGCGGCATGAAAGCGCTGTTTCGCCTTGAAAACGGCTTCAACCTGAACGACGGCAGCATGGGTCAGGGTGGCCTCATGTTCGGACGCCAGGCTTACGTGGGTCTCGCGAACCAGATCGGCACGCTGACGCTCGGCCATCAATACGATTTCATGGGCGACATCATCGGCAACTATTCGATTGCCTATGTCGCTGGCGTGTATGCGTTCCATCCGGGCGACTACGACCGCGTATCGGGCGACCGGCTGGACAACACGGTCAAATTCGTCAGCAACAACTTCGGCGGCTTCACCGCCGGCGCGATGTACGGCTTCGGCAATACGGCGGGCAACTTCCATCAGAACAGCTCCATGAGTTTCGGCCTGACCTACGATCATGGCCCGCTCAGTCTCGGTGCAGCCTATACGGATATCAATAACTTCAGCATCAATCCGACCAACGATCTGGGCGTCAGCACGCTATTCGGCCAGCCGCTAACAGGCAGCCCGATCGTGGCCGACAGCATGAAGACATGGGGGCTGGGCGGCAGCTATTCGATCGGCAAGGTCGGCATCATGGCGAACTACACCGGCACGCGGATCTCGTACATGGGCAATTCGGCAACACTGAGCACCCTGGAAGGCAGCTTGCTGTACCACTTCACACCGGCGCTGGTCGCTGGCGCGGGCTACACCTATTCGAAGCTCGAGAGTTCGCACTGGGGCCAGACGTCGGTCGGAATCGACTACTTCCTGTCGAAACGCACCGACCTGTATGCGCAAGTGAACTATCAACTGGCAAGCGGTGACGGTACACATGCGGTCATTCTGACGCTGCCGACCTCGAGCACCAACAAGCAGGTGGTGGCGGGCATTGGCATACGCCATAAGTTCTGATCGACTGATCGCGAGAGGTGCCGCTCGATGGCGAGAGTTGAGTGGCACACATTTATGCCGGCGCAAGCCGGCTTTTTTTCGCCGTCGGAATTAAGGCTCACGCGGACCCACTACCTCACGTTTGCGCCGTCCATGAAAAAGCCCGGTGTGAACCGCCAGCATCGCTGCTGTACGATTCACACCGGGCCAGACTTCAAGCGTGCCGGTGACGTCAGTCGATCAGATGACACGCGGCGAATTGCCCATCGACAGCGCGTTTCAATTCGGGCACGACCTCCTTGCAAACAGGCAAGGCGTGTGGGCAACGCGGATGAAAATGGCACCCCGAAGGGGGATTCATCGGCGACGGAATCTCGCCCTTGATTGCATAGAAGGTCTTCTTGCGCTTGTCGAGCGACGGCACTTCCGCTAGCAATGCCTGCGTGTACGGATGCTGTGGGCTCTGATAGACCTGCTCGGTGGGTCCCGATTCCACAATCTTGCCCAGATACATGACGACAATGCGATCCGCAATATGGCGCACCACGCCCAGATCATGACTGATGAAGAGATACGTCAACCCCAGCTCTTCGCGCAGCTTGATGAACAGGTTCAACACCTGCGCCTGAATCGACACGTCAAGTGCCGCCACCGATTCATCGCAAACGAGAAACTTCGGACTCACCGATAGCGCACGCGCGATACCGATACGTGCACGCTGGCCACCCGAGAACTGATGGGCGAAGCGGTCCATCGAATCCGGGTCGAGGCCCACCCGTTCAAACAGCGCGCCGACAAAATCGCGCGTATCCGCCTTGCGGATGAAACCGTGCACATGCGCCCCTTCCGCGACGATATCCGCGGCACGCATGCGCGGGTTGAGCGACGCATACGGATCCTGGAAGATCATCTGGATATCCAGTTCAGCGCGATTGCGCTCGCGCCGCCCGAGCGCCGCCATATCCGTATCCTGCCAGTAGCGTTTGCCGCTCGTCGGCCAGTAGACGCCGGCCGCCAGTCGGCCGACCGTCGATTTACCGCAGCCTGATTCGCCGACCAGTCCGACCACCTCGCCGGCGCTCACACTCAGGCTCAGATCGGTGACTGCACGCACGCCCTTCGGCGGCTGCCGTCCGGTGATAGCGCGGACGAAGCGGCCCGTCGCATCCTGTCTGGGTGCGAACGTCTTCGTAACATGACGCAATTCGAGCAGCGGGGTCATGCGATCTCCTCAGGTTCATCGACGACGGGCCGGATGCAGCGAACCATGTGGCCGTCGTGGTCAATCGATTCGGCAATCTCGTGTGCGCATTCGGGCACCGCGGATGAACAGCGCGTGCGGAACGCACAGCCGCCCCCTAACGCGAGCAGCGAAGGCGGCGCACCGGGAATCTGCCGCAGCATCACGCCTTTGGGATTGCGGCTCGGAATCGAGTTCATCAAGCCCCGCGTATAAGGGTGACGCGGCGTATCGAGCACCTGATCGACGCTGCCGTATTCGGCGATCCTGCCGCCGTACATCACGCACACGCGATCCGCTAGCCCCGCGACCACCGACAGGTCGTGCGTGATCCAGATCAACGCCGTCCCCGAATTGCGGCAAAGCTGCTGGATCTCACCGAGAATCTGCGCCTGAATGGTAACGTCGAGCGCGGTAGTCGGTTCGTCGGCGATTACCACTTCGGGACGGTTGATCAACGCAATCGCAATCGCGACGCGCTGACGCATGCCGCCGGAGAACTGATGCGGATAACACTTCAGACGCTCGTCCGGCGCCGGGATGCCGACCTGCGCAAGCGCCGCGCGCGCTTCGTCGAGCGCTGCGCGACGGCTCATCGGCCGGTGCGCGAGCACTGCCTCGACCATCTGTGTATCGATACGCAGCACGGGATTGAGCGTCATCATCGGATCCTGGAAAATCATCGAGATCCGGTTGCCGCGAATCTTGCGCCACTGCGCTTCGGTGCAGGCGGCCAGTTCCTCACCCGCGAGCTTGATGCTGCCGCTCACCACCTTGCCCGGCGGATCGATCAAACCCATGATCGAATAGCCGGTTTGCGATTTACCGGACCCGGACTCGCCGACCACACCCAGAATCTCGCCGCGCGCGACGCTGAAACTCACACCATTCACCGCTTTCACGATGCCGCGCGGCGTCGTGAAATGGGTGCACAGATTGTTGACCTGCAATGCGGGCTGAGTCATTTCTTCAACCTCGGGTTGAGCACATCGCGCAGGCGATCCGCCATCAGATTCAGGCATAACATCAGCAACAGCAGCGCGACGCCGGGGAACACGCTGATCCAGTAGGAACCGGACAGCAGGTAGTTATAGCCGTTCGAAATCAGCAGACCGAGTGACGGCTCCGTAATAGGCAGCCCAAGCCCCAGAAACGACAGCGTCGCTTCAAGCGAGATCGTGGTCGCCATCTGCACGGTTGCGACGACCAGCAGCGGCGGCACGCAATTAGGCAGCACATGGCGAAAGATGATCCGCGTGTCGCTCAGTTTCAGGCAGCGCGCCGCCTCCACATACTCCTTGCGCAACTCGACGAGCGCGGAACCTCGCGCGGTACGCGCATACACCGCCCATTGCACCAGCACGAGTGCGTAGATGATCTTGTCGACCCCTTTGCCAAATGCTGCGATAAACACCAGCGCAATCAGAATCGAAGGGAATGAAAGCTGGATGTCGGCGAGCCGCATGATCAGCGCATCGACCTTGCGTCCATAGAATGCGCCGATCAGGCCCAGCGCAACACCGATGCCCAACGCGAGCACCGTACAGACGAGGCTCACGTACAGACTCGTGCGCATGCCGTAGAGAATCGCGGACAGCATGTCGCGCCCCTGGTCGTCAGTGCCGAGCCAGTAGATATGTGCTCCCATCGACGCATGCGCAAGCGGCGGAAGCTGCGAATCGCTTAGATCGAGCTGGGCGAGATCATACGGATTCTGCGGCGCGATCCAAGGCGCGAATACCGCCAGCGCAGTAATCGCGATAAATAGCACGAGCCCGGTGAGCGCAAGTTTGCTCTGGCTGAATTCACTCCATAGCGCGCTTAGTTGACCGCCCATGCGCGCAAACCGATGCGGTCGTTTCACCGGTTTGGCGGCGGAAAGGGTGGATGCGGCGGATACAGCAGATTGGGCGCGCGGTTCGGCCATGGTCGTTCCTGTGGTGGGTGCCATGTCAATTCACCTCCGCCGTCACCGAGATCCGCGGATCGAGCAGCGAGTACAGAATGTCGACGACCAGATTGATCAGCATATAGATCGCTGCGACGGTCAGCAGGTAGGCGATGACCACTGGGCGATCGAGCGCATTGATCGAATCGATCAGCAGCTTGCCCATGCCTGGCCACGCGAACACGGTTTCCGTGACAATCGAAAACGCGATCAACCCGCCCAGGTTGATGCCGATCACCGTCACGAGCGGAATCATGATGTTCTTCAGGATATGCACGCCGACGATGCGCGATGCGCTCAGCCCTTTGGCCCGCGCGAACTTGACGTAATCGGTCAGCGCGGTTTCGCGGGTCGACGAATACGCGAGCCGGATAATCAGCGCGATGTTGAAGAGTGCGAGATTGAGCGCCGGCAACAGCAGGTGCTTCCAGCCGTCGAGCGTCAGAAAGCTCACCTGCATGCCGAGCCATGACGTCGTGGTGCCGCGTCCTCCTGAAGGCAGCCAGCCAAGCATCACCGAGCAGACGAGAATCAGGATCAGGCCGACCCAGAACGTCGGCAGACTGAAACCGATCGTCGACGATGCGGTAATGATGCGCGAGGAGAGTTTCTCGGGGCGCAATCCTGCGACCATGCCAAGCGGAATGCCGATGACAATGGCCATCAGCATGGCAATCACGGATAGCTCGAGCGTTGCGGGCATCCGTGAGACGATCATCTGCGCAACCGGTGCGCCGGTCAGGAACGACGTGCCGAAGTCGCCGCGCAACGAGTGGCTGAGGAAATGCCAGTACTGGAGCCACCACGGCTGATCCAGTCCAAGCGATGCAATGATGCGCGTGCGCATCTCGGGTGTGGCGCTGTCGGGGACCATCAGCGCAATCGGGTCGCCCACTACGTAGACGCCGGCAAACACGAGCAGCGACATCGCCCAAAGCGCAAGGACGCTCTGGAATAGTCTCCGCAGAATAAACTCAAGCATGGATTGTCTCGCTCCAACGGGGATGAGTTCGAGCGACAGGACTTGTACTCGCCTGTTCGTGGCCACGGATGCTGCGGGCGGTCCGTGGCCGAGCTCTATCTCGAAAGTATAATATAGTTTAATTTAGGTGAGTTCCACTCTCACGCGTTGACCACCACAAGTTCACGCAATGCCGTAAAGAACCTTTCGTTTTCCTGCGGCAATCCGACCGTGACGCGCAGCCACTCGCCCAGCCCGTAGTCCACCACCTTGCGCACGATGATGCCGCGTCTGAGCAGCGCATCGAACAGCTCGGCCGAATTGCCCACCTTGATGACGACGAAGTTGCCCTGGCTTTTCACATACGGGAGCCGCAGCGCGTCGCAGACCTCATAGAACCGCCCGATCCCTTCGCGATTCAGGCGATACGATTCGTTCAGGTAATCGTCGTCGTTCAGTGCGGCAATGGCAGCAGCCTGCGCCAGCGAATTGACATTGAACGTCTGCCGCACACGGTTCAGAAGATCGGTGACGTAAGGCGTAGCGATGGCGAAACCAACCCGCAGGCCGGCCAGCCCGAACGCCTTCGAGAAGGTTCGCGACACAACCAGATTCGGATAGCGCCGCACGAGTTCGGTACTGTCGTAACGATGGTGCGGTTCGAGATACTCGTTATAGGCCTCATCGAGCAGCACAACGACATTGGCCGGGATGCGATCGAGAAATGCTGTCAGTTCGCCGGCACTGAAGAACGTGCCGGTCGGATTGTTCGGATTCGCGAGGTACACCACGCGCGTCGCCGCGTTGACCGCCAGCGCCATGGCGTCAAGATCGTGGCCGTAGTCTTTGGCGGCCACAGCGACCATCCGCGCGCCGGTTGCCTTGACCGCGTTCTGCCACGCCATGAATGCGTATTGCGACGACACGGCGTTGCAATCGCTGTCCGGTTGCGCAGCCTGCAGGAAGGCACGTGCGACGAGCTCGAGAATGTCGCTCGAACCGTTGCCAAGTGTGATCCAGTTGCGTTCGACGTTGTACTTCTGGCCCAGCGCCACTTTCAGCGCATGACCGTTCGGATCGGGGTAGCGTGCCCCGCTGTTGACGATCGCGTCGATGGCCGCGCGTGCTTTCGGCGGCATGCCGAGCGGATTTTCATTCGATGCGAGCTTGATGATGCTGGCTTCCGGCAGTCCGTACTCGCGCGCCGTTTCTTCGATGGGTTTGCCTGCCTGATAGGGCTTCAACGAGCCGATGTAGGGGGGAGCGACAGGACGCAATTCGTTTGTCATGGGAACACCTTTGCTGACTTCGATAGAGGAATGAGGATGAGTGGCGCGCCGCGGGCGCACTGTGCGCTGCCGCCGGGCTATTACAGAAACTTCGTCGGCCAGATCATCGTGCGCCAGATGTGCGCCGACGGACTGCCGTCGAAGCCGAGTCCTTCCTTTGGCTGCCTGAAATTGCGTCCGATGATGTCGACGAAATCGTCGAGACTCACCACTGCGTTCGGATCGAACGAATAGATGTCGTGAAGCGTGATCGAGCGGCTCGACATGTACCATTTGTGATTGCGCGCGTACTCGTAGTCGCGCTGGATATACGGCTCAGGCTCATAGTCCTTGCCGAAGTAGCGCAGATACGCGTCCGGATACCCATAACCCACCGATTCATCCGCGAAGAATCGCAGCGCCTGGTGATACTGGATGGCCCAGCTGACCTCCTCGTCCACATACGGCGCGATCATCTGCGCGCCCCAATAGCCGTGATCGCCACGAATGAAACCGGCCACGCTGATGTCATGCAACAGACAGGCCAGCACGATCTTCTCGTTCTGCCCGGCCTTCAACGCGTGCGTGGCGCTTTGCAGTACGTGATTGGCCGGCCCAAACCTGTACTTGAAGAAATCGATCAACGTGGGCTTCGGCGGCATCTTCTGCAGGCGCGGATCGTCGCCCATCATGAAGTGGCCCGTGCCCGGCGGCGGTGGAATGGCCTGCGTCGGGTCGCGGTCGCCTGACGTGTAGATGACCGATTTCACCACGCGCCGGTCCAGCTCCGCGATCATCTCGTGTTCAAGCGCGTCTGCACGCTCGGAAAGCGTAGGCTCGCGCCCGCTTGCGGTTTGATTGCTCATTGCGATTGCTCCTCTGTCTCTTCGGTACCGAACCGCGCGTCTAGCGATTCCATCCGTATATATCGAGCGTCAACTCACCCGCGGCGATGCGCGCGAGTATTTCCGCTTCCTTATCCTCACGTTCGCGCGCGGCGCGCAACGTGGTGCCGACCGATTCCTGCGCGAGTACCACGACGCCGTCCGCATCGCCCACCACCAGATCGCCCGGCCGCACAGCGACGTCGCCGATACGCAGCGGATGATTGATCCAGCCGCGCGCCGCGAAATCCTTGGTCGTGCCGCGAATGCACAAGCCGCGCGAAAACACCGGGAAGCCGATACGCGCGAGCAACTCGGCATCGCGAACGCAACCGTCGATGACCAGGCCCGCCACACCGCGCTCTTTGGCCGCCGTCGACATGACTTCACCCCAGTAGCCGGCTTCGTAGTAGTCGCTCGTGTATACCACCAGCACGTCACCCGGTTGCGCGACGACCAGCGCGCGATGTAACCAGAGATTGTCGCCAGGCGGCGAATGCACGGTAACCGCCGGGCCGCAGACACGGAATGCCGGACTGACCGGCTTGATCGCCGACGGCAGCGCGCCCAGCTTGTTGGCCGCCTCGAGCAAGGTCGCGCAAGGAAAGGCGCGGGCCGCCTCGATCACTTCGGCGGCTGGCCGCTCAATCGAAGCGGTCACCAGCGGCGAATCGATGAAAGGGTACGACATGGTGTCTCCTGATGGATATTCTGAGGGCTCGCGTGGCGTGGCGTGGCGTCGTGAGCGTCGACGCTCAGGCGCTCACTTTGCTCTGCAGCGCGTGATAGCGATGCTGCTGGCGCGCCTCGTCGAGCCGCATGCCTTGCCGCGCCGCCTCGCGAATCGCGTGCTCCGCCGCGTGAATCTCTTCCGCTGCAGCGAGTACGCGGTCTTCGTGAGCGCGCGGAATCACGATCACGCCATCCGCGTCGCCGACCAGCAGATCACCCGGCAACACGCGCGCGTTGCCGATGTTGACCGGCACCTGCGTACTTTCGACTTGCACACGGTCTTTGCCAGTACGCATCCAGTGTCCCTTGCTGAACACAGGGTAACCCAGCGACAGGCACAGGCTCACATCACGACAGATGCCATCAATGACAGTGCCGGCGATTTTCCGCCGATGCGCGATTTCCGTGAGAATGTCGCCCCAGACCGTGCAGTCTTCGCGGCCTGCGTTATCCAGCACGATCACGCCGCCTTCAGGGACATCGTCGATATAGTCGCCGACGGTGCCGGGCGGCGTTGTCGGCGGTCCGTAAAGAATCGTGAACGCACGGCCGCACAGCCGGAAACTCGCATCGCGCGGCTTGATGCCGGCGCATTGACCGACGATGCCGAGGCGATCCAGCGCATCGCTCAGCGTCGCGGTATCGAGGCGCTGTGCGCGCAGCGCATTCCTATCGTTCGTGTCGCTCATGTTTATCCCCTGTCCTGCAACATATATTCGTAGTCCGCACCCATCACCTGGGCAATGGGCACACCGTTCAGCAGCTTTTTCGCCATCGCCGCTTCCTTGCCGGCAATCAGCTCGGCAGCGGCCAGCACTCGCTCGATGTCCGCGGCGGCAATGAAGATCACCGCGCTGTTATCGGCGATCACGTAGTCGCCCGGATTGACGCGAACCTGTGCAACCGTGATTGGCACATTGGTGCCGGCTTCGGCAACGCGATTGCGTGCAGTGAACGCCGTCAATGCCCGCGCGAAAACCGGAAAGTCGTACTGCCGCGCTTCGTCGATATCGCGCACGGGGCCGTCGGCAACCACGCCCTCGATGCCGCGCAACGACGCGCCGAGCGAGAGAATGCCGCCCCAACTGCCGGCGTCGAGCCCCGTGTGCTGTTCGACCACGATCACATCGCCCACGCCGGCAAATTCGATGGCGGTCGTGCCGAGATGGCGCGGCACACCGGTATGCGCGGCGGCGCTCGCCTGCGCGGCCTCCACCAGTTTCACGGTCACGACCTTGCCGGCAATGCGGCGCTCGGTCGACCGTTGCGGCAAGCCGGTGACCGTGCCGGTCAAACCGAGCTTGTCGAGTGCATCCGATACTGCGCAACAGTCGAGCCGTTGCAGTCGTCGAGTGGTGTCATCTGCTTTTTTCATGCGTGTCTGCTCCGTTCCTCATATTCGCTTTTTTTGCCACGATCGCGGCTGCTGCTGTTGCCGATTACTCCCAGCAGGCAAACGCCATCCCCGAGCCCGTCCCGGCTTCCGAGCGATAACATGCGACGTAGTCGATCAGCTTCATCTTCAGCGACGCGCTCGCGGCAAGGCCGACAAGCGGCAGCCAGCTCTTGATTTCCGACGTATTACCGTTGAAATACACCTCCGGAATATCGCGCAGCGTGGCTTCGTCGCGTTCGGCGAGCGCAGTCAGCACGCGGTGATCGAGCGCTTCGTCAACCACGAAGTGACTCATGCCGCCAGAGGCGACCACCACCACGCGCTGCTCGGCCGGCAAGCGCCGGATCGCCGCGCCGAGCGCATGACCGAGCGCCAGGCAGCGCGCCGCGCGAGGCTGATTCGGCGCCACACCGACGTTCAGAAACACCGGCACCGACGGCGGCGGCGCATCGCGCATCACGCGGCGATAGACGAAACCGAACGCGTGCGGAATGCCGTGCTGGCGATCCTCACCTTTGGGCAACCGGTTCGAAACAGCGATATCGAACCCGTCATCGACAAGCGACTGCACCAGCGTCAACGCGTGATCCGGCGCACCCGGATAAGCCGCCCCTTCCGGCGGACAGTGACCGTCCTCCGCCTCCGCGACACCCGGCGGCAGACGCCGGCGCTGTTCATCCGACAGTGGCAGGTTTTCGATCTGCTCACCGCCGAATATCGTGATTGCCGGCGTCAAATCGTCCTTGAACACCTCGCGCTGATCGTTGCCGAGCACGATGACAAGATCTGGCTTCATCGCATGGAAGCGTTCGGCAAGCGTATCGAGTGCTCGCTGACAAGCGGCATAGCGCTCCTGCTTTGACGCTTCGGTGACCGCTGCCGCAAAGCCCGGTGCGCGCGCTTCCAGCAGCGCCGCGTAGTCGTACGAGCGCCCCTGAAACCAGTGCGACGGATTTTTCAGGTCCGCGCTGGCCCGCAAATGCCAGAGCGCGGGTGGCATCGACAGCAAGGGGCCGTGCGATGTGGCGATCGCGCCGATCATCGTTGCCATGCCGCGCTCCCGTTCAACGTGTTTTTCATGGCCGATGGCTTCAACGTGTCGCGGCTGTGCCAGCCGCCTGGTCGAGACGGAACACCTTGCGTGCGTTGCCTTCGAAAATCATCCGTTTCTCCTCGCCGCTGAGCCATTCGAAACTTTCGATGACCGGACGAATGTCATCCAGCCAGCGGCCCGTCTGCGGATCCTTCACCGTGCCGACCCCAGGCCGCTCCGCACCGAAAATGCAGCGATCCGCACCGACCGTCTTGATGAGCAGACGCAGCGCCTCTTCCGAGTACAGCACCGTGTCGTAGTAGAGACGGCGCAAGCTGTCGAGAAACGGTTCGCTTGCGCGTCCCGGCCGCAGCGAGGGGGCCTGGAAGCGCCCGAACTGATACGGCACCGCGCCGCCGCCATGCGAGACGACGATCTTCAACTGCGGGAAATCCTTGAACACGCGCGAACGGGCGAGCGCCATCACCGCAATCGTTTCTTCGTTGATGAAGTGCAGCGAATAGTTGTGACGTTCCGAACGGCATCCCGCCGAATGCAGATACGCGGGCACATCGAGTTCGACGAGCTTCTCATACAGGGGATACCAGTATTCGTTGCCGAGGTCAGGCACCTCGTTGGTTGCCAGCCCCTCGCTCGGGTCGGTATTCAGCAGCACGCCGACGAGGCCGAGTTCCTTGATGCAACGTTCCAATTCCGGCAGACATCCGGTGACAGGCTCGCCCCACGCCTGCGGCAAGCCACCGATGCCGCGAAACGTCTGCGGCATGAGCCGCGCCTGTTGCGCGATCATGTCGTTGGTTTCCTCGGTGAACCAGTGGACGATCTTCGTGGGCTTTTCGCTATGCATCATCTGGTACGGACGCGGCGAAATCAGCTGCAGGTCCGTGCCGATGTCACGCAACTGCTCGACGTGCGATTTGGTGCCGAATGTCGGTGCATTGAGCACCGCAAGCATTTCGTCGTCGCTGATCTGTGCCGTGCCACGGCCGTGCGCGCCGCGATGGGAAACAAGACCGGACTTCCAGACGTAGAGAGAATCCGGCGCGGTAACGTGCGCGTGCGCATCGATGATCATGAATGTCTCCGTTAAATAGTGTGAGTTCAAACCCGGACCGCTTCCGGACCGGGTTGGATGTATACCGTCGGCGTCATCGGAATAAAGCTCGTGCGAACGATCTGGATCCGCTCCTGCATCAGGCGGCGAGCCAATTCGACTTCGCCGCGGCACACCGCGTCGAACAGACGCCGATGCGAAGCGATCACGCGATTCGCCGTGTCCGCACTCGTATAGGTGGCAAGCAAAGGCGTCAGCACAAAACGCAGCGCCTTGAACTGCGCGAGCAGAACCCGATTGCCTGAAGCTTCGACGAGTGCTTCGTGAAAGCGCAGCGACGCATCAGTAAAAGACTCGAGCTGCTTGCGTGCGTCTTCCACACGATGCAACGCGTCACGCAGTGCCGTGCGATGCGCCACAGTCAGGTTCTCCGCAGCTTTCTCCGCGGCCAACACTTCGATCGCCATTTGCGCATCGAACACTTCGCTCGCGCCGGCGCCGATGAGGCTCAACTGTATCGACAGCGCGTCGGCAAAGCGCTCCGGGTTCGCACCGGCAATCCACACGCCGCCCTTCGCGCCCATACGGATCTCGACGATGCCGACCGCTTCCAGCGTTCTAAGCGCATCACGGGCGGCGGTACGGCTAACGTTGAATTGCTGCGCAAGCGACGCCTCACTGCCGAGAAAATCGCCCGCCTTCACCTGCTTCGAGAACAGCGCGGCACGCACTTGCGACGCGACGCGCCATGAAAGCTTTTCCGTTTGCACGGACTCCCAGACTGTCGAAGTCCGAGCGTGCCTGGTATCGTGCTGGATATTGTCTTTCATTAGTTATACGAATCGTATGAGCTAGTCCATGAGCAGGCTTCGATCAGTGCTCAAAGGGTTCGCTGCGTCAGGGGATCGCTGTTAACTATAATATATATAACTTATTTGAGATTGGCCAGCGACGATCAACGTTTCGATCGCCGCTAGTGCAACTCACTCAGGACACGGCCTGTTGAATGAACTTCGTGACCAGGTAGGCCTGCAAGCCCTCAATGCCGTTTTCGGAGCCAATACCGCTCTCCTTGACGCCGCCGAACGGCACTTCCGGCCCCGAGACCAGCATGCTGTTGATGCCGATCATGCCGGCCTCGAGACCATTCGACAGTTGCAACGCGCGTCGATCCGAACCAGTGAACGCATAGGCTGCAAGGCCATATTTCAATCGATTGGCACGCTCGAGCACTTCTTCGACGGTCTTGAATGAACTGAAAGGCACCACCGGACCGAACGGTTCGTCATTCATGATCCGCGCCTGTTCGGGCACATCGGCCAGCACGGTCGGTGCGTAGAAGAAGCCGGGCCGATTCAGGCGCTGGCCGCCGAGCAGCAAGCGCGCGCCGTGTGATACTGCATCCTTGACGAACTCGTCTGCCGCAGCGAGCCGGCGCGCGTTGGCAACCGGGCTCGCCTGGGTGTCGGGTTCGAAGGCCGAGCCGACCTTCAGCTTCGCGGCCACTTCGACGAACTTGTCGATGAAGGCACCGTACACGCCCTCCTGAATGTAAAAACGCGTCGGCGAAATGCAAGCTTGCCCGGCCTGGCGAAACTTGGCATTCGCGGTCATCGTGGCAATACGCGCCACGTCGACGTCGTCGCAAACGATCATCGGCGCATGACCGCCCAGCTCCATCACCAGTTTCTTCAGGCCGTGCGTGGCCGCCAGGCCCGCGAGATGCTTGCCGACCGGAATCGACCCGGTGAATGCCACGGCCTTGATGACATCCGAGGCAATCAGATATTCCGACACTTGCGCCGGCACGCCGAAGACCAGATTCAGCACCCCCGGCGGCAAGCCCGCATCCTGGAAGCAGCGCACCATCGCCGTGGTGGATCCGGGCGTCTCTTCGGCGGCCTTCAGAATCACCGAGCAACCTGCCGCGAGTGCGGCCGCCACGGTGCGCGCGGGAATCCGCACGGGAAAATTCCATGGCGTAAACGCCGCCACCGGTCCGACGGGCACTTTCAACACAAGCTGGCGGGAATTCGGCAGCGGGCCAGGCACCACGCGCCCATAGGCACGACGCCCTTCCTCCGCGAACCATTTGACGATATCGGCTGAGCTGTGCGCTTCCTGCAGGCCATCGGCCAGCATCTTGCCGTGCTCGAAACTCATCAGCGTGCCGATTTCGTCGGCACGTTCGTGCATCAGCGCAGCGGCTTTGTCGATGATGGCAGCCCGCTCGGCCGCGCTCATGCGCGACCACGTCGCAAACCCGGTCGCCGCCGCGGCGAGTGCGTCGTCAAGATCGGCTTGCGTGGCAAGCGGCAAGTGGGCGAGCACCGTTTCGTCGGCGGGATTGATGACAGGCCGGGTGTCGCGGCCCCCGGTACGCCACGCCCCGTTGATAAACAGGCCGAGTTGAATGTCGTAACTTCTGGTAACCATCTGCGTCTCCGATATCTGATATCCGGTCGGCGCAAAGCGCCGCCGTGTGCTGTTTTCGCACCGTTACTGTAGCGCGGCCGTCACGGCTCCATGCCCATCGCTTCGAGAAAAGCTCGCCGTACGTGTTCCGGCTGGCCTGCATGAAAGCGGAAATCCTGCAGATGATGCTTCCACAAAGGATGATTCGCGATCTCCGCGCGCGTCATGCCCTCAACGAACGTAGCGCGTGCGGCGATCGGTAATTGCACGCATTCATTGCGCTTCGGATCGCGGATGATGCCCTTCGGCTCACCACCGTTCGCGACCACGTCCAGTTCCTCGAAGAAGCGCCGGCGTAGCATGACGATGCCGCGATCGCTGCTGCCCAGATTCTCTTTCGTGCGATCAGCCACCACACCCTGCCCTGCCCACGCGACAAAGTCCTGGTTCATCACATGGCTCGTGATCCAGCGGCCGGTCTGCGGATCAGTCACCGGACCGTGCCACGTCGGCACTCTCTTTTGCTCATAGGGTTCGCTTTCCTTCGGCACGCGGGTGAAAGCCCACGTCACGCTCAGTGTGCGGGCGTCGTCGACCGGCACGCGCCACTCGAAATGCTCGCCGAGAAAGAACGCGTTCGGCCACAGGCACACACGGCCGATCGACCAGAGCGGATCGTTTTCGTCCGCGTCGCCGCGCAGGCGCTTGTAGATGAACCCGTAGTCGAATTCGTCGAAATCGAGCTGCTTATGAGCGGGCGAGTACGGGCCCGTCTGTCCGTTCAGGCGCGCAGTCCAGTTGTTGTGCATCCATTCGAAGTGAATGGGATCGATCGAGTTCTCCTGGCATTGCAGCCAGTTGCACGGCACCTCGGAAATCACGATTTGCACGAAGCCGTTCTTCCAGGAGAACGGCTCCCAGTTCGGCACGAGCGGCGCCGGTTGCGGCCCAAGGTACGCCCACAGAAGACCCGCCTTCTCCTCAACCGGATACGCCTTGATCTTCACGCGCTCTTTCAGCTTCAACTGCGGATTCGCAACGTCCTCATACGGCTGCTCCGTGCATTTTCCGCCCTGGTCGTAGAGCCAGCCATGATAGTTGCAGCGCAGTCCGCATTTTTCGACGAAGCCATACGCGAGATCGGCGCGACGGTGCGGACATTGGCGATCGATTAGCCCGAAATTGCCACTTAGGTCCTTGTACAGCACGAGATCTTCGCCGAGCAGGCGCACCGGCTTGACGGCCACTTCGTCGAACTCGCTCACCCCGGCAATCGGCATCCAGTAACGGCGCAGCAATTCGCCCATCGGCTCGCCCGGCCCGACCTTCGTCAAAAGTTCGTTCTTCGCTTGGGACAGCATTCTTCAAGTCTCCATTGTTATCGCCCGGCCGCTGCGCCGGCTACACGAGCGCTTCGGCAGCCTCGGCCGGCTATCATTTTTGCCGCCTTCACCATCGATCTAATGATAATACACATTAGACATTATACAAATACTCATCGGCTCGATCGACTTCCGCTCTGCGCTTGCCGACGGTGTTTCGATAATATATATTACACATCGAAGCGTGCGCAACAGAATTTGTGTCTGCGCGGCGAGACAACTCAGGACGAGTCAACATGAAGAAGGCTATGGATACGCTACAGGTGCAACTTCGCGCGATCAGATACGAGGCGCCCACCATCAACACGTATGAATTTCACGCACCTGACGGCTCGCCGCTGCCCGGCTTCACGGCCGGCGCTCACATCGATCTCCACCTGCCCAATGGGCTGGTCCGCAGCTATTCGCTGTGCAACGCTCCGGGGGACACGCACCGCTATGTGATCGGCGTGAATCGCGATCCGTCGAGCCGCGGAGGGTCATCGTGGGTGCATGACGCGCTGCGTGTCGGCGCCGTCCTGACGATTGGCGCGCCCGCCAATAATTTCCCGCTGGTCGAGGACGCCGCGCATACGGTGCTCATCGCGGGAGGGATTGGCATCACGCCGCTCATGGGGATGATTCAACGCCTGGAAGCGTTGGAGCGGTCGTGGGAGTTGCACTATTGCACGCGAACTCGCGAGGCCACCGCATTCGTCGGCGCATTGCGTCAATACGGCTCGCGCGTCCAGTTTCATCACGACGGCGAACCGGGTGGAAAGCGGCTCGAATTTGCCTCTATATTGACGCAGCACGACGAGCACACGCATTTCTATTGCTGCGGCCCGACGGCCATGCTGAATGCGTTCGAAGCAACGGCTGCGAGGTGTGGCAGCGGCGCGCGTTTTCATGTTGAATACTTCGCCGCTGGCGAAGCGCCCGCGACGTCCGGCGGTTTTAACGTGCAACTCGCACGCTCAGGCCGCCTGATTCAGGTGAGCGCCGGCAAGACGATTCTCGACACACTGATCGACGAAGGGATTGCTGTCAGTTACTCCTGCTCACAGGGCGTGTGCGGCACTTGCGAAACGCGGGTGCTCGCAGGCGTGCCGGACCATCGCGACATGGTGCTGACAAAGGGCGAACAGGCGGCGAACCGGTCGATGATGATTTGCTGCTCGGGCAGCAGAAGCGAATGTCTGGTGCTCGATTTGTGATCGCCGGATAGTCCGAGCGCTCATGCTAACTGTATAACCGTATGATTATTCATCGGCTATGCTAACATCGCGATCAGTCTTTCGGGGTCGCACCACGCGTGCGTGCGGCTTCGGCTCATCACGTCGCAACGCTCAGGTCCGGAGATCCGAATTGAAAAAAGGTACTGTCGAAACTACGCCGCTGTGGGAACCGGTGCAGACGGAAACCTTATCCTGGCGCATTGTTTCGCAGGTGCGCGCAGCCGTCTTTTCCGGTCAGATCAAGACGGGAGATTTCCTCGGCAGCGAAACGTCGCTGTCTGCACAATTCAACGTGAGCCGTATGGCCGCTCGCGACGCATTGCGCACGCTCGAAGCCGTCGGCATCGTGGAGATCCGCATGGGCGCCAAGGGTGGCGCATGGATTGCGCAAGGCAATCCGGAGCGCTTCGCGGACGCGCTGGCCATTCAATTGCATCTGATCGGCGTCACCGGCGAGGAAATCTTCGACGCGCAAATGGCGATTGAAGTCACCTCGGCAGAACTTGCCGCACAAAACGCCACCGAGGACGATCTCAAGAAGCTGAGCGGGATCCTGACCGAACTCGACAAACTGCGCGACGATCCGCTTGCGTTCACGGATGCGTCACTGCGCTTTCATGAAGCGATCGTCGAGTCGTCGCACAACCGGGTCCTGCTGGCGCAGTTCCGTGCGCTGCGTTTTGTATTGCAACCGCTACTCGCGCCCAACACAACGCACGCGATCGCCGCACGCGTGATCCGTTCGCACAAGTCGGTGCTGAATGCGATCGAGACACGAGACGGCGTCAAGGCGCGCGAAATCATGCAGCAACGGGTAAAAGTGATCCGTTCGCGTGTGTTGTCAGGCACCGCCGCTCAACACGCTGCCGAAGACGAATAAATGAGTCGAGCTTCGCGACGCCCCGCCGCCGCGAAACTGACCATGCCATCCAGGCCATCCCGGCCAATCAGCCTTAAAACGTCTACCTTTGCCCCAACGCCTTACGATGCACTCAGCGGTATCAGCCGCGGCTTCGTCAGGCTGTATGCGATTTGCCCGAACAGGGTATTCAGGCTGTTGGTTCCACCGGCGGCATTCGCACAGGTATCGGAATAGAAATACGACGAGTTCGTCGCGATCGATGCCATCGTATTGCAGGCAGTGAGTTTGTCATTGCCGTCACCACAACTCGGCGCCGACGCGGCCTCGCCACCGAGATAGGCAACAGTGTAAATCAAGGTGCCCGTGTTGTTCTTGATGTTAGCCGCTGCAGTGATGGCCGCCTGGCACTCGCTTCCATAGGTACTGCTATAGGTACTGCCCAACTGGCTCGTCGTGGATGTCGCGATACCGTCGCTCAGCAGGATGATCACGTTCTGCCCGGGTGGACTCTCGGTTGAAGCAGTGGCAGCGAGAGAAGTTTGCGCCGCCGTAATCGCCTGCGCGTAAAACGTGCCCAACCCGCCAGGCGCCGGCATACCGCCGCAACTGCCGCCACCCAGTGCCTGTACGATTGCGGAACTGGTATTCGCTTGCTGGTTACTGCCAAGATAGCCCGAACTCGCTGAAGCGATCTGATAGCTAGCACCCGATGCCGAATAACTGCTGGCAATGGTCGGCGAACTCCCTGAGCACGAGAAATTGTAGGTTGACGATGTTTGCGGCGGAAAGGCCATCAAGCCAACCTTATCCCCCGCATTGGTCAAGCCGGTCAGCAACTTCAATGCACCCGCCTGGGCGCACTGCAATCTCGTCTGCGCCACGCCCTTTGAATTCAGGCAGTTACTGTCGGTGGTGGTGCTCATCGATCTCGTGGTGTCGAGGATGATCATCACGTTATAGAGCGCGGGCTCCGCCCCGCCCCCCGCGCCCGCCTCCGAAGTTGCACTGATCGTTTGCGAAGTCATGCCGAAGGCCTTGGCGAAGAAAAGCGGCACCGTCGCTTGCTGCGTCACCTTGATGCCGTTGTATCCCGATACCGCCTGTTTGTACGGCAACGTGACGCTGGACAACGTCATGCCGGTGACCGTGGCGGTCGCCGGGTTGACGCCCCCTGGCATGGTGTTGCCTTGCCCCGCCGTGAACGCTTGTGCGTCGCTGGCGGCGGTAGCCCATGTTTTGGTCCAGAGATCCACGGCACCGGCCAATGCCGCTGCATCCGTGGCACTCTGCAAGCGCCTTTGACTGTACGCCAGATAGCCGTAATCGACGGCAAGCGCTGCAAACCCCATAAGGACGACCAGAGAAAGCGCCACCACAACGGAGACAGCGCCGCGCTGGCGTGCTGGCGCGCCACGAAGCCTAAGGTCTTTTCTCATGATTTCACGCCCTCTCAAACTGTTGAACCGATCGTCCTGCCGCTCTATCGTTCTATTGCACTCGCTCTACTGCGGTGGCATTGAGCGCGGATGGCATCATCGAATAGAGACCATCAAAAGCCCCCTTGAACAGGGGCGAAAAACTGCTATAGGTAACGGTCACCGCCGCGGTTGCTACCGCTGAGCCGCTGGCGGCACTGGTCAGATCCGCCGCGCAAGCTGTATCGCTCGTGCAGTTGCCTCCATTGACCGACGCCGTGATGGACAGGTTGCCGGTATTGAGCACCGCCGCCGACGTTTGCACCTGAGTTTGCGTACCGGTAAGGGGCGCCGTTGTGCCGCGCTGCGACGCAAAATAGCGTGCACCCGCCGAGGCGGCGTTGGCGACCATCACGTAATTGCTGAGCAGCCAGCCGAACTGCGCAAGGCCAAGCGCGATGACGAGCAGCACCGGGACGAGAAGCGCAAACTCAACCGCCGCCACGCCTTTCTGTTTCTTCAGCCTCATGGCCGCCTCCCCACTCATCAGATCGCAGCGGCTGCCGACGCAGCGGTTGCCGACGAAACCGGCGCGTTGCCGGCGAAAATGTTTGCAGGGATTCATTGCACAAGCTCGGACATGTTCGCGCTCAAGCTGGTCGGCATGATCGACTTGAGACTGTATAAAGCGCCGTTGAATAGCGGCGTAAACGAGTAACCGAGCGACACTTTCGCCTCCGTTCCGGCCGCCGGTGCCGTCGTGGAAGTCCCCAGCGCGGTTGCGCACGTACTATCGCTGGTACACGTCGTGCCGCCGACGCTCATGGTGATGGTCAACGCGCTCTTCAAGGCCGACGTCGCCGCCAGAATGGACTGCTGCGTGTCGGTATAGGGCGTGGTATAGCCACGTTCCGAGGCAAGCTGGTGAGCACCCAGCGACGCTGCATTCGTCAGCGCCAGATAGTTGTTCATCAACCAGCCGAATTGCACGGTGCCGAACAACAAGGCAAGCAGAACCGGCAGCACAAGGGCAAACTCCACGGCTGCCGCGCCCCGTTGATTTTTCCGTTTCATATGCCCTCCCCAATCGTCGATGAACGCGTACAAGACCCTAAGTGCGAGACGCTTGTTTTAGCGCCCCGGAAGGTCCCCAACGCGCCGCCGTCATCCGCCCGAGCCCGTCATGCTCGGGAGCAGAACACGGTAGATATGAATCATGGCCGGCCCCATCAACACCACGAGGAGCGCCGGAAAGATGCAGAAAATGAGGGGAAACAGCAGTTTCAGCGCGATCTTGGCGGCCTTTTCCTCTGCACGCATCCGCCGCCGCGTGCGCAGCGTGTCGGACAGCACGCGCAACGAGGCACCGACGCTCGTGCCAAAGCGTTCCGCCTGAATCAGCATCGCACTGAACGAATCAATATCTTCCACACCCGTGCGGAGCGAAAAATTGCGCAGCGCTTTTTCTTTGGAGAAACCGGAACGCATTTCCAGCAGCATCAGGTCGAGTTCGCTCGCCACCACCGGACTGCGCATCCTGATTTCGTCGCCCACCTTCATGAGCGAGGCGTCCAGACCCAGCCCCGCCTCGACGCAGACGGTCAGCATATCGAGCGTGTCGGGAAAGTCTTCGATCAGCACGCGCTTGCGCCAGGCAATGCGTCTTGTGAGCACCACATTAGGCAGATAGAACCCGATCGCACCGAGTAAGGTCAGGACAACCAGGCGCTCATAGGTCGTCAGTGCGATGGACAGGCTGATCAGCCCGAACATCGCCAGCAGCGGCAATACGATCGCCAATGCAGTCTTGGCGGCGAAATAGATCGGGGCAGCACCGGGCGAACGCCAGCCGGCGTTCATCAGATGCAGGCGCAGCGCGGAATTCTCCCAGCCTTCCTTGGGAACAGAATATTTCGAAATGGGCTGGGAGATCTCCGCGAGCTTTTCAAACCAGGAGACCTCCGGCAATTCCGAGGCCTTGTCGGCCCCGAAGGCGATATTCGTGCCGCCTGCCTGCTCGATCCGGCGCCGCAGGTCGCGTGGCGCGAAAACATGCATCACGCCGAATGCGGTGGCGAACACAACGGCGAATACACCGATCAGCCACAGAACCTGTGTGGTGTTGAGCGTCTGCATGACTCCTCCTCGATAACGTTTCGGGCGCTCTATGGCGAACCGGCGGCCTTAAACCCGGATCTTGACGATGCGCCGCATCCAGAACGCCCCGAACACCATGGATACGAGCACCGTTCCGAGCATTTTTATCCCAGTCTGGTCTTGCCACAGCACATCGAGAAAGCCCGGGTTGCCCAGCATCATCAGTGCCCCAGTGCCGAACGGCAGCAATCCAAGTATCCAGGCGGACATCTTGCCTTCAGCGGAAAGGACGCGAACCTTGTCGAACAGCTTGAATCGCTCGCGAATCAGCGCGGCGATGCCGTCCAGCACCTCCGAGAGGTTGCCGCCCGTCTCGCGCTGAATCACCACCGCAATCACGAAATAGCGCAGATCGCGGATCGGCACACGCGTGGCCAGGTTCGTCAAGGCTTCGCTGATCGAGACGCCGTAGTTGATCTCGTCGAACGTAATGCGAAACTCACCGCTCATCGGCTCCGAGAACTCGGTGCTCACCATGTCGATCGCGCCGGTGAAGGCATGCCCCGAGCGCAACGCGCGGGCCAGCATGTCGCAGACGTCCGGGAGTTGCCGCTCGAGCAGGCGAATACGCTTGTTGCGCCGGCGCTGCACATACAGGACCGGTAGCATGGTGGAGAGCGCGGCGCCAATTGCCATGAAGAGCAGCGGCACCGCGAACAGCGTGCCCGCGAGCAGCACGAGTAACGGCAATACGGCACAGGTTCCCATGAGTCGCGCGACTGTCCATGTCAGGCCCGACTGTTGCAGAAACAGATCGATGGCATGCACGCGCGGCACACGCAGCAGGAGCCTCGCGGGCAGCGACGAGCCGGCCAACATGCGGGTCTTAAGAATCGAGAGCCGTTCCTTGCTGACCTGTCCGCCGGCGGACACGGCGCGAATCCGCGAATCGACCCGGCGCGCAACCGGCCCATGCCGGCTGTTCCAGTATTCGTAGGCGCCTTCCATCGCCAGCGCCACGGCGACGAACAACAGAATGATCGACGCATAAAAAATCGGGGTCATGCGAGTCTCCTGAAACACCGGGCGATCGGGCTACGCGCCAAAGCCATGTACGTCATGTCGTTTCGAAGCGTCGCGCGGGGTCGTAGATCTGCTCCGACGGCGCAACGCCGAATGCCTGCAGCCGCTCAGCGAATTTCGGCCGTACTCCGGTCGCACAGAAATGCCCGCGAACGCTGCCCTTCGAATCGACGCCGGATCGCTTGAACACGAAGATTTCCTGCATGTTGATCATGTCGCCTTCCATGCCGGTCAACTCAGTAATGCTGATGATTTTGCGCCGGCCGTCGGTCAGTCTCACGGCCTGCACGACCACCGAGATCGCCGAGGCAATCTGCTGACGCATGGTTTTGGTCGGCAACGAAAGCCCGCCCATGCTGATCATGTTCTCAAGGCGAGTCAGCGCGTCGCGCGGCGTGTTAGCGTGGATCGTCGAGAGCGATCCTTCGTGTCCGGTGTTCATCGCGTTGAGCATGTCGAGCGCTTCCGCCCCACGCACTTCGCCGAGAATGATGCGATCTGGACGCATCCGCAGCGCATTGCGCACCAGCGTGCGCTGCGTAATCTCGCCGCGCCCTTCGATGTTCGGCGAACGCGTCTCCAGTCTCAGCACATGCTCCTGGCGCAGTTGCAGTTCGGCGGCATCTTCGATCGTGACAATGCGTTCATCGCCGGGAATGAAGCCCGACAGCACGTTCAGCAGCGTGGTCTTGCCGCTGCCGGTGCCACCCGACACCAGAATGTTCACCTTGGCGCGCGCTAACGCATCGAGCACTTCCGCCATCGGCGGCGTCAGGCTTTGCAGTTCGACGAGGTCGGACACCTGCAGCGGATTGGCGGCGAAACGCCGTATCGACAACAGCGGGCCGTCGACAGCGCACGGCCGGATGATCGCGTTCACGCGCGAGCCGTCTGGAAGACGCGCATCGACCATGGGGCTCGATTCGTCGATATGCCGTCCGACACCGGAGACGATTTTCTCGATCACCTTCATCAGATGTGCGTCGTCATAGAACGTCACGTCGGTGGCTTCAAGACGCCCTCTTCGCTCGACGTAGGTATGGCGGTACGTATTCACCAGAATGTCGGACACGGTAGGGTCGCGCAACAGCACCTCCAACGGTCCGAAACCGAACATCTCGTCATGCACGTCGATGACGAGCTGTTTGCGTTCGAGATCGTTCGCCGGTGCTTTTTGATCCTCGAGAATCCGCCCGATGAGCGCGGCGATTTCCTGCCGGACCTGCTCAGGGGGCAACCGCGAAAGGCGCTCCAGCTCGACGCGGTCGAGCACGGCCTGATGAATCTCGCGCTTCAGTTTCTGGTACGCGGCGCGCATCATGCTGCCCTGTGGATTTGCCGGGTCCGAAGACTCGCCCAAGGGCTGGATGCGTTGCGCGGAAATCTGGTCACGAAGCGACATGATGGTCCCCTTTGGCCTTACATCATTTCAAGTTTCGGCGGCGCCTGACGGCCGAGCAGCCGTGAGAACACGGACGTGCGCCTGGCACGTTCCTGCCCCGAGGTCGATGCGCCGTTGACGATGTTTTCAGCGAGCGTCTGCAAGCTGCGCGATACACCGCTGTGACGCGCTGTCGCCGATATCGGCAGTCCCTGGTTCATGGCGTCGGACACGACGACCGGGTCCTCCGGAATGACCTGCCAGGCCCGCATGCCCAACACCTGCTCGAGGGCCGCCCGGGCGCGTTCGGCATGGCGCGTGTAACGGTTCAGCACCAGCCGCATCTGGTCGGACGCGTAACCGAGCGAGCCAAGAATTTCCTGCAGCCTGCGGCCGGCCCGCACATGCGGCATGCTCGCTTGCAGCACGATATGGATCTGGTCGCTGCTGTCGAGCGCCAGCATCGACAGTTGATTGATGGTCTGGCCGAGATCGAAGAGCACGAAGTCGTAACGCGGCACGGCCACGCCCAGAATCCATTCGAGGCGGTCTTCCTTGACCTCGGCCGCCTTGATCGGATCACCCGCGCCGGCCAGGATGTGAAAGTTGTCGCTGACGTGCACGAGGCTCGCGTCGAAGAACGCGAGATCCATGCGCTCGATCTGCGAACAGATCTGCGGCAACGTCGATGGCGGCGTCTCGTCGGACACGAGGAAGGCCGCGTCCGCGAACTGCTGGTTGAGGTCGATCAGCAAGACCCGCTTTTGTGCGAAGCTCGCCATCGCGTGCGCGACGTTGCTGGCGATAAAGCTGGTTCCCGCTCCGCCCTTGCACGACATAAAGGACAGGATCTGGGTCTCGTGCGCGTTGCCCGGCAGGCACTGGGCCTGCGCGCGCCGCAGTGCTTCGCCTAGCGGTCGCGGATCGATCGGCCAGCTGAGTACATCGCGAAAGCCCGCGCGCATCGCCGCGATCAAGGTCTGCGACGACGCATCGGGAATCACGAGGATGCATGTAAGCCGCGCGTGGGCGTGGTGGAGCGTTTCGACGACGGCGAGCTCGGCGTCATTGAGCGACGCAGCGTCGACGATCAGGACTTCGAATGCATCGAGACTATCCCCCCGTTCGCTGAGCCGCGACGGCTTGCCGGTCGCCCGGGTGGTCCGGCAACCGCCACATTCGCCGATCAGGCGCACGATCTGCGCGAGCCGCGTGCCGTCTTCAGAGAGAGCCAGGACATTGATCATGATGTTCTCAACTGGACAAACGAAGGTGACTGACAGACGTTGCCGTCAGCCGGGAGTGCAAGGCCAGCAAGCTCAGCGCGAGGCATGATGGTCTCCCGCACACAGGGCGATCACTGACCACCGGACCCGCCGCCACTGCCACTGCCGATGCCGATCACGAAAGCATTCGGGCTGGTTACAGGCGCCTGGAACGATTTGTCGTAGGTGTCCTGCGCCGCCACGGCCGCCTTGCCGTCGACGCCCGGTGTCGACGGCGTATGCTCGGCCGCCTGCGGATCGATGATCTGCATCTGACTGGTGGTCCGCGCCGCTTCGCCGAAATGCGCGTCCCACACCGGCGTGCTCGTCATGCAACCGCCAAGCGCCGCGCCCAGCGTCAAGATGAGTGCCGCGCGCCCCGTCAAAACAAGATGTTCGAGTTTCATGAGATTCCCCTAGCCACGCGTCAATGTTCATCTGCCGGAGTGGTCATGCCCGCTTTGGCGACCATCTGCTGGCTACCCGCTGCAGCATGCTTCGCCGTAGTGGGATCCGCCCCGGGACTCACTCCGGCACCGGTAATGGAGGGCGCTGCGGCGGCCGGCAGTGGCGACGCCACGGGCACCGTCGTACCGTCGGGCGGACCGATCACGACCGGCGCCGGCCGGTCGGCCTGCGTATCGCGCGGCGGCAGCGCAGCCGGCGTGTTCGATCCTGCTGCCGGGGGAGGTACAGGCGCGGGGGCCGACGGCTGCGTCTGCGGTGCGTTCGGCGTCGCGGAGGCCGGGGCGGCAGGTTGAGGCTGACGGCCTTCCATGTTGCCGGTCGCATAGACGGCGGCGTCCGAGGTCGGCCTGAAACTGTCGGTCGGCAGCGGATAGTTATCGGCCGGCAGCGGCTTGACGAGATGCACGGTGATGATGAAAACGAGTTCCGTGCGATCCTGCTGGAACGACGTGCTGCGGAACAGCGCGCCCAGCACCGGCACCTCACCGAGGCCGGGGATTGCCTTGAGCGACCCGGTGATGTTGTTCTGGATCAGCCCGCCAATCGCAAAGCTCTCGCCGTCGTTCATCTGCACCGTGGTCGAGGCGCGGCGCGTTGTGATCAGCGGCAGGATCGCCGTGCTGCTGGTCCCGGTCGCGCTCACCGTGACCCCGGTCGGCGACAGCTCGGACACTTCAGGCGCCACCTTCAGGTTGATCCGGCTGCCCGCCAGCACGGTCGGCGTGAACTTGAGGCCTACGCCGAACTCTTCTTCCTGCAGCGTGATCGTCGAACCGCCGGTCCCGTTGCTTTGCGGCACCGGAATGAAGACCTTGCCGCCGGCAAGGAACGAAGCCTCCTGACCGCTGAGGGTCACGAGGTTAGGCTCCGCGAGAATCTTGCCGAGGCTGTCGGTCTTCTGGGCATCGACCGCGACATTGAACGGGAGATTGTTCGACTTGCTGACCGCAATGCCGTTGCCCACACCGGCAAGGAGGCTGCTCACCAGCGCGCCCGTCCATGAGCCGAAGCCGCCCTGGATATTGACCGCCGCGCCGAGCTGATTGAGCAGGGTCTTCGAGACTTCGGCGACCTTCACTTCGAGCATCACCTGCTGGGGCGAATCCACCGTCATCATGTTGATCACTTCGGAAGCCTTACTGACGCTCGAACTTTGCTGGGTCAGGCTCGAACCGCTGTTACCGAAGTTCGCCGTGCTCGCTTGCTGCTGCTGGGTGGGTTGCGCGCCCGCAAACGCGTCCGCAATCTCCATCGCCTGCTGGGCGGCTTGCGCACCTGATACGCGGCCCGCCAGCACGAGGTTGCCGGCGGCGGTCGAGACCCTGATGCCGCGCTCGGCGGGCAACAGCTGCTGCAGGGTTCTCTGCAGCCCGTCAGCGTCGATATTGACGATCACGTCGATGATCTGGCATTGGCCGCTGCGTCCCTGCACGATCATGTTGGTCGTGCCGACCGTCATGCCGACGAGGTAAAGCGTGCGCGGCGACACCAGCGTAGCTTGCGCGACGGTCGGGTTGCCGAGGGTGCGGTTGCGCGCCGGCTCGGCGAGCGGCACAAGCACCGATTTGCCTACCGCGACGGCGACGCTCGATTCATCGCGAATCTCCCCGCTGCAGTTAGGACCGCTCAATGCCACGGCGCCGACCGACTTGCCGCCGGCCACCGGACCGGACGGCATCGGCGACATGCTGATCATCATCGGCACCGGCCCTTGGCCCACCGGCAACGGTGCGCTCGCGCCGCCTTTGCCGGGCGCGGGCATGCCGTTGATCCCTTGCGCGACGCCGTTCTGCGCGACCACCAGGCCGGCGCACAGCGCCGCCGCGAGTACCGTGCCGCTCAGCGAGCGGCGATGCGCGTGGCTGCCCGATGAGAACCCCAGTTCTGTTTTCATGTCTTTATGCCCCCGTTGCTCGATGCGTGTAACCCGAGACTTTCGTTCTTGCGTGTGTTGTGCCGGCCGCGGCGCCTGGTCAAAAGGCGCGCCACGGTCCACCTAAAAACATTCGACGCTGCCCGTCACGCCCGACAGCACGCCGACACAGTCGCGCTTCGGGGCCGGGCGAGCGGCATAGTGCGCACGCACCGGATGGACGGGCTCGACCACCGGCGCCGATGCTGGCATGTCGAGCAACGTGAATTTTGTGGCGCCGTCCGTCGAGGGTGTCTGCTTGTCGACCTGATTGCGTAGAACCAATGACAGCGTGCCGACGCTGCGCGCGAGGTCGAGCTTCTCGGCCTGCTCGGGCGTCACTTCGAGCGTGACCGCATTGACGACTTTCGGCGCCGTGTCATCGCGGCTCACCTGCTGTGCCACCGCGAGGACGAGGATCTTCTCGAGTACGATCTTCGAGATACTCTGCTGCGTGTCGGTTTTTGCGGCTTGCTGCGTATTCACGATCACGTCGACGTAGTTGCCCGGCAAGGCGAAACCGGCGACGCCGACCACGTCATTCACGCGCACCGTAATCGCGCGGTGGCCTGAGCCGATCACCGCTGACAGACCGCCTTTGGTGCCGATCGGCGCAAGCTTCGATTCGAGCACCGGCTCTCCCGGCGCAAGACTCGCCAGCACCACGCGCCCTTCAAGCGCCTTCTCGTCCGTGAAGGCGCCGGGCGGCACGCTCCCCGTCGGCCAGTTGGTCGTGCGAAGCTGGGCAGACGTCAACGGCTCACCGAGATTGACGACGCCTGCAGCCACGGCCACCGGCGTGACAGCGCTCGACGAGGTCTGCAAGAGCCATCGCGAGGCCAGAACCACGGCAGCGAGGCCCGCCAGCATGGCAAACGCAAGCATGACTAAAGCGCGACTGTTTTTCATGGCAACACTCCTGCATGGTTCGTAAAAACGTCCGGATCGTCCGGATGCCCGCTTTCAATACTGCTGCCAAGGATGGTCCGAGCTAGCCGCAAGCCACCCTCGCGTTTTTTTGCACGACTAGAAAGTCGCTGCGAACAACACACCCAGCGTTCCGGCCGCCATCGCGACACCGTAAGGAATCGCCCCTACTGATCCCGCCAACGCCATGCCGCTCGCAGAAGGCTGCGACGACACCGAGCGCCACGCCCCCACGATCTGCCGCAGATTGGCGATCAGTTGCCGGAAGCGACCGCGGCTCACCGCCAGCCCCAGTGACCAGACGCCGCCGATCAGAAAGGTGGCGAGCGCGATACGGAACGTCATCGCAGGGCCCACCCATGCACCGATCGTCAGCAGCAGCTTGACGTCGCCGGCGGCCATGCCGCGCAGCAGATAGAACGGCAGCAGCAGCGCGAAGCCACACGCGGCACCCGCCAGCCACTCGAGCCCGCCGTTCGACGCTCCGTGCAACCAGACCTGCACGCAGAGCGCGGCGGCGAGGCCGATTGCGATGACACGATTCGGAATCCGGCGCGTGGCGATGTCGGTGCTGGCCGCCACGATGACCAGCACGATCACGCACAGGGGTACGGGTTGTGGTGGCAGGGGTGGCAGTGTCATGAGAGGCCTCGCTCTGTCGGACTCATTTTTTACGTCGTGGCGGCAGCCATGCGTTTCCGCTACACGCCGAATAGAATTCGCTGGTTGGGCAGCCCGGCGCGATATCCGCGCCTGACCGCACACCAAGCCGGTGCCAAAGACACCCGAAGATCGACGGACGAACCGCAAGCCCACATTCGTCCGCCGGCGGGCGGGCTAGACCGATCCCGCGATATCGCTGAAAACCTTGTTGAGGTTCCCGCCGAGCGTGGTGACCGATCCAATGATGACCAGAGCGATCAGCGCGGCAAGAAGGCCATATTCGATGGCCGATACGCCGTCTTCGTCGCGAACAAAGCGGGCTGCGTGGGCGATAAAATTCTTCATGACATGCTCCTTCGGATATCTAAATAAAAACCCTTAACCACGATTGGTTTGAGGGGACATACTGCCGGCACTACGAAAAAGCTGGCGGTCAGTCGACAACAACCCAATGTCCTGCCTGCGTTCGCGCTGCCGTTTGAGCTCCGCAGCTTCGAACTAGGCGGGACAACCCCGAGGGTTGCTTGCGTGGCGGTTCTTTTCCGGGTTGGCTCCTGCTTCGACTCGCCCGGTCGTCACGCCGTCGACTTCCGCGCTTTCTCCTTAGCAAAGGTGGGGCCAGCGACACGGAAAAGCAGGAAATACAAGGCTCCCAGCCCGAGGGCCTGCGCCGGGGATGCCACGCTTGCGCACGGAATGTCTCGGGTTCGCGACGTTTTTCAGCTTCAGCGACAAGCGGCGGCATCGTCGCAAAACCGCATCGGCCGTGGCTTTGAAGATTTTGCTCAGGACATACCCTGATTCAGCACCGGCCTCGATTCTCATGCAAACGGGCATGCCTCGCGGAGGCCATCTGCACAAAATGTCGCAACCGTGAGACCGGCAAGCGCGCTTGCGCACACAAGCGCGTCCGTTTTCAGCTCAATGCAGGGCCTTTGACACCTCTCGTGCTTCACGAAGGAAAACGACATCTTGCAAGTCGATTAATTTTCCTCCAACAATGAGCTAACGCGTCACACACGAACGAGATTTTTCACACGACGTTTTTGACCGACGCTTAGGAATCTGTATCAATCATCAGAATGACTGAACGGTCCACCGGATCACATCCGGACAGTACAGAAGGCGGGGATCATGTACGTTTCACGACCAGACGATCGCAGCGGCGAAAACCGTGTTCACAGCTTGATCACCCCTCAGCGCGTGGTCGTGTACAGCGTTGCGATGCTGGTTCTGTACGCCGGGTTCCTGGCGACATGGGCATGGGCGAGCAACGGGTTCAGCACAGGAAATTTTACGAAACCAGCTATCGATTTTTCGGTTTTCTGGTCAGCGTCGTATGCGATGCTGCACGGTCCGGCATGGCAGGTCTACGACTACACCTACTTCGACAGAATCGAAGCGACGCTATTCCATTTTCCGCCCGGCAATTTTCTGCCATGGCTGTATCCGCCGACGTTTCTGGTGCTCATCAAGCCACTCGCCCTGGTGCCGCTTGTCGTCGCCTATTTTCTGTTTGTTGGTATCAGCGCGCTGCTGTTCGTCTTCGCCACGCTCGGCGTGTCCCGGCTCGCTTCAAGCATGGGCAGTTCACGCCTTGGCTGGCTGATCGTTGCAGCCTGTCCGTGCGTCTTCGTGCCAGCCGTCTTCGGGCAAAACTCGCTCCTGACCGCTGCGCTTGCCGCGCTCGCCGTCCGCTGGATTGCCCGCCACCCCGCTCGCGCCGGACTGTGTATCGGTTTGCTGGCGATCAAGCCGCAAATGGCCCTGCTGTTCCCGTTTGTGTTGATCGCGGCGCGCGCGTGGCGCACCTTTGGCGCCGCCGCACTGAGCGCGTCACTGTTCGGTGCGCTTAGCGTACTGATCTGCGGCACGCGGTCGCTGCAACTGTTCCTGGTCAGCAGCAGGCTCGCACGCGACCTGACACTCGAACACGGTCGTCACTACTGGCTCTCATCGCCCACCACGTTTGCGGTTCTGCGCGAAGGCGGTGTGCCTCTCGCTCCGGCCTATGCGGCGGAAGCATGCGTTGCACTGATCGCCGTGGTGGCCGCCTGTCATATCTGGAAGTCCACGCGCGATGCCCGCCTGCGCGGCGCGACGCTGGCCGTCGCCACCCTGCTCGCGAACCCTTACGTGTGGCACTACGAACTGGCATGGCTCGGCATCGCCATCGCCTGTCTCACGGCAATCGGCTTCGAGAAGGGATGGCGGCGAGGCGAACAGGGGGTGCTGGTGCTCGCCTGGTTGCTGCCGGTCTATGAGTTCTTCAACCGCCTGGCCGGATTGCCGCAGATCGGACCCGTCGTCCTGCTACTGATGCTGCTGCTTATCCTGCGTCGCGCGCGAATCGTCGAGGAGGTGACGTCATGAACCTGCAGTCGTCGCACAAGTTGCCGGTGGACAACCGGTTAGCGCGCGCCGGATTGCCAGACACGAGCGCAACGCGTGGCGCCCACTGGCTCGACAGCAAACGCCTGTCACGCTATTCAATAGCGGCCCTCATCTGCTACGCCATCTTCCTCACGGTCTATCTCTACCGCGTCATGTGGCAGCAGCGCACCGATTTTCCGCCTTTGGGAATGGACTTCCTGCCGTTCTGGAGCGCGTCGTTCCTTGTGCAGCACGGCCATGCCGTCGACGCCTACAACCTCAAGGCCCTGACCGACGTCGAGATGACCGCTGCGCCGTATTTCCGCACGATGGGCAGCATTCTGCCCTGGCTGTACCCACCCAACTCGCTGCTGATCATGTCGCCGCTAGCCCTGCTGCCGTTTCAGGCCGCCGCTGTGACGTTCATTGCCGGCACGTTTGCGCTGTTCGCCAAAGCCATTCACGCGATCGTGCCGCGCCGGCAGACGGTGCTCGTCACACTGGCCTTCCCCGGCGTCGCACTGGTTGCGGTGATGGGCCAAAACGGCATGCTGACCGCGGCGCTTGCCGCGTCTGGATTGCTTGCGCTGCGCCGCCGGCCAGTCGTCGCGGGGATATGCTTTGGATTGCTATGCATGAAGCCGCATCTGGTCCTGCTCTTCCCCTTCGCTTTGCTCTGCTCCCGCTCATGGCGCGCACTGCTGGCGTTCACGCTGACAGCCGTATCGACACTCGCGCTGGCGGCCCTGTTGTTCGGTCCAGGCACGTTCGCCGCGTTCCTGCATAACGCCGGCATGGCAGCCGGGTTTGTCGAATCGGGACGCGCCGTCATGGCTCGCGTGCCGACCGCCTTCGCCTTCGCAAAGCTGGCGCATGCACCATCGGCGTTAGCGTGGGCGGCTCAGGGAATCAGCGCGTCGTTAGCCGTCGCCGCTGTCTGGTACGCGTGGTGTCGGCAGTGCACTTATGCGTTGCGCGCCGCGACCCTGGTCTGCGCCAGCCTGCTCGTCAGTCCGTACCTGTACGACTACGACCTCGCCTGGTACGGCGTGCTCATCGCCTGGTACTGCAGCTACGGCATGGGCCACGGATGGCAACGCGGGGAACGCGAATGGTTGGTCGTGTTGTGGCTCGCACCGCTGGCGGGGATGGTGGTCATCACCCGTTTGCCGTTCCAGTTTCTGCCGCTTCTCACATTGACGACCCTCGGCATGCTGGTGCGGCGCATCGCACTCGAACGCAATCGTGCGCCTCTGCTGGCGCCGTCCCTCCACCAGAAACTAACACGCAACAAGACGCGCGCTGCAGCCCGCGACAGGCCACCGGTACCGGGCAACTGAATCCGGCGACGGGCTGCTGCAAGCAACACCATGCGATGCCAGCGCATTGCATCACATAAGACAGATGAACAGGATAAACGGGAAAATGTCATGTCCACGCCTACCAGCAAACCATTGATCTCTCTTGTCGTGCCCTTCTACAACGAGCATCAGGCCATCGACCGGTTCTTCGCCGCCGTCGTGCCGATACTCGAATCGATCGAAGGCACGCGTTTCGAAATCGTCTGCGTCAACGACGGCAGTAACGACGGAACCCTCGACAAGCTGGTCGCCGCCGGGATCCAGGACAAACGCATCCGGGTCATCGACCTGACCCGCAACTTCGGCAAGGAAGCGGCCTTGACGGCCGGCATCGACGAGGCGGTCGGCGACGCGGTGATTCCGATCGATGCGGACCTGCAGGATCCACCGAGCCTGATCCCCGTGATGGTGGAACACTGGCGCGCGGGTGCCGAGGTGGTGGCGGCCAAACGAAGCAACCGGGCCTGCGACACCTTCGCCAAACGCACCGCGGCAGCGCTCTACTACCGCGTGCACAACGCGCTCTCTGAGGTCAAGCTGCCTGAAAACGTCGGCGACTTTCGCCTGATGGACCGCCAGGTCGTCAATGCTCTGCGCAGCCTGCCTGAACGCCGACGCTTCATGAAAGGCCTGTTTGCATGGGTCGGCTATCGGACCGTGATCGTCGAGTACGAACGCGAGCCGCGCAGCGCCGGGCACTCGAAATTCTCCGGATGGAAGCTGTGGAATTTCGCGCTCGAAGGCATTACGAGTTTTAGCACCGTGCCGTTGCGAAGCTGGACCTATATCGGCCTCGCGATTGCCACGCTGGCTTTTTTATACGGTGGCTTTATCGTCGGCAGCACGCTGTGGTCAGGCAACCCCGTCCCCGGGTACGCGTCCACGATCTCCCTGATGCTGTTCATGGGTGGGATCGAACTGATCGGTATCGGCGTGGTGGGTGAATACGTCGGCCGCATCTATTACGAGTCGAAAAAGCGTCCGGTCTATCTCGTGCGCCGCCGCTATCAGGAGAAGAGCAAGGTCAGTGTCCTGCCCCGCGAGCGCTACCAGACACGCACGGCACATGCACCGCGTCCCGATGTCGTCCGCAGGCGCGTGGCGCCGAGCGTGCGGGTTGTCGGTCAATGAGCCGGTTATCAGCCGGCTAATCGGCGCAAGGAGCCCATGATGTCCCCTGATGCATATCTGGAAATGGCCGAAACCGAAGCGGAGCACTGGTGGTTCCGCGGCCGGCGTGACGTGTTGCAAACCGTACTGCGCCGTCTGGCTTTACCGCCCGGAGCACGCGTGCTCGAAGTCGGGTCCGGCACGGGTGGCAACCTCGACATGCTGGCCGAATTCGGCACGGTGAGCGGCCTGGAGATGGACAGCACAGCGCGCGCGCTGTGCTCGCAAAAAACCAGCGGTCGCTTCAACATCCGTGCCGGACGCTGTCCGGACGATGTGCCCTTCGGCATTGAGCCCAGCGAACGCTTCGATCTGATCTGTTTTTTCGATTGCCTCGAACATATCGCCGACGACGTTGGCTCGCTGGCACGTATGCAATCGTTGCTGGCGCCAGGCGGCGTGATCGTCGTGACGGTACCGGCCTGCCAGAGTCTGTGGAGCGCTCACGATGTGTTTCTGCGGCATTACCGGCGCTACAACCGCGTTTCGCTCACGCAATGCATCGCCGCGGCCGGTTATGAGGTCGAGCGCGTGACGTATTTCAACTCGTTGCTGTTCCCCCTGGCCGTGGCCGCGCGATGGTTCGACCGCCTTCTCGGGCGCAGCAGATCGACGGGCGATGCCGTTCCGGTCGCTCCGCTCAACGCCGTGCTCTACCGCTTGTTCAGTGCCGAACGTCACTGGCTTGCGCATGGCGCGCTGCCTTACGGGGTGTCCTTGCTCGCCGTCCTGCGCAAGCCGCGGGAGAACGCCGGTGAATAGGGCCGAGCGGACCAAGGTACTGCGATTTGGCGCGTCCGGCCTGCTTGCGACCGGCCTGCACGTCATCGTCGCCATGACGCTGATCGTGCGCGCCGGGACCGAGCCCGCGCTGGCGAACGCGCTCGCCTTTGCATGTTCGACGGGAAGCTCCTATCTCCTGAATACCTTCTGGAGTTTTTCGTCTGTTCCTGCTCTGGCGAATGTCTGGCGCTTCGCGATTGTTTCTCTGGGCGGCCTTACGCTGACTGCGCTCGTCGCGCATGCCACGGCGGTCGCGGGAGGCGGTCCGGGATTGGGCATCGCCATGGTGGTCTGTGTCGTGCCCCCTGTTACGTTCATCGCGCATCGGTGGTGGACGTATCGGTGAGACGAATGGAATCAACCTCAACCAAAGCGTGCGTCAGTGCGGGAAGAATGGAATTCTATGCGTTGGCTGCGCTGGCGCTTCAATGCCTCGTTCTGACTGTCTGGAGCATCCGATACTATGTGCTGCGCGAGTCGTCCGCGCCAATGGTCGGGATCGACTTTGCTGTTTTTTGGTCCGCTGCTCGCGTTGCACTTGAGCATGGTGCGGCTTCGGTGTTCTCCGCGAGCTGGATGCAGCCGATTGAAGCGACTGTGCGCTCGGCCGCCGGATTTTCGCCCTGGCCATATCCTCCGACGTTTCTGCTGGCGGTGCTTCCGTTTGGGCTGCTGCCATTCGGCTGGGCGTTCGCGCTCTTTACCATGCTCGGCGTCGGCGCTTACGGCGCTGTCATCGCACGGCTAAGTCGGGGAATCGAACGATCGACGGTTGTCGCGATGGCAGCATTCCCCGGCGCCGCGCTCGCAATCTACGCGGGGCAGAACTCGCTTCTTACTGCAGCGGCAGCTGGCGGTGCGCTTGTGCTGCTGGAGTCGAGGTCGAAGTTGGAGTCAGAGTCGAATCCGCTCTTCGCAGGGGCATGCATTGCCATCCTGGCCATCAAGCCGCAATTCGGCGTTCTCTTCCCGCTCGCGCTTATCTGTGGCCGCCAGTGGAAGGCACTCATCGCCTCGGCTGCGTTCAGCATTGCATTCGTGGCGGTGAGCGTGGCGGCGCTCGGCTTCGAGGCTTGGGTGGCGTTCATTTGGTACCTGCCTGAATTCGACCGGTTGGCGCTGCAGCACGGCAATGGTCTTTGGCATGGAATGCCGACAGTTTTTGCCGCGGCCAGGCTGGCAGGGTTATCGATTCACGCGTCATATGCCGTTCATGCGGCCGTGGCCATTCCAGCCGTAGTTTTTTCGGCTTATCTATGGATCAAGGAGGCGCGCTTTGAGCTTCGTGCGGCAGCCTTGACCATCGCGACCATGCTTGTCCAGCCGTACATGATGAGCTACGACCTTGCCTGGCTGGCGCTTCCCATCGCATTCCTGATCCGTGATGCGAAGGCTCGCGAATTGAGTCGCGCGGAGTGGGCGACGCTTGGCATAGCATGGCTGATGCCCGCCCAGGCATTTTTTGCGGGCGTGTTTCAGCTTCCGTGTCAGTTAGCGCCGGCCGCGCTCGTCGCGCTGCTTGCCATGACCGCGCGTCGGCAGTTCGGGCTGGCGAAATCGCGCACAGGTCGTTGACATATCGGTGAGACGTTGTCACATTAAAGCGTTCACGTTGCATAGCTTTCTCTCCAACTCGATCTAATGGTTTTCAACATGAGTACAATCCTTGAAAGTCTTCCCGCTGGCCAGAAAGTCGGCATCGCATTCTCCGGCGGGCTCGACACGAGCGCCGCTCTGCACTGGATGCGGATCAAAGGTGCCGTCCCGTACGCCTACACGGCCAACCTCGGCCAGCCCGACGAAGACGACTATGAGTCGATTCCGCGTCGAGCGATCCAGTACGGTGCGGAAGGTGCGCGACTCATAGATTGCCGGGCCCAACTGGTCGCCGAGGGCATCGCCGCCCTGCAATCGGGCGCGTTCCACATCTCCACCGCCGGCGTGACCTACTTCAATACGACGCCGATCGGCCGGGCTGTCACCGGCACCATGCTGGTCGCCGCGATGAAGGACGACGGTGTCAACATCTGGGGCGACGGCAGCACGTACAAGGGCAATGACATCGAGCGTTTTTACCGCTACGGCCTGCTCGTCAATCCTGAGCTGAAGATTTACAAGCCGTGGCTCGACCAGGCGTTTATCGACGAACTGGGCGGCCGCGCGGAAATGTCGGAGTTCATGCGCCAGTCGGGCTTCGAGTACAAGATGTCGGCGGAGAAGGCTTACTCCACCGATTCGAACCTGCTCGGTGCGACGCACGAAGCGAAGGATCTCGAAAGCCTCGAAAGCGGTATCAAGATCGTGAATCCCATCATGGGCGTCGCGTTCTGGCGTGACGACGTGCAGATCGCGAAGGAAGAAGTCACGATCCGCTTCGAGGAAGGTCGTCCGGTCGCGCTTAACGGAGTCCAATACACGGACGCCGTCGATCTGTTGCTGGAGGCGAATCGCATCGGCGGCCGCCACGGTCTCGGCATGAGCGACCAGATTGAGAACCGGATCATCGAGGCGAAGAGTCGCGGGATCTACGAGGCGCCGGGGCTTGCGTTGCTGCATATCGTGTACGAGCGACTCGTGACGGGCATCCACAACGAGGACACAATCGAACAGTATCGCGAGAACGGGCGGCGTCTGGGACGCCTGTTGTATCAGGGCCGCTGGTTCGACCCGCAGGCGATCATGCTGCGCGAAACGGCACAGCGTTGGGTCGCACGCGCGATTACCGGCGAAGTCACGATCGAGCTGCGGCGCGGCAACGACTACTCGATTCTGAGCACGAAGTCGCCGAACCTGACATACCAGCCGGAGCGGCTTTCAATGGAAAAGGTCGAATCGACCTTTTCGCCGCGCGACCGGATTGGCCAGTTGACCATGCGTAATCTGGACATCACGGATACCCGCGCCAAGCTGCTGATCTATTCCGAAACCGGCTTGCTCACGGCGGGCGAGACGCTGGCGCTGCCGCAATTAAAGGACGATACCGAGTAAGCCAGGTGGATCGCGGCCGCATGAAGCCCCGTAAGCGCCAAGGTTGAGGGAGGGTGGCGGCCGAGGGAGTTCCCTCGTAGCGCCATCGTCCTATCGGGATCTTCGTATCGCGCCTCATCGCGCCGTACGGCCAACCGCCTGCGCAGCATGTCGGCCAGCGCAAAGGGCGAGCAGGCGTTAGCCAGTTTGCCGCGTGGACAGGGGTTTCTCGAACAGGAATCCGGGCGGCTCATCCTCACCGAAGTCGTGCGCCGATAGAAGGGTATAGCCGCTGGTTTTGTATAGCGCGATGGCCTCGGGCTGGCGAGGACCGGTGCTGAGGAACACCCGCGTATAACCCAGGCGAACGGCCTGCGTCTCCAGTTCGCCCAGCACGCGGCGCGCCAGCCCTTGACGGCGGTGGTTACGGCTTGCCCAGATGCGCTTGAACTCCGTAGTGCCGGGGTCGGCATGACGCATGAGCGCGCCGCCCGCTATTGCCTCGCCGTCGCGCAGTAGCAGCACGAAGGCGCCATGCGGCGCAGCGAACGCCTCAGCCGGATAGCGTTGTAGCTCATTAAATATGTCTTCCTTATTGATCAGGCCTTCATAACGGCTGCTGTATTCGAAGACCAATTCGTCGAACAGAGGACGGGCCAACGGGTCGTGAACCGGAACGTAAGCGAAGCGCTCATCCGGCACAGTTGACGAGAGCACGGCTACCATGCCTTATCCCTTGACTTAATGGACCTTCGGGAAGCCGTGCCGCTCGGCGAGCAGCGCAAGGATCCGCTTCGTGTCGGTGACGAAGCGCTTGTCGCCGAGCGTCTGCGCGTCATCGGGTAGCGGATGCTCGTCGCCTAGCACGAGCACTGGCAGACTCTGGTGCGCTTCATCGAGCGCAGCGATCACGTCGCGCCTCGGCCGCAAAAACGGTACGCGCTTCACGTCGAGCCGCGCGACGCGCTCGGACTCGCTCGCAAGCAGTCCTTCAATCGCCACGCCGTGCGGGCAGACAAAGCGCTCGCCCGGGTGAGCCGGATCGGTGAAACCGGGTTCCAGCAACAGAAGCAAATCTCGACTCACAATACCTATCCTTTTTATCTGGTTAGTAAAACACACCGTCTCTTCCCGATCCCAAGGCAAAATTCCAGCCAGAAAATCGAGTCGACGAGATGGGCGCCGCTGCTAAGCCGCGACGGGCCTGCGCGCGGCGTCGGGCCGCCAGCCCAGTTCGGGAGCAATGCGTGTGACGAAGTCCTCGAGGATCTGCTGATAGTTCTCAAACGGCAGATCGTACGGTAATTCGAGGCGCAGTTCGCGGACCTGAGCGACGACCGGGTCGTCGAGCAGCTGGCTGACGATCTCGTCGGCCGTACCCACGAGATCCGGCACAAACAGCGTGCGGCGCTCTCCATGCGGCGTCAGCGTACGCGCGTGGCGGCCCTCGGCGAACTCGCGATAGCGCTGGCGCGTCCGGGCGTCGGCGCCGTCGATCGGCACGATCACGCGGCCCAGCGCGATACGCGGTGCCCGCGATTCGCTCCAGTGCGAACGGAACAGATCGAGCTGACGCAGTTGCGCGTCTCGGAAATCGTCGGTTCCCTCGCCCGTCGTGATGTTGCCGATCAGCAGGTTAAAACCCGTGCGACCAGCCCATTCGATCGAACGCCGCGAGCCGCCGCCGTACCAGAGCCGGTCGGTCAAACCCGGCGCATAGGGCGACACGCGGGGCCTTACACGACCCGCCGCCGATTCGACGAAGGTGTCTTCGCCGCCGAGCCATTCCTGGCTGAGATTGCGGCGCAGACGCTCGACACGCGCATGCGAGAAGTCGATCAACTCAGGGTTGGCATCAAACAGCCGCTCGCCGAGCAGAATACCGTGCGCAGGAGCACCTGCGCTCAGCCCGATATTCAGGCGCCCATGAGACAGCACGTCGACGGTCGCAAGATCCTCGGCAAGACGAAACGGATTCTCGTAACCCATCTGGATCACCGCAGCGCCGAGTCCGATCCTCGTCGTGCGCTGGCTCGCCGCCGCAAGAAATGTCGCGGCAGACGAGACCGCGCGCTCAAGATGACGCTGGCGTACCCACGCACTGTCGTAGCCCAGCGTTTCGCCCACGTGGAACAGATCGAGCGAGCGCTCGAGACCCGCGGCCGGATCTTCGTCCGGATAGTTCCCGGGTGTCAGAAACGCAATATGGTCAATGCGCGATGCACACATGTCGTACCCCTGTCCTATTGTGTGTTGGTGTGTCGATGCCGGTATTAACAGCCATTTACTCAGGCATCCTTATAGCCTGGCGGGTTAGTCTCGGAACGCTGAATGGCCTCGTCTTCGAGTCCCCAGCGGGCCAGTGCCGCCTTGTATTGGCCGCCGGCGATCAGGCCGTTAGTCGCTTCGGTCAACGCCGGCGCCAGCCCACTGCCCTTGCGCGACGCAACTGCCACGTCGGCCTTGAGCGGCCAGCCGGCATTCACCGTTCCCACCAGGCGAATCTTGCCCTGCGTCGCGGCCGAGTAGGAAAGCGGAGCATGCGGATTGAAGATCGCGTCCGCGCGACCCGACTGCAGCGCGAGCTCGGCCGAAGACAAGTCATCGAAAAATTGCAATTCGGCGGGCTTCAGGCGTTGCGCCACGTTTTGCTGATTCCACTCGAGCAGGATGCGCTCCTGGATCGTGCCTGAGCCCGTGATGATGCGCAGCCCGGCAATATCCTTTGGTGCGCGTATCGACTGAATAGAACTGGTGGCCGCCACATAGAAGCCATGCAAGCCGAGCCGATAAGTGGTGAAGTCGAACTTCTGCTTGCGTTGCTCGGTTACGCCGACGTTGGAGATCACCGCGTCGTACTTGCCGGATGCGAGCCCCAGCGGCCAGTCCGGCCACGCGACTGGCACGAGGACCAATTTCAGGCCCAGCGCATCGGCCAGCAGTTGCGCGTAGTCCGGATCCGAACCGACAATGGTGCTCGCGTCGGTCGCATAGGTCGCGAGCGGCGCAGCAAACGGTGCGACCGCCACCGTCAATGCGCCCGGCGTAATGAAGTGGTAGCCACTCGCCACGCGCTGCGCGGCGGGATTCTTCGGCGCCCTTAACTTACCTTGCTGCTGCGGGCTGAAATCGAATGATCGGGTATCGGCCAGTGCCAGTCGATCCCATGCCAGAGAAGCAACAGCAAGCCCCGCCAGGTCCACCAGAAATTTTCGTCGAGTCATGATTGATCTTGAATGGTCGTATCCGCAAGCTCACGGCCTGCTACAGCACCTTGGACAAAAAATCACGGGTGCGCGGATGAGTCGGGTCACGCAGCACGCTCGCGGGTGGACCGGATTCCACGATGCGTCCGGCGTCCATGAACACGATCGTGTCGGCAACCTCGCGCGCGAAGCCGATCTCGTGCGTGACGATGATCAGCGTCGTGCCCGAACGCGCAAGCTGTCGGATCACGTCGAGCACCTCGTTGACGAGCTCCGGATCGAGTGCCGAAGTCGGCTCGTCGAACAGCAGGACCTTCGGCTTCAGCGCAAGCGCGCGTGCGATTGCCACGCGCTGCTGCTGGCCCCCGGATAGCTGGCGCGGCCACGCATCAGCCTTGCCGGTGAGTCCCACGCGAGCGAGCAGCGTGCGCGCCTCCGCTTCTGCCTGAGCGCGCGGTACGCCAGCCGCCAACGGCGCCTCGATGACGTTGTCGAGCACCGTCAGGTGCGGGAACAGATTGAAACTCTGGAACACCATCCCGACATCGGCGCGCCGCCGTTCCAGGACGTCCTTCTCCTTGAGTTCGTACAGCGTGCGCCCTTCCTTGCGATACCCGACCAGTTCCCCGTCGATGTCGATGAAGCCGTCGTCCACGCGTTCGAGGTGGTTGATCGACCGCAGCAGCGTCGACTTGCCCGATCCCGACTGGCCGAGGATCACCGTGACGCTTCCCGACGGAAAACTCAGCGAGACGTTATCAAGCACCTTCAGCGGTCCGAAGCTCTTCGACACGTTGTGGATACCGACCTTGCCACCGACGCGCTGCTGCGCCCAGCCTGTTGTGCCCGCTTTGGCTTCAGCTTCGACTGCCACGCGATCTTGCCTCTGCGGCTGGACCGCGCTTTCCCCGCGAGCAGCGCGTGCGCTACGCCACCGGCCGAATAGCGCGGCGAGCGGCGAACGCTCCACCTGCGCACGCGTCGTGCCACGTGCGTAGTACCGTTCGATGTGCACCTGGATCGCCGACAACACAGTCAGGATCACCAGATACCAGATCGTCGCGACCATCAGCAGCGGAATTACCTCCAGGTTGCGGTGATAGATGATCTGCACCGTGTAGAAGAGGTCCGGCATCGCGAGAATATAGACGACCGATGTGCCTTTCGCGAGACCGATCACGTCGTTAAACGCAGTCGGCACGATGGCGCGCATCGCCTGCGGCAGCACGATGCGCCGCACCTGGCGTGCGCCCGGCAAGCCGAGCGCCGCGGCCGCTTCTCGCTGGCCGTGATCGACGGACAGAATCCCGCCGCGGATCGCCTCGGCGGCGAATGCGGCGTGGTTGAGCGTGAGACCCAGCACAGCGGCGAAGAACGGACTGATCAGCTCAGTGGTCGATTGATTCAGTAATGCGATGTGTGTGAACGGCACGCCGATCCAGATCGTGTCGTACAGATAGCCGAGGTTGTTCAGCAGGAGCAGCAGTACGATCGGCGGAATCGAACGGAATAGCCAGATAAATGCCCATGCACAGCCGGCCAGCAGCGGCGAACGCGAGACGCGCGCCAGTGCGAGCGGCGTGGCAAGTGCGAAGCCGAACAGCGCACTGAGCGCCGTGAGCACGAGCGTACGCAGGAGACCCTCGAGTACCGGCCCGGCGAAGAACCACTGCGCGAAGACGCCCCAGCCCCAGCGCGGATTACCCAGTACCGAGTTCAGGACGATCGCGATCAGGGCGATCGCCAGCACGGTTCCGGCGGTGCGCGCATGATGGGTCGCCGGCACGACCCTGTAGTGTGCGTAGTCCTGCCCTCCTGCGCCGTCGATCACGGCCCCCCCGTGGGCGGTCCGGCCAAGCTGATGAGTGGTGTCGCTCATGATGCTGCCCTCCTGCGTTGCAAGCCGTACGGCGAGCCGTTCGTCATGCCGTTTCGGCGGTTGCATAGCGGCTTGCGCGGCGCGGCAAGCCGAGGTGATCGCGCAGCGTGATCCCGGGCAAGGTGCGGCTATAGCGGCCGCGTGCCTCCAGCGCCGGAATCACGTATCGGACGAAATCGTCAAAGCCCTCGGCCTGCACCGGGAAGCCGAGAATGAAGCCGTCAGCCGCGCCGGCGTCGAACCAGCGGATCAGTTCGTCCGCGATCTGTTCGCCGGTGCCGATGAACTGCGGTTTGGGTGTCGCCACCTCTAGCGCGACCTGGCGCAACGTCGAGCCCGTGCGCTTCGCGTCGGCCTTGATGCGCTCGGTCGTCGAACGGAAGCTGTTGGCGCCGAGGTCGCCCAACTCCGGGAACGGCTCGTCGAGCGGGTATTGCGTAAAGTCGTGGTGCTCGAAGAAGCGCCCCAGATACGCGAGCGCCTCGTCGATCGTCAACAGGTCGCGGATCGCACGATACTTTGCCTCAGCTTCGGCCGCGGTCGCGCCGACTACCGGACCGATGCCCGGAAAGATCTTCACGTCGGTTGCCGCACGCCCGTGCTCGACCGCACTCTTTCGCACACTCTCGGTGAAGTCTCGCGTCTCTTCGAGAGACGGCGAATGCGTGAACACCGCGTCCGCATACTTACCGGCGAGCGCGATCCCGGAATCCGACGCGCCGGCCTGGAAGATCACCGGTTGGCCCTGCGGCGAACGTTGGATATTGAGCGGCCCGGCCACCTGGAAGAACCGGCCCTTGTGGTCGAGCGTATGCAGTTTGTCGCGGTCGAAGAAGCGCCCGCTCTCGCGCTCGCGTACGAACGCTCCGTCGTCCCAGCTGTCCCACAGTCCCTGCACGACCTCCAGGTATTCGTCAGCGATCTCGTAGCGTAGTTCGTGATCGGGATGCTCGCCGCCGTAGTTTTTTGCGGATCCTTCGAGCGGCGACGTGACGACGTTCCATCCCGCACGCCCGCCGCTAATCAGGTCGAGCGACGCGAACTGCCGCGCCACCGTAAACGGATGGCTGTATGACGTCGAGAGCGTGCCGGCCAGACCGATCTTCGAGGTTGCGGTCGCGAGCGCCGAGAGGATCGAGATCGGCTCGAAGCGATTCAGGAAATGGGGAATCGACTTCTCGTTGATATAGAGGCCATCGGCCACGAACGCGAACGCGATGCCATTCGCCTCCGCTTTCTGTGCGATGCCGGTGACGAAATCCAGGTTGACGCTGGCATCCGCCGGTCCGGCTGGATGCTTCCATGAATTCATGTGGCCGCCCGCGCCGTGCAGCATGATGCCGAAAGTGAGGTTTCGCTGGGTCATGTCGTGGTCCGTAATGTGGGAATGAGAAGCGCGTCAAACGCGCGCGGCGTGTTCGGCGGTGGCCAGCGCTTCGATCGAAGCAAGGCGCAGCGCGTAGTCGGCGACCGGGGTGTCGATCACGAATTCCTCGATGCCGAAGCGTTCGTGCAGTGTGTCGAGTTCCTGGCGTACATCGTCGGCCGTGCCGGTGAGGAGATGCGGACGCAGCTCGTCGACCTGGTAGTCGGTCACACCGGTTTGCCGCGCGAACTCCGCTGCCGCCTCGGGACTGGGGAGATTCACACTCTGCCCGGTAGCAAGCTGCAGTTTGAAAATTCGCAGTGCCGGGACCTGACGCGCGGCCTCGGCCTTCGACTCCGCTGCAAACGCGTAGAGCGCGAGCAACGGCGTACGCCCTGTTGCATTGCGATAAACGTCAATCGAACGTTCGAGGTTGGCCTCGTCACGATTGAAATGGCCGGCATAGCAGAATTGCCAGCCATGCTGGGCGGCGAGCGCGGCGCTCTCGGGGCTCGCGCCCAGAAGCACGCCTTGCGGAGCCTCCGGCGGCGTGGGCAGCGCAACCGCCCCTGCCAGCGGGTGGTCTTCGGCGACACCCGATTTCAGGAACGCGTCGAGTTCCGCGAGCTGATGCGCGAAATCAGGCTTCTTCGTCTTGTCGTGAAACCATTGCAGCGCGCGCGTCGTCAACGGCAGGCCGCCCGGCGCTTTGCCGACGCCGAGATCGACGCGGCCCGGCGCCAGGGACGCCAGCACCCGGAACGATTCCGCCACCTTAAAAGGGCTGTAATGCTGCAGCATGACGCCGCCGGAGCCAACCCGGATGCGCGAGGTGTGCGCGAGCAGATGGGACACGACAATCTCTGGTGCGGAGCTTGCCAGCCCAGGCGCTCCATGATGCTCGGCGATCCAGTAGCGCTTGTAACCCAACGCCTCTGCGCGCTGAGCAAGCTGAACCGTAAAGCGCAGTGCATCGTAGGCACTCGTTCCGTCGGCAACCGGACTCTTGTCGAGAATCGAAAGTGAATAGGACATATCGGAGTCCTCCCCATGCACCCACGGGTACATGGGGAAAAAGTTTTGAGGAAATTCCTGCATGCAGCCACTTAGGCCATTATCGCTAGCGAGCCTCGCGGGCGTTCCAGTGATTTTTTCTATGCATAGCAGGAAAACGTTAAAACGCGTATCGGGCCCGCGCGTAGTAGAAGCCGCCGTTCACGCCAATCGAAGACGATGAGCTGTCGTACTGAATACCTTCCAGCTGGGCTGCGAATGGCAGCTTGTTCGGATAGACGTCGAACAGGTTGTTCGCGCCCACCGCGATCTGGAATTTCTTCGTTACGTTGTAGCGAACCTCAACGTCGGTGATGTACCTTGCCGCGTTCTCGACATGGAGGAACTGCGTGGTCGAGAAGGCATTCGGCCCGGCGAAGTAGGTTGCCTCAGTCGACGTAGTGCCATAGCGTGTCTCGTGCAGGCTCACGGCCCACTTGTCGAGATGCCACGTACCGCCAATGATGATCTTGTTCTTTGGCGTCGAGGTGCTCAGGAAGCCGATCTGCTGCGCATTGAGTTCCGGCTGACCGTTCGCTCCTGTCGCCACATGCGTGACCGAGGTAGTGTTGATGTTCACCCCCAGATCCCAGTCGACCTGGCCGTAGCTGCCAAAGCCCGTGTGGTAGGTACCGGCTAGATCGATCCCACGGGTACGCGTGCTCGCACCGTTGGTGAAGTAGCTTGCCGATACCGCCGACGCCGGAATCGAGCTGGGTATGGACAGCCCCGCTGCCTGCATCGCGGCGATCGCGGCCGCGCCAGACGCCGTCCCGCCCTCGACGATCCGGTTACGGATGTCGATCTGATAGGCGTCGAGCGTCAGGTGCAGATCTCTTGCCGGGGTCAGTACGAAGCCGAGGTTGTAGTTGGTCGATTTCTCCGACTGCAGCGGCTGCGCGCCGATCAACCTGGCCGCCGCCGAGTTGGCCGCGAGAAGGCCGCTGACCGATGCCGGCGATTCGTTCACGTTGCCGTAATACTCTTCAGCGAGCGACGGCGCACGGAATCCGGTACTCACGCTGCCACGCACGGCGAACACCGGCGTGAAATCGTAGCGTGTCGAGAACTTCCCGTTCGTTGTACTCCCCACGTCACTGTAATGCTCGAAACGTCCCGCCAGATCAACCGTCCATTGCGGTGTCAGATGGGTCGACAGGTCGACATATGTACCGACCACATTGCGCGAGTTATCGCTCGCGCTGACCGGAGCAAGACCCGGCAGCGCCTGGGAGCCACCATCGACATAGGATGCATAATCACCCGCCCCCACCGAATAGGTCTCGCGGCGCTGCTCGACACCCCAGGAGACGTTCACCGGCGCCGATAGGAGCGGCAGCTGGAAGGCGCGCGAGAAGTCGAGATTGTTGGTCAGCTGGGTATTGCTGACCGTCGACAGATGGAATGTGCTTGGCGTATAGCCCTGCGCCGCGAATAGCCCCGTGTTGGCCGAATTCTCCATCCCGATGACGTCATGGTCACCGCCATAGGTCGTGCTCAGATCCCACGACCAGCCGAACAGGTTCTGGCCTTTGATACCTGTCGTCACCGAATAGTCGTTCTCGTTGACCGTCTCTCTGGGCACGAATCCATCTGGGTAGATGGCTGGCAGCACCGATGGCGGGCGATAGTTCTGGTAGGCCTGGGCGTTACGATGCGCGTACGTGCCAAAACCATACAGTTCGACATCGTCGCCGAGGTAGTAGCCGGCGTTGTAACCGACCGACTCGCGGGTGCTGGCCGGATCGCCCTCGATCGGGTTGTAGTAACCGTGCCCTGGCTGGAATGTTCCGAAATAGTCATCGGGCCCGGTGCGCACCGTATGGTTCTGGCGGTCGTATTCCGCGCTCAGGTCCAGAAATCCCTTGCCGCCAAGGTCCAGACCGATACTGGCCGATTCGCTGTTTTTGAAACCATCGCCGGCATAGGTCTGGCCATTGGTCGTCTGCAGATCACCCCCGTGCGAGTTTTTCTTCAGGATGATATTGATGACGCCCGCGATGGCATCCGACCCATACTGTGCCGCGGCGCCATCGCGCAGGACCTCGATGTGATCGATAAGCCCCACCGGAATCATGTCGATGTCGACACCGGTGGACCCCTGATTCAAGCCAGGGTCGAGTGCGATGTTTGCCGTGGTATGGCGACGTTTGCCGTTCACCAGTACGAGCACATGGTCCGGACTCAGACCGTGCAGGCTTAGCGCATCGGTCAGCACCGCAGCGTCCCCCCCATATGTCACATGCGTGATCGACGGAGATAGCTGCACGAGCGCATCACGCAGGTTGGTCTGCCCGGTCGCCTGCAACTGGGCGCTGCTGATTACATCCACTGGGGTCAGGCTTTTGCTCGCCTTCGTATCGGTGCGTGTGCCCGTCACGACCACCGTATCCTGCTGCACCGTATCCGCGGTGCCAGGCTGCTTCGCTTTTGACTGAGCGGTCGCGGCCGGCGAGGTTTGGGTTTGCGTGGGCTCAGCGGCGGGCGAGGCAACCGTGGCATCGCTCGCGCCCGTCGGCGCAGCCGCGCTCTGCGCCCATGCCGCGCTGTTGCACGTGATTGCCAGCACAGCAACCGACAGCACTTTCCGCCGTGCCCCCATGATCGGCTGACCCGCCCGATTCTTCCTGCTTTTACCACGCATCGACTGCCCCGTTGGTTATAAGTGGATACACCGATCCAGCACATCGGCTGATATCAGCCGTGCGTCTTTGATCCATTAGTCATGCTTATAAAATATGTCAGACCATCATCGAAGGCAGCGACTGCTGCCTCGACTAGCTAGCTTTTGGGTAGCCCCGGAGGATTCGTCTGGGCTTTGTCGACCGCTTCGGAACCCAGACTCCAGCGGTCGAGTACCTGTGTGTATTTCCCGCTGCGAATCAGGTCGTTCAGCAGCAGCGTGACGGGCGCAGCGAGTCCACTACCCTTGCGAGTCGTGACCGCGACGTCGGCATTGATCGGCCACCCCCCACTGATGGTGCCGACCGAGTGTATTCCCCCGCGTTGCGCAGCCGCGTAGGCAAGCCCCGAGTTGACGCTCAGGATCGCGTCCGCACGCCCCGATCGGAGTGCCAAATCCCTCACAGCGAGATCGTCGTAGTACTGAATCTGCACCGGCTTCAGTCCATGCGCGACGTTTTCCTTGTCCCACGCAAGCAGGATCTTTTCCTGGTTCGTTCCTGAATCGGTAATGACACGTAGCCCGGCGATATCCTTCGGTTCCCTGATTGTCTTGATCGGGCTTGAATCGGCCACGTAAAATCCGAGCACATCACGCCGATAGGTCGAGAAGTCGAATTTCTGCTTGCGCTCCTCGGTCACGGTCACGTTCGACACTACCGCGTCGACCTTGCCCGATTGCAAGGCGAGCGGCCAATCTTCCCAGGCGAGCACCACGATTTTCAGCTTGCGCCCCAGACCGTCAGCGACCAGTTGCGCGAGGTCCGGGTCGAAACCGACCACGGTCTTCGCATCGGTCGCGTACGAACCAAGCGGCAGCCATGCCACGGTCATGCCGATGACCAGTTCGCCCTTCGAGGCGAACGGAAACGTCGCGGGTACGGCCTGGATCGCGGCGGCGTCAGGGGGGGTCCGTATGCGATCGTGCTGATCCGGACTCACATTGAACGTGGTGGGGGTTGCCGCCAGTGCAGTGCCCGCTACGCCGATCGCCAAAGCGACAAACGTTCCGGCCATCGCCGACAGAATATTCCGGCTGTGCTTCATGAATTGATATGCCCTGTTGAAGTGGACGACTAGACCAATGCGTTGCGCGCATTACGACCGCTGGCCGAGCGGCTCGGGATGGACCAGATCGCGCAACGAATCAGTGCGGCCCGGTTCCAGCAAATCCTTGCCGAATGGAAGACGAAAGTGGATCTCCGGCGCGATCGAACGATCGAACAGAGCCTCGTAGCCCGCACGGGTATAGAGTCCGGCTGCTTCCGGCTGCCGGAAGCCCGTGGTCAGATAGACGCGACGATATCCCTGTCGCAACGCACGCGACTCGAGCTCCTGCACGACGCGGCGTGCCAAACCCTGCCGGCGCTCGCTGGCATGGGTCCACATGCGCTTGAGCTCCGCAGTCGTTGCGTCATAGCGTTTGAACGCGCCGCCGGCGACGGTCTGCCCGTCGCGCTGAATCACAATGAAAGCCCCCTCGGGCGGCACGAACAACTCGGCCGGATAACGGGCCAGCTCTTCACTTGCCAATGCCGAGCTATTGGCTCTGAATTCGCGATAGCGGGTTGCGTATTCGACCTGAAGTGCATCCAGAAGGGGCTGCGCAATCGGGTCCAGCAGTGTGGTATCGATAATTTCGTAGGTCATTGCAGATAGGGGAAGCTCGTGCCCCTGTTGATGCTGTCGTTGAGTCTCTATTCCCTTTCGACCTGTATTGCCGTCGAATCGTGAAACAAGATAACAGGCTGCCAATGAGGAATGAACCAAACATTTAATGAATCGTTATTCCATAAATTCCGTATAGATGATTCACGTCTTATTCCCACCATTAGGTGCGCGACTGCATCGCCAATAAAGCCTGTAAATCCCCAGGATATCAGCGTTGATTTATTTCATATTGCTTTCAATTATTTTATTTAGATTACATATTGCGTGATCCGCTTGATTTTCGCTATCGATTAAATGGCTTGTTTTTAAAATAGCGAGCGCCTTTTGTTCCAGGCCGCTTTCGGAAATCGTTTAAAGATGACGATTAATGCGTATGAAGCGTGGTCCGCCGCCGATGAAACGTGTGAGCTTCCAGGATAGCGGCGGCGGAGTGGCCGGAGATTAGCTTTGACGTGGTTCGGCAAGATGGAACAGGCAGTCGCCGCGCTCCACCGCGGCGGGCACGCGTTTGCAAACCACTTCGCCCGCTGCCGCGAAAAAGGTCGTGACCGGTTCCCGCAGCGGCGTGTCGGGGAAATGAATGCGCGCTGCGGGCTGGCCCGCCACGACCTGGCTTCCCAGTTCGACGAGCGGCTCGTACACGCCGCGATCGTAGGCGTACACATAATGGCGCGAGACCGACACCGAGAAGAAACGCGTCTGAGCGGGAGGTCCGTCCGGTAAGAGCGGCCCGCTCAGCAGTCCGATGAAACCCAGCAGATTCAGTAGCCCTTGTCGCGCATCACGCAGCAGGTTTGCCTGCACCGTGCCGCCGCCGCCGAGTTCCGTGAGGATGGAGATCGCGCCCTGCCGGCGCGCTGCGGTCGCGGCATGAACCGGGTTCGGCCGATGCAGAAATGCACGCGGCAAACCGAACGCGGCGAGCAACGCTTTGAGCCGTTCCTCCTCGGCGGGATCGCGCGGCTCGAGGGCCAGCATATTGGCGCCGTCGTAGAGAAGCGAACTGCCGCCCGAATGCAGGTCGATCAGATAATCTGCGCGAGCGAGCAGCGTGTGCTCGATGTAGTCCGCGATCGCGGCCGTCGGCGCACCTTGTGCGTCACCGGGGAAACTGCGATTCAGGTTGCCGCCGTCGAGCGGCGAGGTCCGCAGACCCGCAGCTGCGGCGGGAAAGTTCGCCATCGGCAGGAAGATCAGTTGCCCGCGCACCCATTGAGGCTCGATCTCGCGAATCAGGCTGGAAACGAGTACCTGCCCTTCATATTCGTCGCCGTGATTGCCGCCCATCAGCAGCACGACGGGCCCATCGCCATTGCGGACCGATGCAATCGGAATGGGAAGCCATCCATACGCGGAACGATGAACGGAATGAGGCAGGCGCAGATAGCCGACGTGACGTCCGTCGGCATCGAGGTCGACTTCATTGTGGATGACACTCATCGGGGTTCCTTCGCGAGGCGGACTATCCGGCGGGGAGCGCCGGGTCGATTGACTGGACCAACACCGGGTTATCGCCGGACTAGTGTTGGGCTGAGGTCCAATATACGACCGGCCACGGCCGGCAACTAGTCATTACGACGATCGGCGACCAGCACCCACAGCCGGGCGAGATCGGCAGAGCCGTCGGCGCCCTTGACGGTGCCGAACACCTGCGCCGCGCGCGCCTTCTGGCCCGCGTAGTAATACGCTTCACCCAGTCGCAGCCGTGCCGCATCCGGATGCGCGCTCCCTTTGCCGATCGTGGCCACGACTGCGTCGACCCCTTGCTGCCCCTGCCCGGCGAACACGAGGTTCAACGCGCCATCCGCCGGATCCACGGGCAGGCTGTTGCCGTCGTTCTGCCCCTGCAGACGCCGGATGACCAGCGCCTGCAAACGCTTTTCACGTTCAGCCTGCGCGTCGTGTCCGAGCACGCCCGATGCGAAGCCCTGGTCGATCACCTGCTTCGCTTCGGCGGGGATCCCGGCGACCAGCGCGAGCTGCGTCATCTCCATGTACTGGTCCGCTGTCGTCAGCGCACCCGTCGCGCGGCGCAGACGGTAGATGTCGAGATCCAGCGACGCGAAATAGCCCGACTTGCTGCGCACGCTATCGAACAGTTGCTGCTGGTACACGGGCTTCGGGTAGTACGCAACGAGCGCAGCCAACGCTTCGGCACGCGCGCCATCGTCGTTCGTCTTCTGCGCGCACTGCGCGAGCATCTGCAATTGCGGCTCGGCCTGTGGACGGCCGCCCTTCAGCGCGGCGCCGACGGCCGGCTTCAGCGTCGCGACGACATTGCCGCAGTCACCCGACAGGAAATACGACTGCAGTTGCAGTTCACGCATCTGCGGATCCGCGCCGCCCGCTTTCTGGTAACGCTGTGAGGTGCGGATCGCCGCTGCATAGTTCTTCTGCTGGAAGTAGATGCCGGCGAGCGCAGCCGAGAACTGCTGCGCGTTCGCAGCGTCGAGTTCTCCCGAGGACAGGAGCGCCTCATAGGCCCCGGCAGCGACGCCGGTGTCGCCGGCCGCCATTGCCGCCGCGCCTTGCATCTCCTCGATCACGCGCGTCTCGTAAGCGGTCTTGCCCGGCGTCGCCGCGGCCTGCGCAATCTTGCCGAGTGCGCCGCGATAGTTGTGGGCCCGGTACAGGGTCTGCGCCTCGTTCAACGGTTTCGCCACTTCGGGACGTAGCACGTCGGCCGAGTGAGAGACGCCGGGGACCACCGCCAGCGCAAAAAAACTGCTGAGCGCTGCCGCTGCTGCGGCGCGCTTCACACTACGGAGATTCATTGTGCCCGCATCCTTGCCTGACTATAAAAACTGCTGCGCGTAGCGCTCACGCGTGCTCATTGCATATAGCGTTCGTTGCCGACGAGCCCGATCTTCGTCGCGCCTTCTCGTTGCGCGGCGGCCAGCACGGCTGCCACGTCCTTGTACGGTGCAAGCTTGTTCGGCAGCAGGTGGATCTCCGCCTGCTCCGGTTGCGCCGCGACGGCGGCCATGTGGCGCTCCAGGTCGGCCGCGCCCGCGACCGGCGTACCGTTCCATGTGATCGTCCCGTCAAAATCGATGTCGACCTGCACGACCGGCGGCGGCACGGCCGGCGGCGGCGAGTTGCCCACGGGCAGGTCCATCTTCACCGAGTGCATCTGGATCGGGATCGTGATGATCAGCATGATCAGCAACACCAGCATCACATCGATCAGCGGCGTGGTATTGATGTCAACCAGCACATCCGGTTCCCCGCTGCCGCTACCCGAAGTTACGTTCATTCCCATCGTCGACTCCTGTCGACCGGACTTGGTGCTTTAGCTGTCGGCCAGAGTTGGCGCTTTAGCGCTTACTCTGGTCCCATGCAAAGCTCTTAGTCCGGTCCCATGCAAAGCGGTCGACCGGACTTGGTGCAAAGCGCTTAGTCCGATCCCATGCAAAGCTACCCGCCGCGCGCGGGCGGCTGAGTAATAAATGACACCTTCGAGATGCCGGCCCGCTCGCATGCGGTGACCACCCGCCCGATGAATTCGTAGCGTGTCGTCTGGTCGCCGCGTACGTGCACCTCGGGCTGTGGCAGCTTCACCGACGCCCCCTTCAGCCGCGCAAGCAGTGTCGGCGCATCGACCAGCTTCTCGTTCCAGAAGAAGTCGCCGTCCTTATTGACTGCAATCTCGATGCTGTCCGGTTTGGTCTGCAGCGGGCTCACCGTCTCCGTCGGCAACCGCACCGGCACCGTGTGCGTGACCACCGGTATCGTGATCAGAAAGATGATCAGCAGCACCAGCATCACGTCGACGAGCGGCGTCGTGTTGATGGCAGCGATCACCTCGTCCTCGTCACCGTCCTGTCCAACGTTCATGCCCATAGCTTCTTGCTCCGCCTGTGCTTCTGTTGCTTACTTCGCATTCGCGACCGCACGCACATGACGCTTCGTGCCCGGCAGAAGGACCGTATGCAGTTGCGCACCGAATGCGCGCACGCGTTCCATCACTGACTTGTTGCGACGCACGAGGAAGTTGTAGCCGAGCACCGCCGGCACCGCGACGGCCAGACCAATCGCCGTCATGATCAACGCCTCGCCGACCGGGCCCGCGACCTTGTCGATCGACGCCTGCCCGGCGATACCGATCGCGGTCAGCGCGTGATAAATGCCCCACACCGTGCCGAACAGGCCGACGAACGGCGCCGTCGAGCCGACCGTGCCGAGGAACGCGAGCCCATCCTGCAACCGGTTCGACACATTGGTAATGGCACGCTCGATGGACACGTCGATCCATGTATTGCGATCCACCGCTTCGAGCAACGCCTCGTCGTGGTGCGCGCCGGCCTGGACCCCCACTTGTGCGATGAAACGGAACGGTGAATTCTCGTCAAGCTGTTCCGCGCCCTGGGCGAGCGAGGGCGCACTCCACAACTGCTCGTCGGCAGTATTCGCGCGCCGGTTGGCACGCAACTGCTCGATGAACTTAGTGATCATGATGTACCAGCTTCCCATCGACATGAGCACGAGCAGGATCAGCACGAAGCGCGCGACGAAGTCGCCGTTCGCCCACAGCGCACCCAGGCCGTACGGGTTCGTTACTTCGGCGCTCGTGGCGGCGAGCGGAGGCGGCGCGGGCTGGTCGGCGGAGACTGCAGTCTGCGAGTTGGCCGTGGCCTGATTCGAGCCCGCGGCGCCAGCCGCTATGGTGTTGGCGGCCGGCACGCTGGTCTGGGCCCTGGCGGCCTGCGGTGCAACGAGCAAGGTAACGGCCGTGGCCGAAATCAGCAGGCTGGCCGCTGTGGCGGTTAAAAAGGAACGCTTCTTCATACATGCTCCAGAGGGTGCATCCATCGATATCGAAAGGGTTTGAATCGGGCAAGCCCGAGCCGTGCGCACGACGCTCAGTTCAGGTTGAACGAGAACGGCACCTGCACGCGGACCGGCTGCCCTTGCGAAATGCAGTTAAATTTCTTCACCGCGCTGAACGCTGCACGGGCAAGGATCGGGCTCGCGGACTGCTCGATTTTTTCGTCAGTCACATGCCCCTGCGGGTCGACCACGAACGAAATCAGCACGTCACCCGTGATGTTGTTGTCCTGCGCTTCTTCCGGGTAGCCCATCGTGCGGCGCACCTCGTCCGAGTTCGGGCACACCACGCCGACAGCGTGGCTGGCAGGCTTGGCAGGCGCCGGTTCCGGCGGCGCGGCGGGCGCGGACGGCGGCGGTGCAACGGGAGTCGGCGCCGGCACAGCCTGATGCGTAATCGTCGGCGCAACCGGCGGCGGCGTGACCTGCACTTCCGGCGGCGGCACGAACGGCGGCGGGGGCGGCGTGAACTTCGGCGGCGGCAGTTGCACCACCGGCATCGGCGGCGGGGGTGGCGGCTTCACCGGCTCGATGATCTTCGTCTCGATCGGCTTCTGGACGATCTGCACGACCTTATTGGCAAGGCCGTTCATCAGCGCCCAGATGAAGAAAATGTGGAGGAGTAACACCGCCCCGATGCCGGCGTAACGGCGTATCGGATTCGGATCGCGACGCCCGTACTGGGCTGGACCTCCAGACGGCTGGGCGGAACTGAAAACTACCTCTGCAGGCATACATCACTCCGATAGCTGTGACCGTTGCAGTTCACGACTGCCCTTCTTAAATTTTGCAAAAAAGCACGATCCCGCCTTTTGCGCCGGGCCACTATCCTCACATCGACACAAATGGGAAGGCGCAGTCCAGATAGCGCCTCCGCGAGCGCGCAACGCAATACAAAAGAGGACCTACGGTACCGAGAACCGGCAATTCAGTGAACGAAGAATTCCGCATTTGGATTCCCGTCCAGCTATAAGAAAGATCAGAGTAGATTTTGACGCGCGTGATTGAATCTTTTGTTAGCGATCTCAAATCAGAAATGTCACGCTCTCACTCGAACGCTTTGTAAATTCTCACGGCCATGAGAATGAAATTATTTGGAGAAGCCAGGAAAGGGCACACGTCGCACCTGACCACCCACCTGTACCGGACACCATCCCAAAAACCGTACAGGTACTGTACCGGCATGGTTCGCTAGAATGCTCCAAAGGTCTTATCGACCGACACCGGAGCCCCGCCATGTCTTACCTCAGCCTCAGCGCGCTGCCCGCCGGCATTCTGTTCGCGCTCGTCACCACCATCACGCCCGGTCCGAACAACACCATGTTGCTGGCCTCGGGCGTCAACTTCGGCTTTCGCCGCACGCTGCCGCATCTTTCCGGTATCAGCGCCGGGGTCGTGCTGTTGATGCTGTCGGTCGGGATTGGTCTGGGCGAAGCCTTCGTGCACTTTCCCGTGCTGTACACCGTGCTCGAAGTCGCGAGCGTCGCGTACTTGCTGTATCTCGCGTGGAAAATCGGCACGTCGGGCGAACTGAAGGTCAAGAAAGGCGATCACCGGCCCATGAAGTTTCATGAAGCCATCGCGTTCCAGTGGATCAATCCGAAAGCGTGGATGATGGTGCTGACCGCCGCCACGACGATCCACCTCAGCGAGAGCTACAGCATGAACGCCGTCGCGATGGCAGTGATCTTCTATGTGATCGGGTTTCCGTGCATCTGCCTGTGGGCCGGCTTCGGCACCGCGATGCGCGAGGTGCTGTCGGACCCGAAGCGCCTACGCATCTTCAATGTGGCGATGGCGCTGCTGCTGGTGCTCTCCCTGTATCCGATCGCGCTGAAGCTGCTCGACCAGTCAGCATAAGATCGAGCCCCGCTAGATCGCGCCCTGCCCCACTCGCTCGATGAAGCGCCATAACGCGTCGTCGGTCGAGTACGGCGCGTTGAAACGGAACCAGGCGCTCGGGGCATCGTCGGGACGGAAGTAGGAGCCGGGCGCGAGCCAGATGCCATGCGCGAGCGCTGCCGTCGCCACTTCACCCGCGCGCTCGGCATCGATCGGCAGGCGAGCCCACAGGAACAGGCCGGCTCGCGGCCGGTGGAACAGTTCGAGACCGAGCGAATCGAGCCGCTCTTCGACGGTCGCATGCGCGAGCTTGAGCCGCTCGTTCACGGCTTCGACGTGGCGTGTATAGCGCCCTTCGAGCAACACCTTGTCGACGATCCGCTCGATCGCTTCCGACGACGTCAATCCCACCGCCATCTTCGTGCGCGCCAGTTCGCGCAACACCGCCCGCTCGGCGACCACGTAGCCGCAGCGCAGCCCTGGCGTCACCGTCTTCGAAAATCCGCCAACATAGAGCACGCGCTGCAAGCCTTCCATGGCGGCAAACAAAGGCGCGCCAGGCGGCGCCAGTTCGCGGCTGACATCGTCTTCGATCACCCACATGCGCTGACGCTCCGCGATCTGCAACAGACGGAACGCCGCCGACATGCCGAAGGTCGCGCCGGTCGGATTCTGCAGCGTGGTGTTGACGAAAATCGCCTTCGGCTTGTGCTGCGCGACCAGCGCTTCGAGCACGTCGGTATCGACGCCGGCCGGCGTGCGCGGCACCCCATGCACGACCAGCCCTGCCAGCTTGAGAATCTGCAGCAGATTGCAGTAACCCGGATCTTCGACAATCACGGCATCGCCCGCGCGCAGCAGCGTGCGGACGATCAGATCCAGCCCTTGCGTCGCGCCCTGGGTAAGCAGCACGTTGGAGACGTCGACCGGCAAACCGCGCCGGTCGAGTTGCTCGGCGATCCGCTCGCGCAGCGGCGCGAAGCCGTACGGATGCCCGTAGTCGCCGAGGCGCGCCGCCGGCACCCGGCTCATCGCTCGCAGCGCATGCTGCAAACCCGTCTCGTTGATCCATTCGTTCGGCAGCCAGCCGCCGCCCGCCTTGATCGGCACCGAATGGTCGGCGAACACGTCGGACAACAGCCAGGTCGCGGTCAGGCTCGGCGGCTGCCAGTCGGTCGGCGCGACCCGCGCGGATTGCGCGCGCGCCGCCACGCGATAACCCGATCCGCGCCGCGCCACCACGAGCCCCATTGAAACAAGACGGTTGTAGGCCTCGGTGACCGTGAAGGTGCTCAGTTCGTGGCTTTGCGCCAACTGCCGCACCGACGGCAACAGCGCGCCGGCGCGCAGCGATTGCGCATCGATAGCGCGCGCGAAGCCCTGCACGACCTGCTCGACGAGCGTGGGGGCGGCGCGCCGGTCGCGCTCAAGTTGTAGTTCGATCATGGTAGGGATGAGGAGTCGGCACAGTTATCGCAATTCCACCAGCACAGTTAGCACCACACTGCGTCAACTGTTTATGCCGCCATTAAACCGCGAACGCTACAGTTTTGGCTATGCCCCAACGGAAGTCCCTTGGGGGACCACTTCGAGGAGAAAACCATGACTTCGCGCCCCGTCATCGACGACCTGTCGTCTTTCTGGATGCCCTTCACCGCCAACCGCCAGTTCAAGGCGGCACCGCGCATGCTGGAATCGGCCAAGGGTATGTACTACCGCACCACGGACGGGCGTGAAGTGCTCGACGGCTGCGCCGGCCTCTGGTGCGTGAACGCTGGCCACGGCCGCGACGAAATCGTCGCCGCGATCACCCAGCAACTGTCCACGCTCGATTTCGCGCCGACCTTCCAGATGGGCCACCCGCTGGCATTCGAAGCAGCCACGAAAGTCGCCGAATTGATGCCGAACGGCCTCGACCGCATCTTCTTCACGAACTCCGGCTCGGAATCGGTCGACACCGCCCTGAAAATCGCGCTGGCGTACCACCGTTCGCGCGGCGAAGGCCAGCGCACGCGTCTGATCGGCCGCGAGCGCGGCTATCACGGCGTGGGCTTCGGCGGCATTTCGGTCGGCGGCATCGCACCGAACCGCAAGACGTTCTCCGGCGCGCTGCTGCCGGCGGTCGATCATCTGCCGCACACGCATAACCTCGAACACAACGCGTTTTCGAAAGGCCAGCCCGCCTGGGGCGCGCATCTCGCCGACGAACTCGAGCGCATTGTCACGCTGCACGATGCGTCGACGATCGCCGCGGTGATCGTCGAACCGGTGGCCGGCTCGACGGGCGTGCTGATTCCGCCGCAAGGCTATCTGCAGAAGCTGCGCGAGATTTGCACGAAGCACGGCATCCTGTTGATTTTCGACGAAGTGATTACCGCTTTCGGCCGCGTCGGCAAGGCGACGGCGAGCGAATACTTCGGCGTGACGCCGGACCTGATCACGATGGCCAAGGCGATCAACAACGCAGCGATCCCGATGGGCGCGGTGGCCGCGAGCCGCACGATCCACGACACGATCGTCAACAGCGGCGCGCAGGGCGCGATCGAGTTGTTCCACGGTTATACGTATTCGGCCCACCCGGCCGCGGCCGCAGCCGCGGTGGCGACGCTCGACCTGTATCGCCGTGAAGGCCTGTTCGAGCGCGCGGCGACGTTGGCGCCGAAGTTCGAAGCTGCTGCTCACTCGCTGCGCGGCGCGAAGCATGTGAAGGACGTTCGCAACCTTGGCATGATTGCGGGCGTCGAGCTCGAGTCGCGCGACGGCGCACCGGGCGCGCGTGCTTACGAAGCGTTCGTGAAGTGCTTCGAGGCGGGCGTGCTGGTGCGGTTTACGGGCGACATCCTTGCGTTCTCGCCGCCGCTCATCATCGACGAAGAGCAGATCGCGCACATCTTCAAGACGGTGGGCGACGTGCTGGCGACGGTGCAGTAAGACTGCAGGCGAGATGCGGCGCGCATGGGGGTGCGCGCGCCGCATTGGCATCAGCGCGAATGCGGCGGCAACGCCTGCATGGCGTGCTTCCAACTGGCCGATTGCTATCGGCTGCTTGGCCGACCTGACGCCGTACTTGCCTGGCGCGCGCCTTATCGACCTGTTCCTTGATGAATTCCCCGGCCTGGGGAAGCTCATTGCAACGCAGCGAAACTTCAGGAAATTGCCCTGGAAGGCTCGCGCCTCGCGCCTGGACGGCGTATGGTGATGGCAAGGGTTGGCGCCGTGGTCCGGCCCGACGGGAGACTTCCATGAAGATACCTACCGTTCGCGCGGGCGCGCATATCGAAGGCGTGCATTGGGTTGCCGAGTATGCTGAAGACGTTCACGAGATTCGCGTGTTTCGCGAAGGCCAGGAAGTGGATGTGCATAATGCGCCGTCCTCGTTGTTTGGCGATGAGGAAAATGCGGGGTCGAAGAGTACCGCTGATCATCGGGGTGTGGAAGCCGCTGTGCTGGCTTATTTGAGGCGGTTTGTGATTGAGCATGATGCAGAGGAATAGGGTTTTGGCCTGCGCGGCGCTTTTGTCTGTACGCCTGCGGCGTTGGCCTTTCCTTGATCTGACTTTTTGGCCTCTCCTTGATCTGACTTTTTGGCCTCTCCTTGATTTCTTATTGGTCTATTAGCGTTGCCCCTGTGCGGGGCGGCACCTACTTTTCTTTGCCGCCGCAAAGAAAAGATAGGCAAAAGAAAGCGGCTCGACCCCCCTGCTAAGCGGGTCCCTCGCGCAGTCGCGGTAGTGGTGCATCTGGAATCTGTGCTCTCGCACATTCGGCGTCAGTGACAAGGCGCTCATACTTCCCGCCTCGCACTACGTGCTCGCCGGATGGGTTCATCATGCAAACCCATGGCTTCGTTTGGAGTTGGTGGGGGCCGTCGGCTTCGCCTCGGCGAAATGCCAACGGACCCAGCGTCTCGGAATCGCCTCCCGCGCCCCACAGGACTAGTCGCATACGAAGTGCGACTGGGCGCTGAAAACGGCAGGCTGCCCTTCAGAATCTCACAAACATCAAGCACGACAGGCGGCCTGGTGAAGTACCCCGAGCATCGACTACGGCATGCGGCCTCGTGAAGTGCCACACACTTCTAATACGGCAAGCAGCTTTGTTAGGTGTCACGAGCTTCGAATGCGGCAAGCGGCTTTGTGCGGCGTCACGCACTTCGGATACGGCGAGCGGCTTTATGAGGCGCTGTGGGCATCGAATACAGCAGGCAGCTTTGTGAAATGCCGCTGAGCGCAAAACGGCGGGGGGGATTCTGAAGTACCGCGTCGGCGCGCGCAGCGCCGCCGGAAGTATGACTGCCTTGTCACTTGCGCCGAATGTGCGAGGGCACAGATTCCAGATGCACCACTACCGTAACTGTGCGAGGGACCCGCTTAGCAGGGGTCTCTAGCCGCTTTCTCTTGCCTACTTCTCTTTGCGGCGGCAAAGAGAAGTAGGTGCCGCCCCGCACAGGGGCAACGCTAATAAACCAATATCAAATCAAGGAAAGGCCAACACCATAAAAGCACAACCAAAAAGCGCCGCGAAGGCAAAAAAAACCTCACTCTGCAGGCCTAAACTTCTTAACATCAGCATCCGACGGCTGCACACTAGCCCCATCAATATACCGATAAGAAGTCATGACACCTTTGCCATCCTTAAGCCCGGTAACCCCAACAAAAGCCCCCATCGTCGACTGATTATCCTGCGCCCGATAAGTAATCGGCCCGAAGGGCGTCTCAACCCCTAGCCCCTTAAACGCGGCAGCGAGCTTATCCGGGTCCGTAGACCCAGCCTTCTTGATCCCCGCCGCAATCGACATCAACGCCGAATACCCCACCACCGACCCCAGTCGCGGATAATCGTGATACTTCGCCTGATACGCATCGACAAACTTCTTGTTCGCCGCCGTATCGATCGAATACCACGGGTAGCCCGTCACAATCCACCCCGTCGGCGCCTCCGCACCCAACGGATCAAGATAGTCCGGCTCGCCCGTCAGCAACGAAACCACGCTGATATCCTTGAACAACCCCCGCGTATTGCCCTCACGCACAAACTTGCCAAGATCGGCGCCAAACAGCACGTTGAAAATCGCATCCGGCTTCGCGTCGGCAATCGCCTGCGACACCGCGCCTGCATCGACATTGCCCAACGGCGTCGCCTGTTCAGCGACAAACTGCACATCCGGCTGCGCCGCCATCATCAGCTTCTTGAACGTCGCCACCGCCGATTGCCCGTACTCGTAGTTCGGATACACCAGCGCCCAGCGCTTCTTCTTCAACTTCACCGCCTCCGGCACCAGCATCGCCACCTGCATATACGTCGAAGGACGCAGACGGTACGTGTATTTGTTGCCGTCGGCCCAAACGATCTTGTCCGTTAGCGGCTCGGCCGCGAGGAAGAAAATCTTCTTCTGCTTCGCGAAATCGGTCAGCGCAAGTCCCGTGTTCGACAGGAAACCACCGAACAGCAATTGCACCTGCTCACGTGCAATCAACTCCTGCGCGACGCGGATCGTGTCGCCCGGATTGCCGTTGTCGTCGCGCGACACCACTTCGAGCTGTTTGCCAAGTACGCCGCCCGCCGCATTCACCTGGTCGAGCGCCAGATTCCAGCCGTTCTTGTAAGGCCCGAGAAAGGCAGGCTGCGCTTTGTAGCTGTTGATTTCGCCAATCTTGATGGTCTGCTGGGCGCTCGCGCCAACAGCAGCAAGCGATAGAACCGTTGAAACCGTAAGGCGAGTGATCCATCCTGCGCGCGTGGTCATGCGTTTCTCCGTTATCAAAAGGATTGCGGGAATGCGGTCGTTCTTATAAAGCGTTCAAGTGTCTCGCGATTCGTTCGACGAGCTGTGTTGCAAGCCGTATCACGAACAGTGCTGCGAGTGGTGCTGCAAACCGTGCTGCCATGCGTTTGGCGATTTCACTCTGCCCGCGGCGTCGCGCGAATTCTGGCGACGCTCGCCGTGACGTCCTGCCATGCCGGCTTGCCGCCGGCGAACTGCTGACGCAGGTATGAAACGAGCTCGGCGACCTGGGCATCGTTGAAACTGTCCCGGTAAGCCGGCATCGTACCGAGTTCGGGGCGCGCAGGCGAGCCGATACCATCGAGAATCACGCGAATCAGATTATCAGGCGTCGTGCTGTGCAGATTCGTGTTAAGCGCCAACGATGGATGCGCACCGAACAATTGCGGCCCGCTGCCAGTGTGATGACAGGCAGCACACGCTCCGTCGAAGAGGCGTGCACCGAGGCCTGTCGTCGCCCCTGTAATCGTGCTGGCCTGCTCGTACTGACGCGCCAGCGCCACGGGATCGGCGTTGGGCTCGAGAGGACTCAAAGACGCCAGATACGTGGCCATCGCGCGAATGTCGCTGTCCGGCAGCGCCGCCAGATCGTTGACGACCGGCGCCATCGGCCCGGCCGCTACGCCATGCAGCGGCGCGTGACCGTAGCGCAGATAGCTGAACAGTTCGTCTTCGCTCCAGGGCACGGGTGCGTTGGAAAGCGTCGACAGCGCCGGCGCTTCCCATCCCTCCGCCATGCCACCGCCCATAAATTCCGCGCCGGTTTTCTCAGCGCCGAATGCATTGCGCGGGGTATGGCATGCGCTGCAATGGCCGAGACCGTTCACGAGATACGCCCCGCGATTCCATTGCGCACTTTGCGTCGCGCTGGCAGTCAACGTATTGCGCCCGAGGAACAGTCCATTCCATACGGCCATCAACGGACGCACACTGAACGGGTAGGCCAGCTTCGTTTCCGGCGGACGGGAACGTACCGGCGTTTGCGCCATCAGGTACGCGTAGAGCGCTTTCAGATCGTCGTCGGACGTGTTCCTGAACGATGTGTAGGGAAACACAGGATACAGACGATGCCCGTCGCGGCTAATACCTTCGCGCATCGCCCGCACGAATGCGTCGAGCGACCACGTGCCGATGCCCGTCTGCCCATCGGGCGTGATGTTGGTGCTATAGACAGTGCCGAATGGCGTATCGAGCGGTTTGCCGCCCGCATTCGGCACGCCGTTGTGCGCGGTATGGCAAACCGCGCAATTGCCCAGTGCCGCGAGCAGTTTGCCGCGCGCCACCAGTTCGGGCGCAAACGCGCTCGCGAACGGTGGCGTAATCGGCGCAATGGCTTGTGGCGTCAACGCCAACGCACCTAGCCAGCCGGCTGCACCCGCGGCAATTGCGCCGAGAAACCCGAGCCGCCAGCGTTTCTTTCTACGCGCCGCCGCTTCTTCCGCTTTCGCGTCGGCGAGTGCGGCGCGAATTGTCTCAGGCGTGAACGGCGGTCTGCGAAAACGCACACCTGTCGCGTCGTACAGCGCGTTGGCTATCGCCGCGGCGCCTGGCAGCGAAGCCGATTCGCCGGTGCCCATCGGCGGCTCGCCGTGGCGCGGCATCATCACCACGTCGATCACCGGCACTTCACGGAACGTCAGGATCGGATATGCGCCCCACTCCTGACTCGTGACCGCGTTGTCTCCAAACGTCACGCGTTCTTTCAGCGCGCGGCTGGTTGCCTGGATCACATTGCCGTGTATCTGGTGACGCACGCCGTCAGGATTCACCATCGTGCCGGTGTCCTGGCCGACCACCACGCGGGTCACCGCGAGTTCGCCGCTCTTGCGGTTGACCTCGACGTCTGCCACCCACGCAGACCACGCCGCGCCGAAGCCGGGAAATTTGCTATGCACGTAGCGGGCATAAGCAAAGCCTCTGCCCCGCGCAATATCGCCCTCTTCCCGAGCCTCTTCCAATGCAACGTTACGGGGCGCCCAACCCGCTTTCTCGGCCACTGCCTTGACGAGATCAATCGCACGCGGATCAGTGAGATGCTTGAGCCGAAACTCGACGGGATCGACGCCCGCTTCAGCCGCAAGTTCGTCGATGAACGACTCGTGCGCGAACGTGTTCGGCAACGCGGACACGCCCCGCAGCCACGACGCGCGCACGATCGGCGGCGTGTCGTCGCAGACAATCCGCATGGTCCGGTAATCGTACGGTGGCACGGCCGTGCGGTCACCCATTTCGAACACCTGCGGCTGCGCGGAGAGCGTCCCGGTGAGCAGCAGCGCTAACGTGGGCGCATCGTTCGATGGATAGCGCGTCGCGAAGTCGTACGCCGCGAGTTCGCCTTCCGCACCTAAAGCGCCGCGCACGTCCATCAATTGCGCGGCGCCCTTGGGCTCCCATGCATGCTCGTCTTCGCGCGATAGTTGCACACGCACCGGACTGCCGGTCGCGCGCGATAACAATGCGGCGTCGGCGGCGACATCGTCCGCGCAATTGCGGCCATAGCAGCCTGCTGCTTCCATGCGCACGATTTCGATGTGCGCTTCGTCCAGCGCCATCAGCAAGGCGAGATCGGCACGCAACGAATGGGGATTCTGCGTGCCCGACCAGACTTTCAGCTTCTCATCCCGATAGTCGGCCACCGCGCACGACGGCCCGATCGACGCATGCATCTGAAACGGCCATACGTACGTGCGTTTCAGCGTTCGAGCAGGGTCTTGCGCGAGTGCCGCGTCGATATCGCCCTCGATCACCAGATCGCGTCGTGTGGCCGGATTCGCTCTTAGCGCAGCTTCCACGTCCTCACTGGTTTCGAGCGGTGGCAAACCCTCGACAGGTTTCCACTTCACATTCAGCCGTTTCACCGCCTGCTGAGCGACCTCTTCGCGCTCAGCCACGATGCCGACGAAATCGCGAATCACCACGACTTTGACGATGCCGGGCAAATCACTGATCGACGCCTCATCGACGTGAACCAGACTGTTGCCCATGAAGTCGCCCTGTGCGATACCCGCATAAGGCGGCCGCACAACGCGGCCGTGCAGCATGCCCGGCACGCGCACGTCATGCACGAAACTCAATTCGCCGGTTGCCTTCGCCGGGATATCAATACGTGGCGTGCTCTTGCCGACAATCTTGTACGCGTCCGGCGATTTCAAAGGGGCATCAGTAGACAGCGTCAATTCGATGCGCCGCCCGGCAATCAATTCGCCGTAGCTCAGGCCTTTTGCAGTGTGGTCGGCGCGCTGAACGATCACACCGTCTCGCACGTCCAGTTGCTCGGCGCTCAGGCTAAGACGCGCCGCCGCTTCCGCCAGCAGAAATTGCCGCGCTTGCGCCGCTGCATGCCGTAACGGCACCGCCGATATCTGGATCGTCGCGCTTGCAATCGTCGGCCCTTGATTCGGCGCTTCGCTGGTGTGGCCGAGCACGAGCGACACGCGCGTCAACGGCACATCCAGTTCTTCCGCGACGATCTGCGCGAGTGCCGTGCCGATGCCGGTACCGAGATCGACGTGACCGTTGAACGCCACCACGCTGCCGTCGCCGCGCACCACGAGAAACATGTCCGCATCGGTTGGCACAAACGACGAACGCGACCCCGGCTGACCGATCGCCGGTTTCACGGGCGCTTGCGGCGGCCGCGTGATGATGAGCACATTCTGCGCGTCATAGAGCTGCTGCCGCGATAGCGGCGCGGCACGTCGATCGACGCTGAAATCCGGCCCCGTCATGCATGCACTCCGTTAGGCAACGCCGACTGGGCAGCGAGCAATTCGGCCGCGCGCTGCACCGCACGCACGATCTCGACATGCGTCCCGCAGCGGCAGAGGTTGCGCGACAGCTCCCGCCGAATCGTCTCGACGCTCGGATGCGGATCGCGATCGAGCAACGCTTTGGCGGTCATGATCATGCCGTTCAGGCAATAGCCGCACTGCGCGGCCTGTTCGTCGATAAACGCCTGCTGCACGGGATGCAGCGCGGCACGCGTACCCAGTCCTTCGAGCGTGGTGATCTCACGCCCCAATGCAACCTTCGCGGTCGTCACGCATGAACGCGTCGGCATGCCGTCGAGTAAGACCGTACACGCACCGCATTCACCGAGGCCGCAGCCGAATTTCGGACCGTTCAACGCCAGGTCGTTACGCAGCAGATAAAGCAGCGGCGTGTCGGCGGCGGCGTTGACACGATGCGTCGCGCCGTTGACGTTTAGCGTAAGTGGCGCCGGGCGGTTCATGACAATGCCGGCCACGCCGTGCGGCGCGCGCTCAAAGCACCACCGGCACTTCGGTCGCCGGTGGTGTATTGCGGCTGCGCCGGCAGCGGATCAAACCGTCGATCATCACCATGCCGACGCCGGGAATATCGCCGAGCTGCACGCTTTCCAGCAGCGTATCGGCGGCCGTGTGCTGCGCACGGTCCATGAAGACGAGGTCGGCAGGACGGCCTACTTCGATCAGACCCTGGCGCAAATTGCGTTGCCGCGCGGTGTTGCCGGTCGCGAAGCAGAAGGCGATCTCAGCGGGGATGTCGGCGAGGCTGGAGATCAGCGCGATCATCCGTAGAATGCCGAGCGGTTGCACGCCGGAACCCGCCGGGCTATCGGTGCCGAGAATGATTCGATGCGGACACTTCAATTCGATCGCATGACGTGCGGTGAGCAGCGCGATCCGCTCGTTGCCGTTGTGAACGATCTCAAGCGCGCGGCTCGATTGCTCGCATAGATCGCAGACGTGCCGATAGGAAAGCGACGTATGGCCGCCATTGATGTGGCCGATCACGTCCGCGTCGGCGGCGAGCACCACGTCTCTATCGATCAGACCCGAGCCGGGAATCGACGGGCCACCCGTGTGAATCGTGCTTTGAATGCCGTACTTGCGTGCCCAGGCTACCATTTGGCCCGCTTCCTCGCCGCCCTTCACGCTGCCGAGACCTACTTCGCCGAGCAGCTTCACGCCCGCTTCCGAAAGCTCCTTGAAGTCCTCCTCGACCATGCCCTTCTCGATCACTGGCGCACCTGCCATGACTTTCACGCCGCCGCCGACACCCGCGCCGCGCATGCCTTCAAACGAGCGTTGCGCGGTAATCGCCAGCGCCTTGACGCCGACTACGTCTTTCGGACGGCCGGGCAAATGCACTTCGCCGGCGGAGATCATCGTCGTCACGCCGCCGTTCAGATTCGATTCGATCCAGCCCATCTGATTCTGGCGCGGCGTCCAGTCACCGAACACCGGATGCACGTGTGAGTCGATCAGACCCGGGGCCACGGCCGTACCTTTGCAATCGACCGTAGTCCGCGCGCCTTCGAGATCGCAGTCTTTCTCGCGGCCGATCGCGACGATCACGCCATCGTCGATCACCAGCGTGTCCGCGTCGAGAATCGGCTGATCGATATCGCCGGATAACAGCAGACCAATGTTCGTTACCACGACCTTGCCCGACAAGCCTGTCAACGTCTCTGCTGCCATCTGCTTCTCCTTTCGCAACGACTGCCCGGCGCCGTCCGCGTGCACACCCAGCACGCTCTGTGCGCCGATGGAATCACACGCTCAGATAAGCGCGCCTCACTGTTTCGTTCTTTGCGAGTTCGCCGATCGTACCGCTGAAGCGGATCTGTCCTTTTTCGAGGACGTACGCGCGGTCGCTGACCAGCTCGGCGAAGTGCAGGTTCTGTTCGGACAACAGAATCGACAGCCCTTCGCGCTTGAGTTCGAGAATCATGTTTGCCATCTGCTCGACGATCACGGGCGCGACGCCCTCGGACGGTTCGTCGAGCAGCACCAGATAAGGATTGCCCATCAGCGTGCGTGAAACGGTGAGCATCTGCTGCTCGCCGCCGCTCATCTGCCCGCCGGGACGTTTCGGCATTTCGCCGAGATTGGGGAACAGCCGGAACAGTTTTTCCGGCGTCCATTGCGGCGCGCCTTCGCGTGGCGGTTGACGGCCTGCGTCGAGGTTTTCCATCACCGTCAGATCCGAGAACACGCGGCGGTCTTCCGGGACGAAACCCATGCCCATGCGAGCGATCCGATACGGCTGCAACGTCGTGATGTTCTGCCCGCGAAACCGCACTTCTCCCTGACGGCGCGGCAGCAAGCCCATCACCGCTTTCATCGTCGTCGACTTGCCGGCGCCATTGCGGCCCATCAGCGCGACGACTTCGCCGCGGCCGACTTCGAGGCCGACGTCGAACAGAATGTGCGCGCGGCCATAGAACGCATTGAGGCCGGAGACTTTCAGCATCGGCTCGCTCATTGCAGCGCTCCTTGTCCTTGAGCGCCACCTGCCGCTTCATGCAGCGGCGCGCGTGGCTGGAAGGTCTTGCCGGTGCCGAAATAGACCTCCTGCACGCGTGCGTCGTTGCGGATCGTTTCGGCGTCCCCCTCCGCAATCAGCTTGCCACGCGCGAGCACGATCATACGATCGGCGTACGCGAAGACGACGTCCATGCTGTGCTCGGTAAACAGCACGCCAATTTTGTGCTCGGTGACGAGACGCTTGGTCAGCGCCATCAGCTCGTTGCGCTCCTTTGGCGCCATGCCGGCAGTGGGCTCGTCCATCAGCAACAGCTTCGGGCGGTTCGCCAGCGCGATAGCGAGTTCAACGCGTTTGACGTCGCCGTAGGCGAGCACGCCGCAAGCGCGGTTCGCGTCGGCGCCCATGCCGACCTGTTCGAGCAGCGTCATGGCTTCATCGGCGTAGCGCGAGCCCGCGGCTTTCCACAGACCGAAGGTCTTGCGTTCACGCGAGACCAGGGCCATCTGCACGTTTTCGAGCACGGTCATCGAATTGAAGGTCGCGGCGATCTGAAACGTACGGCCGACGCCCAGCCGCCAGATATCGCGTGGCCGCATGCCGACCAGTTCATGATCGTCGAGACGAATCGAACCGGACGACGGTTGCAGTTGCCCATTGACCATGTTGAAGCAGGTCGACTTGCCGGCGCCATTCGGACCCAGCAGCGCCAACAGTTGACCGGCTTCGAGATCGAAAGACACATCGTCGACCGCTTTCAAGCCGCCGAACGATTTGGAGAGACTGGAGACGCGCAGCAAGCTCATAGCCCCTCCTTGATCGCGGTACCTTGTGATGGCGATGAGGCGCGCTCCTCAGCCTTATCCACCGTATCGTCGCCAAAACGCTCGCGAATGAAACCGACGATGCCCTGCGGAAACGCAATCACCAGCAGCAGGATCGCGAAACCCAGCAACGCCTGCCAATAATCGGTTTGCCGCGCGACGGTGTCCTGCAGCCACGTGAACACGGCTGCGCCGACGATCGGGCCAGTCAACGTCTGCAAGCCGCCGAGGAGGACCATCACGAGGCCGTCCACTGAGCGGCTCACGCTGATCACCTCCGGTGAAATCGTCCCTTTGGAGAAGGCATAAAGCGATCCGGCGAGCCCGCAAAACAGTGACGCAACGACGAAGGCCGCCCACTGCACGCGTTTCACGTCGATGCCAATCGCCTCCGCGCGCAGCACCGAATCGCGCGACGCCCGCATCGCGTAGCCAAGCGGCGAGAACAGCATCTTGCGCAGCAACCACACCCCGACGACGGCGCAGGCGAGCGTCAGATAATAAAAAGCGACCGGCGACGACAACCAGTTCGACGGCCACAAGCCGAGAATGCCGTTACTACCGCCCGTCACGTCGTCCCACTGGAACACGACCGACCAGACGATCTGCGCGAACGCGAGCGTCAGCATCGCGAGGTAGACACCTGAGAGACGCACGCAAAACCAGCCGAACACAAGCGCGCCCGCCACTGCGAGCAAGGGGCCGATCAGCAACGCGGCTTCCATCGGCAGATTCAAGACTTTGAGGAACAGCGCGGCGCCGTAGGCACCGAGGCCGAAGTACGCGGCGTGGCCGAACGAATGCATGCCGCCGGGGCCCATGATGAAATGCAGACTCGTGGCGAACAACACGGCGATCAGAATTTCGACCAGCAGCACCGGCATGTAGGGAAACGCATTGGCCGCAAGCGGCGCGAGTACCAGCACCAGCAAAGTGACTGCCGCCAACCACTTCAGGCGCTTGCCTGCGGGCCTTAATGGCGCTTCGGGCGCCGCCATGCCACGCACCGCGGCGCTCGCCTTCCCTAGCAAGCCCCAGGGGCGTACCACCAACACCACCGCCATCACGACAAACTCTGCGACAAGCGTAAAGCGGCTCAACGACAGATCGATACCGAACACCGACACATGCCCGATGCCGATACACAGCGCCTTGATCTCCGCGATCAGCAATGCGGCGACGAACGCGCCAGGAATCGACCCCATCCCGCCGACTACAACCACGACGAACGCATTGCCGATGGTCTCAAGATCCAGCGACAAATTCGCCGACATCCGCGGCCCTTGCAGCGCGCCGCCGAGTCCTGCGAGAAACGCGCCGACGAAGAACACGCCGGTGAACAGCCATGCCTGATTGATGCCAAGCGCGCCGAGCATCTCGCGATCCTGGGTCGCGGCGCGCACGAGCGTGCCCCAACGTGTACGCGTCAACGCATACCAGAGCAGCAGCAACACCACCGGCCCGATCACGATCAGCGCGATGTCGTAGGTCGGCAGCGGATGGCCTAGAAAATCGACTGCGCCGGCCAGATGCGGCGCACGGGGTCCGAAGAGGTCTTCCGGGCCCCACAGCCACAGCGCGGCGTCGCGAAAGATCAGCACCAGCGCGAATGTCGCCAGTAGGTGAAACAGCTCGGGAGCCTGGTAGATACGCCGTAACACGATCATTTCGACCAGCGCGCCGAGCACCGCGACGACCAGCGCGGCAGCCAGCACCGACAGCCAGAACCCGCCCGCCGTATGGCCGAAACGGCTCGCGATGCTATACGCGACATAGATGCCGAACATATAGAACGAGCCGTGCGCGAAGTTGACGATGCGCGTCACGCCGAAGATCAGCGACAAACCGGCGGCGACGAGAAACAGCGTCGACGCATCGGCGAGCCCGTTGACCAGCTGTACCACCAAATTCGAAAGCATCGCGACCCTTGAAATAACTCAGCGCAAACCGTCTTCGCCCTTGATCTCGCTCACTTGTAAGCCGCCGATGCGCGGCAGCGGGCGGCCCGACGCCGTCACTGCGACCGCCACGACGATTTCATTCGCGCGCGGCGCGTCGGACACCCGCACCTCGATTGCGTCGAAATGACTGCGCACGAAGGCGGCGTCCTTGTGGCCGAGCGGCACGTCGATCGCCGTGCCGAGCGTACCCATTTTTTTCGCCGACGGCACCAGCGCCGCACCTTTCTCGACCGCGACCCGCAGCGGGGCGCCGAGCTTCGGGTGAAGAATCGCCGCTGCATGTTCCAGTTCGCCCGCTTCGCCGACGATCGCCGCCTTGCCGTAGCTTTGCGCTTCGCCGGGCTGGATGCCTAGTGCTTCGACGCACTTGTTGCCGAGCAACGCACCCAGTTCCTCACCGGCCTCAATCAGCGCGTCCAGCTTGGCCTCATAGCGGCCCGCATAGGGATTATCGATCACCGCAATGGCGACTGCACGGCGTGTCGGCGGCTCGATAGTCTGCCCCATTTCAATGCGTGTTTCATCGACCTGCACGACCAGCTTGCGAAGCTTGATTGCCATTTCGATCTCCGGGTATCGATGCGTGTTCTGCCTGAGTGCTTCATCTTATTGCTTCAGCACAGTGCTTCTGTCCAATGATTCAGCAAATGACGTGGTTAAAGCGCCGTTCAGCGCAAGCCGTCCTTGCCCACAATCGCCTCCTTCGCCAGCCCGCCAACACGCGCATGCACACGCTGGCCCGTGCTCATCACGAGGATATAGACCAGTTCATCCGCGGCGGGCGCACCGGGCACTCGCACTTCGATCGCATCGAAATGACTGCGCACGTAGCTCGCATTGACATGCGTTAGCGGCACATCGAGCGCAGTGGAAGGCGCGCCGACTTTCTTGGTCGATGGCACGATGGCGTTGGTCGGCACGCCATTTTTCTCCAGCAATTCGCGCATTGCATAGCCACCGGGAACATGCCACAACGCGCCATGCTCGAGTTCGCCCCGCGAGCCGATGATTGCGCCCTTGCCGTAGCTTTCGATCGACGCGTGCGGCACGGCCATTGCCGCCAGCAGCCGTTGCGCCATGTCGAAGCCGATCGGCTTGAGTGCTTCCATGGCGTGTTCGATTTTCGCTTCGTAGCGGCCGGCGAACGGGTTCGTCATCACCGCGGCAATCGCGCCACGCCGCAGCGGCTGCGCGGGTGCGGGACCGAACTCGTGGAAAATGTCTTCGACGTGCGTCAGCACGCGGCGTATTTCGAACACGGAGCCTCCGTTGTTATTCCAGCGCGATTCCAGAACAACGCGCCTTTGTGATGGGTACCCGCCACCCGCGCCCGCCCTTGCAGGAATAGCGCGGCGCCTTCGATCAAACCTTGTTCCTGTAGACGCTGCGCGGCCTCGACACCGCGTGCCAGCGCGAAATCGATCAGCGCTTGCGGCAAGGGCGGTACGTCGACAGTCACCAGCATGTCACCGAGATCGCTATCGTCCTTCAACGAGGAAGCCGGCCTGCGCACGATGCCCGCATGCTCCAGATTAACGGCATTGGCGATCACCGTCGCAGCGGCATCGGCGGTGGCGGCGTTGCGGGAGAGCACCGTGACGCTGTCGGCGATTCCCAGGCTGAAGCTGCGCCCGCGCCAGCCGCTGGTCGCGACGCCGCGAATCGGCATGGCGGCGTCGAGCGTCAGGTTCGCGTCTAAAGCTGAACCGTCTGAAAGACTCGCACCGGAGAACGCCGCGAGATCGGCGAACACGCCCACACGGTACGGCTGTCCTTCGGTCAAATAAAGTGCGATGTCACCGCCGTTGTTGATGAAGGCGCGCGATATCCCTTCACGTGCGAACGCCGCGATCAACTCGTCGGCGACGCTTCCTGCAACGGCCGCCATCGGCGTGATGTAGCGCGCGCGGTGAGGATGACATGCGCTCCACATGCGGCGGGCGACTGGGCCGTTCAGCGCGCAGTCGCTATGCGCCGCGTTTCCCGGCACTGGCTGCCGAAGCAGCTTCAACTCGCCGACCAACTCAGGCAACACGTCGACAAAACGCGCCCAGCACGCCTCGTAAGCGGCTTGCACCGCCGAGGCTTCGCCGTCCGCGTTGAGGATCAGATCGATGGGCCCATGCTGCCAATGCCAGCGGGCCGCGTCGAGCCGGGTGCGGGTTGCGTTCATCGTGTTCGTCGTGTTCGTGACGTTCGTCGTGTCGGTCATGTTATCGCCGTTAGCCGAGCATCGGCGGCATGGCGGGCGGCCACGGATTGTCCGGATTACGCGCCAGGGTTCTGCGTCCGAGTGGTGCCCCTTCTGTATGTTCCGGCCCGTTCGCCAGCACGCTTGCCAGCGAACGCACCGCGTCGAGATGGCCGCCGAGATCGCGATACGCGTCATACGTCATGGTGAATTCGATCGGCGCGACGATCGCGGGCGTCGGCACGGTGCCGAACGATCGATCGGGCATGCGCGAAACATCGACCATCACTGTAATACCGCCGCCCGGCCACACATAGGCTGGCGCACCGCCACACGTTACGTTCACCAGCTTCTGTTTGATCGCGCGCGTCAGCAGGACCGGGTTTTCCGTTGCTCCCGCTCGCAGACTGCCTCCCGCGCCGCCGAGAAACAGCACGGTCGCAAGCGACGGCTCGCAGTTCTCGCCGATTCGTTCGACCGTGCGGCGCACAGCATCCGGCATGGCCGCAATGCGTGGCACGAGGTCCTGATCGAGTTCATACCACTGCGCGTGCTCGCCAGTGGTCGACACCATAAGCAAGCGCATGCCAGGTTTCGCCACAGTGGGATCGAAACCTTCGACAATCGCCAGCGGATCATGAATGTCGGTGCCACCCCAACCTGTGCCAGGATTCGCCACCTGGAAATAGCGGCCCGGGGTCGATTTGCGTCCGCGAATCTTCAGACCTGAGCGCGTCATGCCAAGGCAGCGGCCCGCCTGGTGTTCAGTCAACACGCCGGTGATGTGATCGTCGACCACCACCACTTCGTCGGCATGACCGAACCATTGCTTCGCAAAGATGCCAATGGTGGCCGACCCGCAGCCCACCCGCATACGCTGTTCTTCGACGCCGTCGACAATCGGCGCCGCACCCGCGCGAATCACCAGACTCGCACCGCCGTCGATGGTCAGCTCCACCGCTTCCTTGTTGCCGAGCGCGAGCATCATGTCGCACGTCACGCGGCCTTCTTTTTTGCTGCCGCCGGTCAGATGATGCACACCGCCGAGGCTCAGCATCTGCGAGCCATACTCCGCCGTGGTCACATGGCCGACGATCTCGCCGTGGCAACGCACGTTCGATTGCTCCGGCCCGAGAAAGCGGTCGGTATCGATCTTCACCTTGAAACTGCAGTAGCTGAAAATGCCTTCGGTGACGACGGTGATCATATCGACGTCGTCGAGCTTCGACGACACGATGAAAGGCGCGGGCTTGTAGTCGGGATACGTGGACGATGCACCAATGCCGGTGACGAACAGCGCCTGTTCCGCTGCAGGATCGTGCACCTCGGACGATGCACCAAATTCGACCATGGCATCCGCACTGTGTGTGATCGCTTCAGGCGAACCCGCCGCGCGCGACAGAAACACCACGGGGTCGACGCGAATCAGCCGCCCATCCGCATTCGCATAACGATCGCACGCGCCGGTGCGGCCCTCCGATATCTGGCACAACACCGGGCACGCATTGCATTCGATCTTGTTCGACGCCATCCGCTCACTGCGCGGCGCCGCTTTCTCGAGCACGGTCGGACCCGGCGTCGAGGCGGTTTCGCCGTCGACGCTCTCCGCACCGAAATCGACCTTCGTATGTTCTGTCATGGTGGGGTTCCCATACGACGACATTACAATCGGTCCCGCCCGGCTGACGAATAGCCCTTGCTTAAAGGGGCTTTCGCGTGATCCGCGTTTCTTCCATGTTGCGGTCACTCACCGTTCGTGTAGTATCCGCTACACCAAACTTGCTTGAAATCTACTCGATCAAAATAGACTGCGCAACGAGTTTCCCGGCAGACGCCTGAATGCTGCGGCGCGGCATCACCGCATGAATCACGCTTCAATCTACGCCGAAGCATGTGATCTTGCAGGGCATTTCGTCGCGCGTAATATGGGCTGTATGATGAAGGCGCGCCGTACCCAAGTGTGCCTTGGCGGCTAGGGCGCATGCCGTTTAACCTGACGCCAACCAGGAGACCCGAGACTGCCATGAGTCCCACTGCCGCCCGCAAGCCGGGCGCTATCGGCATACGAGCGAAGCAGGCGCAAGACACGCGCGCCAAGATTCTCAAAGCGGCAATCAAGGTCTTTGCCAAGCAAGGCTATGCAAGCGGACGAGTCGAAAGTATTTCGAAGGCCGCGCGTTCGCACGACCGGATGATCTATTACTACTTCGGCAGCAAGGAACAATTGTTTGTCGAAGTCCTGGAGACGATCTACACGCAGTTCAACGAAGCTGAAAGCAAGCTTGATCTCGATCTGGACGATCCCGTGCATGGCCTCGAGCAGATGGTCGAATTCGTTTGGCAGTACTACCTCGATCATCCCGAGTTCGTCACGCTGCTGTCGAGCGAGAATCTGCACCAGGGCAAGCACGCGAAGAAGTCGTCAAAGCTGAAGGAGATTTCGGGCTATGCGATTTCGGTCGTGCAGCAGTTACTTGACGCGGGCAAGGCGCAAAACGTCTTTCGCACCGACGTCAATGCGCGTGATGTGTACCTGATGATCGCGTCGCTCGGTTATTTCTATAACGCCAATCAGTACACGCTGGGTGCGTTTCTGGGTGAAACGCTGATGGACAAGGCCGCACTCGCGCATTGGCGCGAGGTCATCAAGGATACGGTGTTGCGCGCGGTGCGCTTGCAACTGCCGGCTGAAGCGGCAGTGAGCAATGAGAGCAAGATTGCCTGAAGCGCGTTTTGTCTGACGCACGCTCCAGGCTGCGCATCGCGCTTTAATGTCGCTTCAATCCGGCGGGGAAATACGCCGGCGCGACGACAGTCGCGACGGCGGAACGCGGCGACCTCGCGACACGCGGTGAGTGCCGGCGCGGCCGCACGCCGCGCCACGGTTGCAGCGTCGTTAAGCCTTCGCCGCTGCGGCGTCGTCTTCGCGGAACAGCTTATCGGCCAGGTGGAACGCCGAATTGGCCGCCGGCACACCGCAATAGATCGCGGTTTGCAGCAACACTTCCTTGATCTGCTCGCGCGTCACGCCGTTGTTCTTCGCGGCGCGCAAATGCAAGGCGAGTTCTTCGCTGCGATTGAGCGCAACCATCATCGCGATGGTCAGCAAGCTGCGCGTGTGACGCGGCAAACCTTCGCGCGTCCAGATTTCACCCCACGCATAGCGGGTAATCAGATTCTGGAACTCTTCGGTCAACTCCGTGCGATTCGCGAGCGACCGGTCGACGTGCGCACTGCCCAGCACCGCGCGGCGCACATCGAGTCCGGCTTCGTAGCGGTCTTCGTCGTTCATTTCTGCTCCGTCAGGAAGTCGAGCACGGTCTTCGTGAAAGTCTCGGCTTTCTCGATGTTGGAAATATGCGAGGCATCCAGTTCGACGTAACGCGCGCCCGGAATCGCTTGCGCCAGTTCGCGGCCTTGTGCCGGCGTGGCGGCCAGATCGTGCGTGCCGCTGATCACCAGCGCGGGCACCTTGATGCCGGGGGCTTCAGGGCGCAGATCGGCGGCGTCGATGGCGTCGCAATTCGATGCATAGCCTTCCTTGTCGGTATGCACGAACACGTCGCGGATCATGGCCAACACGACCGGCTCCCGTTCGATGTAGTCGGCGGTGAACCAGCGCGGCAGGACCGCGTCGGCCAGCGCGAGCATGCCTTCCGTGCGAGCCCTCGCGGCGCGCGGCACCCACACTTCCGGCGAACCGATGCGTGCCGCCGTATTGCTCAGCACGACGCGCTCGAGCCGATTCGCGTGACGCGCGGCCAGCGCGACGCCGGTGAGGCCGCCCATCGACACCCCACAGAAATTCGCACGCGCGATCTTCAGCGTATCCATCAGGCCGAGCACGTCGCCGGTCAGTTGCTCGATCGTGTACGGGCCTTTGGGCGCTTCCGAGTGACCATGACCGCGCGTGTCGTAGCGCAGCACGCGGAAGTGTTTGGACAGCGCCGCGACCTGCGGGGTCCACATCGACAGATCGCTGCCGAGTGAATTCGACAACACGATCCACGGCGCGTTGCCGTGACGGTCACCGTCGATTCGATAATGAAGTTCGGTACCGTTGACTGCGGCGTAGGGCATGCCGGTTACTCCTTGAAAGTGGCGCGCTTGGCGCGCGTGTGATGAAGGGCCAGCGCGGCGTCCACATAAGCGTGCGCCTGGCCGACGTATTGAGCGGGATCGAGCAGTTGCGTCAGGCGCTCGAGCGAAAGATGTTCGGTCACGGCCGGGTCCGCCGAGAGCACGTCGAAGAGCGTCTTGCGCTCGGCGATTGCCGCTTTCGATGCGCGTTCAACCAGATGATGCGCGTCAAGCCGACCGATGCTGTCGCCAAGCGCGAGCATCACCGCTTCGCCGAGAATCAATCCGTGCGTGACGTTGAGATTGGCAGCGAGACGCGGCACATTTACATTGAGACCCGCGGCGATCTGCTCGATGTTCGCGAGCGCCCCACCTGCGAGGCGCGCGAGATCCGGCAGCGCGTCCCACTCGGCTTGCCAGCCGCCGAGTGCGCGCTCGTGTTCCTGCACCATGCCGGCGAACACCGTGGCGACCAAGCCCGGCGCGCGCGTCGCGGCCGTTAGCACCGCCGCGCAGCCGACCGGGTTGCGCTTGTGCGGCATCGTCGACGAACCGCCCTTGCCTGCCCCGGCGGGCTCGGCCAGTTCGTCGATTTCGGTTTGCATCTGCAATGAAATATCGCGCGCGATTTTGCCGAGCGTGCCGATCAGCATGCCGAACAGCGCCGCCGTTTCGGCGATGCGATCGCGCTGCGTGTGCCACGGCAAGGTCGGCACGGTGAGATCGAGTTCTTGAGCCAGCGCTTGCGTGACATACGGCGCCGCGTCGCGCAGGCTCGCCAGCGTACCGGCCGCGCCGCCGAATTGGAGCACCAGCACGCGCGCGCGCAATGCATCGAGCCGCTCGCGATGACGCAGCAACGCGTCGAGCCATTGCGCGAACTTCAGGCCGAGTGTGATGGGCAGCGCCTGCTGCAACCAGGTGCGGCCGATCATCGGCGTCGCGCGATGGGTGGCCGCGAGTTTCGCTAACGCATCGCACGTCGTTTGCAGGCCGCTGTCGAGCAGATCGAAGGTGTCGCGCAATTGCAGCACCGTCGCCGTATCGATGATGTCCTGGCTCGTCGCGCCCCAATGGACGTACTTCGACGCTTCGGCGTCCGCTGCTTTGACGCGCGCGGTGAGTTGTTTGACGAGGGGAATCGCGAGATTGCCGCCGAGTGCCGCGTCGCGCGCCAGTGCGTCGGCGTCGAGTTGATCGGCCTGGCAAGCTGCCTCGATCGCGGCTACAGCGGTGTGCGGAATCACCTTATGTGCCGCCGAAGCGCGCGCAAGCGCCGCTTCGACATCGAGCATCCGTTGCAGCGTGGCACGCGGCGCCCAGATGTCGTTCATCGGCTGTGTGCCGCAAAGGAAGCCGGTCAGACGGGCGCTGGAGTCGAGCATGGTGGCGTCGATGAAGAAATCGAAAGTGAAGGTTTTGCCGGGGCGATCTGGACGCGCTGCGAGGCGCGCTCCCTGGCGCTATCTATCGAGAGCGTACCGCACACGGCGTTGCGGCGCATTCTGCTTTGCATGCCGCCGCGACGGCGGGCGGGATGCGTCGTGCGCCGAACATCGCCGCGACATCGGGTCGGACGCGACGTGCACCAAACATTGCCGTGACAGCGCGTCGGAGGCGTCGTGCACCGAACATCGCCACAACAGCATGTCGGCCGTATCGTGCACCGAACATCGCCGCAACAGCGTGCCGGCCGTGTCGTATACCGGACATCGCCGCGACGGCGGCCCGGACGTGTTGTATGTGCCGGATACGCCGCATGTGCTGTCCATTCGGTATACGCCGTGACGTCGGCTAACGCGCAGGAAGCGTGCGTCATGCGCGTTCCGGCCAATGGCGCCGGCACGCTGGCGCGGCACGCGCATTCCGCTTGCCTCGCCAGCGTTTCGGCTTCTCTGCAAAGCCAGCGCCCAGGCGCCCGTCGCGTCCGGCTCTACTTTTATGCCGCGCGAGCCGCTTGCGTGCCGTCGATCAGCGGCACGCCGGTCAGTTTGTGCAGCGCATCGAAGTCGATGTCCGAGAAGATCTCGCGTACGACGAGGCCCTTGTCGGTGACGTCGATCATCGCCAGGTCCGTATAGATGCGGTCGACACAGCCCACGCCCGTGACCGGGTACGTGCATTCCGCTGCAATCTTGCTTTCGCCCTGCTTGGTCAGGTGTTCCATCATCACGTAGACCTGCTTCGCACCGATCGCCAGATCCATCGCGCCGCCGACTGCCGGGATTGCGTCGGGCGCACCGGTGTGCCAGTTCGCCAGATCGCCCTTCGCCGACACCTGGAACGCGCCGAGCACGCAGAAATCCAGATGGCCGCCGCGCATCATCGCGAACGAGTCCGCGTGATGGAAGTAGGCGCCGCCCGTGAGCAACGTGACATGTTGCTTGCCGGCGTTGATCAGTTCGTCGTCTTCGTCGCCCTTTGCGGGTGCCGGGCCCATGCCGAGCAGGCCGTTTTCGCTGTGCAGGAAGATTTCCTTGTCGGCAGCGAGGTGGTTGGCCACCAGCGTGGGCACGCCGATACCGAGGTTCACATAAGCGCCTTCAGGGATATCCTGGGCAACGCGCTTGGCCATTTCATCGCGGGTCAGTTTTTTCATGGTGGTCTCCTCAGGCGGCGGTCGCGGATGCAAGCTCGGCTTGATGCACAGCTTGCGGCACTTCGATGACGCGTTGCACGAAGATGCCTGGCGTGACGATATTTTCCGGATCGAGCTCACCGAGCGGCACCACTTTCGACACCTGCACGATGGCCGTTTTTGCCGCGCTTGCCATGATCGGCCCGAAGTTGCGCGCGGTCTTGCGATAGACCAGATTGCCCCAACGGTCGCCCTTGAACGCCTTGATCAGCGCGAAGTCCGCATGCAGCGGCGACTCCAGCACGTAGTGCTTGCCGTCGATGAGACGCGTTTCTTTGCCTTCGGCGAGCTTGGTGCCGTAAGCGGTGGGCGTGAAGAACCCGCCGATGCCTGCGCCTGCTGCGCGAATGCGTTCCGCGAGATTGCCTTGCGGCACCAGTTCGAGTTCGATTTCGCCGGCGCGATAGAGCGCGTCGAACACATACGAATCGGTTTGGCGGGGGAACGAGCAGATGATCTTGCGCACGCGTTTGGCTTTGAGCAGTGCTGCGAGGCCGATGTCGCCGTTACCGGCGTTGTTGTTGACGATGGTGAGTTCGCGCGCGCCTTGTTCGATGAGCGCGTCGATCAGCTCGGACGGCATGCCGGCCGTGCCGAAGCCGCCGATCATGACGGTCGCGCCGTCGTGGACATCGGCGACTGCCGACTGGAGTGACTCGAAAATCTTGTTGATCATGTCGAATTTCCTTTTGGGGCGCTGCGCGCCGCTGGGCTTTTTGCCTTGGCAGGCAGGGGCTTGTGCGGAACGGTCTCCGGGCCTGGGCTGGCGGCGGCTCGCCGGGTGGAGATGCGGGCTGGCGCCTTGGGTTTGTTCGTTGTCGATTTGTTCGATATGTGAACACTGATTCGATTAGCGAACGTTGGGGCAATTATGGTTGCCCTTCGGGCGGGTTGTCAAGGTTGGGATTTCCACCTAATCATAGGTTTTTGCCTGCCCGGCAGGGGGCTTTGCCGTGGGGGTGCCTGGCTTTTGGCGACTTTCCTTGAGCTGTATGCCTTCGCGGCGCTTGTTTCGTCTGTTTGCCTGCGGCGTTGGGCTTTGCTTGGGATGTTTGCCTGCGTGGCGCTTTTTGGTTGTGCTTTTATGGCGTTGGCCTTTCCTTGATTTCTTATTGGTTTATTAGCGTTGCCCCTGTGCGGGGCAATGCTCTCAACTTAAGCCCGAAAGGGCTTGTATACGGGGCGTTTGCCCTGTAAACTTCATCGCATAACTGATTGATAAATAAACGATATGAACTCAAATACCAGCGTCTTCCCAACTCCTGGCTGAGTTCTCCGATTTCCTGTTCGATCCGGCGCTCGCTGAGCGTGTTCGCCGTTCTCCCACTGCCTTTACCCGCAATCGCATCCTGACGCTGCCACGCATGGCAGCGTTGATGATGTCGGGCATGCGCTCGAGCGTGCAGGCCGAGCTCGATGGGCTGTTTGGCGCGTTGCACGGGCAAACGGTGCGCACCCGGGCGGTAAGTGCACAGGCCTTCAGCAAGGCGCGCCGCGGCCTGTCGGCCGAGCTGTTCGAACTGGCCCGCGCGCGCCTGATCGAGCTGGCCCAACCCTACATTGATTCGATGCGCTGGAATGGCCTGAGGCTGGTCGCAGCCGACGGTAGCCGTCTGCGGGTAGGCACGCGCGAAGGCCATGATCTGCGCGCCGACCACTACGCATTTGCGCTGTTCCTGCCGGGGCCCGAACTGACCCTGCACGCCGCGCTTCATCCGGCCGACGGCTCCGAGCGGCAGATGCTGTTCGAAGCGCTGGACGTACTGCAACCGCACACCGATCTGCTGCTGCTCGATCGCGGCTATCTCGGCAACATGATGGTAGCCGCCCTGGCACAGCGCGAGATCCCGTTCTGTCTACGCGTGGATGCACGCGCCTGGACGTGCGTCACCGCCTTTGCGCGCAGTGGCGAGGCTGAGCGCTTCGTGACACTGGCCGCGCCCGATGAACAGGACGCCCTTGACTATGAACTGGTGCGCACGCCCACCACGGTGCGCCTGATCCGCGATGTCACTCCTGGCGGACGTGTTCGCGTGCTGATGACCTCGCTGCTCGATCGCCAGCGCTATCCGGCTGCCACCTTCGGGGCGCTCTACCATCAGCGCTGGCGCATCGAGGAAGCGTTCAAACGGCTCAAGCACCGGCTGCGGCTGGAGGCCGTCACGGGGCTGGACTACCTGGCGCTGCAGCAGGACTTCGGCGCAAAAACCGTCGCCGACAACCTGTGCACACTGCTCAGCGATCTCGACGATGCGTCTCACGATGACGCACCTGCCAGCCGTCCTGACCGTGTTTATGCGCTGGGTGCCCTCAAGCCGATCCTCGGCGCGTGCCTGCTACGGATTGAACACTGCCTGAACCTGCTGCCCAAAGTCATGCCGGCCATCCACCAGGCCCGATGTCGTATCCAGCCCTCGCGCTCTTACCCACGACCGCCCAGAAAAGCCAAGCCCCATCACCATCTCGCGTACAAGCTTGCTTGATGAAATGGGGCTTAAGTTGAGAGCATTGCTGTGCGGGGCAGCACCTACTTTTCTTTGCCGCCGCAAAGAAAAGATAGGCAAAAGAAAGCGGCTCGAAGCCCCTGCTAAGCGGGTCCCCCGCACAGCCACGGTAGTGGTGCATCTGGAATCCGTGCCCTCGCACACTCCGCGTCAGTGACAAAGGGCTCATCAGCTCCCACTCCGCACTGCGTGCGTCGCGGATGGGTCTGCCAGGGAAACCGGGGGCTTCGTTCAAGGGCGGTGGGGGCCATCGGCTTCGCCTCGGCGAGGTACCCAAGCGTCCAGAAGACGAGGTCCGCAAGCGGCCGTGGTGCCGATCAAAATGCGAGAGCAAAACCGCAGCGGGCGGTTTCAAGAAGTACCGTTCGGCGCGCGCAGCACCGGTTCAAGAAATGCGCTTCGGCGCGCGTAGCGCCGCCGGAAGTATGACGGCCTTGTCACTGACGCGGAGTGTGCGAGAACACAGATTCCAGATGCACCACTACCGTGGCTGTGCGGGGGACCCGCTTAGCAGGGGCTTCGAGCCGCTTTCTTTTGCCTACTTTTCTTTGCGGCGGCAAAGAAAAGTAGGTGCCCGCCCCGCACAGGGGCGACGCTAATAGACCACTAAGAAAACAAGGAAAGGCCAACACCGTAAGGGCACAGCGCAAAAACCGCCGCGCAGGCAAACAGACCAAGCAAAGCCCAACGCCACAGGCATACAGACAAACAAAGCGCCGCAAAGGCAAAGAAAACCCCACTATCCCAAACCAAGATTATCAAACCACCCTCTATCGAGATATAGAATACCCAAACCCCAAGCGCCGCAGGCAAAACGAACCACCATGCCCGACACAACCCTGGATCTAAACCTGATCCCCTACCTGGTAGCAATGGAAGACACGCGTAATGTCAGCCGCGCAGCGGACCAACTCGGCGTCAGCCAACCCCGCGTCAGCACAGCACTAGGCCGTCTGCGGGAATACTTCGACGATCCGCTCTTCGTTCGAACCTCAAAGGGCATGGAGCCCACACCCCGCGCGCTCGCCATCCTCCCCGCCGCCCGCGACGCCCTCCTCCGTATCGAGAAAGGCATGCTCGACGTGCAGGACTTCGATCCGGCCACCAGCACCCATACCTTCTCCCTCGCACTCTCCGACGTCGGCGAAATCGTCTTCCTCCCACGCCTCCTGCAACTCTTCGCCGAACGCGCGCCGAATGCGAATCTGCGCTCCGTGTCGCTCCCACCCTCGCACGTGGAACGTGGACTCGAATCGGGCGACGTCGATCTCGCCGTCGGCTATTTCCCCGATCTGTCGGGCAATAACTTCTTCCAGCAACGGCTCTTCACCCATCGATTCATCTGCCTGATGCGCACAGGGCACCCGCTTTCGAAGGCGCCGCTCACCCTGCCTCAGTACGTGGCGTCGGGCCACGCCGTCGTGCGTGCCGAAGGACGCAGCCAGGAAGTCCTCGAACATTACCTGGAAAAGAAACGTATCAAGCGCCGCGCCGTACTCGAAACGCCCCACTTCATGAGTCTGCCGTTCATCCTCGCGCGCACCGATCTGCTCGCAACAGTGCCGCACGCAATCGGCTTCGCGTACGTGTCGGAGCATGCGTCGATCACGCTGGTCGAGCCGCCGCTGCCGTTGCCGCGCTTCGATCTGCGGCAGCACTGGCATCGCAAGTTTCATAACGATCCGCGGGGGAGCTGGCTGCGCAGTATCGTCGCCGAACTCTTCAACGACGATAAGGACGAGTGGCCGAAGTAAGCACGCGGCCCGCCCGTCAAAAGGGACATCGACACGACTTGACGTAAAACATGGAACAATGGCCGCACTCATTGACCCCGCGCGCTCCATTTAGCGTCGACGCGCGATCCCGGAGGAGCGACGGATGGCCAGCAGCAAAGCAAAGAAAACCAAACCCGCGGCCGCAGTTGACCGCCCCAGCCGCGAAGAAGCTGAAGCAGCAGTACGCGTGCTGCTGCGTTGGGCCGGCGATAATCCCGAGCGCGAAGGCCTGCTCGATACGCCATCTCGCGTGGTGCGCTCCTACGAGGAGTTTTACGCGGGTTATCAGGTCGATCCGCGCGAGATCCTCGCCCGCACCTTCTCCGAAGTGGACGGCTACGACGAAATGATCGTGCTGAAAGATATCCGCTTCGAAAGCTATTGCGAACACCACATGGTGCCGATTATCGGGCGGGCGCACGTTGCCTATCTGCCTGGGCATCGGGTGGTCGGTATTTCGAAGCTGGCGCGCCTCGTCGATGCCTTCGCCAAGCGTCTGCAGATCCAGGAAAAGATGACGGTGCAGATCGCCGATACGTTGAACGAAGTGCTGCAACCGGCAGGCGTCGGCGTGATTCTCGAAGCTGCGCATCAATGCATGTCAACCCGGGGCGTGCATAAGGCCGGTGTCACGATGGTCACCTCGCGCATGCTGGGCACGTTCCGCACCGATCCGTCGACGCGGCGCGAGTTTCTGTCGATCGTGGGTAATCCCGGTGTGGTGGCCGTCGCCAATACCTGAATCGCGATCCGGACGCGCCGCCGATCAGGCTGCGGCGCCGGCCGCTGGCTCAGGCCGTGCTGCGCACCGTACGCATCTGGCCGAAGGTGGCCAGCAACACCGCACCAAGCACACATGCAACACCCGCAAGTTGCGCCCCGCTCACCGGCTCCCGCAACACGACAGCGGCCAACGCCACCGCGCTCACCGGCACGAGTGCAGTCATCAGTCCGGCTTCCGCGCCGCTGATGCGCGCAGCGCCCGCATACCAGAGAACGAAGCCCGCCACGGTCGGCACCAGCGCGTAATACAACACGCCGGTCAAGGCGCTGGCATCGAACGGCACATTCCAGGGGCTTTCGAAGCATGCCGGCACGATCGCTACCGCGAAACCGATGCCGCACATCAACGCCGACAGCGGCAGCGGCGCGACCGGCGTGCGCAACTTGCGATTAAGCAGGATGAAGAGTGCCTCGCAGACGATCGCCGCGAACACCAGAGCGTTACCTGCCAGCGAACTGGCCGCATGCGGCGCGGTGAAATCGTCGATACGCACGGTACACACCAGCACGCCGAGCGTGGCAAGGACAATCGCGCCGATCAAGGCCGGCGCGGGGCGCTCACCCAGCGCGAGCATCGCCACCACGGCTGACACAGCCGGCAGGGTGCCCGCGATCACACCGGCATCGGCGGCCGATGCGAGCTTCATGCCGCTAATCAGCAACACCGTATAACCGACGCTGCCCGCCCCCGCCTGGGCAATCACGAGCCACGTATCGTGTCGGTCGAGACGGGGCCAGCGCACGCCGCGCCAGCGCATCACCAGCACGAACAGGGGGAACGCGATGGCAAAACGCAATGCGGTCGCGCTGAACGGCGGCAATCCGCTCGCGATCGATTTGCTGACGACAACCGTGCTGCCAACGCCGATCATGGCCAACGCGCAAAACACATAGCCGACATATCGTGAATTCATGCTGCAGTCCTGTTACTTTGAACGAGCAGCCAGATTAGGCGCGGCACACGTGCGCGGTCTTGAACGAAATTGCAGGGAAAGCGCCTGCGAATGGGTCACGATGTACCGTCAGTGTCACGAAACACTGGCGCGAATCCGGCTAGCGGTCGAGTAGGAACGGCGGCCGCCGCACTCTTGCCCATCGGGTATCCTGATCGACATAGCAAGCCGCGCGAGACACGCCCCAACGAATCCATCGCATGAACAGACCAACGCCCCAGGAACACACTTTGCGTCCCAACAAAACCCGCTCCCCCCGCAGCGCGGCGCAACCGCAATAACAGGAGTCCCGCAATTGGTCGAGTTTCCGTCGTCGGCGGTTTCAACCTGGGGCAGCACAGTCGTATTCGTCAACGTGCTGTTGACCCGCCTCGGCCTGCCGATCCCCGCCGTCCCCATGCTCCTCTTCGCGGGCTCGGCGATTGCCGCCGGCACGCTGTCGTTCTGGCCGATCCTGTTCGCCGCCGTGCTCGCCGCGCTCATCGGCGACGGAGCATGGTTCACCGCCGGGCGCATCTACGGCCGCAAACTGATCGCGATGTTGGGCCGGGTCTCCCCGGCGGTCGATTCCAGGGTCCACAAGGCTCGCTTGCTATTCGAGCGCTTCGGCGTGGCGCTCGTGTCGATCTCGAAGTTCGTCCCCGGACTGGGACTCATCACCCCGCCGCTCATGGGCACAACGGCCGTGGATGCCCGCATCTATGCTGCGTGGGATCTCGCCGGCGCGCTGGCGTGGGCCACCTTCTGGCTGCTCGGCGGCGCCGCGGCGGAAAAGGAGTTGCATATGCTGCTCGCCTTCGTCAAAGCACGCGGCGGCACCGTGATCGACGTCCTGCTGGCCGCGGCGTTGGCCTATCTGGCGTACCGCCTGCTGCAGCGACGCCGCGAACGACGCCGTTTCGCGGACGCCGCCTCCGCTGCTGCGTCGCAAGCGAGACCCGGCAGATGGCCCCGCGTCACGCCCCCGAAGGTCCTGGATGCCCGCCCACCCGCATCGGCGGATGGACCGCTGTGTCCCCTTCCCGGCGTGCTGACGCTCGACCCGCACTCGCCTGAACAGATCGACGGCGCACTGCTCGCCTATGACATGGTGATTTACTGCATTTGCCCGGACAGCGCGACCGCCGTCGAGATCACGCAACGCATGCGCCTGAACGGCTACACGCGGATTCGCGCATTGAGGGGCGGCCTCGACGCCTGGCAAAAGCGCGGGTTTCCCGTCGAACCGCTAGCGCTGATAGACGAATTGACCACCGGCAAGCGCACGCCGAAGCCCTACGGCGAAGCACGCGGCGCAGTGACGCTGCGCGGCTTCGCCCCTCGGCGCAGCTAAAGCGCCGGGGCTTGCCCCTGAGTGATCACCCGGCCTGGCGCCGGAATGTCGTCACATGCAAGGCGTCGCCGTCACACGCCACCCGTCATGGCGACGAATCCTGCGCCATCGATTGCCCCGCCCACGTCGTCGAATTAACCCGGTTGCGCCCTGCCGCCTTGGCGGCATATAACTGCCGGTCGGCAGCGGCCAGCAGGTCGAGCGCGTTCGCGCCTTCCGCCGGCACGCAGGTCGCGCAGCCAATGCTCACCGTGACCGCGATCGCGTCGCCATCGCCATGCACGACGCGCAGGTTCTGCACCTTGCGGCGAATCTTCTCCGCGAGGTAGAGCGCGCCCTCCGCCGCGGTGTCCGGCAAGATCACGGCAAATTCCTCGCCGCCGTATCGCGCCACCAGATCGAGCGGGCGCAGCACGGTCGCCGAGATGCATTCGGCCACGGCGGTCAACGCCTCGTCGCCGCTCGCGTGGCCGTAGACGTCGTTGAATTGCTTGAAATGATCGATATCGATGAACAACGCCGACAGCGATTGCCCCGAGCGCCGCGCACGCCGCCATTCTTCGTCGAGCCGGGTGTCGAGCACGCGGCGATTGCTAAGCCCGGTAAGCGGGTCCGTCGCGGCCAGACGCACCAGCGCGGCTTGCGCACGCAACTTGTCGCGCAAGACGAAAGCCAGCAGCCACGAGACCATCACGAATACCGCGCCGAAAGCGAGCGTTAGCACGCCGGCAATCCTGCTGCGTCGCCGCCACGGCGCGAGCACTTCATCCACGGACGGTGCAACCACCGCAATCAGCGGCGTGCCCGGCACGCGTGCATAGGTGAACATCCGGCGCACGCCGTCCACCGCCGACTGCGCGACATACGAGCCGGAGTTGTGCGCGGCCATCACCTGGAAGGTCGGCGACTTCGCGATGCTCGAGCCGATATCACGCGAGGAAAACGGCTTGCGTGCGAGCAAGGTGCCGTCGTCCATCACGATGAACACGGAGCCCAGTTCGCCCGTGTTGATCCGATCCAGCAGACGCTGGAAATATTCGATACGAATCGCAAGCAGGGCGACACCGCCAAACGTGCCATCGGCTTCGTTGATGCGCCGTGTGAGACCGATCGAGAACTTCCCGTCACGCAGCCGCGAGCGGTACGGGTGGGAGAAATAGAGCCCGACGGCCGGACTGCGTTGATGCACCAGAAAGTAGTCGCGGTCGGCCAGGCTGACCGCTGCATTGACCTCGCCGTTCTGCGAAGCGATCACTCGACCGTCCGGACCGATCACATAGGCGCCGCCCAGGTAGGCCGCGGTGGTTGCGCGATCGAATAGCACGGCTTGCCGCAAGTTCCCCGTCAGGGTCCATGTGCCAGGATCCCGTGCCCCGTCCACCATGGCCTCCAGCGACAAATCGTAGATCTCGACGTTTCGTTCGAGATCGGAGGAAATGATCGAGACAAGGTTTTGTGCCGTTTCGCGCGCATGGTCGAGCGCGTCAGCACGGCCGCTGCCCAGCGTCAGCAGCGTCAAGCCGGCCATCGCGACCGCCACTAGGGTCCCGGCCACGCCGGCGAAAAACGGGTGGTTACCCACGTAACGCCCCGCGCCGGTTCCACCGGCACGCACGATGAATCGCAATCGTCGACGCAGCGAAAGCGTTTGATGTGCCACGTGCGCATCGTCTCCTTCGCAAAGGGTCCGCCCGACCGGCCGGGTCTGGACGCACAACCCATGGGGTGATTCAAGCCGGTTCGCTCAAACGTGCAGCCGGCACCCAAGCTGCATCACAATTTGCGCAGCAGTCCCGCCGCCGCGCGCATCCGGCGTTTGCGCGCCTTCCTGAGCCAATGAAGCGCTGCTTCGGCGTCGCCGGATCCGGCCAGCAAACCCATATTGTCGCGCAGCAGCATCTCGCTCGCGACAATGTCGTTCAGCGTGCCGAAACGCTTTTGAATCTGTATCAAACGCTTCATGATACGTTTGTGGCTGCCGCTCAGAACCGGTTCGAAAAACTCGAGCAGGTAGCGCAATTTTTTTCCCGCCTTCCTGACGTCATGAAATGCGGTGTAGTTGGCACGCTTCGCGTGAGACGCGCGTTTCATCCGCTTTTTCAGTGAACGCTCGGAAACGGCCACGCGCTTATCCGCGAATTTTTGCAGCGGCACGCGCTCATGAGCCGTGTTCAATTCCTGGTTGGCGCTGGTCAGGGCGTCTTGCAGCAGGTGTTTGACGTCCGCGTTCGAAAGCGTTTCACGGCTCGCCGCCAACGCGCCGCCGCGCGCCTCCAGGAGTGTGGGCGTCATCTTGCGTGCAATGCTCTCGTTCTGCGCAATCAGTTCGATCAGAATGTCCCAATCGCGCGTCTTGCCGGCTGCCGTCGCCAGATATTTATACAGCGCCCGTTGGCGCGTATTCTCGCCTTTGTCCAGCAAGGGTTCGAACGCCCACCACAGCGAGCGCAGCCGCCGCAGCGACACGCGCAGTCTGTGCAGCGATTCGGGCGACGCGTCGTCGCGCACCGCATCGGCGCATTCGATCGCGTGATCGACGAGAGGTGCCGCATAGGACGCGAAGGCCGCCTCCGCCGAGAGCCCGGCGCCGGCCGGTTGAGTATCCGCAGCCTGTTTGTCGATTTTCCGGCTCTCCCGCTTCATCAGACGTCCTTCAAAAGGGCCCTCAGGCACAGTAGCAAAAAAAGGTCCGGGTGGATATCCGCTGGTTATCCGTAGCCGCTGTGCATAAAATGCATGGGACGGTGCGCCGGACATGCGCCTTGCATGTGCCGCGATTCTTTGCAGGAGGTGACGGCTACCGCCGTCCCGCGAACCTGAACGCACCCGTGGGCGGCCTATCAACTGCCCATAGGCGCGGCCAGGTTATGTACGTAGCGTTCATTTCGGACCGCTGATCATCAGGACCCGCCACGCACACACTGGCAGCGGGCGCACGGCCAATCTCCGCGCGCCTCCCCGCAACACCCGTCCCGCATAACCGTCACGCCATTGTCATCATTACGACACACAGGCCACGCAGGATCGGACGTCCCGCGACCTTCATAGAGGCTTACGCCATGCCGGAACTTTCGTACCCGCAACCGGACGCTGCAAGCGGCAAGGGGCGCAGTATTGGCCTCATCATTTTCTTCGCCGTGATTGCGATCGGTGCGGCCTATTGCGCCATGCATCTGGCAACCGATTTGCAACCGGTTCGCGAAACCTCGTTTTTACCCTACCTGCTGCTCGGCATTGCGCTCGTGATCGCGCTCGGCTTCGAATTCGTCAACGGCTTTCATGACACGGCCAACGCGGTCGCCACCGTGATCTACACGCATTCGCTCGCGCCGAACATTGCAGTACTCTGGTCAGGCGGATGGAATTTCCTCGGTGTGCTGACTTCAACTGGCGCGGTGGCGTTCGGCGTTCTGCAGTTGCTACCCGTCGAACTGATTCTGCAGGTGGGTAGCAGCGCCGGCTTCGCGATGGTCTTCGCGCTGCTGATCGCCGCGATCATCTGGAATCTGGGCACCTGGTATTTCGGCCTGCCGTCGTCGAGCTCGCATACGCTGATTGGTTCGATCATCGGCGTAGGTCTGATGAATCAGTTGATGCACGGCGCAAACGGCACGAGCGGCGTGGATTGGAATCAGGCGCTCGGCGTAGGCAAGTCGTTACTGTTTTCGCCGATAGTCGGCTTTCTCCTCTCCGGTTTGTTGCTGCTGATCCTGAAGGCCGTGGTGCGGGTTCCCGCGCTGTATGCCGAGCCCAAGGGCAAGAAACCGCCGCCGTTCTGGATTCGCAGCCTGCTGATTCTGACCTGTACGGGCGTTTCATTCGCGCACGGTTCGAATGACGGGCAGAAAGGCATGGGCCTCATCATGCTGATCCTGATCGGTACGGTGCCGACGGCGTACGCGCTGAATAAAGCGGTCACACCGGAGGAAACGCAGACCTTCCTCGCGGTAGCGCAACAGGCCTCGGCGACGTTCGCCAGGTACACCCAAGGCGCGGCGCCGTCCGCCAATCCACGCGCCGATGTCGAAGCGTACGTGCGCACACGCCAATTGACGCCCGCCACCTTGCCGGCCTTGCAGCAACTGACCGATACGATCGGCAAACAGGTCAGCGCGTCGGGATCGATGGCCAACGTGCCGCAAAATATTGTCGATAACGTGCGCAACAATATGTATGTGACATCAGAAGCCATTCGCCTGATGGAGAAGAGCAAACAGCCGGCCTTCTCGCCGGAAGACGCCAAGGCCATCGACAACTTCAGGGCCCAAACCGATCACGCCACCAAGTTCATCCCGACGTGGGTCAAGGTCGCGGTGGCCATCGCCCTGGGTCTTGGCACGATGGTCGGCTGGAAGCGCATCGTCGTCACGGTCGGCGAGAAAATCGGCAAGCAGCATCTGACCTATGGGCAAGGTGCATCGGCTGAAGTAGTGGCGATGCTGACAATCGGCGCGGCCGACATGTACGGCTTGCCGGTCTCGACGACGCACGTGCTCGCGTCAGGCGTGGCCGGCACCATGGCGGCCAACGGTTCCGGCTTGCAATGGAGCACCGTGCGCAGCCTGATCCTCGCCTGGGTGCTGACGCTACCGGTTTCAATCGCGCTGGCCGGGAGCTTGTACTGGGTGTTCCGGATGGTGTTCTGAAACGGCTTAAACCGCGGGTGCCGGGCGCAAGTCCGGCGCAGCGAAGGTAAAAAAAGCGCGGCTTCGCCGCGCTTTTTGCATTCCACCGAGCCGAAACCCGATCAATACACCTCAGGCACGATCATCGACGGCGGCACCGGCTGGCGGCTGTATTCGTCGTGATAGACGCGCGCCGGCAACTCGACACGCGAATGCTCGATCTCGTGATACGGCACCTGGCTCAGCAGATGGTGAATGCAGTTCAGACGCGCGCGCTTCTTGTCGACCGCCTGCACAACCCACCACGGCGCCTCGGGAATGTGCGAGCGCTGCAGCATGACCTCTTTCGCCTGCGTATAGGCTTCCCAGCGGCGCCGGCTCTCCAGATCCATCGGACTCAGCTTCCACTGCTTCAACGGATCGTGAATGCGGTTCTGAAAGCGGATTTCCTGTTCTTCGTCGGTGATCGAAAACCAGTATTTGAGAATCTGCACGCCGCTTCGCGCCAGCATTTTTTCGAATTCCGGCACCGAGCGGAAAAATTCTTCGTACTCGTCGTCGCTGCAAAAATTCATCACGCGTTCGACGCCCGCGCGGTTGTACCAACTGCGGTCGAACAGCACCATTTCGCCGCCGGCCGGCAGATGCGACACGTAACGCTGGAAATACCATTGTGTGCGTTCACGGTTGTTCGGCGCCGGCAACGCTGCCACGCGGCACACGCGCGGATTGAGCCGCTGCGTAATGCGTTTGATCGCGCCGCCCTTGCCGGCCGCGTCGCGTCCTTCGAAAATCACCACCAGCCGATGGCCGGTCTGCACGATCCAGTCCTGCAGTTTGACCAGCTCGCCCTGCAACCGGAACAGCTCACGGAAGTACACCTTGCGCGCTTCGCGATGCTCGGGTGTGAAGCCGTCCGCGCCGTCGATGATGCGGTCGTCGACCTCCATTTCGAGCTCCTCGTCGTACGCATCGATGAGGTCTTCCTCGAAACGGCGTTGCCGTTCTGCCATGACTTCGGCGTCGGGTCTCGGATCCAGCTCTTTCATTGCGACTCTCCTGGCAACGGGAATGGTTAGGCACGCGGCGCATGCGCGTCGCGAACGCGTTCGATTATCGAAGCGTGAAGTGTCAGCCGTGTTACTAGCGCGGCAGCCGCGCCGTGGGACAAAGGGCGCTCGCCAGCGGCCCGCGCCTTATGGCTATCCATGATAGCGAGTTTAGCGCGGCCGCCTCGCGCTAACGCAATGGCCTCGCGAAGCTGAGTTCGTGGCCGTCAGGATCGGTGATGTGGAAATAGCGCTCGCCCCACGACGCGTCGGACGGCTGGAGCGACGGCTTCAAACCCGCCGCCAGCGCCTTCCGGTAGAGCGCGTCGACATCCGAGACATAAATGATCACGCGGCCCCACCAGTTGACCGGTGCGCGCGTATCGACGATCAGGTTCAGATACGAACCACCGAATGCAAACGACGTAAACGCTTCCTGCGAACCACCGAATTTGATCGGAAAACCCAGCGCTTCGTAAAACAGCACGGCGCGCGGCATATCGCAGGTGGCAAGTGTGATGGCACTGAGGGACTCGATGCGCGGCTCGGCCGGTTCTGCCGGGTCGGTCTGCGCGCTCGACGTGGCAGAGGCAGAGGCAGAGGCTGCGGCTATGGCTGCGGCGGACTTGGCGGGCGAGTTCATGGCGGCTGTCTCCTTGCTAGGGTGGCGCCTGGCGGGCTTACATGGCGTAAGCCGGGGCGTTGCCGATATTGGCGTGGCCTGACGCAAGAAAGTGTCTCACAGCCGGCCTCGCGCACCCCACCCCGCCCACACTTGAAAACGCTCCCGCCGCCCCGCATCTGGATTTCCGTTTATCCGGAGCATCGCCATGGGAAGCCGTCCACGCTTCATTGATGACCTGTCGCGCGCCGCATCCGACGCCCCCGGGCCCAACACCCTCAGTCCCCTATCCGACGACGCCCTGCTCGACGCCTATTCCCGCACCGTGATCGGCGCGCTGGAACGCGTTCAGCAGGCGGTCGCCTTCATTTCCGTCGAACACCGGTTGCCCGGCCGCCCTTCCGGGCGTGATAACCGCGGCCCGCGCGGCGGCACCGGCTCGGGCTTTCTGTTCACGCCCGACGGCTATTTGCTCACCAACAGCCACGTCGTGCACGGCGCCACGCACATCAAGGTGACCCTCGGCGACGGCGCGAAATTCGACGCCGATCTGGTCGGCGACGACCCCGGCAGCGATCTGGCCGTGCTGCGTATCGGCTCGCCGGAACCGTTGCCGCACGTCGAACTCGGCGAATCGTCGACGCTGCGGGTCGGCCAGATCGCGATCGCGGTCGGCAATCCGCTCGGCCTCGCCCAAACCGTGACAACCGGCGTGGTCTCGGCACTCGGCCGCTCGCTGCGTTCGAATTCGGGCCGCATGATCTACGACGTGATCCAGACGGATGCCGCGCTCAATCCCGGCAATTCGGGCGGACCGCTGATCAATTCGGCCGGTCAGGTGATCGGCGTGAACACCGCGATCATTCCCGGCGCGCAGGCGATCTGCTTCGCCACCGCGATCGATACGGCCAAGTGGGTCATCATGCAGATCTTCACGCACGGCCGTGTGCGGCGCGCGTATATCGGCGTGGCCGGTACCACGAGGCCGCTGTCGCGCCGCGTGCAGCGCTATTTCGCGTTGAGTTCGGAGAGCGGCGTGCACGTCATGGAAATCGTCAAAGGCAGTCCGGCCGCGCTAGGCGGCCTGCGAACCGATGACACGATCGTCGCGATCGACGCGCTTGCCGTGCAGGACGTCGATGGCCTGCAACGCACGCTTGATGCGTCGCGTATCGACAAACCGGTGAACGTGACCGTGTTGCGTGGCGCACAACGGCTCGAATTGACCTTGACGCCGGTAGAGCAGACAAGCTGATCTGAGCGGGTGTATAGCGACTCAACGAAGTTTCGCGCTCCGTGCCTTTCGCTCCGTGCCTCACGCGCCATTAATCTCGCAGAAAAAAAGGCCTCGCACTCAATTGAGTGCGAGGCCTTTCTTCTGCCTGCAGCGCATCTGCAAAGATGCGCCGCCCAGAGGCACCTGAACGATTCCAGTCAAACGCTCACTGAATCACCCGCGTCACACCACGGCCGCGCGGATCGGCTGCGGCTTCCGGCGTATCGCCATTGACCTTGATCGCCTGGATGTCGCCGCTGAAATCCTGTCCCTTCAGCACGTAGCCCTTGGCTTCGATCTGCTTGGCGAGCTCGCCCTCGATCGGCATGTACGGCTCCCAGAAGATCGTGTTCGGCGGCAACAACTGGTGATGGAAGCGCATCGCGCCCACGGCCGCCTGCAACGGCATGTTGAAATCGTAAACGTTGTTGATCACCTGGAAGATCGACGTGAAGATGCGCGAGCCACCCGGCGTGCCGATCACGAGCGACACCTTGCCGTCCTTGGTCAGAATCGTCGGGGTCATCGACGACAACGGGCGCTTCTTCGGCTCAATCGAATTCGCGTCGGCACCCACCACGCCAAACTGGTTCGCAACGCCCGGCTTCGCGGAGAAGTCGTCCATCTCGTCGTTCAGCACGATGCCCGTGCGATCCGCCACCACGCCCGAGCCGAAGTAGCCGTTGATGGTGTACGTGTTCGACACCGCGTTACCCCACTTGTCGATTACCGAGAAGTGCGTGGTTTCCGCTTTCTCCGGCATCGACGTGCCCAAACCCGGTTGCACGCTCTTGGTATCCGACGGCGTATTCGGGTTCACCTCGGCGGCACGCTTCGCGAGATACCCGTCGTCGATCAGTTGTGCGACCGGCACCTTGTAGAAGTCCGGGTCGCCGAGATACTGCGCACGATCGGCGAACACGCGCTTCTCGATTTCCGCGATCAGGTGCACGTACTGCGCGGAATTAAGCGTGACGTCCTTGAAGTCGGGTGCGATGTCGGCCTTCATCTTCAGCAACTGCACGAGACCGATACCACCCGAACTCGGAGGCGGCGCGGTAATCACGCGATAGCCATTCCAGTCCGCCTGGATCGGCTGACGCCACACGGCTTTGTACTGCTGCAGGTCGGCCTTCGTAATCAGGCCGTGGCCGCGCATGGACGCCGCGATCAGATCGGCCGTCTTGCCCGAGTAGAAGTCTTTCGCGCCTTGATCCGAAATGCGCTGCAGCACGGCGGCGAGATCCGGTTGCTTGAAGTTGACGCCCTGCTTCAGGTTGCCGAAGTAGGTGTCGAAGTTGGTCTTGCCGGCAAAGTCTTTCGCGGCGTCGTCGCGGCGTTGCTGCAATTGCTCGCTGACCTCGAAGCCATCGCGCGCGTAATGAATGGCCGGCGCGAGCACCTGCTTCCATTTGAGCTTGCCGAAGCGGCGCTGCGCTTGCCACATGCCGTCGACGGTGCCCGGCACGCCCACCGCGCGATAGCCGAACATGCTCATGTCCTTGATGACCTCGCCCTTGTCGTCGAGATACATGTTCTTCGTCGCGGCCAGGGGTGCACGCTCGCGATAGTCGAGGAAGTACGGCTTGCCGTCGACATACAGCGTCATAAAACCACCACCGCCGATGTTGCCCGCCTCCGGATACGTCACGGCAAGCGTGAAGGCAATCGCGACTGCCGCGTCGACGGCGTTGCCGCCTTCCTTGAAGATCTGTTCAGCAGCGTCGGCGCTGTACTTGTCGGCGACCGCAATGGCGGAAGCCGTGAGAATCGCCGGCTGCGCTTGTTCGGGCGCTTTGGCAAAGGCCGGCGTGGCTTCGAGAAAACCGCTTGAAACAGAGACGAGCGCGACGAACGCAAGCCCGCTAGCGGACCCTTTGACGTTGTGAAACAACTTCATTCGATATCCTCCAAGACAACGCTTTTATCTGACGAAAACGAAAGCTGTCTTGGGCTTATAACATGCGGGTCCGCCATTTGCGAAGCCGCCGCACACCGTTGGTGCATGCTGCGGTACACAAAAAACGCCCCTTAATGACGCTAACTGTCGCGCGTCGCGGGTGTTCAAATCAGCATCGAACACGGCAAGCGCGCCGCGCCACGCGGTGAAGTGCAGCGCAGCACGCGTTGCACACTCAGGCGGACCCTCTGCTGCCGCGCGCGATTTCATCGCCGGCGCCTTGCGGCAAGCGCGCGGTCACCGGAATCGACAGGAACGAGAACAGGCCGACCGCCAGAAACGCCGGCCAGAAGTCGGAGAACACGATGGTCGAATGACCCTGCACGTTATGCGAGATTTGCAGCACGATGCCGGCGATCGTCACGCCGAGCCCCAACGAAATCTGCTGGATCACACTCGCGACACTCGTCGCGCGGCCAATGTCGCGGCTCGGAATATCCGCATACGCCAAGGTATTCAACGAAGTGAACTGCAACGACGGGAAGAAACCGCCGAACAGCACCACACACCAGATCAGCCAATGCGGCGTGCCAGGAAAGAACAGACCGTAGATGGCAATGGACAGGCCCGCGCAAACGGCGTTAAACATGAGCACGTTGCGGAAACCGAATCGGCCGAGAATGCGCGACGCGGCCGCCTTCATGAAGATCGAGCCGAACGCGGACGCGCAGGTGATCGACCCCGACTTGAACGCGGTCATGCCCAGTCCTTCCTGCAACGCGAGCGGCAACAGGAACGGCACTGCGCCCAGGCCGATGCGAAACAGCGAGCCGCCCACCACGCTCGCGTGAAAACTCGGAATGCGCAATAGCCGAAGATCCAGCACCGGCAATTCGACACGGTTTGCGTACAGCACGTAAATCACCAGCAGCGCCACGCCGATCACGCACATGCTGACCGACACCGTGTTCGACACCAACTCACCACCTACGAGCGAGAGCCCCAGCATGAACAGCGACGCCCCGCTCGCCGACAATATGAAGCCGGTCCAGTCGAGCCGGCCAGGATGCGCTTCGCGCACGTTGGCGATGTGCTTGTTCGCAAGCCAGATGCCCAGCAGGCCGATTGGAATGTTGATGAAGAAGATCAGGCGCCAGTGCAGATACGTCGTGATGAAGCCACCGAGCGGTGGTCCCACTACCGGCCCGAGCAGCGCGGGGACGGTCAGATAATTGACCGCGCGAATGAAGTCGGACTTAGGCAACGAGCGAAAAATGATGATGCGTCCCACCGGCACCATCATCGCGCCGCCGATGCCTTGCACGAAGCGTGCAACCACGAAGGTGCCGAGCGACGTGGACGCCGCGCACATCAGCGAGCCGGCCATGAAAATGCCGATGGCCGTGCGAAACACCGTGCGCGAACCGAAGCGGTCGGCAACCCAGCCGCAAATGGGAATGAAGACGCCGAGGCCAATGACGTAAGCCGTCACGGCGAGCTTAAGGGTAATGGGGTCCTGGCCGAGATCGCGCGCCAGAACAGGCAGCGACGTCACGATGACCGTGCCGTCCACATTTTCCATGAACATCGCACACGCGACGATCAGCGGAACGATGAAAGCGCCTAAAGCGAGAGGCATTGGCATGACGACGGGTTGCAAGGCCGCCGGTGTAAAGCGTTAATTATGGCACCGCAACGACAACAGATGTTGCTGAGCGAAGCCTTTTCGTACCCGCGATCGTGACGCGCGGCTATCCGGCGCCCAATCGTTGCGCGCGCAACGAGGCAGTACCGGCGACGAGAAACAGGCGTGAAAAAGGAGAAAAAGCGAAGAGAAAAAGCGACGCGATAGTGAGCCGGCAACCAGCCGGCTCACCATGCAATACGGCAGCAATTCAGCGGCGAGACTTAACGCGATGCACTGACCAGCGGTTGCAGCTGCGGCAGAATCTCGGTGCTTGCACGCGCGACGTCGTTCGGGAAGTCGATCTCGATCCACGGCGAGCCGGTCACGTCGGCCGTGTCGAACACCTGGCTGCGCTCCAGCAACAGGTCGCGCACCGCTTCTTCGTGCGGCATGTTGGCCCGGCCGCTATCCACGTAGCCCGCGACGATCTCCGTGAAACGTTGCGCGGTTTCCTGGCGGAAGCGGAAGAAGCCCACCGATTCGCCAATGGTGTCGTACTCGAGATTGACGGCGAGCTGCTTGCGCAATTCGACCGGTACACCGTCTTTCAGGCATAGCTTGACGGGCTCGTCACCGGCTTCGAAATCACGGTCGATCAACAGACGGTTGACCGTCTCGCCCGCCACCAGCGCGCTCAGAATGCGCTCGTCGTAAAGCACGTCGGCGTCCATCAGCAGCACGTCCCCGCCGCGCGTCAGCGCCTCGGCCACCGTGTGCACCGTCAGCACGCTGCCCAGGTCGTAACGCGGGTTCAGCACGGTTTCCACCTGATGCGGCCAGTTGATCCGCGCCAGTTCCGCCTGCACCGATTCCGGCTGAAAACCGAGCGCCAGCACGACGTCGGTCACGCCGGCGGTTTCAAGCATCTGCAGATGCCGTTCGAGCAGGCTCATGCCGTCGAACTGCAGCAGGCACTTCGGGAACTGTGCCTGCGGCGGTTGCTGGAGACGCAGGCCGAGGCCCGCTGCGAGGATGATGGCACGCATGCGCGGTCCTTTGAAAAAATACGGAGATTAATCGGCAACCGGCACGCGCGCCGTAGCGCGCCGCCGTTGCCAGCTTCGTTCGCTGAAGTGCAAAACCAGCAGACCCGGCAGGCCCAGCAGGATTTCACGTGCGCGCTTGGCGAGCGACAACGCCAGCGCCGCATCCGGCGGCAAGCCCACGAGCGGCGCGAGCAGTAGATAACCGCCTTCCTGCACGCCGAGCGAGCCCGGGATCATGAACGCCGCGCCACGAATCGCCTGCCCGAGACTTTCGAGCAGGAGTGCATCGACCCAGTCGACCGGATGGCCGAGAAAGCGCAGCGCGAGCCACACCTCGACCGTGCCGACGATCCAGCCCACTAGACTCAGGGCAAAGCTCGCCGCGACGCGGCCACGCTCGCGGTACATCGCCTGCACGGCGGCGTCGACGGCTTCGGCGCGCGTCAGCAGCGACGACCAGTCGCGCTGGCCGAACACCTTCGAGACCACACCGAGCAGACGGCCGAACAGGCCGCGCCGCTGCGCGTAATAGAAGCCTACGATCAGCGCGGCCAGCACGCCGGTGGCAATGAGCGTGGCGGTTCGCAGATCGTGAAACGCGCCGTGCGCGGCGTAAGCGCCGAACAGCAGCAGCCCGAGCAGCGCGAAGACGATTTGTGCGAGCGCCTGCGCCGTGGTGCTGACGGTAATGGCGGCGGCCGCGTCGCGCATGCGCATGCCGCGCTGGGACAGTTGCCGCACCATCACCACGGGGCCGCCGATCTGGCCGGCCGGCAACAGGCTATTCACCGATTCGCCGACCCAGCGCGCGAACAACGCATCGCGCAGCGTGACGTCGTGATGCACGCCGTCGTGCCGGCGCTGGAACAGCGCCGAGATCGCGCCGGCGTCGAGCACCAGCGGCACGAGGTGGAACGCCGCGACGAGCACGAGCCCCCAGCCTGCCGCGGCCAGCGCCGAGGCAACGGAGCCGAACCCCTGCCATGCGAGCAGGCCGACAAAAAGCGCCGTCCCGATCGACAGCAGAATCAGGGCCGCGCGAGTCATGCATCGTCCTTTCCGCGCTTCGTCATCTGACGGAACACCTGGCGGAAACCGAAATACGCGATCGCGTCTTTCATGTTCGAGATGAAACGGCGCCACGGCCGCATGTTCGGGTCGGTGACGTATTCGAAAGTCAACGACACGCGCATTTCGTTGGCGCCGGCCGGCGTAATGCGATGACGCAGCTTGTCGCCGTCGAAGAACACCAGACCGCCCGGCGGAATCTGCACCGAGCCCGGCTGGTCCGGCACGTCCGGATTGCGCGTATGCAATTCGTAATCGAGCCGGCACGACGATTCGTCGATCACGCCGAGCAACAGCGTGTAGCGGCGGCCGTCATAGTACGAAGTATCGTAGTGCCAGCCGATGTGATCGCCGGCACGCGTGTAGTAGTACAGCGCATAGGCATGCGGGTCGTCCACGGGCGACACTTGCAGCTTGTCGCCGCTCAGTTGCTCGAGCCAGCCGATCAGTTCCTTCGAGCGATACAGCTCGGCGATGAACGGTGCGAGGCGGTCGATTGTGTGACGGCTTACGCTGCCGCCCTGCTTGTGACCGGGCAGATAGTTGCGATTCACTTCGTCGAGCAGGCCCCGCGCGCTCTGGACGAGCTGGGCGGTGACTTCGGGCGCGAGGAAGTCCTCCAGATACAGGAACGCGCCCTGGTCGCCGAATTCTTTGGAGAGACGCCGTGTGTCGAACGTCCGCGTGCGGCCCGCCACGGCGCGATCGGCATTCGGAGCAGACGCGGCCGACATCGCCGACAACGAGGCCGGCGAACGTTCAACTGAGATTGGTGCGATCACGTCGTCTTCGGCGTGCATACTCATTCACTGGCCCACATTTGACTGGTTTCAGACGCCTCGGTGGGAACAACCGCCGAGCGTGCGGCGCGGCGCGTGACGCGCCAATAATCGACCACCACCCAGGCGGCAAAGAGCGGCGCGCCAATCGACGCAACCACGACGAACGGCATGACAACGCTCGTCAGCGTGACGATGGGGAGCAGGTACAGCACGTCTTCGGTTTCGAAACCGCCGACCGATGCCTGCTTCGTGCCGGCTTTGCCCGCCATCTCCTCGATGCGCATGCGCAAGAAGAAAATCAGCGCGACCGCCACGCCCGCCACAGCGCCCAGCCAGCCGGGTGAAACTTTCAATGAACCGACATGCGTCGAGCCGACACCCATGCCGATGAACAACATGACAGTCACGAGCGCGTCACACGCGAGATCGTAAAAATGACCGATTCGGCTCGACTTTCCACCGATACGCGCAAGTTCACCATCTGTGTGGTCGACGAAGTTCGACAGCACGATCAGAAAGGCGCCCGAGTTGGTCCAGGCAAAGCCACCGTGGGCGAGGCACAGCGCGCCGGCGACCCCGATCAACAGGCGCAGCGTGGTCAGATGGTTCGGCGTGACCCAAGTGTTGACGAGCGGCATGACCAGGCGGCGGGCAAGCCTCGCATCCCATGTTCTGGGGGCCGGAACGTTAATTGGAATTGATGGTCGCGAATTCATAACCCGGAAATATATACGGGATCGTAAAACCTTGCTTCCTTCCTTAACGTTTTCTTAAGGACGATCCGTTACCGGTACCTGCCTGGTACAGGGCAAGATTTGCCGAATCACGTTAAAGTGCGAACCCAGTTGCGTCTGTTACGCCGGATTACTTCGATGCGCAACGTCTTTCGGGTTGCGACACCTGGCCGCTGCCCGTTGCGAACTCACTACATCGAACGCAGGTCGCCATTCACGTATATGAAACGTCTCTTTTCGTCTGTCCTCCTTTCGTTGGCCGCCGCGGCGCTGCCGCTCACCAGCTACGCCGCGGCGCTCGATGCGCCGCTGCTCTGTAATGAGAGCGGCCATCAGTTCATCGCCGATCTCGCCCAGCAGCAGATGATCGATCCCAAGCCGACGCGTGTCGAAAGCAATTCGATCAATGCGTTTTCGCCGGCGCAGGGCGCCGACCTGACCGCATTCGGCTTTCACGTATTCGCGGTGGTCGGCTACGAAAAGGACGATCCGATGTTTCGCGTCGGTGACGGCGAACCGGTGGCCCGCTCAGCCTATGGCGTTGTGGTGTTCGGCGGCGAATCCAAGATCCAGAACGCGCTCACCGAGGCTGGCAGCACGGCGATCGTGCATCGGGTGGCGCCGCTCGTGACGGCGATTTTCTGCAAACGGAGCTGAGGCGGCGGGTTGCGCCGCGAAGCCAGCGGGGAATGGCTGATTGGGAGATAGGGGACCTGCGTTTTACGCGTTATAATTGGAGCAGATGGATTTTTCGGGGCCCGCAAGGGCGTCTATCTGCCTCCTGGTCAACTAGGATCCAGCCGTGCTGGTTACGTCGGGTCATACCGATCAAGCGCACCCGCGAAGTTATGAGGCCCCCATGTGGGGCCTCACCTGTTTCTGGCGCGCGGTCTTCCATTAAGCGTGGTTGAGATTCGGATCGCGGATCGGCTCGCCCCTCAGTATTTTTGCCGCCATCACGCGAAACCGCACAATGCTCCGCCGGTTGCGCGGGATACCCGCCCTTCCCTTGCTGACGTCGCGTACGTAGGCGCTCTCGATCACAAGCCGCAACGCACTCGCTCCCGCCCGGCGCAGGCGAAAAAACACTTCATATTCGACCGGCTCGCCGCGATGCGTGATGTCTTCAATCACGAGCCAGTTCGAATGGCCCGTGAAGTGGCAACGCCGCTCGCCCAACTGCGCGACGATCGCCGGCAGTCCAAGCGACCAATGATGTCTGTCAAAGCAGAATGCGCGAGCGACAAGCCGGTGGTCGAGAATCTTGCGTTCGTTGCCGAGCATGTCGAAATCCAACCGCTCACCGGGCCCGGGCCCGAACGACACGCAATGGGACGTGTATTCGACATGGACGGTCGCCGTCGCAGCGGGAAACTTCGCAGAGGCGGGAATGGCAAGCGTGAAAGCGCTGGCGAGCAGGTGCGACAGGCCATATCGGACGCTTGCCACGTCGATATAACCTCGCCGCAAAATCGAAATCCACTTCATACGCCAGCCGTGGGGGAAACCGCAAATTATCGCGAGAATCCCCCGTGCTGGCGCCTCAGCCAAACGGCCTATGCCGCGTCTATTGCCCCTTCCGTCCCCTACAGCTTGATCCCCGCCGGGTCCGCCGTCAGATAGCCCACCGTCGCGCCGAAGCGATCCTTATAGTTGGCCCGCACGAGCGGATCGAGTGTCGATTGGAACTTGTCGTGCAACAGACTTTCCCAATCACCGACGTGCTGGAAATTGCTCATCACGTCAGTCCAGCCGTTGATTTCGTCGACCGCGTACAAACCTGTCGACTCGGCCGCGGGCGCGGCCATGTCCACCGGCACCCAGTCGCTGTTGATCGTGCCGCCGCCGATCTAGCCCGGACGGCGGAATTCGTTTTCGACCCATGCAGCAGCGCTCGCCTTGCTCAGCTTGAAGTTCGGCGCGACCTGAACTTGCGCGAGCTGTTCGCCGAAGGTGTCGAGCGCGGTCAGCAGCGCGTACGGTTCGTCTTCGTCAGGGACGATATCGAGGGTGATGTCGAGTTCGCCATTGCCATCCGCGCTGGCCACGCGTACTTCTTTATGCAGTTGGGCGCGCAGTTGCTGCTCGTGGCGGCGCAGCACTTCAGATGCGGTTTTCACCAGCGTGTTGAACGCCGAGGTGTCGAGCGGCTTGGGATCTTTCTTGTTGCGGCCCATTGTCCACGGGCCGACGAGCGCCGGTTCCGCTTCGCCGTCCTTGATCATTTCGACAGCCCAGCCTTCATCGTCTTCGTTCTTGATGACGCGCGCGGTCCAGCCGTCGTCGCGCCACAGACGCGGTTCGTGCTGGGTTTCGGGCTGCACTTCTTCCAGGTGCTCGAGCAGGGCTTCGTGGATTTCGGACGCGCCTTCCGTCGTGGGGATAGCAGTGGTGTCGGACGATGGAAGGGGGGTATCGGTCATTGCGGGTTTACTCACGTTCGCGGGGCGGAAACACATCTCAAGCCTGCGATTCTACCCGTCCCGCGCGCGCCGAATCCGCCCCCTGACGAATGGATAAGTCTGGGCAAGCTCCTCGTCACTCGAAATAGTGCATTTCGTTACGCACGGGAACTTATTAATCCATTAGAAAAATTTCTAAAAAAAACGCGGCCCGAAAGCCGCGTATAAAAAGATGAAAAAGACACCCCTGGTCAAGGGGTGAGGCGAATTGTAGAACCGTAATTGGTCGAGATAGACCGCACGAATTGGAAGAGTGCATTGCAAAAACCGGAATGAATCGAAGTTCGCGCAATGACACGCTCAAATCCTTACCGGATATGACACAGCGGGAGCGTCGCGACCGAGCAACACCCACCATTTGACGAATAGTTACGGCACCCTGGCATACAAAGATTTTTTTCTTTATTTACTCGCACTTACACAATTACAAGACAGTCATTGCGAATTAGAAAAATCACTGTTGTGCCGCATGCGCTTAAAGATATTAATAGCAGGAATACACTGCGCAGCGGATCGTCAGGCAGCCGTTGGAATCGGCTGCAAGCACTGGAATGCGATTCTCTACGCACTGTCCCGGAGTTATCTAAACATGAAAAAAACCCTCATCGCAGCCGGTCTCATGGGCGCGTTCGCCATCACCGCTCACGCACAGAGCAGCGTCACGCTGTACGGCACGCTGGACGCCGGCCTCGTCTACTCGAACAACCAGAGCGGCCACAGCAACTGGCAACAAGGCAGCGGTTCGGTGTCGAACACCTACTTCGGTCTGCGCGGCAGCGAAGACCTTGGTGGCGGCCTGCACGCCATCTTCACGTTGGAAGACGGCTTCAATCTGAACAACGGCCAGTTCTCGGAAAGCAGCGCGATGTTCAATCGTCAGGCTTTCGTCGGTCTGAAGAGCGATCAATACGGTGCGCTGACGCTAGGCCGCCAGTACGATTCCGTGGTCGATTATCTCGCGCCGCTGTCGGAAGCGGGCGCGGGCTTCGGCAATAACCTCGCTGCTCACCCGTTCGATAACGACAATCTGGACAACTCGTTCTCGATCAAGAACGCCGTGAAGTACACCAGCGCGAACTACGCCGGCCTTAAATTCGGTGGCTTGTACGGCTTCAGCAATTCGGCCGGCCAGTTCTCGAACAACCGCGCATGGAGCGCCGGCGCGTCGTACGACAACGGTCCGTTGAGCGTGGCCGCCGCTTACCTGCAACTGAACAACTCGGGTAGCTCGAACCTGAGCGGCGCCGTCTCGCAAGGCGATGGCACCGCGGCTGTCGCGGCAAACCTGCAACGTACGTTCGGTGCGGGCATCAACTACACGTACGGCCCGGCAACGGCCGGCTTCGTGTACACGCATACGCAACTGGACGGCATCACGGGCGTGGACGTCGGCGGCGTGACGCTGCCTGGCGTGGCGGGCACGAACCTGCATCTGGACAACTACGAGTTGAACGGCAAATACGCACTGACGCCGGCCCTGAGCCTCGCGGCTTCGTACACGTTCACCGACGGCAAGATGTCGGGTTCGAACGGCTCGGGCGATCCGAAGTGGCACACGGTGTCGCTGCAAGGCGATTACTCGCTGAGCAAGCGGACCGACGTGTACGTGGAAGGCGTGTACCAGCACGCCTCGGGCGAACTCGGCAACTTCGGCGCGAACGTGGCGGCGATCAACACGCTGGCGCCGTCGTCGACCGGTAACCAGGTTGCTGCGGCGGTCGGCCTGCGTCACCGCTTCTAAGTTTTTCTTGTGGCACGTGCGGAGCCGTGTACCGTTCCGCAGCCGAACCCGCACGTGACACGATCACGCGCGGGTTTTTTCATGGGGCTTACGTTCTCACGTTTCGACGTAGTAATAGTTACGGCGCAAACGCGCCGTAGGTATACTGGGAACGACTGCCTTCCTTGCCGTAACGTCGTTGCGGTTGAACGGCGGCTTCGTCGCGAAGCATGGCGTTGCGTTCAATCGCGTCGCGCTTCGCCCGCGCCCCAAGTTCCCGTGCACGACCGGGGACGCCGACGATCGGACCATGAAAAGACTTCTTCTGCTTGCCCCTGCTGCTACCGTCACCGCTTTTCTCGCTGCCTGCGGTTCGCCCAGCAGCCCCGCCCGCGATGCGTCCCAGCCGATGATCTACGTGTCTTCGCAACACGCCCCGGCTGACATCGCCGATTGCCTCGAAGGCAAGCTGTCACGCGTGCGGATGTCACGCGTAGGCGATGCGACCGAGATCGCTGTCGGGTCGGATTCGAACAACTCGTATTTCGTCACGCTGACGCCGTTCAACGCCGGCTCGATCATCAAGGTGATGCATCCCGCGAGTGCACCGGACGACCCGCCGGAACCGGAAATGCGGGTCGATATTGCGCGCTGTGCGACCTGAGTTTCGGGTTACGCGGCTGCGTTGTTGAGGACCACACTGAAGGCCACGCCGATGTGCGATTTTTTATCTCGCGTGTCGGCTATTTTTTTATCTGCTCATCTGCGAACATAGCCGCCCCTTAGCTTTTATCCGGCGCGCTGCGTCGTGAGGTTCGATGGCATCCAACAAAGCACATCACGCGACTGGGTTCGCAGCCGGGGTTATCGCGGCGGCGGTTGTCGCGCGCGTCGGCGGCGGCGGTTCGTTTCATATCGGCGTGGTGTTGAGTTTTATCGCCGGGGTGGCGGGGAGTACCGCGCCGGACTGGCTGGAGGTGGCGTGGTGGTCACGCGCGCGAAGGCTGTGGATTACGCATCGCACGTTGACGCATTGGGGTGTGGCGTGGGTCGCGTTGCTCGCGTTTTCTTATCATTGGCTCGGGCATTCGGTTTATGCCGCGCCGGCGTTTGGGTTTGCTTGTGGTGGGTTGATGCATTTGTTGGCCGATTGGCCTAATCCGCTAGGCGTGCCCTGGGTCGCTGGGCGGCATTCTTTGAATCTTTGGAATAGTGGGCACTGTGATTTGATCGTTGTAGGGGCGGCTTGGGTCGCCGCGTGGTTTGTCGGCGAGCATGTCTGGTTGCATGGGGTTTCGGTTTTGCGGTTTTTGAGGATGGGGTAAGGCGCTGGATTTTTTTTTGCCTGCGCGGCGCTTGCTGCCTGGGTGCCTGCGGTGTTGGCCTTTCCTTGATCGGTTTGTTGCCTGCTCGGCGCTTGTTCGTCCGTATGCCTGCGGCGTTGGCCTTTCCTTGATCTGACTTTTTGGCCTCTCCTTGATTTCTTATTGGTCTATTAGCGTTGCCCCTGTGCGGGGCGGCACCTACTTTTCTTTGCCTGCCGCAAAGAAAAGTAGGCAAAAGAAAGCGGCTCGAATCCCCTGCTAAGCGGGTCCCCCGCGCAGTAACGGTAGTGGTGCATCTGGAATCTGTGCTCTCGCACATTCGGCGTCAGTGACAAAGCCGTCATTCTTCCGGCGGCGCTGCGCGCGCCGAAGAGCAATTCTCAACCCCGTCGCGAACTATGGGCGCGTCGCGGATGCGTAGTTGGCCGGTGTAATCCCCAACAAGCGCGCGAATGCTCGCGTCATGTGACTCTGATCGGCAAACCCCGATGCGGCCGCCGCATCCGCCAACGTCGCGCCACGCGCAATCCGTTGCCTCGCAAGTATCACCCGGCGCTGCATCCTGTAGGCGTGCGGTGGTAACCCCGTCTCGTGCGCGAAGCCTCGTAGCAGCTGGAATCGACTCATGCCGGCGTCAGCAGCGAGATCGGTTAGCGTCAGTGGTGACGAAGGATCGTCGTCGATCCTAGCCCTCGCTCGCGCAATGGGACCCAACGGCGGTGCTAACCGCGAACGTGTTTGCGTGGTCGAGTGAGTCCGAATCAGATACCCGAGCAACGCGAGCATCGTCTCCTCCCGCACCAGATCGTCCGGCACGGTTTGCGCTTCCACCGATATCGCAAACAACCGCTCAAAGAGCACCTTCAGCAACGGATCGTGTATCGCCGGTTGCGTCAGTTCGATCTCACGCGCAGCCACCCCATTCAACTCGACGGCGACAGCGGCCAGCATCGGCGGCTCGAAATACAACATGCGCCATGCACGGCCACGCTCGTCGAGCGGGCTGCCGTCGTGTACCTCCCCCGGATTCACCATGATCGCGTCGTTCGCCCGCGCTTCAACCACGCCGCGACCACTCGACGAGCGATGCCCGCCCGCAACGATTACGCCCACTCCGAAGCGGTCGTGCGAATGGCGCGGAAACGAATGCGCCGTTTCCGCCACCGTCGCTTCGACGCCAGCTATCGCGCAACGGGGCATGTGAACACGAGCGCGCGCCAGCCGGCTCATCACCCGCGTCCCTCGTCCGTGCGCTCTCCCTCGCGGATCTTGCCTTGCGATACGCTGCTGCCCGGCGGCACGCTATGCGTAAGCCATACATTGCCGCCAATCACCGAACCGCGCCCAATCGTCACGCGGCCGAGAATCGTCGCGCCGGCATAAATCACGACGTCGTCTTCGACGATCGGATGGCGCGCGTTGCCCTTGACCAGGGTGCCGTCAAGATCCGCGGCGAAGCTCTTCGCGCCAAGCGTCACGGCCTGGTAGACGCGCACCCGCTCGCCAATGATCGCGGTCTCGCCGATCACGACGCCCGTGCCGTGGTCGATAAAGAAACTCGGGCCGATGGTCGCGCCCGGGTGAATGTCGATGCCGGTCGCCGAGTGCGCAATCTCGTTGATGAAGCGCGCGAGCAAGGGCACGCCCAGGAGATGCAGCGCGTGCGCCAGACGATGGTGCGTCATCGCCCACACGCCCGGATAACACAGCAGAATCTCCGTGATGTGCTGCGCGGCCGGGTCGCCGGTGAAAGCGGCCTGAATATCGCTGACCAGCAACGCGCGAATACCCGGCAACTGCGTGCCGAATTCGCGCGCGACGTTGAACGCGCGCGCCCTCAGGTCCTCATCAGGCGTTTCGCCAAACTCAGGCAGAAAGCGCAAGGCGCGGCGAATCTGTTCGGCAAGCAAGCGCAATGTGCTTTCGAGCGTATGGCCGACGTAGTAGTCAACCGTTTCGTCAGTTAGATCGGGGGCGCCGTAGTGGGTCGGAAACAGCGCCGCGCGCAAGCCGGTGACAATGCTGATCACCGCTTCGCGCGACGGCAACTCGCGTATGCCAAGCGGATGCCGCGTGCGATGCAATTCTTCACGCGACGCACGCAAGTCCGCGACGATCTGTTCGAGACCCCAGTTTTGGGAAGGCACGTTAGGCATAAAAGGACGGCGCCGTGCGCGAGGCACGGTTCAGAGTGATTGTCCCAAGAGATTACCGCGTTTTGCCGCGCCCCGCGCAGCGCCGCACGGCTGCCCGGTATGCCGCTCCGCGCAGGCCGGACGCGCTTCAGATGGTCACGCTGCTCGCATCGATCCAGCGCACAGCCCAGTCGCGTGCGTGCGCGATGGCGGTGGCTTCGTCAGGAAAATGCAAGTCAGTCGGAAAAAAACGGTTGGCGACCAGTTCGCCGTCGCTCGAGCGGGAGATGACCACATAAGGTTGCCAAGTACCATCGCACGCGCGCGCCGGCTCGCAATTCAGCAAATAGCCGCGATGTGTGAATGCAGCATCAAAGTGCATGTGTCACCCGCCCTGACGGCCCCGTAAGATGTTTTGAGTGGCGCGTGTCTGTTCGGCGTTTGTTCGCTGTCAGGCCATGTAAAAACAGCCGGACGCATGTCGTCAATTTAACCGCGCTTCGCTCGTCGGAGTAAGATCATACTCTGTAGAAAATAGTCGTCCATTAAAAAAAAACGAAAGGAATCGTGGACGCAATCGCCAGGTGAAAATGCCCGCGCCCCTAACTGCGAGGCAACTGCGGCGCAAGCGCAGTACAACTCACGCGCACAAAGACATTGCGCAAGGCGGAACGGGTTTTGCTGCACTTCAACCATGTCCTCTTCAATGGAGAACGCATGATGAACAGCGATATCAACAAGCCAGCAGACGCCAGCAAAAACCCAGGCGCCACCGGCCCGCGCACGGCGGAACTGCATAACGACCGCACCCACGACAGCACGGTCGACACCGACGGCAAAAATCTCGAAGCCGCCCGCATAGCCGGCTACAGCGCGATCTCGCCCGACGAGATCACGACGACCAACGCAACCCTCATCAACAGCGTGCCCGAGGCGCACGACGGCATGGCCGGCTTCGACAGCCGGGTTGGCGGAAATCATCTGCTGCTGGCGCTCGAACCGGGCTGCACGGTCATCGACAAAGGCATGGTCGAGCCACAGGGCCCCGAGTCAGACGAGGACCTGTTCGACGACCCGCTCTCGATCCGCGCCCGTCGCGAACGGGGCCGCATTCATTACGCCCTCAATCACCTGCGGCCCACTCGCGTGATCGAATTACATCGGGCGAAATAATTATTCGCGCTGCGCGTATTCGTTTGAATTGCGCCGCTTGTACCGATTAATCAGGCAATTTCAAAATGCGCACCGTTTGAATGACGGTGCGCGTTCCGTCACGGATTAGAAACTCAGGGTTGCAGGACCTGCGAGCCGAACAGGCTTTTTCCGCCCGCCGAATGCCGACACAATCGACTGCATGTCCAATACCAAAACGGAGCAGCAGATGAAAAAGATCGTCGTGATAGGCGCAACCGGTACGGTCGGCCAGGCAGTGAGCGCAGCATTGAAAGCGCGCCATGAAGTCATCGAAGTGGGCGCGACGCGCGGCCAGTTTCGCGTCGACAGCACCGACCCGGCCAGCATCGAGCGGCTCTTTGGCGAAATCGGCAAGGTCGACGGCGTCGTCACCACCACCGGCAAGCTGCATTTCGGCCCGCTGCCGGAAATGAGCGCCGAGCAGTTCTGGGTCGGCCTGCGCGACAAGCTGATGGGTCAGATCAACGTCGTGCTGGGCGCCCAGCGGTACGTGAACGACGGCGGCTCGTTCACGCTGACGAGCGGCATTGTCGGCGACGAGCCGATTCGCGAAGGCGCGAATGCCACCACCGTCAATCTGGCCCTGGAAGGTTTCGTACGCGGCGCCGCGATCGAGTTGCCACGCGGTATTCGCATCAATGTGGTGAGCCCGACGGTACTGACCGAATCGCTCGAGGCTTTTGGGCCCTACTTCCGCGGCTTTGAGCCGGTGAGCGCCGAACGTGCTGCGCAGGCCTACCTGCGCAGCGTGGAAGGCGCGCAAACCGGCCGTGTGTATCGCGTGGGGTACTAAGCGCGGAGCATTAAGCGTTCGGTACCAAGCAAGGTCACGCGATGCGGTCCAGCCGCATCGCCTCCCCCTCTCTTACGTGTCGCCGCTCTATGGCGGCTTCACGACTCTCTCGACGGCCCTCAGAAAACTCAGTGAATCTCCGGCTCGCCGGTCGCATCCGCTTGCGCGCCGCCGCGCTGCAGGAAATCGAAGTCGCAGCCTTTATTCGCCTGCAGCACATGCACCTGATGCAAGGCGCCATAGCCGCGCGTGAAACGTGGCTCGGGCTTGACCCAGGCGGCCTTGCGGCGCGCCAGTTCTTCGTCGGATACGAGCAGGTGGAGCTTGCGCCGCGGCACGTCCAACTCGATTCGATCGCCGCTTTGCACCAGCGCAAACGGCCCGCCGATAAACGACTCCGGCGCGACGTGCAACACGCACGCACCGTAACTCGTCCCGCTCATCCGTGCATCCGATATACGCACCATATCGCGCACGCCCCTTTGCAGCAACTTCCGCGGGATCGGTAGTTGCCCCCACTCGGGCATACCCGGGGCGCCCACCGGCCCCGCATGCTGAAGCACGATGACGCAGTTTTCGTCGATGTCGAGCGCTTCGTCGTCGATGCGCGCGGCCAGATCGTTGTAGTCCTTGAACACCACCGCGCGGCCGGTGTGCACGAGCAAGTGCGGCTCGGCGGCACCGGGTTTGATCACGGCGCCGTCGGGCGCGATATTGCCGCGGAGCACCGCGAGGCCGTTATTGCGCAGGAGCGGCGCGCTGCGGCGGCGGATCACCTCGTCGTTGAAAATCGTTGCACCTTCGAGGTTCTCGCCGAGCGTGCGGCCGTTCACGGTTTTCTGCGAGCGGTCGATCAGTTCACCCAGTTCGGCGAGCATGGCCGGCAAACCGCCCGCGTAGAAAAAGTCCTCCATCAGATACGCGCCGGTCGGACGAACGTTTGCCAGCACCGGCGTGCGGCGCGAGATCTCGTCATAGCGATCGAGCGTCAGGTCGATGCCGGCGCGGCGCGCGAGCGCGATCATGTGCACGATCGCGTTGGTCGAACCGGACAGCGCGAGGCAGGTGGTCACGGCGTTGTCGATCGAACCGGCGGTGATCAGGTCGGATGGCTTCAGGTCCTCCCACACCATCTCGACGATGCGCATGCCGGTTTTCGCCGCCATCTGCGCGTGCCGCGAATCCGCTGCGGGAATGGAGGCAAACCCGGGCAGCGTAAAGCCGAGCGCTTCGGCAGCGCTCGTCATGGTCGATGCGGTGCCCATGGTCATGCAGTGTCCCGGCGAGCGCGCGATACCGCCTTCAATGCCTTGCCAGTCGGCTTCCGTGATGGTCTCCGCGCGCAACTCGGCCCAGTATTTCCAGACGTCCGAACCGGAACCGAGCGTGACGCCGTTCCAGTTGCCGCGCAGCATCGGACCGGCCGGCAGGAAGATCGCTGGCAGATCCATCGAGATCGCGCCCATCAGCAAAGCGGGCGTGGTCTTGTCGCAACCGCCCATCAGCACGACGCCGTCGGCCGGATACGAGCGCAGCGTCTCCTCGGCTTCCATCGCGAGGAAGTTGCGATAGAGCATCGTGGTGGGCTTCTGGAACGGCTCGGAAAGGGTCTGCACGGGCAGTTCGACCGGAAAGCCGCCCGCCTGCCAGATGCCGCGTTTCACTTCCTCGACACGCTGCTTGAAATGCGTGTGGCAAGCATTGATCTCGCTCCACGTGTTGAGGATCGCGATCACCGGCTTACCTGCGTATTCCTCGCGGCTATAGCCCATTTGCGCGGTGCGCGAGCGATGGCCGAACGAGCGCAGATCGTTCACGCCGTACCAGCGGTGGCTGCGCAGTTCTTCGGGTTTCTTTCTCGTCGTCAATGTCTGCTCCACGATGTCTTTCGCCGCCCCGCAATCCCGCAATCCCTCAATCCCTCAAGGGGACTTCCTTCGCGGCGGGGGACTTCCTTCGCGGCGTGCTTTAGTGCCTCAGTGCCTCAGTGCCTCAGTGCTTTAGCGCTTCTGCTCCTTCACGCGCGACACGATCTGCGTCGGGCTGACGAATTGCAGCGCGATCAGCACCCAGATCAGCGTGATCGCCATGTAGATCATCGCCATCGCGTCGATCGATTGCGGTGCGCGCACGCCGGTTGAAAATACAGCGTAGTACAAGGCGACCACCAGCGTTTGCGTCGCGGGACCCGCGGTAAAGAAAGTGAGTTCGAACATGCCGATGGTCCGCACCAGCACCAGCAGCCCGGCCGCCAGCATGCCGGGCACCAGCAAGGGCAGCAGCACGTAGCGGAAATAGCGGAAGGTGTTCGCGCCGAAAATGCGCGCCGCCGCTTCGAGATTGGGATCGATCTGTTCGATGAACGGCGTCATCACGAGGATCACGAACGGCAGCGCCGGCACGAGATTCGCAAGAATCACGCCGCCCAGCGTGCCGGCAAGGCCGACCTTATACATCACGGTCGCCATCGGAATGCCGTACGTCACGGGCGGCACCATCAGGGGCAACAGGAAAATCAGCATCGCCATGCGCTTGCCGGCAAACTGCACGCGGGCGAGCGCATACGCCGCGGGCACGCCGAGCACGACCGACAACACCACAACCGCGCCGACCACTTCGACGGTGACCCACAACACGCTGGCCAACTGGAAATCGCTCCACGCCTGCGCGTACCAATGCAGCGTAAAGCCTTGCGGCAACAAGGTGCCGAACCAGCGGGTCGCCACCGAATTCACCGCGACGGTCGCGATCAGCAACACCACGTTGACAAGAAAGAACACCATCGCACCCCACACCAGCACGTGCCAGATGCGGCCCGACACGCTGGCGCGCTGCTTGACGCGCTTGCTGGGTTGCTGGGCGCCGTCGTTGTTGTCGTTCGATGCGGACGCTGACCACGATGGCTGCGCCGCGTGGTGATCGCTCGCCATCAGCCTTTGCCTCCCGTCACCGGACCGCTGTAGAAGAAGCGGCGCGCGCCGAGCATGGCGGCAACCACCAGCAGTTGAACGAAGCCCATCACCATCGCGATCGCGGAAGCAAGCGAATAATCGTAGCTTTCGAATGCGGCTTCGGCGGCGGCAATCGACATGACGCGCGTCGGGCCGGCTGGCGCGCCCAGCAGCACCGCGGATGGGAACACCGAGAACGCCTGCACGAACGATAAACACGCGGCCATTGTTAGCCCGGGCATCAGTAGCGGCAGATAGATGCGACGAAACTGCTGCCACGGGCTCGCGCCGAGCGTGGCGGCAGCACTCGCGAGCGTCGGATCGATGCCGGTCACGTACGAGAGCGTCAGCAGAAACGCAAACGGAAAACCCGACACGATCAGCGAGATCAGCACGCCCCAGAAGTTATGCGTCAGACGCACTTCATCGGTGTAGAGATGCAGACCTTGCAACGCCTGTGGAAACCAGCCGTTCGGGCCGAAGTACGTGAGCATGCCGTCGGCGATCAGCACGGTGCCGAGCGTGACGGGAATCACCAGCAGCGTCGTGACGAGTTTCTGATAGGGCGAATTGCGCCGCAGCGCGAACGCCACGGGAACCGACACGCCGACGTTGATCAGCGTCGCGGGCACCGCCAGCTTGAGCGTGACGAGAATGGTCGGCCACATCGACGTGTCGGTGAAGAACGTCAGATAGTTGGCCCACAGGCCGCCGCCGTTCATCGGCCGGAACGACAACACCAGGCCATACGCAAACGGATAGATGAACAACGCGACGATGAAGATCAAAGCCGGCGCGACCAGCCACGCTTTGGCGTCGCGCGGCGCAATTCGTACGCGTGGCGGCGACAGCGCGGGTGTGTTCATGCGGCCTCTCCGTCATAGACGAGCGTGCGTGACGGCGGCACGCGCAGGCTGATGCGTTCGCCCTCTTCGAAGTCGCCCGCGATCCGCGCCCACAAGTCGCCGAACGCGGTCTTCACTCGCAGCAGTGAATCGTGGCCGCCGTATTCCACTGTTGTCACCAGCGCGTCGAAAGCGTTTTCCGCGCCAGGTGCTGCACGCTCGATATCTTCCGGGCGCAATGCCACGCTCACGCGCTTGCTGTTGAAACCCGCCATCGGCGTGCCGATCAACCGCACGCCGTTCGCGCTCACCGCAACCGCATCGCCCTGCGTGCCTTCGAGCGCGAAATCAATCACATTGCGGTAGCCCATGAACCGCGCGACATGCAAATTTTGCGGCCGCGTGTACACCTCTTTCGGCGTGCCGACCTGCTGCACCACCCCTTCTTTCATCACGACGATTCGATCAGCCATGGAAAGCGCTTCGTCCTGATCGTGCGTCACGTAGAGCGTCGCGCGTTCGAGCTGGCTATGGATGCGGCGAATCTCAGCGCGCATTTCGATGCGCAGCTTCGTATCGAGATTCGACAGCGGTTCGTCCATCAGGATCAGCGGCGGCTCGATCACGATCGCCCGCGCAATCGCCACGCGCTGCTGTTGACCGCCCGATAGCTGTCCCGGAAGCTTACGTTCATGCCCGACCAGTTGCACGAGCTGCAATGCTTCACGCGCACGGCGCATGGCTTCGCTCCTGGCGACGCCACGCATCTTCAATCCGAAACCGACGTTATCGAGCACGCTCATATGCGGAAACAGCGCGTAGTTCTGGAACACCATGCCGAAGCCGCGCTTTTCCGGCGGCAGCACGTCGATGCGTTTATCGTCGAGCCAGATGCCGCCGCCGCTCAGCGGTTGCAAACCGGCGATGCAATTGAGCGCCGTCGTTTTGCCGCAACCCGATGGTCCAAGCAACGCAATGAACTCGCCACGCTGGATATTCAGATCGAGCCCTTGCAGCGCCGCGACCGCCTGGCCTTCCGCATTCGTGAAACTGCGGCTCACCGAATCGAGCCGCAACTGTTCAAAGTGGTGCTTCATGGCGGTTTCCTGGTACGCGTGACGCTCGAATCGCGAAGGCTAAATCGATTCGATGCGCGCGATGCTGCATGCCGGTTTCCTGCGCGCGTGGCACGCGAACCTCGGCGAACCGAATGGACGTGTGCACGAACTCATTCAACGACTACTTGGTCTTCTGCGCGCCGATGTCACTGTCCCACTTCTTGAAAGCCGCGACCATCGCGTCGGCATTCAGCGGCAAAACATGCGGCCGCTCGGCCAGCAGCTTCGCGTACTCCGGGCGCCCATATTTCTTCAGCACATCCTGGCTGTGCGCGGGCGCCTGCTCGATGCTCACGCCCTTGATCGCCGGACCGGGATAGAAATAACCGTCGTCATAGGTCATGGCCTGCTGCGCCGGCTCAAGCATGAAGTTCATCAGCTTGTAGAGCACGTCGAGCTTTTCCTTCGGCACGCCTTTAGGAATTACCATGTAGTGCGCGTCGTTCACCCACGTCATGTTGTCGAATGCCTGCACGCGGAATTCCGCCGGAACGATGCCGAGCGCACGCGGATTGATGTCCCACCCCGTGACGGTCACGGTCATATCGCGCGAGCCCTCACCGAGCTCCTTCATCACCGCCGACGTGCCGCCCGGATAGTAAGGAATGCAATCGTTCAGTTGCTTGAGGAAGGCCCACGTCTTGTCCCAGCCGTGAATCGGATCGTGCGGATCCTTGTCGCCGAGCACGTAAGGCAAGCCCATCAGGAAAGTGCGCCCCGGACCGGAGTTCGCTGGCCGCGCGTAGATCAGCTTGTCCGGATGCGCCTTGCACCATTGCAGGAGTTGCTCAGGCGTTTTGGGTGGATCGCTGACTTTCGCGGGGTTGTATTCGAGCAGCGGACCCGCCGGCATATACGCGACTTCGAGACCGAAGCCTTGTGCGAGGTCCTGCATCTTGCGCGGACCGGGTGCGTATTTGTCGAGCACGCCGGGGAACGCCGCCGCATTGTCCGGCAACAGTTTCATCCAGAGATTCTGTTCGATCCCGGCGGCCAGTGCGTCGGTGCCGGTCAGGACAAGATCGATATCGGAGCGGCCGGCGGCCTGCATCGCCTTAATCTTGCCTGGCAGTTGCGGCGCGGGCGCGTTGGTGAACGTGAGATTGGCGACAAGATTGGGGTACTTCGCCTTGAAGGCCTCGAAACCCTTCTGTGTAAGTTGAAGATCGCCGGCCACGTCAACGATATTGAGCGTTACCGGATCGGCCGCATGTGCGGCGGATGCCAATGCGGTGCTAGCCGCGAGACATACAGACACCAGCCTGAGCGCCACCCTGCCTGAAACAGTCATTGCGTCTCCTCGCTTCTTGGTATGGAAGTCCGCCGGTCAAATGCGCTGCTGGCGGTGTCTCTCTACCAATGGAACATAGCGAAGCGGAACTGCCGATGTCAAGCAAATGCTCGCCACGGCGCTTTGCTCAGGAAATGGGCTAGTTTGGCGTGGACTCCTTGCGATTCAATGGTTTACGTGCTTTATCCAAGGGCAAACCCGGAGTTGAGAAGCGGGTGGCGCAGCAGTTTGTCTGGCAACCTGCACTGAGTAGGCTGTGCATGCAGGCCGCGCGCCCCCCTCTCGCGCACTCACCCGCCCTGGACGCCCTGCGTATTCACATAGAGCGAATACAAGCCGTGGCTTGCCGCCATGAACAAGCGGTTGCGATGGCGTCCGCCGAAGCACACGTTCGCGCAGCGCTCCGGCAAGGCAATATGGCCGATCGGCTCGCCTTGCGGCGTGAAGACGCGCACACCGTCGAGTTCGTCCGTGCCCATGCCCCAGCCGCACCAGAGATTGCCGTGGGTATCGACGCGAAAGCCGTCCGGCGTGCCCGGGCCGGCGTCGATCAGCACACGGTTGTTCGACAGCGCGGCGCTATTCCCACTGGCGTCGACGTCGAACGCGCGAATCTTGCGCGGCACGCCACGCGATTCGACGATGTACAGCACCGACTCGTCCGGCGAAAACGCGAGGCCGTTTGGGCCCAGCACGTCGTCGGCGACCATCGTCACCTCGCCGGATTGGCCGTCGATGCGGTACACGCATGCGGGCAGCTCCGACTCCTGGCGCTCGCCCTCATAAAAGCTGTCGATGCCGAAGGTCGGATCGCTGAACCAGATCGAGCCGTCCAACTTCACGATCACGTCATTCGGCGAATTGAAGCGCTTGCCGTGATACCGGTCGGCGAGCACGGTAATCGAGCCGTCGTATTCGGTGCGCGTGACGCGCCGCGTCAGATGCTCGCAGCTGACGAGGCGACCCTGACGGTCACGCGTATGGCCGTTCGCATTGTTCGACGACTGGCGAAACGTGCTCACCGCGCCGCTGGTTTCGTCCCAGCGCAGGATGCGGTCGTTGGGAATGTCGCTCCACAGCAGATAGCGGCCGTCGCCGAACCAGACCGGCCCTTCCGACCAGCGTGCGCCCTGATACAGACACTCGACGGAAGCGGACGCCAGGATCAGCGACTTGAAGCGCGGATCGAGTATGCGAATGGAGGGATCGGGATAGCGTCGGCTGGTGTCGGTCATGCGTAGGCTTTGGGTAATGGAAGTGGATGGGGGAAACAGGCTAAATCCGGCGCGCCCTGCATGCCGCCACGCGGCACAAGCGCCCCGGATTTCGACGCCAGGACGACGTCAATGCAACGCGGGCTTCTGCGCGAACTGACGCTCCAATGCGAGCAGGACCTGCGTCGCATGATCGATCTTCGCATGATGTTCGAGCGGCGTCGAACTGAGTAGCGGCAGGATCGGCCCCATGTCGGCTATCGTCGAGAAGGTCACCGCATCGTGCAGCACGCGGATCAGCGAGATTTCGTCGCGCAGGGTTTCGAGCGGCAGGAATGCGTCATGGAGACGCTGCGCCAAGTCTGTATCGCCGCTCCTGACGGCTTGCAGCAGGGCCATGACCATGCGCGGCGCAATGCATCCCGAACCCGTTGTCCATGCGGCAAGACCGAACTCGCGCAAGTGGACGAGCGCAGGCCGCTCGCCCATGCCCGACACCACCTTGGCCGCCGGCACGGATTGCAGCAGGCGGCACAGCCATAACCGAAGCGGCGAACTCACTGTCGAGGAGCGGGGATTCGTTCATGACACCTCAAACGCACCAGCACTGGACGTTCAAGGTAGCACCGGGCTCACAATGTTGTCAAACAACTTGGCCGCGGATGTCACGGCGCAATCGTGAGCCAAAGTCGACGCTAGAACAAAGCTGACAACGTGCGGCACCGCGCTTTCGTATGACGAAAGCGTGCAGCACGCGGGCGTTCGAGAATGGCGGAGAGCAAAGCGGAATTAACAATTACGCAATTAGCGTCGTATTTCACTGAATTCCGCCATGCGTCGTCATTAAAATTGGTTTGACAATAATGTTGCCGATCAAAGGCATCAAAAACGCTACTACGAGAAAATTACCCACTTTACCGACCCATGAATGTTAATTCGGTCAAAAAATCCGATATAAGGAGTAACTCGCTCGCTTCTTTGCAGAACCGTTGCTGGGCGGACGCTTTAGAAATCGCCCTTGGCCTGTAAAATAATATTTAGTGATAGATTGTGAACATAAAAACAGCCGGCCAGGTCGCCGTACCGCAATTAACCGCAACGAGACGTTTGCGAGTCTGAGAGAACCAAATTGTCGCTACATTTTATCGAGGAGATGGCGCCGCTACTGAACGCCGCAGATGAAGCGGAATGGTTCAGTGCGATCGCGGGCCTTGCCGACACGTGGGGGTTCGACAGGATCCTGATCGCCATGCTGCCGCGCCCGACCATGCGCCTTGAAGACGCCTATGTGCGGAGCACCTACGCGCCAACGTGGCGACGCACCTACGACGAACAGGGTCTCGTGCACATCGACCCGACTGTTGCGCATTGCATGACACGCGCCGCACCGCTGATCTGGTCGCCCGACATTTTTACGTCCGCACCGCAACAATCATTGTACGAAGAAGCCTGCGGGCATGGCCTGCGCGCCGGTGTGTCGTTGCCCATTCATGGGCCGAACCAGGAAGCCGGCATGATGTGCTTCGTCAATGACAGCAATCCGGCCGGCACGTTCTGCCGTGATGTCAATGCTGCATTGCCGAATCTGGTGCTGCTGCGCGATCTGGTGATTGACACCAGCCAGCGCCATCTGAATACGCACGCTCAGACTTTATTGCCCAAGCTCACGCCGCGCGAACGCGAATGTCTGAAATGGACCGCGCGCGGCAAATCCACCTGGGAAATCTCCCAAATCCTGAGCTGTTCGGAAGCCGTGGTGAACTTCCACATGAAGAACATCAGGACGAAATTCGGTGTGAATTCGCGGCGCGCGGCGGCCGTGATCGCCGCGCAGCTGGGGCTTATTGACCCGGGTTGAGCAAGGCGGCAGCGTCGCGGCTGAACAGCACCCGCTCGGCCCGGCCCAGATCGGCGTCGGAAACGGTTTTGGTGAAGTAGAGGCCCAACAGGATCGACACCGGCGCCGGAATCTCGGCGCCCGATTCGAACCGGCTGCCACGCGACTGCGTCACGCCGAAGCGTGCCCAGAAGCGGCGCTGGCTCTCTTTCTTCTTCTTGCGATAGCCAATGATCAGGACGCGATCCACCGCCGAAGACGGCTCTGCCGGGCGGGTTTGGACCGAGGGTTGCGCTTGCCAGTGGTTTTCGAGAAGTTCCATTTTTGTGTCCCGTCGGTTGAGTGCTGAGGCTTATCTCGAATTCTGCGTTATCCGATCCGCATGCACACCTATCCAGGTAGGTAGGTGGCAAACTGATTCAAAATGCATAACTTTCCTTGCGTATTGGGTACCCCAACACGTTCAGGAGAACGTCATGCAAACAGCGATCCGGATTGGAATGCGGCAAGAATTCGACAACGCGGACATCAATGAGATGTACCGCCTGCGGGCTCGGGTGTTTCACGGGAGACTCGGGTGGGACATCCCGACCATCGCGGGCATGGAGATCGACGGCTACGACGCCCTCGGGCCACTCTACATGCTGATTCAGGACGATGACGGGCGGGTGCGCGGCTGTTGGCGTCTGATGCCGACGGAGGGGCCGAACATGCTTAAAGACACCTTCCCGCAATTGCTGCATGGCGCAGATGCGCCGATAGGGCGGCATATCTGGGAGCTGAGCCGGTTCGCAATCGAAACCAGCGGCGAGGAGCAGTCGTTCGGCTTTGCCGATCTGACGATGCAAGCGATTCGCGAGGTCATAGCGTTCGCCGAACGGACGGGCATCACACGTTACGTTACGGTGACCACTACGCCGATCGAACGGATGCTGCGCAAGACCGGGATGGATATCAGCCGGCTCGGGGCGCCCGTGCAGATCGGCGTGGAACGGGCCGTGGCGCTGGATATCGCGATCAGTCCGAAGACCCACACCGCCCTGTTCGGACCGATGGCTGCTGCCGCCTGAAGCCTGGAAGCGATTGGGGCCGCGTTGCGCTTGCTCAGGAACCGAACATCCGCTCAAGCGCATTCTCAAGATGCGCGCGCATCGCCTTCCCTGCTGCGGGGCCGTCCTTGCGGCGGATCGCCTCGAGCACGGCCAGATGTTCGTCCTGCACGAGCCGCTGCCGCTCCACCGTCTTCACCAGCGACAGATTTCGAGACAAGTTCATGCTGAACAGAATCTGTTCTTCGATGAACGACATGACCGTGATGAAAAACGGGTTCTTCGAAGCGCGCGCCACCGCCAGATGGAACATGAAATCGTCCTGGGCGCCAATACCCCGGGTCTCGATGATACGTTCCAACTGGTCCCACGCATGCTGGATCGCGGCGATGTCGTCGGCGTCGGCCTTGAGCGCGGCCTGCTCGGCCGCGCCCGCTTCGGTCACGATGCGAAATTCATAGCAGCGGCGGATGTCGGACAGCGTTTCGAGCGGCGCGAAGCGGCGCACATCCGGGTCCGGCCGGCGCGCCACCGTGGTACCCGAACCGTGCCGCGTCATGATGATCCCGTCCGCCCGCAAGCGCGCGAGCGCTTCGCGCACGGTCGGCCGCGACGTCGCAAAGCGTTCGGCCAGCGCATGCTCGGTAGGCAGCCGCTCACCCTCCTTGTACTCGCCTTCAAGAATGCGATTGAGGATGTCGCCGTAGATCTTGTCGGGCAAGCCCGTCGTTTTGCGCTCGTTCATCAGCGGTGCTGAAGCAGCTTGTCTGAGTAGGTCCTGATTGTAAGGCAAACCTGTCCCTATCTTGATTTGATCGCTGCACGATGGCTAACCAGGAACGCCGCAAACGCCCGCTGCACGGAGCGCGCCGTGTAAAGCGCCGTTATCGCAAAATTTGACAAATGTTTGATTTACATCCAGACGCGATGCATCTTTTTCAGCGATCATTTAAGCTCGCATCGGTAATAAATGGTCAATGAGCCCGGCCGGGTGCAACGGCCGCGGGATCCGAATCCTTCAGACGCGGAGTCGATATGTACACACGCATCCTTGTAGCGGTCGATGGCAGCCACACCTCGCGCCGGGCATTCGAAGCAGCGCTCGCGCTTGCGAAATCCACCGGCGCTGTCTTGCAACCGTTTTACGTCGTCGAAAACACACCGATGTATTTCGAGGCGCCCGGCTACGACCCGTCCATTCTGCGTAACCGCCTGGTCGAAGAAGGCAAGGAACTCGGCGCTGAATTCGCCCAGGCCATGGCGGCGCAAGGCGTCAAGGGTGAGCTCGCCGTGAGCGAAGCCTCCTCGCTCGACGACGTGTCGGTGGTCATCCTAAAAGCGGCCGCCGACTTCAACGCCGATCTGCTAGTGATGGGCACGCATGGCCGGCGTGGTTTTCAGCGCCTGATTCTCGGCAGTGTCGCAGAGCGCTGCGTGCGTCAGGCGACCTTGCCGGTCCTGCTGATCCCGTCCGCTACAGGCAAGGCAAGTCAAGACGCCTGAACGCGGGGTAACGCACCTTGCCACTGCGTGTGCTTTGCCGCATGGGGCCGCACACGCAGAACCTTATCTCCAAAATCAGAGCAGGGCACGTTTTGCCACGATGCATAGCAGTCCATAACCACAAGCAGGCATGCAAGGGTGACATTGCTCAAGATGCCTAACTGCGTGGACGCGTCATTTTGTCGCTAATCGGGGGGCAGGGGCGGTGGGACAATCAGTCATCACCCTTACAAATGGCTGCAGAACATGCTTACTCCTACCGCTGTTACTGGCACCGCCGGCGCTGCCGATGATTCCACTCCGATTTCGTCGCCGGCACGTGGCGGCCGTCGTGCCGCGCCGGTGAGGGCCACCGCGCGCACCGCCGCGCGCTGTTCGAGCTGTTCGATGCGGGCGCTCTGCATGCCGCAAGGCTTGTCGCCCGACGAACTCACGAAACTCGAAGCGCTCATTTGCACCGCGCGCTCGGTGCAGCGCGGCGAAGCGCTGTATCGCAGCGGCGACCGCTTCGACAATGTTTACGCCGTGCGTTCCGGCTCCATGAAAACCGTCATGGCGCACCGGGACGGCCGCGAACAGGTCACCGGCTTGTGCCTCGCCGGCGAAGCGCTCGGTCTCGACGGCATCAGCGAAGACGTGCATGCATGCAGCGCCCTCGCCCTTGAAGACAGCACCGTTTGTATCGTCCCCTACCCCGCCCTCAAGTCCCTGTGCCGCGAAATCAGTTCGATGCAGGACCGTCTGCACAAGCTGCTGGGCGAACAGATCGTCCGCGAAGCGGGGCAGATGATGGTGCTCGGCTCGCTTTCAGCGGACGAACGCGTGGCGGCATTTCTGCTCGACGTGTCGGAGCGCAACGCGCAACGCGGCTATTCATCCGCCGAATTCAATTTGCGCATGACACGCGAGGACATGGGCAGCTACCTCGGCATGACGCTCGAAACCGTGAGCCGCACACTGTCAAGATTTCAAAAACGCGGCCTGATCGACACACAAGGCAAACACATCCGGATCGTCGATCTGGAAGGCTTGCAGAAGGTATAAGCCCTACGTGCAGGACCTGGCCCGCGCAGCCACGTCCTCGCCCGCCTGTTTTTTAGCGCGCATTCGGCTTGGCATGGCTTCTGCGAGCGGGTACAGTCTTTAGTCCGTCCCCCGCAAGGAGACTTGGCGAAATGAATCGCGACCCCGCCCCGCGTCACCCGCTGGTCCAGCGTCTGATCGACGCGCGTCAAGTGACCGACGCGCTGTTTTCCATCGTCAAACCCGAGTTTCTGTATGAACGGCCGATCCGCGAGCGCCACCGGATCGTGTTTTATGTCGGCCATCTGGAAGCTTTCGACCGTAATCTTTTCGATCAACGTCTGTGCGATTTGCCGGCGTTCGATCCGCACCTCGACCAGCTCTTCGCTTTCGGCATTGACCCTGTCGACGGCGGCTTTCCGACCGATCAACCTGGCGACTGGCCGTCGCTCGACGCCGTGCGCGGCTACGCGCTGCGCGCCCGCGAGCAGATCGACCGCGAACTCGATGCACTGAGCGACTCGGCGCATGTCGGCCGCGAGGGCGCGCATGCTCAAGCGTCCGAGCAGTTGCTGAACGTCGCGATCGAGCATCGGCTGATGCATGCTGAAACGCTCGCGTACATGCTGCATCAGTTGCCGCTTGCGCAGAAAGTCACCGGCTTGCAGGAGCCGGTGCTCACCCGGTCTGAACCACATGAGGCGTTATCGTCGATGGTCAACGTGCCGGCTGGCGCAACGGTGCTCGGCATGTCACGTGAAAGTGGGCGTTTTGGTTGGGACAACGAGTTCGGCGAAATGCGCGTTGACGTACCGGCGTTCGAGATCGACCGCCATATGGTGACGAACGGTGCGTTTCGTGAGTTCATCGAGGCAGGCGGCTATCGCGAACCGAGGTGGTGGACGGACAAGGATTGGGCCTGGAAAGAAGCCGAACATATCGCGCATCCCGCCTGCTGGTCGCAGCACACGGGAAGCGATCAAAACCGCACATGGATGCTGCGCACCATGTTCGACGAAGTGCCACTGCCGCTCGACTGGCCGGCGTACGTGAGTCACGCCGAAGCCAGCGCCTACGCGCGCTGGGCCGGCAAGACACTACCCAGCGAAGCACAATGGCAACGCGCGGCACATGGCGCACCGCATGCGATGTCGGGCAATTTCGATTTTCGTAGCTGGGACCCGCAGCCGGTCGACGCGCATCCGGACAACGTCAGCGCGTTCGGCGTGGAAGGTCAATTCGGCAATGGCTGGGAGTGGACCTCCACGGTGTTCGACGCACTGCCGGGGTTTGAAGCGTTTCCGTTTTATCCGGGCTACTCCGCCAATTTTTTCGACGGGCAGCATTACGTGATCAAAGGCGGTTCGGCGCGCACCGCGCAATGCATGTTGCGGCCGGCGTTTCGCAACTGGTTTCAGCCACATTATCAATATGTGTATGCGGGGTTCAGGTGTGTGAGGGTGACCGACCACTAACGCGCCGATCTCGCGCGCGTTCTGACCATTTTTGAATCGGCCTCGAAAACGAAAGCAGTGCCGCGGGCCAACGCGAGCCAGAAGCTCGAATAACAACGCATGTGATGACGGATACCCGATGGCTCTTCGCCGCCGGGCATCCGCGATTCCAGCCAATCAAGGGCATACAACGTGGAACATAAACGCGAAAAATACGAGCGCCTGGTCGCTTTCGCGGCAACGCTGCCGCCATTACCGACCGCCGTTGCCCATCCATGCGATCACGATTCCCTGTCCTCTGTGATCGAAGCCGCGCGCCTCGGTCTCATTGCACCGATCCTGGTGGCGCCGCGCGCCAAGCTCGAGACGGCCGCCCGGGAGGGCAAGCTTGACCTCGGCGGCCTGACCATCGTCGATGTGCCGCACAGTCACGCGGCGGCAGAAGTCGCCGTACAACTCGTGCATGAGGGGAAGGCAGAAGCCCTGATGAAAGGCTCGCTGCACACGGATGAACTGATGGCCGCGGTCGTGGCGCGCGGCACGGGGCTGCGCACCGAGCGGCGCGTCAGCCATTGCTTCGTGATGGACGTGCCCGGCCGCGAGGACGCCTTGATCATCACCGACGCCGCCGTCAACATCTCGCCGACACTCGACGAGAAACGCGACATCGTGCAAAACGCCATCGACCTCGCGCACGCGTTGCGCTTTCCGGAGGCGCGGGTGGCGATCCTTTCGGCAATGGAAACCGTGAACTCAAAGGTGCCCTCGACGCTCGACGCCGCCGCCCTGTGCAAAATGGCCGACCGCCAACAGATCACCGGCGGAATTCTCGACGGCCCCCTCGCCCTCGACAATGCAATCAGCGAAGAGGCCGCGAAAATCAAAGGCATTTCGTCGCCGGTGGCCGGGCATGCCAACGTGCTCGTCGTACCAGACCTCGAAGCCGGCAATCTGCTCGCCAAGAGCCTGTCGTTTCTCGCCGGCGCGGATGCTGCCGGCATCGTGCTGGGGGCGAAGGTGCCCATCATCCTCACCAGTCGCGCCGACTCGGTGATGACGCGGCTCGCGTCGTGCGCGGTCGCTTCGCTCGTCGCACTCGCGCGCCGCGAGAAGCTTTCCGCTGCCATCGTCTAACGGGGTCACGCATGGATGTCATTCTGGTCATTAATGCGGGATCGTCCAGCATCAAGTTTCATGCATTCGCAGTGAGCGACGGCAAGCTCGACCCGATCGCTGGCGGCAAGCTCGAAGAGATCTACACCAACCCGCGCTTTCAGGTCAAACGGCAAGGGGGTGAAATCATCGACGACAAGCGTTGGCCGGCGGGCGAACCTCTCGGCCACGACAACGCAATCGCGTTCCTGCTGGAATGGCTGCGCGGACACGCAGGCGACGCGAGATTGCTCGCCGTGGGTCATCGCGTCGTGCACGGCGGAGAACGCTATTCAGCGCCCGTCCGTGTCGACGCGAACGTGCTTGCGGAACTGGAAGCGCTCATTCCACTCGCGCCACTCCATCAGCCGCATAACCTCGCCGCGATCCGGTCGATACAGGCGCGCAACCCGGAGGTGCCACAGATCGCATGCTTCGACACCGCGTTCCACCACACCCAGCCCGCGGTGGCGACGCGCTTCGCACTGCCACCCGAGATCACGCAGCGTGGCGTGCGGCGTTATGGGTTTCATGGCCTGTCGTATGAGTACGTCGCCAGTGTCCTGCCGCAATACGACGAGCGCGCCGCCCACGGCAAGACCGTCGTGCTGCATCTGGGCAACGGCGCGAGCATGACGGCGCTGAGTCACGGCAAGAGTATCGCCAGTACGATGGGCTTCACCGCCGTCGAAGGGCTTGTCATGGGCACACGTTCGGGAAGCCTCGATCCTGGCGTCGTGCTATGGATGATGGAAGAGGCGCATATGGATGCCCGCGCGATCGAAACACTGCTCTACAAACGCTCAGGCTTGCTCGGTGTTTCCGGTATTTCCAGCGACATGCGCACGCTGCTCGCGAGCGACGCGCCCGCCGCAGCCGTTGCCGTCGACCTGTTTTGCTATCGGATCTCGCGAGAACTCGGGTCACTCGCAGCCGCACTCGGCGGGCTCGATGCGATCGTCTTCACGGCGGGTATTGGCGAATATGCGGCGCCCGTCCGCGAGCGTGTGTGCCGGGCGGCGGCGTGGCTTGGCGTCTCGCTCGATGCGCAGGCGAATGCGAAGCACGGACCGCGCATCAGCGATCCGCAAAGCGCCGTCGACGTCTGGGTCATTCCGACCAACGAAGAACTGATGATCGCCCGGCACGCATTGCACCGGCTCGAGGCGTAAGCGGGGCGTGTCGAAATGCGCGAATTCAATGCGCGGTGCCAAAAAATGCTTCCGCGCCTTCAGCCGGCGTGAGTCCCACTCTGAAATAGCCCTCGAGCCGTTCAGCCGCCATGTCGTTCAGGATGAATGGCGGGCGGACAAAACCGATCGAAACGGCATGGTCGTACCATGCCAACATCCATGCACGCAGACCCGAATCGTCCTGCGAATGTTCATTCGACATGTCTTCAGCCATCTGCTGTCTCCTTCGCCATGATCTCGCCGTTCTGCGGCAATGCGGCGGCGCTCATCGAAGGACGAACGTCTCCGGGCGGAAACACATGCCAGACGCCATCGCCGTGACGAAACAAAAACAGGGCGAGCGAACCACCCGGCCGTTGCACTTCGAGGCACACACGGCGAGTCCGGCCAGAGCGTGAACGATGCATCGACAGCACGCGGACCGACTGGCGGCTTTGCGTACCCAGCAGCTTTCCAACCAGTCCACGCAACGATTTTTCGGCCACGATTTTCTGCGCTCCACGATGCAAGTGAAGTCATCGTAAGGCGTCGTTAGCGGCGGTTCCGTCGGGAGCAGCGGATAGTTCCCTAAGGGAAAGCTGATTCGTACGTCAGGATTTCCCTAACCCAACCTCTGCGCCGACCAATACGGCGTCAGTTATTCCGCGGCGAGGCCGTGTCTGATCGCATAGCGGATCAGTTCAGACTACCGTGAGCCGAGCCAACGGAGAAAACACGAGCAGAACCTAAGGATTTCCTGACATGAAGTTCAGCATCGACCGGCCTGTTTTTCTTGATGCCCTGACAGCGGCGCGATAACTGTCCACATAGGATGAACCCACTTAAATCGTCCTGTTCCTGAGTGTCGCCATGGTTCCGTATCTGTCTGAGCGAGAAAATGCGGTTGAGCATATCAACGCGATGTGCATGCACCTGTTCGATCTGTGGTGCGAAAGCAGAAGCGTTGTGCCGCTGGCCTATTTGTTAAAAGGCTGGCCGCTGACGAACAGCGATCCCGAGGCCATCCGGCGCCTCGGCAATACGCTGCGCGATCTCAGACGACATCATCTGCATGACGCCAACGGCGCGTCATTTCAGGAACTCTGCGAGTTATCGGATTGCGTCGAGGACCTCCTCATCCTGTCGTCCATGGCAACGTGGGCGACGAACAGCGGGTAGCGTGAACGGGAATATCGAACCCGCGTAACGCAACTGGTAGGGGGAAACAGCGTGCATTTCAACGAAATCAGTGACGAAGAGTGGCTTCTGCTGGCGCCCGTTCTGTCGGTTGACGTCATCATGGTTCATGGGCAGCGCGGCCGGCCTCGCGCGCAGATTCGTCTCGTGGCGAATGCCGTGCTGTGGGTACTGGTGACCGGCGAACCCTGGTCCAGGTTGCCGGGCATCTATCCGTCGGTGCCGACGTGCCGGTCGCGGTTCGAAAAGTGGCGTTCGACCGGCGCCCTTGCGGAAATGCACAGGCTTCTTTCGAACGGCGGCCGCACGTTCCGTTGCGGTCCGGATGGCCGGTTGGAACCGCGGCATAGGCAACCGCGCTCCATTGACCGCCAACCCAAGGACGAGGGCCTTCGCCAGGTGTTCTGGACAAGTCAGGCGTCCTGGCAAACACCGCATGGCACACGCCAGCCACCCCATACCGCCGATACGTTCACTCAAGTCGCACGGCAGCTCCAGGATTCTTCGCGTGTTGTGCCTGATCGTATCGAACCTCGCGCCCCGATGAAAACCCCTCAATCCATCCATCGGCCTGCCTCGCCATGGATGGGCCTCGCCTCGCAAGGCAAACGCGAATCCGACCCGCGTGGCTACGTCATGTACGTGGCCGCCGATCGGGTGGCGAACGCCCAGTTCCGTGGATGGGCCGAGATCGTGCGGAACGCACAGCGAGTCGCTCGTTCCGGGCTGATCGGTCCGAGCTTCACAAGCTTCGAGGCCGCACAGCAGTACGCGCTCGAATGGGCCCGGCGGTGGATCGATGAGGAAAGCGGTGTCGACAGAGATGATGTCAACGCCATGAAGTGCGATCCGTGGCAACGGAAAGTCCGGTCCGGGTGAGGAGCGCATTGGCGGCGTGCCCGTGAGATTCTCGCAGGCGCAATGGAGCAGCAGCCCGTGACGGCGTCAGCTCATCCAGTACTCGCGCGGAATTCTGCGGTCCGCTTCGGAGAGGTAGGGATTGTCCAGGTGGAAGGTCTTCCGGGACGCGGGCCTGGTGCGAGCCAAGGCATCCTGAATGTACGGATGGGAGTTGAACAGCCTCAAGTAAGTGCCATCGCGATACGCCTGCACGAGTCCCTTCTCAATCGTGCTTGCCAAGGCTTCGTGACCCGTCGCGACATAAAAAATAAAATCGGATCGATACTTCAGCATCAGACGGTTCTCGACCACCAGATCAGGCTCACTGTACTGGCGCCCTTCGAGTTCAGCGAACGCTTCGACCACACCGCGCGGAAAATAGTCGACCCGCCCGTTTTGTGTCATCTCGAACATCGTCTCGTAAGTCGAGGTCTGAACATCCAGACCCGCGGCTTTCAGGATATCGGTGTCGATCCACCCTAGCCCCTGACCGCACGTGAACGCCTTCAGATCGGAAAAGCGCTCGATCTTGTCGAAATCCCGTTGCCGGTCCTTTCTTATGACGAACACCCGGTAGCCAATCAGCCCACGGTGGATGGGAATCCGGACCACGTTCAGTCCGCGTTCGGCCGTCGCTTCCATGCTCGTCCAGTGCAGATTGATCGTATTGTGGCCGTTCGCAAGCTCGGCGAGCGCACGGCCACGCTCCATGATGATTTCAGTCCGCCGCACCGTATAGGCAGCATTTGCCGTTTTCATCGCCAGATCAAGGACAGCGAGCGCAAATGCAGCACGCAGATCAGCACCCGGACTAACGCGCGGATAGACGATATCGAAGGGTTGTGCCGGCATAGCGCGCGCACCGAGCGTCACGCCTGCTGCACCTAGCGCAGCCAGTACAAAGCGCCTGCGATGCATAGATGGATGATTCCCTGACACGGAATTCTTGACCTCAGCGACTCACGCCCGTCACCAGTTGCAGGGGCGTTTCAATGACCCGCGACAATTCGTTCTGTTTTGTCTGTTCAGTGACAGCCTTCAACGCCACGTCGACGCCGAACACGGCTTGCCGTTCGGCGAACTGATTCATCGTCGCGAGCACGCGGCCGTCGGCGAGCAGCGGCTTGATCGCATCGCTGTCGTTATACCCGGTGACATACACCCCGCCGGTTCTCCCCGCATCGCGAATGGCATCCACCGCCCCCATTGCCATATTGTCGTTACCGCATATCAACGCACGGATTTGTGGGTAGTCGACTAACATCTTCGACGCAACGTCCCGTCCTTTCCCATAGTCCCAGTCGCCCGCTTGTATGGCGGCGATCTGCATGCCGGCCGCGCTCATCGCGTCCTTGCTGCCGGCTGTGCGTTGCTGCGCATTACGGTCAGCGGAAATGCCTTCGATGATCCCGACCTGATCGCCCGCCTTGAGCCGCGCCGCAAGATAGTCGCTCACCTGCTTCGCGCCCTTGCGGTTATTCGGGCCGACGAAGGGCACGGAGATGTGGGCGGCATCCTGCGACGCGTCATCGAGCGGGTTATCGATGGTGACCATGATGATGCCGGCCTTGATCCCCCGCGCCACGATCGCCGTCAGCGCCTTCGAGTCAGTCGGCGCGATGACGATCGCGTTCATCCGGGCCTTGATCAACTCGTCCACCATGCGGATCTGCGCGGCAGTATCGCCTTCCGTTGCCGTTCCGCGAACGGTCAAGTTGAACTGCGACGCATAGTGCTTCTGATAATTCCGCGCAGCGTTCGCCATCGCTACCGTGAACGGATCAGTCAGCGACTTCAACACGAGCGCGATCTTCAGCGTGCCGCCCTGCATGGCATCGACACGAGCCGCACCCGTCAGGCCTGCCGCAGCAAGCGTGCCGGCAACCAGCACGCGGCGGCGCATCCTCTGCGTCATGGATTGATTCTCCTTGGACCACACAGACGAATCATTGCTTTGCGTCCCTGCACAAAACGGATCAAACCGCCATCAACGCCGCTGCGTCCTGATCGCCGGTGCCCGTTAGCCGCCGCAAAACGGAAGCAATTTCATCGAACAACGGCCGGCTGCCAGTATCCCCGCTCAAGCAACGCTCTTTCAACGCCACCAGCTTCGCGGCGAGCTCCGCTTGCGCATCCAGCCAGTCGCATCGGTCGATCAACTCCTCGAGCAGACAACCATACGCCCTGACTTCAAGGCGTTGCAACGCGGCGCCGAGGTTTCGATCATCCGCAGCATAGAAAGACGCCGCGCCAAAATCGCCCAGCAACGCGCGACCCTGCCCACCGTACAGAATATTGTGCGCGTACAGATCGCCATGCATGACACCTTGCCGATGCAAATGACACGCTGCCGACGCGATGCCATAGGCAATGCGTAACGCCGAGGCCAACTCGAAGCGCGTATCGGCGCCATAGACGTCACGTGTGCAGGACTCGAGACTCGGCGGTCCGGCAAGGTTCGTGAACTGCGGATCGATCAGTTCCATCACCAGTCCATGTGCGCCCGCCGGATGATCCTTCACCTTGCCCACCACCGGGATCAGGTTCGGATGATCGCCGGCACGAATGCAGGCCGCCATCTCGCAGTCCGGCAATCCATCGCTCGTTACCGCGCCCTTGAACAACTTGACGGCCACGGGCCTGCTCGCATCGTCATGATGGGCAGCAAGCGCAGCACGGTAAATGACACCGGACGCCCCTTCGCCCAACTGCTGTTCCAATTTCAACGCATCCCAGCGGATATCGGCAATCGGTGTATCAACCAGTGCCGCCATCTCCAGCGCTTCGTTGAACGGATTGCCGGCGAAAGCCAGCCAGGAAAGCCTTGGTAGACGCGGCAACCATGCAGGCAGTCCGCTGAGCTGATTCGCCGCGAGACGCAGCAGTTCGAGCTGCGAGCAGGCCGCCAATTCCTCGGGCAGCGTGCGCAAGCGGTTACCGGCAAGCATCAGTTTCTGAAGTTGCGCGCAGGCGCCGATTTCTGGCGGCAGGGCCTCGATCTCGTTGTCGGTGAGGATCAGCCAACGCAACAGTGGCGGCAGCGATTGACCCGAAACCTTGCGGATGCGGTTTGCCTTGAAGCCGACCATGCTCAGTTGCGAGCACTGCCCGAGGACTTCCGGCAATTCCGTGAACGGGTTGTCAGAAGCAAAGATGATGCGCAGCTTGCTCAAGCGTGGCAGATCGTCGGGCAGCGTCGAGAGTGCATTGCCGGACAGATCGAGAATTTCCAGCGTGTCGGCCAGATCGAAAATTTCACGTGGAAATTCGCTTAGCCCGCACGCCAGTTTGAGTCGGCGAGCACCCGAGAGGTGTCCGGCCCGCAGTTGTTCGAGGGTGGTTGTCACAGTGATAGAGAAGAGTTCCGGTTGCCGGTCGGCGAGGTGCCGAGGGTATCAATTCTACTGAGTCGCGGACCATGCGCGGAATTGGATAGCAAGATCCGGCGTGACCTCAGCGAGGACGAAGGTTAAGCTGTCAGGTATCGGAGCCATCGCCTAGCGAGTTCACCGCCTCGCATTGGGCCATTCCAGCCTCCAGCCAGCCAGGAACCACGCAACGTGACATACGCATACAAGTTAATGGATTCGCCCGTCGGCGAGCTCAAGCTCGTCGCAAACGGGAATCGGCTTGCCGCCATTCTCTGGGAGAACGACAAGCCGAACCGGGTGCGTCTGCCGGAGATCGTCGAGGCGGATGACCGTCCGGTCCTGATCGAAACCGAGCGGCAGTTGAACGAATATTTCGCCGGCACGCGAGACCGGTTCGATCTCGAACTCGACTTCCAGGGAACGGACTTCCAGAAGAAGGTTTGGGCAGCGCTCCTGACGATCCCGTTCGGTGAAACGCGCAGCTACTCGGACATCGCCACGCAAATTGGGAACATCAACGCGGTGCGGGCCGTGGGCGCGGCGAACGGTAGAAATCCGATCTCCATCGTGGCGCCGTGCCATCGCGTGATCGGCGCGTCCGGCGATCTGACCGGCTTTGCAGGCGGATTGACGAACAAGATGTTGCTCCTCTCGCTCGAGGCCGGGCAGACTTCGCTGGAAGCGGCTGCGGATTCGACTGCGGCTGCGGATTCAGCAGGGGCGTCGGGCGCCGCGCCGGCAACGGCCGGTCGGGAAACGCCGGCGAAGCCGACACGCCCGGCGCCAAGCCGCGGAACGCAGGCCTCGTTGTTCAGCAACTGAGCCGGTTCGAGGTCCTGCGGTGGCCTCATGCGGTGGTGTTGAATGCCTCGTGATAGGTCACATCGCCCGCAGGCCACGCGCCGTCGAATGAAATGGACTGTGAATACTCGGAAGGTACATCCGGCCCTTCATTTCAACAATACTTGAAATGTTAAAACGATAGGCGTATCGTTTGCGCCATGGACTCGAACCTCGTTGTACGCGCCCTTGGCGCGCTCGCTCATGAATCGCGGCTGGCAATCTTCCGTTTGCTGGTCGTTGCCGGGCCGGATGGCATGGCCGCCGGTGAAATCGCGCAGCAGCTCGGGCTTTCTCCATCAAGCCTCTCGTTCCATCTCAAGGACCTGTCGCATGCCGAACTGGTGACACCGCGGCAGGACGGACGCTTCATCATCTATTCGGCGAATTTCGATGCGATGACGGGCCTGATCACCTTCCTGACCGAAAACTGCTGCGCCGGCGCACCGTGTGTCGCGAGCAATCTCCCGGGCTGCTGCGAAAAATGAGCACCGCCAACACCATGGCGCGCGCTGCCCGGCCGCCGATTGGATTCTTCGAGCGTTACCTGACCGTCTGGGTGGCGCTGTGCATCGTATGCGGCATCCTGCTCGGGCAGCTACTCCCGCAGCTCTTTCAAGCGATCGGCCGCATGGAAGTGGCACAGGTCAATCTCCCGGTCGGCGTGCTGATCTGGATAATGATCATCCCGATGCTGGTCAAGATCGATTTTGCCGCGATGACGCAGGTGAAAAGCCAGTGGCGCGGGATCGGCGTGACCTTGTTCGTGAACTGGTTCGTCAAACCGTTTTCGATGGCATTGCTCGGCTGGATTTTCATTCGGCATGTATTCGCGCCATGGCTTCCCGCGGCTCAGCTCGACAGCTATATCGCCGGTCTCATTCTGCTTGCCGCCGCGCCGTGCACGGCGATGGTGTTCGTCTGGTCGCAACTCTGCAAGGGCGACCCGTATTTCACGCTATCGCAAGTGGCGCTCAACGACGCCATCATGATCGTGGCGTTCGCGCCGCTCGTCGCCCTTCTGCTGGGTTTGTCGGCGATTACGGTGCCATGGGACACGCTGATCACGTCGGTCGGCTTGTACATCGTCCTCCCCGTCATCCTCGCGCAGTGGCTGCGCCGCCATCTGCTCGCTAGGGGCGATACGCATTTTCAGCAGGCGGTCGCCCGTCTCGCGCCCTATTCGATCAGCGCGTTACTCGCAACCCTAGTACTGCTGTTCGCCTTCCAGGGGCAGGCAATCGTCAAGGAACCGCTCATCATCGCGATGCTCGCGGTGCCGATTCTGATTCAGGTGTTCTTCAATTCCGGTCTCGCCTATCTGCTCAATCGCCGGCTTGGCGTCGCGCATTGCATCGCGGGTCCGTCGAGTCTGATCGGCGCAAGCAATTTCTTCGAGCTGGCGGTGGCCACGGCGATCAGCCTGTTTGGCTTTCATTCAGGCGCGGCGCTTGCCACGGTGGTCGGTGTGCTGATCGAAGTGCCGGTGATGCTGCTGGTGGTCGGTGTCGTCAATCGTTCACAGCACTGGTACGAGGCGAAACACAGCGCTAAAGGACAACGAGGACAGCAAGCATGAGCGTCACGATCTATCACAACCCGGATTGCGGCACCTCGCGCAATACGCTGGCCATGATTCGCAATGCCGGCATCGAGCCGGAGATCATCGAGTATCTGAAGAACCCGCCTGATCGAGCCACGCTGAAGGACCTGATCGTCCGCGCCGGCCTGACCGTGCGCGCCACGCTGCGCGAGAAGGGTACGCCGTATGTCGAACTCGGCCTCGCGGAGGCGTCCTTGAGCGATGAGCAATTGCTCGATGCGATGCTGGCGCATCCGATCCTCATCAATCGCCCGATTGTGGTCAGCCCGCTCGGCGTGCGTCTATGCCGCCCCTCCGAAGTCGTTCTCGATATCCTGCCTGCCGCGCAACAAGGGGCTTTTACAAAAGAGGACGGCGAGCAGGTGATCGACAGCACAGGACGGAGGATTCGTTAATGTCCGGGAATCTGCCTAACGTCAGCAGTCCGCATTTCCACACGCCGGATCTGCAAAAACTCGAACCACACACGATTTCGCAACACGCGCCGCGAATTCTGCTGCTGTATGGATCATTGCGTCCCACGTCGTTCAGCAAGCTGCTCACACTCGAAGCCGAACGCATCCTGGGCCAATTCGGCGCTGAAACCCGGGTCTTCGATCCGCACGGCTTGCCGATCACGGACAGTGTAGCGGCCGATCATCCGAAGGTCGTCGAACTGCGCAAGCTATCAGAGTGGTCGGAAGGACAGGTGTGGTGCAGCCCGGAGCGACACGGCACGCTCACGGCCGTGTTCAAGAATCAGATCGACTGGCTGCCGCTCGAAAGCGGCGGCGTGCGCCCCACGCAAGGACGCACGCTCGCGGTGATGCAGGTATGCGGCGGTTCGCAATCGTTCAATGCCGTCAATGCGCTACGCGTGCTGGGCCGCTGGATGCGGATGGTGACGATCCCCAATCAGTCGTCGGTGGCGAAGGCCTACCAGGAATTCGACGCCGACGGCCGGATGAAACCCTCTGCCTACTACGACCGCCTCGTCGACGTGATGGAGGAGTTGTACAAGTTCACGTTGCTGGTACGCGACCGTTCGGACTACCTGACCGATCGCTACAGCGAACGCAAGGAGGCGCAGCCTGAACTGGTAAGCGCGTTGGCGGCCGCCGCAATGGATCATGAGGCGGTCACCGCAGACAGCAATGCCAACACCGACGCATAAAGCTCCTATCCTTAAGAGGCCCATCGGGCATCAACCAGGAGGACGACATGCGCATGCTTCTCAACATACGAATTCCGCACGAACCATTCAACACGCTGGTGCGCGAAGGAACTGCCGGCGAAGTGATCGGGAAAATACTTGAAGAAATAAAACCGGAAGCCGCCTACTTCACCGAGCAAAACGGAACACGCGGCGCGGTACTCATCGTGAACCTCGACGATCCATCGGGAATTCCCGCACTCGCAGAACCATTTTTTCTGAAGTTCAACGCCGACTGCGAAATGCGCGTCGTCATGCTGCCGCAGGACCTCATGAAGGCCGGGCTGGAGAATCTCGGCTCAAAATGGAAGTAACACATACGCATGTATCAAACGATGTGTTTGCCGCCTGCGGTTCATGAGACGCGCCGCAGACGGCAACGCGCGCAAAGGCGCGAACCCGCGCTCCGTTCATCCGAGTTCAAATGACGTCACGCCAAACACGCGTTCGATCTGGATAGCCGGCGGTTCCTGCGTGTACATCCGCGCGGTTTCAAAGACGCTCGTCATGCCATGCCGCTCAGCCAGCGCGACAGCAGCGGGATGGGTCTCCGGTACATCGAGGACAATGACCTCGCCCGGCATGCGCGCCGCCAACGCATCGAACAGATCGTCCGCGATCTCATCGCTATCGGCGAAGAGCGGGCCGATCTTGCATCCCGCTCTACAACGGCGCAGTACGCCGTAGCCTGCAACCTGACCGTCGCGAACCGCGGCCAGCGCGATGGCGCCAGGTTGTCCGAGCCATGTGGCAAGAAAGCGCTCACGCGCGGCGGGAAAGCAGTGGCGATCGTAGTCAAACAGCAGTTCGAACGGCAGCGCCGATGCATTCAAAATGTTCGGCCGCGTCGCGCCTTGGTCGAAGGCTTGAACAACACCCTGAAAGCGAATGTTGCGATACGCGAGCCGAAAGCCGGACTTGCTGTAGTTCGCCTGTTGAGCGACGACGCCGTCCAATCCGACATTGCGGTTACCCAGATAGTCCATTCCGTGCTGCCAGACGCGCATGCCGAAGCCTCTGCCGCGAAACGCCGGCTTCACGATATACAGACCGATAAAGCCGAAGTGCTCACCGTACACGACCGCGGAAATGCAGGCAGCCGGTTCGCCGCGCCACGCGCCGATAAAGAACCCGTTAGGGTCGCCGGCACGAAAGCATTCTGCATCGTGCAGGCCGGGGTTCCATCCTTCCGCCGCAGCCCATTCGACCGATAACGCTACGTCGTCGGCCGACATGGTGCGCACGACAAAATCATCATGCTCGTCCGGGTTCATCACGATCACCTCGCCCACTGCTCCTGAAGCATAGCGGCCGCCGCCGTGGCCGCCACCTGGCAGCCGAGAACGATAGGCGCCTCAGCCGTATCCTCGATGAAGTCGTGGCTCACGCCTGGCACCAACTTCAATCGCTGCGGTCTAAGCGTTCCCTAAGGTTCGCCCGCTAAGATCGGCACGCGATAGTCCGGCGTGCCGCATGGCCCGCACGGATCGAATCCGGCGATTGCGGGACCCGCGAAGCGCTCACGGCCATGGCATCGGCCTGGCAACAAGTACCACTGATAACACGTCTCAAAAACGTCACTGCATGAATACACTCGAAGCATACAATCACGCGCTCTTTCTGATGATCAACGCCACGCCAGCGACACCCGCCTGGCAAATCGACGTGGCGCGCTCGATCGCTATTTACGTCGTTTATCTCGTGCCGCTGTCACTCATCGCGATATGGCTCTTCGGCGACGAGCGTCAGCGTGAAGTCGCAGTGCGCGCGTTTTGCGTGACCCTGCTCGCCCTCGGACTGAGTCAGGTTATCGGTGTCATTTGGCCACATCCCCGGCCCTTCGTGATCGGAATCGGCCATACGTTTCTGGAGCACGCGCCCGACTCGTCGTTCCCCAGCGACCACGGGACCTTCTTCGCCAGCATCGCGTTGACCTTGTTGCTAGGTGGCGTGACACGTTACGGCGTGGCGATCCTGTTGTCGGGTCTTGCGGTGGCGTGGGCGCGCGTGTTTGTCGGCGTTCACTACCCGCTCGACATGGTCGGCGCCGTCGCCGTGGCATGCCTGGCGTTCCTGCTGATCGAGCCACTCTGGCGGCTGGGCGGCGCCATGGTGACGCGCGGCCTTATCACGGTGTACCGCAAGCTGCTGGCGTGGCCGATCGGGCGCGGCTGGTTGTCCTCATAGGCCCAGTGAACACGCGGGCAGCTGTTCGAGCGGCGTTCTCAGAACGCCGCTAGCCTCCTGCTCGCAGCTTACCGCTTACCGCTTACCACTTACCACTTACCACTTACCACTTACCACTTACCACTTACCACTTACCACTTACCACTTACCACTTACCACTTACCACTTACTTCCAAAGCGTACGGCCAAAGAACGTCAGCGTGCGGTCCCAGGCCTGCTGCGACCAGACCGGATCGAACTGGGTTCTGGAGATACGGCCCGGCCCGACGGCCGTTTCGTTCGCAAACCCGTGGTACGCGAGATAGCGATGAAACTCGACGTCGACATTGCCCGCGGTGAGCTTGGCCTCCAATGCGTCGACCGTTTCAGCCGCGAAGAATGCGTCCTGGGTCGCCCAGTGACCGAGAACGGGAACCTTGATTTTCGATGCGTCGATGTACTCGAGCGGCGGGAAGCCGTACCACACCACCCCGGCCGACACCTCAGGAATATTGCATAGCGCGAGAAACGTGAGCGCGCCGCCCATGCAAAAACCAGTCACGCCGACGTTCGCCGCATGCTGCTTCAGATACTGGACGGCGCCCCGCACGTCCTGAGTCGCTGCGTCGCCGAAGTCGAGCCCGCTCAGCAAATGGTTCGCTTCCGCCTCTTCGACCGTCGACTTGCCGCGGAAGAGATCGGGCACCAGCGCCAGATAGCCGGCCTGCGCGAGCCGGTCCGCCACGCCGCGAATCTGGTCGTTCAAACCCCACCACTCCTGAATCACGACAATGGCGGGTGCCCCCTCCGGCTTCTCCGGCTTGGCCAGATAACCCTGGACATCCTTGCCGTCGGGGCGGCTAAACGTGATCATCGATCCTGCAGTCTGTTTCATCAGTTGCTCCTCGAGGTAGGCGAAACCCCTAGCATAGCGCCAGTGCGGCAGGTTCTGCTGGACCCCGGCCAGGCGGATCAACTCAGCTTAACCATCCTGACCGGGTCAGGAAAAACCGGCTGCCTCACCGGCTGCGCCTTCATTCGGGCAATCCGGACGACCGGAAAAATCAGTCTCCACACGGCAATGATTGAGGTTAGCCAAATCGGCCACTCGAACTCATACTGCCGCTTACACGTTGTTTCCGGTTCGGTCCACTCATGTTCGTCCTCAATCACATTACTGGCATCCGCCGCCCCGGATCACGCCGCCGCATCAAGCTGTCTGTGGTGCTCTCCCTTATTGCCGGCGCGCTGTTGAGCCCGGCCTTCGGCAGCGCCGCCGCGCCCGATCTGTCGACCGTTGCCACGCACACCGCCCCGACTCACGTGCGCATCCTTCGCGTATCCGGGGACGTGGTGAGAGACGGCCGCTGGGCCTTTCTTATCGCCGCGCTGGACCACACCGTACCCACCTACGGCCCCTACGTCATCGACGCCTACTTTTCACCGATGTCGGCCCAGCGCGAGATCGACGAGGTGATATCGGGGCGCCTGATCAACGTCATAGCGAGCGAGCCGGGACACGCGGAGCTCGACACCGCGGCGATTCCGGTGCCGATTCCCATCGACCGCGGCCTGCTCGGCTATCGGGTGGGTCTGATCAATCAAGGCGAGCAGGCGAAGCTCGACACGATCCATGACCTCCAGGGTCTTCGCACACTCAGCGTCGGCCAAGGGCAGGATTGGGGCGACGTTCCTGTATTTCGCCTGGGCGGCGTGCCACTTGTTACCGCAAGCCGTTATGACCTTCTCTTTGCGATGCTGGCTGACCACCGCTTCGATATCTTCCCGCGCGGCGTGGTTGAGATCACGCATGAACTGAAGGCCTTTCAGCCGCGCTACCCCAATATGAGGATCGATTCTCACCTGCTGATCCGATACCCGTACGCGCAGTTCTTCTACGTCAGCAAAACCGACCCGCTGCTAGCGAAGCGGCTTGGAGACGGCCTCGAAGCGATGCTGAAGGACGGGAGTTTTGAGGCGTTGTTCCGCGAACACTTCGCGCAAGGCATCGCCGATCTGCACCTTGAGCGCCGCGTGGTGATCGATTTGAAGAATCCCTTGCTCCCGGCCTGGGTGCCGTTGGATCGCAAAGAACTCTGGCTCGACCCGTTCGCCGGAAAGAATCGGAATTGATTCGGGGGATTCGGGGGACGACGGACAGTAAGGATTTCCTGACCAAAAAATCAGGAAACCGGCCGCCCATAGTCCGGACTGCCTGACGGCGACACGTGGGCCGAGCGTTTAAAGTGGTCCATCGCAACCCATCGCCAGGCCACCGTCATGACCAACTATATTTTGCCGCGCGAGCAAACAGTTGAACGCATCGACAAGCTGTGCGGACGCCTGTTCGAGCTTTGGTGTGAAGAAAGAAAACTGGTACCGCTCGCCTATCTTTTGCACTGCTGGCCGTTGACCGGTCACGATGCGGCTGCGATCAAGCGTCTGGCCGACGCCATGTCGGATCTGTCCCGGTTCCAACCGGGGAAACTCAGTGCGCGTGAGTCGATCATGGTCCGCGAAGTCATCGGCAGCGCCCGCGAGGTCGTTGGCGCGCCATCGCCGCGTGGCGCCGCTGCCGCGCACGGCGCGAGCAGCCTGTGGACGCGCGCGCGGCTCGCCAACGCAGTGGGGCAAGCGCCGGCGGTTGCAGTAGCGGATTTCCTCGACGGCCCCTTATAGACCGCGATTCGGCCGCGAGTGCAAAATACCCAGACAAGCATCACAGCACTCGCGGGGAAATATGGTGGTGAATAGCGTTGGTTCACTCTTTGCCCCGCCCGGCCGATTCCGGCACAGCGTGGTGCTCCGGCTGCTGGCCACGGTGCTGCTGTTCAGTTGCGCGGTAACGTTATTGCTGACCGCGCTACAGCTCTATCGCGACTACAGCCGCGGCGTCGAACTGATCGAAACACGTCTATCGGACATCGACAGAAGCAATCGCGACAGCCTCGGCGAGGGTCTGTGGCAGCTCAACCGCACTGAGCTTCAGCTTCAACTAAACGGCATCTTGCGGCTGGCCGACCTGTGCGCCGCCGAGGTTCGCGAGACCGGATCGAGCGCGACGCCGATGGTGGTGACGGCGGGCACGCGCATGACGGGCGCCGTGATATCCCGCGAATTTCCGATCTTTTATCGTATCCACGGGGCACAGCAGCAGATCGGCACGCTCTATGTGCAGGCAACGCTGACCAATCTCTATCAAGCGCTGACGCAAACCGCGCTTGTCATTCTGGTCGGTCAGGCCACCTATACGTTCATCGTTGCGCTGTTCACCATCTACATCTTCTCGCGCCTCGTAACCCGGCATCTCGCCACAATTGCCAGGCTGGTTGGCGAATACGATTTCCGTGCTGCGCCGAAGCCGTTCGTCCTGCCGCGCCGTCAGCCGCGCTGGCCCGACGAGCTCGATCGCGTGGCGACCGCGTTCAACAACATGGGCGCGCGGCTGCACGACGCCTATCTGGCCGAGCGCGACGCCGCTCAGCAGCGGGAGGCCCGGCACCTGGCCGAAGCCGCCAACCGGGCCAAGAGCGAATTCCTCGCGAACATGAGCCATGAACTGCGCACGCCGCTGAACGGCATCCTCGGCTATGCGCAGGTTTTGCTGCGCGACGGCAGCCAGAACGAGCGTCAACGCAACGCGGTCGAAGTGATCCACCGTAGCGGCGAGCATCTGCTGACGCTGATCGACGATACGCTCGATTTCGCGCGTATCGAAGCCGGCAAGCTGCGCATTGAGATGACCGATGTATCGCTGCCCGGCGTCCTCGATGCGATTCGCGACATCATCGGGATGAAGGCGGAGCAAAAGCGCCTGCGGTTCTTCTGCGAGCTGGCCCCCGACCTGGGCTGCGCGGTGCGGGCAGACGAGCGCCGCTTACGCCAGGTGCTGCTCAATTTGCTGGCGAATGCGGTCCGATTCACGGACGCAGGCCGGGTCGTGCTGCAAGTCAACCGTGCGCCTTCAGGCGCGGTGCGCTTCTGTGTGCGGGACTCAGGCATCGGCATCCCGGCCGACAAGCTCGGCGCGATTTTCCAGCCTTTCGAGCAGGCCGGCAGTCCCGAACGGCGCGCGGGTGGCGCAGGACTCGGCCTTGCGATCAGCCAGCAATTCGTGCGCGCAATGGGCGGCGAAATCCGCGTGGAAAGCGTGGTCGCGCACGGGAGTACGTTCTGGTTCGATCTCGCGGCCGGCGTTGCCGATGCGTCCGCGGCGTCCAGTTCTTCGGCAACGACGGCCGCGCGGCGCGCGACGGGTTACACCGGCCCGCGCCGCACCGTGCTGGTGATCGACGACGAGCCCGTCAATCGCGCCGTCGTGGTCGAGTTTCTGGATCAACTCGGCTTCGACACCCTGGAGGCCGCCAGCGGACACGAAGGGCTCGTGCAGGCACAAAGCGAGGCGCCGTCGCTCATCATGACCGACATTCTGATGCCGCACATGGATGGGCTCGAGACGACGCACAGATTGCGTCAATTACCGGGACTTGGCGATATTCCGATCATCGTCCTATCGGCGAATCCTTCCTGGCGCGACGAGAAACGAAGCGCCGACGCAGGCGCGAACGCTTTCCTTTCCAAGCCAGTCGACTTCGACCGGCTGCAAGTCCATCTGGCAGACTTGCTGGCACTGCAGTGGACTTACTCGCCCGTGAGCCGCTCGCCCCAACCTGACCCATCGCGCGCTCCTGTGCTGCCCGATGACGAGCTCGACACGCTGCATCGTCTCGCCCGTCTAGGCAACATGCGGGCCATCGCCGAATGGGCCGACAGGATGGCGGCGCTCGATGCGCGCAATCTGGCATTGGCAACGGAGTTACGCGCGCTGGTGAAAGGCTATCAGTCCAAGGCCATCCTGCTGCTCGTGGAGGAATATCTCGAGAGGAGGCGCCAGCCATGACTGACACCACGCTCATGGCAGAGCCGGCCACTATTCTGGTGGTGGATGACGCGCCGATCAACCTCGGCGTCGTGGTCGACAGTCTCGAGAACAGGGGCTTTCGTGTGTTCGTCGCGCTCGACGGCGAGGAGGCGCTCGAACGTGCGCAATTTTCACAGCCCGACCTGATCCTGCTCGACGTGAAAATGCCGGGTATAGACGGCTTCGAAACCTGTCGCCGGCTCAAGCGCAACGAGCAGACCCGCGAGATTCCAGTGATTTTCATGACGTCGCTCGCCGATACGGACGACCTCGTCGAAGGATTCTCAGCGGGTGGCATCGACTACGTCACCAAACCGTTCCAGATTGCCGAAATGTTGGCGCGCATTCGCACCCATCTCGCGTTGCGCGCCATGCACAAGGCACTCCGTTCGCAGAACGACAGCCTCTCGAGCGAGGTGGCTGTTCGGCAGCAGGCGCAAGAAGCGCTCTCCCGCGTGCGCGACGAACTCGAAATCCGCGTCGCTGAGCGGACCGACCAACTCGCGCGCGCGAACGCCAGCCTGCACATCGAAATCGACGAGCGCAAACGAACCGAAACAAAACTCGTGTCGAGCGAAGCGCGCTTTCGCACGATCGTCGAAACGAGCCCGGTGCCGTTGTGCATCACGTCCATGCTGGATGGGCGAGCCCTTTACATGAACGGGCCGTTCCGCTGGCTGTTCGGTTTCGGCGCGGAAGATTGCAGCGACACCTACATGGGCGACTTCTATGTCGATCCAACAGAGCGCGACAGAACGGTCGAACTGCTGCGCGCCGAAGGCGGATTCACCAACGCCGAAATCCACTTCAAGAATGCGCAGGGTGAGCGCTTCTGGGCGGTCGCGACCGCGCGCATTGCGACGTTCGCCGATGCCCCGGCGATCTATGTCGGCCTCAACGACGTCACTGCGCGCAAACAGGCAGAAGAGAAATTGCGCGCCAGCGAAGCCAGTCTGGCGAACGCCCAGCGGCTGGCCAAACTGGGCGACTGGGAATGGAATGCGACCGCCGGCGTGACGCACTGGTCGTATGAGATGTACCGGATCCTCGGTCTCGAACCGACGGGTGTGACGCCGAGTTATCGAACCCTGCGTGCGGCCATTCACCCCGAGGACCGGGCCGCCGTACGACAGGCCGTGCGTGCGGTAATCACCGACCGGCAGCCCCATTTCCTCGATTGCCGCCTGACCGGCGCTGACGGCGAGCCGCGCATCGTACAGCTTCACGTCGAAGCCTCGCATGAAGGCCCGGGCTACCCGCTCAAGCTGGTCGGTACGATTCAGGACATGACGGAACGCAAGCGTGTCGAACAGGAACTGCTCGAATCGCGCGAGCGGCTGCGCGAGTTATCCGCCTACATGGAGGCGGTTCGCGAAGAAGAAAGAAAGCGGATCGCCATGGAAATCCACGACGAACTCGGGCAGTTGCTGACTGCGTTGAAAATGGATGTGTCGTTGTTGCGAATGCGGCTCGCGAGCGATTCGGAAGCCGCCAAAAAAACCGAAGACATGCGCGAACTGGTCGAGAAGACGATCTGGATGGTGCGCAATGTGGCGAGCCACCTCAGACCGGCTGCGCTAAACTTCGGCATCCTGTCGGCGCTCGAGTGGCTCGTGGACGACTTCGTTCGACGCAATCGCATGCCGTGCCAGTTGTCGATTCACGGCAGCGAACCGGTTCTGCCGGATGCGCATGCAACCGCCGTGTTCCGTATCGCGCAGGCTTCGCTCACCAATGTTGCGCGCCACGCTGACGCTTCGCGAGTCGACGTCACGCTAACAGGCGGCAACGGTGAATTGGCCCTCCACATCAGCGACAACGGACGCGGCTTCGATCTGCCCACGGCGCGCCGGCGCTATTCCTATGGCCTGCTCGGGATGAGCGAACGCGCGCGGCTGATTGGCGGCACACTGCATATCGAGAGCGCACCCGGCGCGGGCACGATCGTCTCCATTCACGTCCCGCTCAGGACAGAGAAAAAACCATGATAAAAATCCTCATTGCGGACGACCACGCGATCGTGCGAGGCGGCCTGAAGCAAATCATCGCGACCACGACCGACATGGTCGTCGCCGACGAGGCGGCCGAAGGCGCCGAAGTGCTCGATATCCTGCGCGCCCGTCGCCCGGACCTGTTGCTACTCGATATGACGATGCCGGGCATTAGCGGCATCGACCTGATCCGGCGCATCAGGGCCGAGTACACCACCCTGCCGGTGCTCGTGCTGAGCATTCACAACGAGGCCCAGGTCGTCTCTCGCGCCCTGCGGGCCGGCGCAACCGGCTACCTCACCAAAGACAGCGACCCGGAGATCCTGCTCACCGCGATTCGCAAGCTGGCCGAAGGCGGAAGATTCATCGATCCAAAACTGGTGGACTCGATGATCTTCGGCACGCACTCCGGCGACACCCCACCGCACGACATTCTGTCCGATCGCGAGTTCCAGGTGCTGCAAGCCCTGGCCGCGGGAAAGAGCATCAACGATATCGCTGAAGCGTTCGCGCTCAGCGCGAAGACCATCAGCACTCATAAAATGCGCCTCATGCAAAAACTGGGGCTCAGCAATAATTCGGAATTGATTCGCTACGCGATCCGACATCACATTAGTATGGAATAGCGTTCAATTAAGGAAATCCCTATGCGAATATCAGGATTCCCTGACTGCGGATGCGGCGACGTCCGAGTGAGATATTTTTTTTGCATCTTTATGCTCAATTGAGGCTTTTGGTTTATGATCTCTCCCCAGCGAAGTCCGCCGACTAAAGAACAAGCCTGTCCGGTGGCGCCTCACCGCCAGATTGTTAAATTTTAGTACGCGGCAAGAATTCCCGCAGCGCATTCCGCTGTCCGTAAAATTGACTGATTAACGTCTCTCAGGTTCTGGCAAGCAATCCTCGGACGCCAGAGTCTTTCCGGCCGACACACTGTGTCGGCTTTTTTTTGCCGATTACTTACCGGAAAAAAAGTATTTCATCTGGTTGATTTTCGAAGCCATTAATTAAATAGAGAAATTAAATCTCCCGCAAACCTTTGCAGGGTTAAATCGTTTTCAGATAAGCGCGTGATACGGCGCCGGCTGGCGGGCACTTCCACGGCCGGCAGAGCGAGGCGCCGGAAGTCCGTCGCTGGATAGACTGAGCAACGCCAATGCGTGCTTTGCCGGCTTCGCATCCGTGACGCACCCTCTTTCCGATGCGTGCTATCGCGCCTGGAGCTCGCGCATGAAATCGACAAAGCGTCGAACTTTCGCGGGAACGTGGATCGCGTCCGGAAACACCGCGTAGACCCCCTGTTGCGGCAGCGAATAGTCCGGCACAAGCTGGATCAAGCGCCGCTCACGCAGATCGTCGGCGACAAGCCAGTCAGGCAGGATGGCAGCACCGCATCCTGCGAGCACCAGGGTCTGCACGGCAACCGCGGTATCCGACTCGAGTGTCCCTTTGAAATGCGATGTTTGCGTCGTCTTGCCGGTTCGCGACTCGGTCCATGTCAGGGGCGCCGTGAAGCCGGCATGTCCCACCCAGTCGAGTACGGCCAGGTCACGTGGCGTGACGACCGCCTCTCGCGCAGCAAGATACGCGGGCGTCGCCACGGGCAATGCACAGAAACGCTGGATCGGCACCGCGCGCAGCGTGGAATCACGTAGCACACCAAGGCGAATCGCAAGATCGAATCGCTCAGCGATGAGGTCGGCATGATGCTGAGAGGTCGAATAGTCGATCCTCAACGCCGGATGAATCCTGCTGAATTCGGCAATCGCGGGAACGACATAACGTAGGCCGTATTCTGCCGTCGATGTCACGCGCAAAGTCCCGGTCAGCGCATCCTGTCCGGCTCGGGCCTGCTGAACCGCCGCGTCCGCCTCGCCGATCAGCCGAACACAGTCGCTATGAAAGCGCGCACCGACCTCGGTCAAGGCGAGACGGCGGGTCGTCCTCACGACGAGCGATACACCCAGTTCGGCTTCAAGCCGCTTCAGGTCCGCACTCACCATCGCTTTGGTTATCCCGAGCGTCTGCGCCGCACGAGTGAACGATCCGGCATGGATGATCGCCACAAAGCTGACGAGACGATTGAAGTTGACCATTGAGCGCGTTGTGCATTGTCAAATATTGATTGACAGTATATCTGGGCAATGCACGATATTCGATCCAAATGGGGCGCCCTATAATGGCCCGGCCCTTTACGGTATTGCCGCCAACCCACGCTTGAGACCGAGGCCTTCATGAGCAGTCGCATCATCAATATCGATTCCGTCGAATTGCATCCGCTACCGCCCGACTATGCACCGGCCGGCGATGCCGCAACGCGTTTCGCGCCCCGCATCGGCATGTTGGGACGCCAACTGGGTGCCCTTAAACTCGGCTATAACGTCATCGCATTGGCGCCAGGAAAGCGTGCGTTCCCGTTCCACAATCACCGCGTGAACGAAGAAATGTTTTTCGTGCTGAGTGGGCAGGGCGAGGTGCGGATCGGAGACACGCTTCATCCCATCCGTACCGGGGACGTGATCGCCTGCCCAGCCGGCGACACAACGACAGCCCACCAGATCCTGAATTCGAGCGACCATGAACTGCGCTACCTCGCCATCAGCACGCAGCAGTCGCCGGAGATCTGCGAGTACCCGGATTCGCAGAAATATTCGGCGATGCTCGAGGGTCCTGACGGCTTCAACGCGATCGGGCCGCTCGGCCACAGCGCGGGCTATTGGGACGGCGAATAAAGGCGGGCTTCGTCCTACCGGCTCACATCTTGTGCGTCGATAGAAAGATACTGGTTTCGGTGCTCGCGATTCCGTCAATCAAACGGATCGCGCCGAGCACCCGATCGAAATTCTCCAGCGAGTCCGCCCGCAGTTCCGCGATGAGGTCCCATCGCCCATTGGTGCTGTGAATGGTTGCGACGTTGGGATGGCCACGCAGCACCTTGAGCACATCAGCCGCGCGGTTGCCTTCGACAGCAATCGACATCAGCGCGCGAATCCGGTGCGCCTCGGCCGCCGGCTTCAGCCGCACCGTGTAGCCCACGATCACGCCACTTTCCTCAAGACGCGTCAGCCGGTTCTGCACCGTTGCGCGCGCCACGCGCAGTTGCTTCGCAAGGGTCACCACGGGCATGCGTGCGTTGTCGCGCAACAGCGCGATGAGCTGCCTGTCGATGTCGTCGAGGTCGATCATGGTGGTTACCTGTTTGGCCGGTGACTGCGTTTTCGCCGCCCGCACGTTACCTGGTCAAGCCTTCGTACGGCAATGTACAAAACGCCATGTTGGCTGAGCATTTTGCCACTTTAGCTATGAGATTTGCGAGGTTTGCTGTCTTTTTGTTGGCGAGGCCTGCAGGAATAATTCCGTTATCGCTCCCGCACCGGAGCCCGCATCCATAACGGAGACATGACCATGACCCGCTTTCTCGACGTACCCGCCGCGTACAGACTCGTCGCCGATATCGGCGTGCCGCGATTCCTGAGCGAACTCGCCGACACCATCGGCGCCGACTATCTTCGATGGCGCGAATTCGATAAGTCGCCGCGCGTTGCATGCCACTCCGAGGCTGGCGTGATCGAGTTGATGCCGGTCGCCGATTCGAACCTGTTCGCTTTCAAATACGTGAACGGCCATCCGATCAACGCCGAACGCGGCATTCAAACCGTGATGGCGTTCGGCGCGCTCGCCTCCGTCGATACCGGCTACCCGCTGTTCCTCTCCGAACTCACACTGACCACGGCCCTGCGCACTGCGGCCACGTCCGCGCTCGTCGCAAGAAGCCTGGCCCGCCCCGACTCGCGACGCATGGCCTTGATCGGCAACGGCGCGCAAAGCGAATTTCAGGCGATCGCGTTTCACACCCTGCTCGGCATCAATGAGATTCGCGTGTTCGATGTCGATGCGCGCGCAACCGATAAGCTGGCGCGCAATCTTGCCGCATGGCCATCCCTGCGCATCGTCCGCGCGGCATCGACTACCGACGCGGTGCGCGGCGCCGATATCGTCACGACCGTCACCGCCGATAAAACCTATGCGACGATCGTCACGCCCGACATGATCGAGCCCGGCATGCACCTGAACGCAGTCGGCGGTGACTGCCCCGGCAAGACCGAATTGCACGCGGACGTCCTGCGTATGAGCCGCGTGATTGTCGAATATGAGCCGCAGACGCGTATCGAAGGTGATATCCAGCAACTCCCCGCCGATTCGCCTGTCACCGAATTGTGGCGCGTGCTTGCCGGAGACGTGGCGGGCCGGGAACACGCGGATCAGGTGACCGTGTTCGATTCCGTCGGCTTCGCACTCGAGGACTACTCGGCGCTCCGTTATCTCCACGCACTGGCTCAGCGCCACGACGTGGGCATCGATGTCGCGTTGATCCCGACAGCTAGCGATCCCAAGGACCTGTTCGGCGGCCTGATGCAGACGGCCGCCACACCGGCCGCCTTCGCCCCCGCACTCGCCGACGCGCTCGCCTTCACGCGCTAATCGAGCCCGCCATCCAAGCGCCTCGCCGCATATTTCCGCAACCCGCTAACGAACCCTATGAGCCTTCTGTCCATGCAGGCGCCCGCCGCCGCTGTCATGATTCGCCCTCACCGCTTTCATCCGAATCCGGAGACGGCGGCCGACAACGCTTTCCAGCGCGCCAGCCACACCCTTGACTTCACCGAAGCCGCAGCGCTCGCCGCGGCGGCACGCGACGAAGTCAGCGCTGCGGCGGCAAGCCTGGAAGCGGCAGGCGTACGCGTTCATGTGTTCGACGATGACGGCAAGAATGCGACACCCGATTCGGTCTTTCCGAACAACTGGTTCTCCACGCACGCGGGCGGCCATGTGGCGCTCTTTCCGATGCACTCGGTCAACCGCCGGCGCGAGCGCAGGCCCGATGTGATCGAGATGCTCAAGACGGCTTACCGTGTGCAGGACGTGATCGACTACTCCGGGCTGGAACACGACGATGTCTTTCTGGAAGGCACCGGCGCCATGGTGCTCGACCACGTCGCACGCTTGGCGTATACGGCGCGCTCGCATCGCGCCGACCCGGTAGCGCTCGAACGCTTCTGCACGCATTTCAACTTCGAGCCCATGTGCTTCGATACCGCCGACGCGGACGGCCGCGCGGTCTACCACACCAACGTCATGATGAGCGTGGCGACCGAGTTTGCGCTGATCGGGCTGGACCTGATTCGTGACGACAAACGCCGCAGGGAAGTCCACACACGCCTGCTGGAGAGCGGCCGGACGGTTATCGCGCTCACTCATGAGCAGATCGGCAATTTTGCCGGGAATGCACTGGAGTTGTCGGGGAAGGATGGCCGCGTTCTGGCATTGTCAGAACGGGCGATGTCGTGCCTGACGGCACAACAGAAAGCGCTCATCGAGCGTTCCTCGCAATTGCTGCCGTTGCGCGTGCCGACTATCGAGCTGGCCGGCGGATCGGTGCGCTGCATGCTCGCCGGGATCCACCTGGCTCGACGTTAAGGCAATCGTCGCCGGGGACTTCGCTTCACCCCGGCCAACTCAGCGGCGGGGTGATCACTTACCGGAACCGCTCAGGACGAAACGGATAGGGATCGGCGAACGGCTCGGCGCCCGTCATCATTTCCGCCAGCAACCGGCCCGTCACGGGACCGAGCGTCAATCCATGGTGGTTGTGGCCAAAGGCGAACCAGAGTCCTCGATGGCGAGGCGCTTGCCCAATGACGGGCCGCATGTCGGGTGTACAAGGACGCAACCCGAGCCATGGCGCGTCGTCCAGCCGACGGCCCAGACCGAATACTGGCCGGGCGATGCTTTCCGCACGCGCGAGTTGAATACCCGTCGGCGCGGCCTCGCGTCGGGCGATTTCAACGCCTGTCGTCAAACGCAAGCGGCCTTCCATCGGCGCCACGACGTACCCTTTTTCCGTGTCGACAAGCGGCACCGAAAGCATCGCCTTCGTGGGCGCGTAGTGCATGTGATAACCGCGTTTCGCGCGCAGCGGTATCCGATATCCGAGCGGCGCAAAAACCTTGTCGGACCACGGCCCGAGTGCCACGACCACCTCTTTGGCACTGATCCTGCCTTGCGACGTCTGCACGGTCCATGCGTCGCCCTCCAGACGTACCGTGGTCGCCTCTCCGAGCAGAAGCGTGCCGCCGCCATTCTTGAACAACCGCGCATATCCCTTCGTCAACGCACCCGGATTGGAAATACTCTTCGGGTCCTGCCAATGCAAGGCGCCACAAAAGCCCGCGCTTAAACCAGGTTCGCGCGCCAGAAGCAGCTCGGCGTCGAACGGCGCCACGCGCAGTCCATATTGACTCGCCGTAATTTCGGCGGCTGCCGCCTGCCGCTCAAACTCCGTTCGCGTGCGGAATGCCTCGATCCAGCCACCGTCATGGACGAGCCGTTCGAGGCCCGCGCGCTCGATCAGTACGTCGTGCTCAACGACGCTCTCGCGGATCAACGGCAGCATGTCGCGCGCGGCAGCCTCGAGCCGTTCCGGGGACGACGCCCACCAGAACCGCGCGAGCCACGTGGCGAAAGACGGCAAGGCCTTGTAGTCCCAGTAAAGGTCAGTCGACTGATTGCGCATGTAGCGCAGCAGCGTGCCGAGATCGCGTGGAAAGCCGTAAGGGACCACCGACGACCGCTCGATCAGACCTGCATTGCCGAAACTGGTCTCTTCCCCGGGGCCACGTCGATCGACGAGCGCCACACGGCGCCCGCGATCCTGCAGATGCAGCGCCGACGACACGCCGACAATCCCGGCGCCCAGCACGATCACATCGAAATCCATAAGTTACTTCGCGATGATGTCGCGCTTGAAGTACTTCTGCGAAAGCGTGCTGAGCGTACCGTCCTTCTTCAAAGCGTCGAGCGCCGCATCGATCTTTCCGGCCAACGCCTTGTCGCCTTTGCGCAAGCCGAAACCCGTCCCTTCGCCAAGCGTTGCCGGATCGCTGAGCGGCTGGCCGACAATCACATAGTCGTGGCCTGAGGGCTTGTTCAGGAAGCCATCCTCAACAGTCTGTGCTTCCTGGACGGCAGCATCCAGACGTCCGGCCACGAGGTCGGCATACACCTGATCCTGGTCCTGATACGAGACGATCGATACGCCCGCATTCGCCCAGTGAGCCTTGAGGAAATCTTCCTGCGACGAACCCTGCAGGACACCGACGCGTTTGCCCTGCAGGCTCTTCACATCTGGCAGCAACGGAGAACCACGCTTGGCCACCATCACGATCGGCACCACATAGATCGGCGGCGTGAAATCGATGGACTGTTTGCGCTTGTCCGTGATGTTCATCGCGGAATTGATCACGTCGAATTTGCGCGCCTGCAAGGCGGGAATCAGGCCGTCGAACGAATTCTCCACCCACTCGCACTTCACGGCCATCTTTGCGCAAACCGCGTTGCCGACGTCGACGTCGAATCCTTGCAATTGCCCCGTCGGCGACTTGCTCTCGAACGGCGGATACGCTGCTTCAATGCCGAAACGCAAGGTGCTTTGAGTCTCCGCGCTAACGGTGCCGACCGATCCGATTAACGCAGCCGCGACGAAAAATGACAGTGAAAGCTTCAGAGGCATGATGGTTCCCAGGGTGGTTGAAAGGTCGCGAATTCAGGGCGCGAACTGCCGCAAACGGCGCAACGTCGAGAAGCCGCGTGAGGGGCAAAGAAAACCGTCTTCTCACGCTCGCTCTGGAACAGCAGTCTATTCTGGACATTGGCAATTGCAAGCGATTTTCAAAAATAAAAGTCCAGACTGGACTTTTTGACTTTAGAATCGTGCCGACGCCGCAAGCCGGCAACGATCTGGAGAGCAAACCCATGAACAGCACAAACCCAGTATTCCCGTTGATCGTCCAGCAGGACGCGGTGCGCAACGCACTGCCCCATCTCGATGTGCGCGGCGCGTTGACACGCATGTTTCTCGCGCTGGCAAACGACGCCGCGGTGCAGCCGCCTCAGACCTTCACCCCCTTTCCGCAAGGGGCCGGCGATTTCATTACGTACCTCGGGGTCATGGCGGACGCCAAGGTGTTCGGCGCCAAGTTGTCGCCGTACATCGTGACCGACTCGAAGCCGGTTATTACGGCATGGACGGCGCTGATGTCGATGGAAACGGGTCAGCCCTTGATGTGGTGCGATGCGGGTCTGCTCACCATCGAGCGCACCGCCGGTGCGACCGCACTCGCAGTGGATCACCTTGCGGCGGCCGACGCGCGCCGGCTCGCCATCGTTGGCGCTGGCGCGGTGGGACAGGCCCATTTGCGCCACCTCGCGGCACTGCGGCCATGGGACTCGATCAGCGTGTTTTCACCCGAGTTAGCAGGAAACGAATCGAAGCGTGCGGAGGTGAATGCCCTTCATGAACGTGTACGGGTTTGCACCACGCTTGAAGATTGCTTGCGCGATGCCGACGTGGTGGCGTTGTGCACATCCTCGGGCACGCCGGTACTCGCGGAAAACATGCTGACGAAGCCGGCGCTCATTACGTCGATCAGCACGAATGTCGCGAATGCTCACGAAATTCCGCCCGCGTGGCTTCCGGACATGGACGTCTATTGCGACTACCGGAAAACCACGCCTGCCAGCGCAGGGGAAATGAAATTAGCGGGGCAGTTGCATGACTGGTCGCCGGAAAGCGTGCTCGGCGACCTGCCTGAGTTGGTAGCCGGCACCGCCAGAAAACCCTCCGGGCGCCAACACGCGTTTTTCCGCTCTATTGGGCTGGGACTGGAAGACGTCGCGATCGCTAACGAACTGTTCAGACACGTAGCCGGGCAGCGCGGCGATTAAGAAAGCGTGAGCTGGCAAGCGTCCTGTGAGAAATGAAAATACGGGTTGTCTTCTACTTGATGCTTGACGACTGAGTGGGGACCTGCCAGCTGGGGGCTGCGTCGCTCATGGCAAAATGGCGTACAACAAGCGGATTCGCAGCACCGTGGCGCAACACGTTGCAGACTTTCCGAAAACTGGAATTTGCCCACCCCTATGCGCAAGACTAAGACAACAGCCGCACGCAGGCTTCTTCTGGATCGATACGGCCGTGTCGCCGACGGTATCGCACTGCTGTTTTTTCCGTACGTTGAAATCGTCCTTCATGACCTGCAAAGCCAGACGGTTGCGTACATAGCCAATAACCTGTCCAAGCGCGAACTGGGCGACGACTCGGCACTGGAAGAAATCGACCATTCGGCGGAGTCAGGCACGATCGGTCCATACGAAAAAATCAATTGGGATGGCAGGCGGATGCGCTGCGTCAGCACGGTACTCTTTGACGACGCTGGCGTTGCTGTTGGTGTGATGTGCGTGAACTACAACATTGCGGTCTTCGAGGACATGAAGCATGTCATCGACCGCGTCATCTCCGGCGCCGGCGTGATCAAGCAGCCAGAGGAATTATTCAAGGACGATTGGCAAGAACGCATCAACACGTTTCTTCACGCATGGCTTCAAGAGCGCCAGTTGGCGCTGAACTCACTGACCCGCGACCACCGTCGAGAATTAGTCGAAGCGCTTTGGGCCGAAGGTGCGTTCAAGGGGAAAAGTGCCGCAAACTATGTGGCAAACGTGCTAGGGATGGGACGCGCGACCGTGTATCAACACATCAGAGATCTGCGGGACGCGGAAGCGTGAGAACGCCCGGATCGGGGCGCCCAATTTCTGATTGATGTCACGACGCCGCTGCGCTGCCTGATCGTTGCGTGAGCAACGGACCCGGTGATCGCTTCTCAGACGGAACCGGTTGATCGACGCGCCGCCGTTCTAACCAGCGGCGCGTCGATACAACTCAAGCCTTATTGGCCCGTATACCCGAGCGGAACAGTCGAATTGGCCTTGGCCACCGTCGCGTTGTTCGAGACGATGTACTGCGGCACCTCGGTGAGGGTCAGCGCGACCTGGCCGTTGGTATAGGCAAGCGTACTGGTATTGCCGTAACCATCGATCTTCGTCACATTGCCCGACGTACCCGCGCTGTCAACCTGCAGCGTATAGCTCGTCGAGTAGGTCTGGCTATAAAGGCCACTCCCTGCGGGCCACTGCGCATTGTTGTGCGCCCACGCAGCCGTCACCACCTTGCCGTTGCCGAGTTGCTGAAACGCATACACAAAGTCTCCGGACGGCGCACCCGTGACCCGGCCCAACGTATTCGTGCCATCCAGCACACGCGTCATCGTGGCGAAGGCCATCGCCTCGGGTTTCGGCGAGAGGTTCGATGCACCGTACGCGCCTTGCGCATCATTCAGGTCGAAGAACGTGCCGTATCCCACTTCGCCGGGATAGTCAGCGCCATAGAAGAGCGTCGTCAACTGTGCCCCACCGCCCAGCGTAATGATGTGCGACCGCACGCCAACCGCGGCCTGAGCAAACAACTGATTCTGCGACGGCACCGTCGGACCGTAGTTAAGACCCGGATCGTAGCTCGTGCCTGCTTCGGTGACGAAGAGCTTCATGTTCGCCTTGCCCGCCTGCATCACCGAACGCAACTGCGCGATCTGGTTATCGAGCGCGTTCGCCTGGTTCGCCGTACTCGGGTCGGAGTCCTGCAATTCAGGCGGATGAGCGGGATAGGTGCCCGCATTCCAGTAGCCATGCGTCGAGACCGCATCAATGTAATTCCACAGGCCCAGCGCACCGAACGTCTGCAGATAGCCGGTTGTGCAGGTGGAGCAATTCGCGGGGAACGGGTTGGTGGGGCCCATCACGACGGCATTCGGATCGGTCGAGTGAATGCCCTGGTACGCGGCCTTGTACATGGCGACGAAGTTCGCGTTGCTATCCGCCCAACCGAGGCTCGGCTCCCACGTCACCTGATAATAGTTGCTTTGCTGGTTCGGGTAGTTTGCCGCGCGAATCAGGCTCGTATCGGTACCGACCTTGCCCATAAAGGTCTGGAACTCAGACATGTTCAACGGCGCATAGTAGCTGTCGTTGAACTGGCCCGTCTTCGAATCCCAGGCCGGCAGTCCGTCAAGACGCACGATGCGCATCTGGTCAGGATTGGCCTTGTAGAACGGATCGAGGTCGTTCACGCTCGGCGTGTACGTGTTGGGGCCATTGGGTTCCATGGCCGATACCTCACGGTCGTCGATGGTCCACGAAACACCCATATCATGCAGCGCGGCGATGTTATCGTTGAAGCCCTGCATGCCGAAACGGTGCTGATCCTGATGTGCATACGTGACGGTGCCCAGTACCGGCGTCAGATTCGGCAACACGCCGAACGTCGCGATACCCACCGGACGCGTTCCGGAGTTTGGCAACGTGCCGCCGTTCGAGCGCAGCGTCGCGGTCAGCGCGCCATAGCCGGACCACGTGGACGTGCACGGAATCGAGTTGGTTTGCACGCCGGCGCTAACCGCGAAACTTCCTTGCGTCTTGATCGCGCCATTCGAGTCCGCTACGGACCAGACGACCGTATCCGCGCTCGGCGCATTCGTCGTAATCGCGAGATTGAACGGTGCGCTGTTCTGGAAAATGCGCATGCCGTCGGTGGTGGGCGTGTCGGCGCTGATCACGCCGTTGGCGGTTCCACCAGCTGTGTGTACCGGCGTGCCGCACGAGAGGGTCGAACTGCCCGGAGTCGGCGTCGGCGTGGGTGCCGGCGTGGGTGCCGGCGTCGGAGTCGGAGTGGGCGTCGGAGTCGGCGTGGGCGTTGGTGCTGGAGTCGGCGCTGGTGCCGGTGCTGGAGTCGGTGCTGGCGCTGGAGTCGGTGCCGGGGTCGGTGCTGGCGTAGGTGCCGGCGCCGGAGTCGGAGCCGGAGCCGGAGCCGGCGTAGCGGAAGCCGCTCTCATCCAGCATGATTTGCCGTAGCCGTATGCGGGATCTGTCTGCGAAACCGCGCCGACGTAACATCCAACGCCGTTGCTAAAGGTAGCCGGGGCCGTCAACATGACCGACGGCGACGTGGGCGGAACTGCGCCGAACACCACCGAGGCTGTTCCGAGGAATTTGCAGGTGGCGTTCTCTTGTGCGCACAACTTGTATTGCAGTCCTGCGACGGTGATGGTGCTCGTTGCGGCCTGCGCGTTTTCTGCACCAAACCATGCAAACACTGTTGCTGCCGCAACCCCCAAAAGTTTGAAGTTTCTCGTCATTGCCGTATGTATCGCTTAAAAGCAGGTTATCCCCGAGGATTGAGCAAGATCGATCTAAGCCGTCCCGCCTTGGCGTTCTTTTGAGTACAGAGAGAGGTGAAGCGGCGAACGCGATGATTGCGTTCATTGCTGATGAGGCGGGTGCTTCCGATGTGCCGTGATCCGCCGGCAGATTCCGTTAGGCTTTCGAACGCAGGCCGGCCGCCTCCGCGGCGACAACGCGCTCACCATTTCGATCTGTCATCGGTCAACAGGCCAATATTACGTAATCCTTACTATTTGCCTGAAAGATTCACTCGTCGAAGTTCTGTCAATGACTACATCCTTGGATCTACCACGCTGTGCATCAAGATCGGCATGTCGTTGCGACTCGCGCTGTACACACCCATAGCGTGACAAGTTCTGTCAACGTCCCGGCTAGCGTCACAATCGATTCGATTGACGCACGGACAAAAAACATACACAAATGATTTACAGCGTGTAGACGACGTGGCCAATAGCATTGGACCCGTTTCGCGCCGACAGTCCAGCGCACCGCCTATGTGACAAACAAATTTCCGCTCAGCGCGGACAATCATGAACTTTAGGACATCTTAGAGATTATTCAGACCATTCCGATTTCAGTCTTGATGGTCCATTCCGGTTCGAGTCCGGTGGCCCGACGCCAACCGCAACTGAAAGCCGAAACTAATTGGGTTGCGGGCCTAATTTCGCCAGCGCCGCGACAACGCGTACCCATGCAACCTTTACTGCATCGATGAGACTTCGGCGCAAGCTCGGTATGACTTACGGCAAAATTTTAGGCAGACGAATTATAAACGTTTCATCCGTGTAACGTGGCAACGAGAGGAGGTGATAAGTAGTAGTTCAAAGAATCTTCCATGAAACACCGCCGACGGTTTTCCAAAGCTGGGGAAACGGAAAATCTCTGCCTCATCGGAGCGCGGAAAACGCAAGTCTTTAACTCTTGGCGCGGCCAAAATAATGAATAGCTTTGTTGATTTTCATATTATTAATATCAAACCAAGTAAGCCGCCGATATACGTTTCGCGATGAATAGAAAACACATCTTCCTGATGCCGCCCCCAAAGTGAATCCATCAAGGGGTCCAGCGATAAACAACCATGCTGGAACCGTTGTAGTTGTCTTTCGTGATCACGTACTCACCGGCCGATCCAAGGTACGCCCTGAGGCCATACATCGAATCCACGTCGTTGCCCACGTCCACCGTACCCGCACTCGAGTTGATCAGCGTCGTGTCGAGGTTACCCGTCGTGAGATTGAAGGCGTCGATGTTGGGCACCGTATGCACGTAGCCGACAAAAAGATAATTCCCGGCGGCCGTGATCGACTTGGGATTAGCGCTGGTGAGGTTGATCACAGGATTGGGATTCGTCGTGTTGCCCGCGCTCCAGCCGTGATAGACCTCGATCCTCGATTGCATCGCCGTCCAGTCCCAGCTCCCAGCGATGCCTTGAGCGAGAATCATCGTGTCGCTCTCCGGGAGGTAGATGATGCGCGTCAATGGCCGGATGCTCTGCGGAATGGAGATCGTGACCGCGGGTCCCCATGTTGGCTTGCCGTTGCCGTCGAAACCCGCCAGCGGGTAGTGATAGATGTGGTTCGTTCTGTCCAGACCGGCCCACACGTCACCCCTGCTATCGATGCAGAATCCTCCCGTGACCTGTCGCGTCGTATTGAACGCAGGACCTGGAATCGACACATCCGGAATGGCGATGTAGCCGCTCGCCGCGTTGAAATGAAAGAAGTAGAAAATGCCAGGGTTCTGGCCGGAGGCGACGAGGATCCGGTTTCCGCCGACGCTGACAAGCTGACCGAAGTGCTCGTCGCGCTGGGTATCGTTCATGTTGAGGCGCGGATCGGACGGATAGGTGAACGGGTCAACGGTGTTCGCGACGAAGGTGCCACCCGCGGTGCCGGTGTAAATGTTGCTGCCACCGTAGAAGTAAGCGCCGTCCGTCACCGGGTCTGGAGCGGCGACCGCCTCGAAGTTGAGGGACTGGAGCTTCCATTGCAGGTTGCCGGTATTGTCGTACGCGTGGATGTCGGTACCGCCATTGCGGCCCAGGTCCCACCCTCCGCCCCACGGATTGTTGAGCACATACAGGTTGCCGGCAGCGTCTTTGCCGATCCCGGCAACACGAGTGAAGCGCTTGTCGCCAACCTGGCCTTTAATGCCCGTGGTGGTGTCGAGATAGCCGCCCTGAATGCCAAACGTGCCGACCAGCGCCGGCGCGGCCGACACATTGTAGATCTTGATATTCATGTCGGGACCTTCATCTCCGACCATGAGCTGTCCTGATGATGTATCGAAATACAGTGCGGACGGTCGCGAGAGCGCGGACATCTGGATAGTGTTCAGCGGCGCGCCGGCTGGACTGAACTCGACGATCGCGGCTGCGCTTTTCTGCGCAACCCAGAGATTGCCCGCGCCATCCAAAGCGAGCGCACCGGGACTCGATACGCTGATGTCCTGCTGCCACACGCCGTCGGTAGTGAAGACCCGAACGCGATTGCTAAAAAAATCGCTCGCATAGAGGAGAGAACCGGTCGTTGCGAGTCCGGTGATGACATCGCCCCGCTTGACAGCGTTCCACACGCTCACGGGGATAAGAAGATCGCGTTTCTGAGTCGCACGGTTGTATCGCCCTACCGACCCGCTGCCATACGATCTGCTGAACTGCAACGCAGCGAAGATCGAGGTGGCATTTCCCGTAATGGCGCTACCCTGAAACTCGCTGTTGATTCCAATGGAACCGATGCTCTTGCCGTTCTGGTAGATCGCAACGCCACCCTCGTTTTCGTCCCACAGGGAAGCCGTATAGATCACGCCTTCGGGCGCGACCCACATCGAGCGCGCGGTATTGCCCACGTGAGCGGCAAGCGTCCCGAATGTGTTCGCCAGCCAGTCGGTGGTGTATTGCGCCTGACACACTGACGCGATCACTGCGATCACGGCGCCAAACAATGCAATACGGATTCGTTTCCTGATCATGAGTGATGCTCTCCTGGCAACTGTCCTTCGATAACATAAGTCACCGTCAATCACCGGGTCAAACGTGGGCAATTCAGCGAGCATATTTGCTTCCGGCCATTCGCATACTCGCGTGCATCGCTCAGTGTGTTGCCCTTGCGTGTCGCCATTGCATGTCGCATACTTTTCTGACCAACCCATGCCCTGTTCAAGGCACGGAGCAGCCTGTCAGAACCTGCCTGAGTCCTGTTTCAGCATGTCCATAAACGCCCGCACCTTGGCACTCAGCAAACGGCGCGAACTATAAAGCGCCCAGATTTCCACGGGCGAGCCCGCCTCCGCGCCCCAGCAAACGAGCCGCCCCGTTCGCACATCCTGTTCGACCAGCAAGCGAGGCAGGAGCGCCGCGCCCACGCCCTGAAGCACCGCCTCGCGCACCATCAACAAAGATGACATCCGCAGCACCGGCATCGGTTTGATGACCCGCACACCGCCGCCTTCCGTCTGCATGTTCCAGAGCACGCCGGACGGCGCCGCTATCGACATGACCGCCGGCACCTGCAACGCGTCCTCTTCGCTTGCAGGCATCGACGGGATCGACATGCTCGGCGAAGCGACCACGAGACGCTCGTCACCGAGAATGCGCCGCCCTACGAGTTGCTCGTCATGCGGTGGATCGATACGGATCACCAGGTCGTAGCCGTCCTCTACCGGATCCGCGACCCGGTCTTCTGCAATGATTTCGAGTTCGACTTGCGGATAGGCCAGTGCAAAGCGCGCAGCGATCTGGCACAGCGCGACATGCGCGAAAACGACGGGCGCGCTGATGCGCAACCGCCCGCGCGGAACCGGTGCGCGCGACGCGGCCGCTTCACCCGCCTCCTGAATCTCCGTCATGAGCCCCCGCGTGCGCTCATGGAGTGCGAGACCTTCCTCGGTCAGACGCAGCCGGCGTGCGCCCCGCTCGATCAGCCGCACGCCGAGTTCTTCCTCCAACTCGGCCACGCGCCGCGACAGGGTGGCCTTGGGACGGTCGAGCGCGCGACTGGCCGGCCCGAAGCCGCCGTGCAGCGCGACCGCATTGAAATCTGCCAGCGACGTCAAATCCATAATCGTTCCATATATGAGACAAGACGTCTCGATTTTGGCACTTTCGCGTGCCAAATGGAACGACTATTGTTCGTCTCACGGACTCACCCAGTCCATTCAACCCCAGGAGAAAATCATGGCAATCCTCGTAACTGGCAGCACGGGCGTGATCGGCACGCAGGTTCTCGACCATCTGAACGGCAGCGGCGCCGACGTGCGGGCGCTGACCCGCTCGCCGGAGAAAGCTCAATTTCCCGATGGCGTCACCGCGGTCAAGGGCGACCTGTCCGATATCGACTCTGTTCGGCGCGTAATGAACGGAGTCAGCACGTTATTTCTGCTGGCTCCCAACGCCGCGGACGAACTGACACAGGCCCTGCAGACCCTGAGCGTCGCGCGGGAAGCCGGCGTGAAAGGCATTGTTTATCTGTCGGTATTCAAGGGCGCGGAGTACGTCGATGTCCCTCACTTCACCGGCAAGCACACGGTCGAGCGCATGATCGAGCACTGCGACCTGCCGGCGACGGTGCTGCGCCCCGCCTACTTCATCCAGAACGACGTCAGGCAGAAAGACGCGCTGCTGACGCACGGCGTCTACGGCATGCCGATTGGCGGCAAAGGCATTTCCATGGTCGATATCCGCGATATCGGCGAAGCCGCGGCCCGCGAACTCCTGCGTCGCGAGCGCGCCGCCCACCCGCTGCCGCGTGAAACGTATGAACTCGTGGGACCTGACGCGCTGACGTCGGACGCGATCGCTGCGATATGGGCGGAGGCGCTGGGACGTCCGGTTCGCTACGGCGGCAACGACCTCGACACGCTCGAACAGCGTCTCAAGGCGGTCGCGCCGGGCTGGCTCGCCTACGACATGCGCCTGATGATGCGCCGGTATCAGCAGGACGGTGCAGTCGCATCGAAAGCGGAGGTCGATCGCCTGGCTACGCTGCTCGGACGGCAGCCGAGGTCCTACCGGGACTTTGCCGTTGCGACTGCCGACGCGTGGGCGAAGGGCTGATCGATCAGCATGGGCGAAGCGCGCAGGTTCAGACCGCAAGTTTGTACAAGTCGCTGGCGTTCGCCCTCTGTAGCATGTCCGCCAACAAACGTCGTTTCATCAAGGCAAGGCATGACACAAAAAATATTCTGGAGCGCCCCGTATCAGACGGAGCTCGATACGGTGGTGACCCAAGTCGACGACCATCGGGTACAGGTCGAAAAGACGATCTTCTTTGCTTTCTCGGGTGGACAAGAGAGCGATGCCGGGACGCTCGGTGGTTACCCGGTTCTGTTGGCGGAAAAGCGCGGGCAAGACATTCTCTACACACTGTCACCCGACCATACCCTCACGGTCGGTGACCGCGTGTCAGTGTGCATCGACTGGGATAGGCGCTATTGGTTGATGCGCCTCCACTTTGCGGCCGAGATGATCCTTCAGATGGTGTACCAACATCGTCCTGGGATAGAACGCATTGGCGCGCACATATCGCCGGACAAAGCACGAATCGACTTTGCCAGCGACGTCAGCCTGGCGCCACTGTTGCCGATTCTCGAGCAGGAAGCGCTCTCTCTTATCAGCCATGACCACCCGATCCTGACTGCGTTTAGCGACGAGAAAGCCGAGCGCAGGTTCTGGGAAGTCGAAGGCTTCGCCCGAATGGCATGTGGGGGCACGCATCCACGGTCGACCGCCGAGATCGGTGCGCTGAAGCTCAAGCGTAAAAACACGGGGAAAGGAAAGGAGCGCATTGAAATTACGCTCCTTTCGTAGCGCTCCCAGTGCGCGGCCGTGGCCGATCGCGATGGCCGACTCCGCGTTCAAGATCCAAGCGCGGCTTTGATCGCACGCGCCGCCGCGTCCAATGCTTCGGCAGTGGCAAGTGGCGCGCGAGGGATGGCGTTGCCCGCCGCGGCGCTCGTCGAGCGCGCGGCTTGATCCGGATACGAGGAGAACTTGACGATCGTGACGCCGGCTTTCGGATTCACGAGAATCGACTGGCCAAATCGTCCGCCGGCCGAGAATGACCGGTCACCGTCGTTCACCTGGTACCAATAGTCGTGGTACGAATACCCGGCATGCCCCACGGCAAGATTGCCCTTCGCGAATGCGCCAGCGTTGTCAGTGGGTTTTAAGGCAAGACGAATCGACGAAACCGGGAAGAGCGTCGAAGCGCCAGCCGCTCCCTTGCGCATCAATTCGCCGAAGCGAGCGGCATCGCGCAGTGTGGTGTTGAAGCCGCCGCTTGCCATTTCCGTCCCCGTGCGATCCACCACGACGTCACCGTCATCTGCAGCGATCTTTTGCCATATCGAACGCGACACCATCTCGCTCCACGATAAGCCGGTAATGCGCCGGAGCGCCCAGGCGACCGCTTCCGGCGAGCCATTCTGGTAGTACCACATGGCGCCCGCTATCGCATTCGGCGTTGGATGCGTCACCTTCAGAAAATCGTAGATGGTGTCCGGTGCATCGCTGCGCCGGGGGATGAATCCTACGGCGCCAAAGAGACCGAGGTCCGGTGGTAGATCTGCCGGATAACTGACCGGCACTTCCATATCGAGGTTCTGCTGCACGGTGGCGGCCCCAAATGGGGTGCCGGCCAACTCAGGGACGTACGCGGACAGTTTCGCTTCCGGGTCGAGCTTACCTTCGTCGATCAATTGCGTGGCAATCAGTCCCGTCACCGATTTGGTCATGGAGGCCCACGCGTGGGCCTGATGCGGCGTATAGGAATTGAAATAGCCCTCGTAGACTATCTTTCCGTCGTGAATGACGATGAAACCATCGGTATAGGTTCGCCGCAAATAATCGCTGAGACTCAACGTCGTTCCATCCACGGTGAACTGCACCTTGTCGGGATCGAGCGCGGACGCTACTGGCAAAGGCATCGGCACACGCGCATGCTCGACATTGGCCGTCGGCATCATCATGCGCGTGTTGCGTAGCGCCCAGCCAAGGTTGGGAAAGCGCAGGGAGTTCGCCTTCGTTACCAGCTTGTCCGCCGGCGGAGGAAAACCTTGCATGACACCGAGTTCAACGGGATCCGTGACGGGCGCAGCCATTTGCGCATGTGCCGCCGTTGGCAATACGGTACCGATGAGCACGGCGGACACGGCAACGCGCAAGCGAATTGTCGAAGCGGCCGAAAGTTTGCTGAGGTTCATACGTTTTCTCTTGGTGAACGGTCTTGCAGATTCATCGTTATTGCTGTCGCCTTCGCAGCAGCAATTAGGCTCGACGCAGCACGATATGAGGTTTCTCAAAGCCATCAGAGCGACGGTCCGGCAACGCGGACGAAATTCTCCACCGTCTTGACGCCGTCGACTTGCTTTGCGGCATCAGCGGCCAACGCGACTTGCTCGTTATCGGTTACCGAGCCGTTTAACGTGACATGCCCGTCGCGAACCTTGACGAGAATGCGAGCCGGGTTCAGTCCGCGGGTTCTTTCGAGCGCGGTAGCAACGCGATGGGCTAGCTTCCTGTCCGCAGCTTTCGACGCCTTCGTGGTGGCGACGGTAGAGGCGCTGGAGAACGATGCCCCGTCTGCCGGGGCAGGCGTGGACTGCGCCATTGCATGGCCGGCGAACGCGAGAAGCGCCGCGGCAAACAGGGTATGCAGGCGTGGGTGCGGGTTAATCATGCCGTTCCTTCGGTCAATGTGAACAAATAGGGAATGCCAGCGGAATACAAACGCTCATCACCTCGCCTTGAATGCCTAAAAGCGGGTCATCAGGCCGGCTGAAACGCCGGTCATGCCATGGCCGCCAGGATTGAGGCCAAGGGCGGTGATGTTGGCAGGGTCATAGCGATAAGCACCCGAGAAGCCATTGCGATCCACCTCCGCATACAACTCGGTCCGCTTGGAAAGGAAATATTCGGCGATCGCAAAAGACGTGATCTTGTGGCCGCTGGCAGACTGAACGTTGCCGAGGTCGCTGGCAATGTCGTCGAAGAAAGCCGCCGTGACCTGGAATGACGGCGTGACCTCCCACACCAGGCCACCGCCCGGAATCTTGTCACGGCGGTTGGGCGCGCTCGGCGTCGTGCCGGTAACCGTGAGGTCGGCATAGTTCAGGTAGAGGCGCGCCGGCCCAATCTGCAGCGTACCGCCGGTCTGGAACGTTTGCGCCCACTGCATCGTGGTTGCGCTCCAGGTTTTCTGATATGACACGCCGCCAAGCGCGGGTCCCCATTGATACATGGCAGCGCCCGAGAAGTTCGTACCGGCGTGCGAGTCACCGGCCACGCCGCCTGGCGAATAGCTGGCGCCGAAGCGGAATCCGCCGACCTGACCGAGATACTTGATGGTGTTGTTGAAGCGCGAATCGAGTGTGAAATAGTTCGCGCTATACACCACGCCGGGTTCGATTGCGATGGACTGCCCTCGCCCACCGGCAGGGTCGATGAGAATGCCAAAGTCTTCGTTGGTATTTAGTTGCCGGCCGAATGTCAGGCGCCCGAAATCGCCGGTCAAACCGACAAATGCCGCCTGAGAGAATAGCGTACCTGAGGTCTTTTGCGCGCCGGTGCCACTATTGAATGCGCCCTCGAGTTTGAAGATTGCCTTGAGACCGTCACCCAGGTCCTCTTTGCCGGTGAAGCCGAACTGGTTGCCGGCAATGATATTGTTGTTGAATCCGACTACGCTACCGCCCTTGGCACCGTTCGTCCATCGGAAGCCCCCACCGATGTCGCCGTACAGCGTGACACTAGTTTGCGCATAAGCTGTACCGGAAAGTACGCTCATAAGCGCCACATACAAGACCTTCTTCATACGTCTCCTTGATTTTTCTATCTATATTTATATGGATAACTAATTAATCATAAAACTACCGCATATCCTGAGATACACGGCGAGGAACAGTCTTGCGGTAGCCGTCAGCCCCGTTCGACCAGGTTGAGTTCTGCCGGCGCACGTGTCGCGCCGAGGGCCAGGCGGCGTTGCGAGCGCTGCGGGTCGAGGCAGAAAGCGCAGAGCACGCCGCATCCCAGCAGCACCACGCCGCTCGCGACGCTCGCCTCTTCGAACCCAACCGCAGTCGATCGGCCGGCGCCTTCGATCAACAAGCCGGTCACGATCGGCGCGGCGAGTCCGGCGAGTGACGAAAAACCGTTGCTTAACGCGAGAATGCCGCCCCGCTGTGAATCAGGCGTCACTTCGCCGAGCATGGCCGGCCCAATCGAGTACGTCACGAGCGTCATGCCGCTGCCGAGCGTCAGCAAGACAAACCTGAGCATTGGCGGGAGACCCGGCCACGCCAGTGAGGCAAGCAGCGCACCCGCCACGATGAGCGTCACCGTCAGGAAGCCGCCACGCCCAACCCGCGACGGCACGCCGCGCGACAGCAGGCGCTGGGACAGCCAGGCCAGGCCCAGACTCAGCGGCGCGGTAATCGCCACGAACAACGCGAACATTCTGCCCGCCGTCTGCGGTGCGTAGCCCATCCCAAGCTGCAGCCAGGTCGGCGTCCAGGTGAGTGTCATCGCGAGAATCCAGTTGGCAGCGAAATGCCCTGCGAAAACGCCCAGGACCGTTCGGTCCGTCAGCAGCAGCGCGTACGGAACACGCGCGGTGTGGTCCGATCGCATCGGACTCGACAGTTTCCCCTCGGCGCCGAACACGAGCCACGCGACGCACCAGAGGCCGCCAAGTGCGGACAACACCAGAAAATTGGCTCGCCAACCCCAATGGGCGGTAATAGCTGGAATCGTGAGACCTGCCACCAGCAGGCCAAGCGCACTGCCCTGGTGAAGTACCGCGACAGGCAGGTTGCGCTTTGCGTCGGGAAACCACTTGTAGAGCGCATGCACGGCAACCGGCGACGCGGGCCCCTCGCCCGCGCCGAGCAGGACGCGGCACGCGATCACACTCCAGATCGAGCCAGCAACCAGCATCGGCAATTGCAGCGCGGTCCAGGTGCCGGCCATCAGCAGCAACAGCCATTTTGTCGACGCGCGATTAGCCGCGAGGCCGCCGAGCACGGCGGAGATCGAGAACAGCCAGTTGAGGCTGCCGCCGATCAGCCCGAACTGCGTGGGCGACAGATGAAGCTCACGCATCATCGGTACGGAGACGAGGCCGAGCACGACCTTGTCCAGAAAGTTCACGAGCATCATCAAGGCCAGCATGATCGCAATGGACCACGCTCGCCAAGGCCGATACTCGCTTTGTTCGGATGCCATTCGGTTTGTCTCCATGATGGTCGGAACGTCTTTGCGTCCCTGGTATTGCGTTGCCTCAGCCATCGTGCTGACCGAGCAGCGGGACGGTGTCGTCTGCGTCCGGCAGACCTGCGGAGAACTTCACGGGAAAGCGCACCGCCATGGATCTGCCGTGAGCGAGCTCGCGGACCATGCCGCGTGCGTGCACGTGCGGATCGCGAAACAGCTCGTGTGCGTCAAGCAGCGGCGAAACCGGTAGATCGAAACGCCCTAGCGTTTCAAGCCACTCAGCAAGCGTGCGCTCCGCGAACATCTCGACGAGCAGTCCGTTGACCTCGCGCTTGAACTGCTGCCTGCCAGGGCGCGACGCGAATCGATCGTCCATCAACGCGGGGTAGTCGGCGCCGAGTGCTTCGCGCAAGGTCAGCCAGAACTTGTTTTCCAGAATGCCGAGTGCGAGGTAGCGCCCATCCCGGGTTTCGAAAATGTCGTTCTCGGGCATGACCGTCGGCGATGCCAGGGGATCCTCCGCATAGTCGCGCGACGTCCACGCGGCGGGCGCCGTCCATGCCATCACGCAGTCGTGGATCGACACGTCGAGATGCTGGCCACGGCCATTCTGGCGTGCGCTGAGAACCGCCACGGCCAGCGCGAGCGCGGCATGACTCGACGCGGCATAGTCCGCGAGGCGAACCCGTGGACGCGAGACGCGCTCGCTCACCTGAACCGGTATCGACCAGAATCCGCCGAGCGCCAGATAGTTGAGATCGTGGCCGGGCAATGCCGAATACGGTCCTGTCTGCCCGAAGCCGGATATCGAACACATGACAATGCGCGGGTTCACCTCGGCGAGTGCGGCGTAGTCGAGTCCGAGCCGCTGCATGACACCCGGCCGGAAGCCCTCCACGACCGCATCCGCGTCCCGTATCAAATCGAGAAACGTTGCCTTGCCCGCGGCGCTCTTCAAATCGAGCGCGACAGAACGCTTGCCGCGGTTGAGCTGCGCAAACACCGCGCTTCCAAGTTGCCGCGCCGGATCGCCCGTGCCCGGTGGCTCGACCTTGACGACGTCCGCACCCAATTGCATCAGCATTGAAGTGGCGTGCGGCCCGGGCAACAACTGACTCAGATCGACAATCTTGACGCCGTTCAGGCATGACCAGTCCGGTTTCATCTGCATGATTTCCTTGCAAAAGGTGTGGCGAGGTTCTGCGTACCGTGCCTGCCTGTCATGCCGCGCTGCCGGCGGGGTCGAGAATCACGCGGGCGATCGTATTGCGCTGGATTTCGCTCGTGCCGGTGAAGACACGGAACATGCGCAGTTTGCGGAACGTCTGCTCGATCGGATGATGGCGCGTCACGCCGACGTTGCCGTGAATCTGCACGGCCTTGTCCGCGATTTCAAAGCAGCGTTCCGACACGAACAGCTTGCAGGCGGCCGCCTTCATGCGCAGATCGGCACCGGCATCGGCGAGCGCGGCCGTCTGCGCGATCATGCTTTCGCAGGCCCACAGCGCCGTGGCCATATCGGCGAGCATGTGCTGGATCGCCTGGAACCGTGCGATCGGACCGCCGAACTGCCGACGTGTGCGCGCGTAATCGAGCGACGCTTCATAGGCCGCCGTGGCGAGGCCGAGCATCGTCGGACAGTGCAACAGCCGGTTGACGTTGATGCGCGACATGCCGAGCTTGAACCCGTTGCCTTCGCCGCCGAACACGTTCGCGCGCGGCACACGGACGTCGACAAAGCGGATGTCCGCATCGATGTGCTGCCCCGACATCGGCACGTATTGCTGCTCCACCGTCACGCCTGGCAGATCGAGATCGATGAGCACCGCCGTGATGGCGGGTGGCGTGGTCGTTGCGTCCGTCACGCACATGACGATGGCAAAGTCGGCGAACGGTGCGCCGCTGATGTAATGCTTGACGCCATTGATCACCAGTTCGTCGCCGTCCACGACCGCCGTGGTGGCAATGCTCTGCGCATCCGAACCGGAGTGCGGTTCGGTCAGCGCGAAGCAGGTCGACTTCTCGCCGCGAATCACCGGTTCGAAATAGCGTGCGAGCTGATCCGCGCTTGCATACTTGAGCATGTTGCCGACACGCGGTGGACCACCCAGATCGCCGAGCACATGCGGCGCGAGCGCGGAACCGGACGCGGCGAGGTCCGCCTTGAGCGCGCACTGCTCGAGAATCGACAACCCCTTGCCGCCCAGTTGGACAGGCAGGCATGCCGCGTAGAAACCGAGTGCGGCGGAGCGGCGCCATACGCGGCGCAGCGTCTCGCGCGGCCAGACGTCTTCGCTGCCGAGACCAAGTTCCTGCTCCATCGGCCGCAGTTCCTCCGCAACGAAGCGTCGAATGCCCTCGCGGGTTTCGACAAATTCCGGGCTATTCAGGTAATCGAACATAAGCTTCCTCTTCAATTGACTCGGCGCGAGACGCCCTGCCAGTACTGCTCGCGAACCAGCTTGCGGGCAATCTTTCCGCTCGCGTTCTTCGGCAGATCGGCAACGAAATTCACGGTACGGGGGAGCTTGTAGTCAGCGAGCCGCGCGCGGCAATGGGTGATGATCTCGTCCGCAACCGTGTTGCGTCCGCTCTTCAGCACGACGACAGCCTTGACGCTTTCGCCCCACTTCTCATCGGGAACGCCGATCACGCACGCTTCCATGACATCGGGATGCTGGTAAAGCGAGGCCTCGACTTCGGTCGGATAGACGTTGAAGCCGCCGGAAATGATCATGTCTTTCTGACGGTCGACGAGGTAGATGTACCCTTCTTCGTCGACGCGCGCGAGATCGCCGGTCCGCAGCCAGCCGTCGACGAGCACTTCACGCGTGAGTTCCGGTGCGCCCCAGTAGCCATGGAACACGTCGGCGCCGCGAATGACGATTTCGCCGAGCGCATCCCCGCTGACCTCGCGACCGTGTTCGTCGACGACGATCACTTCCGTCTCGCCCGTGGGCCGGCCGCAGGACGCAAGCCGCTCCGGGCAATGGGCAATCGCGTCAGCATGATCGGCGATGGAAAGACGTGTGACGCCCGAGGTCGATTCGCTCGCACCGTATCCTTGCGACAGCACCGGACCGATACGCGTCCACGCTTCCTGAATGCGCGCCGGCGCCATTGGCGCGGCACCGTAGCCGAGCATCTTCAGGCTCGTCAGATTGGCCGTGTCCAGCGAGGGATCGTTGAGCAGCATGTTGATCATCGCAGGCACCATGAACACGTGCGTAATCTTCAGCCGCTCGACTTCCCGCAGAAAGTGTGCGGGCTCGAACGTGTCGAACAGGACGAGCGTGGCGCCCGAATACAAGTACGGCTGCATCAACATGCCGGACGCGTGCGTGACCGGACCGATCAGCGCGAGCCGGTCGCCGGGTTTCGCGGGACAATCCATGCTCTGCAAAATCTTGCGCAGCGAGGCGAGGCGGTTGCCGTAGGTCTGCATGGCGGCCTTGATCTTGCCGGTCGAGCCGGAAGAGAAGTGCAGCACGGCGAGATCGTCGGACGACAACGCGACATCGGGCAGATGGGGGCTGGCGCTCGAAATCAGTGTTTCGTAATCGGCATAGCCGGTCGCCGGCGTGCCGAGCGAAATGAACGACTCGACCGAGCCAAACCCAGGCGAGGCACGATCGTAAGCCGTGAATCCGTCGCCTGCGATCATGACGCGCGGCGCGCAATTCTCGACGACATCAGCCGCTTCGTGCGCCGTGAAGCGCGGATTCAGCGCAGCCTTGACGAGCCCAACCTTGTACAGCGCACATTCGATTTCCACCAGCTCCGTGCAGTTGCGGGCCTGAACCGCAACCCGGTCGCCTTTCGCAAGGCCGAGCCCGAGGAGCGCATTCGCCAGCAAGGTCGAGCGTTCGTCAAGCTGACGGTATGTCAGCTCGCGGTCTCGATGAATGACCGCAACGTTGTCGCCCCAATAACGCGCGGCGCGGCGCAGAAAGTAAGCAAAGCCCAATCGGTGTCTCCTTTATCAATGCTGGCGTTAGTCTGTAAGATGCAAGCCATCACCACAATGCGGCATTGGCTATAAAGCCATAGCCAATAGGAATGCCCATGGAGACCCGGGATCTGGATTACCTGCTTGCGGTAGAGGAGCACGGCGGCATCGGCAAGGCCGCGGAGGCCCTGGGCATGAGCCAGCCGGCGCTGACCAAAGCCATCCAGCGTGTCGAGGCGCAGACCGGTCTCGCGCTGTTCCAGCGCACGGCGAACGGGGTCGCGCCCACTCAGGCGGGTTCGCTGTTCCTCGCGCGTGCACGGCGGATTGCACTGGAATACGAGGACGCGCTGAAGGAAATGCACGCGATCCGCAGCGGCGAACAGGGCGTGCTGAGTCTTGGCTATTCGCCGACCGTGCCGGCTGCGCTCGTTCTGGGCGCCTGTCGCCAGTTGTTGAAGGAACGCCCTGCTGCGCGCCTGCGATTGCGGCGCCGACTGGCGCGCGACCTTGTCGATTTACTCGTGGCGGGTGAACTCGATCTGATCGTGGCGCCCGAGCCGACACCGGATGCAAACGGACTGTCGTTCGTCGAACTCTTTCGCGATAGCCTGTCCGTGCTCGCCGATGAGTCGCATCCGCTGCACCTCAAGCGCAATCTGCGGCTGGCCGATCTGGCGGATCAGGAATGGCTGCTACCGGGGCCGACCATCCCGCTTCGTCAGCAAGTGGACGCGGCCTTCGCGAGGCAGGGTCTCGACGCGCCAAAGCTACGCGTAGAAACCGATTTCGGCAGCACCTCGCTGCTGCATCTGCTGCGCGGCACGGCGATGCTCTGCGTCGCGGGCACGGAATCGTTTGACGCGCTCGAAGGACTGCGCGCGCTCAACCTCGACCCCAGCGAGCTCGACTTGCGCCGGCACATCGGCGTGGTATTTCGAAAGGAGGCTTACCTTTCCCCGCTCGCCCAGCGCGCGATGGCGCTGCTGCAGGAATGGACGAGCTGAATGAAGGCGCGAGGATCGGCCTCAATGCCCGTTGCAGAGAACGGCGGTGAGAAAAAACGGAATCACTTCATGAACCACCGCATTGCTGCCTGCCCGGCGTACGCTCGCCTCAACCGATTCGGTGGAGGCGGTCACCACCACACCGTACGTTGAGGACTTAACCGGCTGGCCGCTGCCTTGTATAAAGAGGGGATCGTTTTGCTCATACCCGAAGACGCTATACACATGAAAGCCGAATGCCGTCAGGTTGCTGCCGCTGGTGGGTCGAAATGCGTTGACTGAATTAGCTTCAATGCGCATTGGCTTTGGATCGATCGACTGCTGATCCAGAAGCGGAGCAATGAAATCATGCGGACTCGATTGGCAGTCCAGTTGTGGATCGAGCGGATAGGCACTGCACACGGCTGGCAGGAATCCCACGCCCAGCGACGTAAGCGAAGTCAGCATGCGGAGAACGGACATTTTCATCGTCATAGCGCGATCGTTCTGCTGGCTTGCGCGACACGCTCGAGGAGAGGCGGCAGCAGATCGTTGAGCCCACAGAATCGTACGACGGAACCGGCGAGTCTGTACGGTGACGCTCAAATCATTCCAGACCGCCCGCGCATGGCCCATGACAGGCGCGACCATCGCGGTCGCGAATGGGGAGAAGGTGCCGGATGACGAGGCGTTCCGGGCCCAACCTGGTGGCGGGCCCGGCAACGAATGATGGCGTCAGGAAAGGTGATGCACTTCCTGCAGGCCATAAACCGGCGTCGCAATACCCTCCATGCGCGCCTTCAGTTGCAGAGAGAGATACTGGGAGTAATGGCGTGATTGATGCAGGTTACCGCCATGGAACCACAAGGCCGGCTGCTGCGTCGGCTTCCACATGTTCCGTTGCTCGCCTTCCCAGGGCCCCGGGTCCTTCGTCGTATTCGAACCCAGCCCCCACACCTTGCCCACTTTATCCGCCACTTCACGCGAGATGAGATCGGCCGCCCAGCCGTTCATTGATCCGTAGCCGGTTGCATAGACGACGAGATCCGCCTCCAGCTCGGTGCCGTCGCTTAGCAAAACAGAGTGCGCCTTCAGTTCGGCCACATCCACGCCGCTCTTCAGCTTGATCTTGCCGTCCGCGACAAGGTCGGCCGCGCCAACATCAATGTAATAACCCGACCCGCGCCGCAGATACTTCATGAAGAGCCCCGAGTCGTCATCGCCAAAATCGAGCATGAAACCCCGCTTTTCCAGACGGTCGTAGAATTCCGCGTCGCGCTCTCTGATCGCATCGAAGACGGGCTTCTGAAACGTGTGCAGGATCTTGTACGGGATCGACGCAAACGTCAGGTCCGCTTTCGACGTCGTCATGCCTGACGCCACCGCGCGCTCGGAATACAGATCGCCGAGCGCGAGCTCCATCAGCGAATCCGACTTGACGATATGCGTGGACGAACGCTGAACCATCGTGACGTCGACGCCCGCTTCCCACAACGCTGCACAAATATCGTGCGCCGAATTGTTCGCGCCGATCACTACCACTTTCTTACCCTTATACGCGTCGGGCCCCGGATGTTTCGACGAATGATGCTGCTCACCCCTGAATACATCCATGCCTTTAAATGAGGGGGTATTCGGCTTACCCGACATGCCCGTAGCCAGCACAAGCTGCTTTGGCCGCAGCGTCAACGTCTCGCCGTCGTGCTCGACCTCGACCACCCATTCAGCCTTCGCCTCGTCGTATTTCGCGGACTTGCAAACCGTCGATCCCCAATAGTTCAACTCCATGACTTTGGTATACATCTCAAGCCAGTCGCCGATCTTGTCTTTGGGCGTAAACACCGGCCAGTTATCCGGGAACGGCAAATAGGGCATATGGTCGTACCAGACCGGATCATGCAGGCACAGTGACTTGTAGCGGTTACGCCACTGGTCGCCAGGACGGGGATTTTTATCGACGATGATCGTCGGCACACCCAGTTGGCGCAGACGCGCGCCGAGTCCAATCCCACCCTGCCCGCCGCCCACGATCAAACAGTAGGGTTGCTCCGCGCGGCCCAGCGCTTGCGCTTCGGCTTCGCGGCGCTCCTTCCAGCTCGTTCGATCCATGCGTGCGCCATGTTCGGCGCCCATCGGGCGCCGGTTGCCCTTGGGTTCCTCATGGCCTTTCAGTTCACCCATGGTGGTCAGCAGGGTCCAGATCAGCCCATCCTTCACGCGGATAAAGCCGCTGCCGCGGGCGACCTCCGTTTCGAACGTGATCCAGGCTTGTGCTATGCCACCGGCTTCGGTCGGCACTTCATTGTCAGCAACCCTCAGCCTGGTCGGCTTGATGGCGTCGAGTTGTGCGTCGAGCATGGCGCCGATCTGATCCCGGCCCTCCATGGTTTTGAGATTCCAGGTGAACGCGACCAGATCGCGCCAGTAGCACTCCGGTTGAAACAACGCCACGGCCGCCGCAGTATCACCGCGCTTCAGCGCTGACTCCAGGGACTCCAGAACATGGGTAATAGTCTGGCTTGCATTATTTTCAGGCATGGTTGCTCCTCCATTCGATACGGATTAATGAAACGTCGAAGTAATGCGCGGGTTCTTTGCCCGCTGGATAACCGTGGACCGCTATCGCCGGTGAGGCGGGACAATGCCGAACTTCGCGATCCGTCTGTAAAGCGTCGCGCGCGAAATGCCCAAGCTTTTGGCAGTCTCCTCCGGATGCCATTTCGCCTTCGTCAGGGCGGCGACAATGCGATCACGCTCAAGGGCGTCAAGATCGGTGAGTGAGGGTTGCGCCTCGCGGGCGAGATCGCGGGGCTTCGGCGCCGCTTGCCGTTGCGCGCGAATAACGGGTGGGCGAACACGCGCATAAAGCGGCGAGCCGTTGCCCACCAATTTCATCGAGACCATGTCGCGCCCGGGCCTGACATCCAGAAGACGTTCGGCGCGCACATCGAATAGCTCGGAGACAGGCCGCGGCAGTTGGTCAAGACCCGGCACACATTCTTTGGCCCGGCGATTGGCCGCGACCGCATTGCCGCGCGCATCGAAGGCGATCAGAATCTCCGGCTGGGCTTCCACGTAGTGGCGATTCCGGTGCGCCAGCAAAACCCAGCAATGCGTGGTCGCGTTGAGAAAAAAACTGTCCTCGATCAACAGCGCGCTATGGCGCACGATATGGTTGATTAGACGCTGGCTTTCACGTTCATCGGGCGAGCGAATCGCCGAGGCATCCAGTACGCCGATCAGTTCGCCTTCCAGCCCGAAGATGGGCGAAGCGCTGCAGGTCAGGGTCGTAAAAGCGGCACGAAAATGATCGGTCTTGTGAACCGTGATCGGTTGGGCGTCGAGCAGCACCGCCGCGACGCCACAGGTTCCCTCTTCCTGCTCCGACCAGCAGGAGCCTAGATACAGTCCCGCGCGTTTGAAGTCGTGGCGCCGATCCCGGTCAACGCGATAATCGATCGTCACGCCCTGCGCGTCGGTGAGCATGACGCAATAGTCCGCTTCGCGCACCGTCTCATGCAGACGCGACAGACACTCTCCTGACGCCCGTAGAACCGATTCTTCCCGGTGTTGTACGTCGCGTAATTCCGGTGTGGTCAGAATGCGCGGACCCGTTGTCAGGCCAGGATCGAGATGATATTGCTCGAGCGAGCGCCAATACGACGAAACCAGCCGCGTCGCGTCGCCGCCGCGTTCAGGCATCCGGCCTTCGATCAACCTGCGGATCCGGTCGATGTGTCTCACTTGCGGAACATAGGGCATGCATGTCTCCGGTCGGCTCGGCGCGTGTCGCTAAGTGACGCGCTCAGGATGACTTTTAGCATGCAGGTTCCGCAGAAGCACATTGCAGTGCAGCATCGGACCGGATGAGACGTTTGTCTCAGTTTTTTCGTTTGGGGGACTGAGTACGATTTCCCATCCGGACCTCTGCTCGCAACGCCGGCAGTCACCCTAGCCGATATGCACATCCCGCGTCGGTGCGTGCGTGCGCTGCCGCGTCTCCCATCCTTCTGCCAGACCCACTTCAGCGTCGGAAGCCGGCAGCATGGACACTGCGCGAACCAGATCCGATGCCCGCTCGGCGAGCATGATCGTCGGCGCGTTCAGATTGCCGTTCGGTTCGGTCGGAAAGACCGATGAATCGATGACGCGCAAGCCCTCGATGCCCCGAACCCGCAACTCGGAATCGACCACCGCCATATCGTCCTCCCCCATCCGACACGACCCGCACGGATGCATGGTGCTTTCCAGGTTCGCCCTGACGAAAGCGTCGATCTGTTCATCCGTCTGCACGTCGGGCCCAGGCGCGAGTTCGGCATCGCGGAAGCGGTCCATCGCGGGTTGCCCGATGATCTCCCGGGTCAGCCGTACGCAGCGTCGAAATCCTTCGCGATCCTCTTCGCGATCCAGGTAGTTGAAACGGATCTCCGGATGCGTATAGGGGTCAGTTGACACCGCTCGTACGTAACCTCGGCTCTTCGGCTTGTTCGGCCCGGTCAGCACCATGAAGCCGTGCCCCTTGAACGGCTTGTCCCCGTCATAACGCATGGCGGCCGGCAGGAAATGGAACTGAATGTCCGGCCAGCGCAAACCGGCTTCGGAGCGGATGAATCCGCCTGCCTCGAAATGGTTGCTGGCGCCCAGGCCGTCCTTGAACAACAGCCAGCGCAATCCAATCATGAATTTGCTGAACGGGTCCATTTTCGAGTTGAGTGTGACAGGCTCCTTGCACGCGTACTGAATATAGATTTCCGCGTGATCCTGAAGGTTTTCGCCGACGCCGGGCAGGTCATGCCTGACCTCGATTCCCGCTTTACGCAGCACATCGGCCGGCCCGATGCCGGAGCGTTGCAGCAGGTGGGGCGAACCGATCGGACCCGAGGCGATCAGTACCTCGGAACGGCATCGCGCGACATGCGTGCTTCCGCCTTGATCGTATGCGACCCCGACAGCGCGCTTGCCCTCGAGAATCACATGACGTGTCATCGCATTCGTCACCACGGTCAGATTGGGCCGCGTCATCGCGGGGCGCAAATACGCGTTGGCGGTAGACCAGCGCACGCCATCCTTGACCGTCATGTGCATCGCACCGAAGCCTTCCTGCATATGGCCGTTGCAGTCTTCCGTCTTGATGTAGCCGGCCTCCGCCCCCGCCTCGATCCACGCACCGTATAGCGGATTCGCCATGTTGTTGCCGTTGTTGGTGCACAGCGGCCCCGCCGCACCCCGGTACGCGTCGCCACCGAACTTGTAGGTCTCCGCGCGCCGGAAATAGGGCAAGCAGTTGCGATAACCCCAGCCTCGCGCGCCCAGCTCCTCCCATTCGTCGAAGTCACACGCGTGTCCGCGAATATAGACAAGGCCATTGATCGACGACGACCCGCCCAGCACCTTGCCGCGCGGGCAATGCAACTGGCGCCCATTGAGATGGGCCTCGGGAGCGGTCTGATAACGCCAGTTGTACTTTGACGTATTCATCGGCATCGAAAACGCGCTTGGCATCTGAATGATGACGCTGCGATCGCTGCCGCCGTATTCCAGCACCAGAACGTGGACCGCCGGGTCCTCGGTCAGCCGGTTGGCCAACACGCATCCAGCCGAGCCGGCGCCCACAATGATGTAATCGTATTGCTCGGTAACCATGATATTTGCCTGATTTTCAGATCTTGATAGGTTCGTCCGTGTTTCAGTAGCGGCCCTTGTCGCCGGTCGTGTACTGCGGTGAGGTTTTCTCGATTTGGGCAATGACCGACTCTTCGTATTTCAGGTCGAGTGAACGCGACAGCGCGTAGTACGCGATGCCCGAAACGAACAGACCGACCAGCCAGGCCAGATCGACGCTACCCATCGCACGCGCAAACGGACCGACATACACCTCGTTTGAGCCGTCGAGCACACAGAAGAACGGGATCATCGCGACAAAGCCGATTGCGTAAGCGATCAGACCGCGCGCACCCCATTTCCCGTACAGGTTGTTGTGAGGCATGAAGAAGTGCGGAATCGCATAGCGCCCCTTGCGGACGAAAAAGTAATCCGTCAGATTGACGGCGGTCCAAGGCACCAGAAAGTACAGCATGACAACGAGGTAAATATTCAGGACGGAGAGGCCCTTACCCGAGGTGTAGATGCTGAGCGCGACGCCCAGTTGAAGGATCACGACAAAGAGGATCGCCAGAATGCGCGCCTTGGGAGTCGGCTCGACTTTCTTGAACGAATCGAGTGCCGTGATGGCCGTCAGTTTGGCGCTGTAGATGTTCATCGCGATGACAGGCAGGAACGCCAGAATCGTGACGCCGACCACCACACTTCCCATCCCCGGCGCCAGGTCGTTACCCACCTGACTCAATGCGACCAGCACATCGGTCGCGTGCAGATGGTCCGCGAGCCAGCCGCCAATCGCGATCATCCACGCGCCCGACAACGATGCGCCGAGGAACACCGCCGCGATCAGCTTGCCGCTCGGCGTGTTTTTCGGCAGGTAGCGCGAGTAGTCGGAGACATACGGTGCGTAAGCGATGTTGTAGCTGGCAGCGGCCGCGAATTGCGCAATGAACGCAATCCAGTTGAAGCCCAGCGGTGGCATCGGTGTCGCGCCCGGCGCGACGGCGGCGAGGGGCACATCAGGCACCCAGTGCATCAGGACGGCCACCGTGACCAGACCGTAGAGGGGGAGCGACAGGTACAACGCCCATTTGAAACTGCGGTGCATCCAGTCGTGGCCGAGAATCGCCAGAACCGAAGCCGGCACGGTCACGGCCAACGCCACCTTGACGGGATCCCAGTTGAACAGCGCCTTGAGGCCTTGCATCATCAGCACGAGGTTGACGATGTTGAATCCCGCAAACACGAACAGCGTCGCCAACAGGACAACGATGACCCCGCGATAACCGAATTGCGCTCTCGACTGGATCATCTGCGGCAAGCCGAGATGCGGTCCTTGCGAGCCGTGAAAGGCCATGAACAAGGTGCCGAACATGATGCCCAGCGTGCCGGCAATCGTGGTCCACAGCGCGCTCAGGCCAATACTGGGACCGACAAAGCCGATCGTCATGGTAAAGAAGGTGAAGTTACCCAGAAACCAGAATGGCCCTTGCCTCGACAACCTGTCAGTTCGTTCGCTATCCGGAATAAAATCAATTGAATGGCCTTCGATGGCGCCGTGCTCGACGCTGACTACGGTGCGTTTAACTGCTTCGTCTGTTGCTTGCATCATGTACCCCTGGCAGCAATGAGAGGTTGATGGAATAGGTTTGAGCCGGCATGCATGCTGGCCGCAGCGTCCACTCGTCACGCGGCGCCCGGATCACGTTCGTCTGGGGGCGCCGTCGGCGGATAGGCGGTTCAGTGCAACGTGATCCAGACCGCCTTGCTCTCCATCAGATGATCGAGTTGTTCGGGTCCGAGGTCTTTACCAAAGCCGGATTCCTTGAATCCGCCGAAGGGCATCGACGGATCGATCGTGCTATGAGCATTGACGTAGACAGTACCCGCGCGCAACTGCGGGATCAGTTTGTGCGCCCGGTTCAGGTCGTTGGAGTAGATCGCGGCGGCAAGACCATACGGCGAATCATTCGCCTGCGACAACGCATCGTTCAGGTCGTCGAAGGGCGCGGTCACCAGCACCGGTCCGAAGATTTCTTCGCGGACAATCTTCATGTCGCTGCGGCAATGCGTAAAGATGGTCGGCTCGACGAAGTAGCCAGGCCGCTCCAGTACACGGCCACCCTGCACCACTTCCGCGCCTTCGCGCCGCCCGGTTTCGATATAGGACGAGACGCGATCCTTCTGCAGCGCGGAAACGAGCGGGCTGATGAAGCAGTCCCGATCGAGGCCAGGCGCGATCTTCAACTGACGCGTGTGTGCGATCAGCGCGCCGATGAACTTGTCGTGAATGCCGCGCTGGATATAAACCCGTGAACCCGCATCGCAGACCTGTCCAGAATTGAAGAAGATGCCGTTCGCGACGGCCTGGGCCGCGGCTTCGATGTCGGCATCTTCGAGCACCAGCACCGGCGACTTGCCGCCCAGTTCGAGGGTCATGCGTTTGATGCCGCCCACGGCCGCTTGCCCGACCGTGCGGCCCACCTCGGTGGAACCGGTGAACGTGATCTTGTCGATGCCCGGATGGGCGGCCATCGCCGCGCCAATTTCGCGCCCTCGCCCGGTTATGACGTTCACGACGCCGTCCGGGATGCCAGCCTCTTGCACTAGCTCCGCGAAGCGAAGTGTGGACAACGACGTGAGCTCGGCGGGCTTGATCACCGTCGTGCAACCGGCAGCGAGCGCAGCCGCGACCTTCCATGCCATGGTTTGCAGCGGGAAGTTCCACGGCACGATGACGCCGACCACCCCGATGGGTTCCTTGCGGGTATAGGCAACGTAATCACCCGGCAAGGAAGGTTCGACCGTACGGCCGTGGAGCTTCGACGCCCACCCGGCAAAATAGCGGAAGGTGTCGATCGTGCCGTGTACGTCGACGTCGCGCGCATTGGCGACAGACTTGCCGACGTCGATCGATTCGATCTCGGCCAACTCCGTTGCGTTCGCTTCGATCAAATCGGCGAGTCGATGGAGCAGTCGTTCGCGCTCCAGGGGTTTGATCTTTCGCCATGTTCCACCGTCGAATTGTTTGCGGGCGGCGTCGACCGCGCGATCCAGATCGGCAGTCGTGCCCATGGGAATGTGCGTGATCACCCCCGCGGTGGACGGTTCGAGCACCGCGCAGGATTCGCGCTCGCCTTGCGGGATCCAGGCACCGCCGATAAACATCTTCTGCGGCTTCGTGAGAAAGCGTTGAGTCTCTTCCCGGACGCCAAACTTCGCCAGGTAATCGTGTACGACCTTGTCCATCGTTGTCTCCTGTCTTACGGATTGACTGCTAGTCGGCCTCTCATGGGCCAGATTCGTGCGCGTCGCTGCGCCTGATCCTGCAACCGCTTGACGAGAACCTCCGGGGGGCGCCGGGAGCGTCATCTGCTCACAAACGGCCGGGGGTCCATCGATATAAACGCGGCTTGTGGCGGCGCGGTGTTTTGAGAGACTATGGACGACAAGGCCCGGGGTAAAAATCACGTGAATCAGATGTTCATATCGGGAATCTCGAAGCAAGCGGTGCAAGGGGAGCAACGACCGTGATCCAGTTGCAGGACGTGGACCTCAAACTACTGAGGGTGTTCATGACGGTGGTACGGTGCGGCGGATTTTCCGCCGCCCAGGCGACCCTGAACGTTAGCCAGTCGACCATTAGCGAGCAAATGACGACGCTCGAAACGCGCCTGGGGCTCAAGCTTTGCGAGCGGGGGCGCAGCGGCTTTCGCCTCACTGAACACGGCATGGCGACGTACGAGGCGGCGCAGCGGCTGCAGGTGGCGGTAGAGAGCTTCTGTGTGGATACCGATGCGCTAAAACAGCACGTCTCGGGAAAGCTGTACCTCGGCATCATCGACAACACGGTGACCGACTCGGCCTCACCGCTGCCGCAGGCACTGCAAGCGTTCGTGTCCAGAGGGCACGACGTGCATCTGGATGTCTACGTCGGCACGCCCGCCGAACTGGAAGAGCGTGTGCTGGACGGCCGGCTGCATATCGCAGTCGGGCATTTTCCGCTTCACGTGCCGGGGCTGGCCTACACCGATCTCTATAGCGAACCGGACGGTCTCTATTGCGGGAAGGCTCACGCGCTCGCCGGCCGATCGCCTGGCGACGCCGGGCTCGACGAGGCCATCGCGTCCAGCCGTGTTGTTGCGCGAGGGTATCTGCAGCAACACGATCTGCGAATGCTCAAGGTGAGTAAAGCCGCGGCAACCGTCGACAATATCGAGGCGCAGGCTATTCTCATTCTATCGGGCGCTTACATCGGATTTCTGCCGATTCACTACGCCGCGCGCTGGGTCGCGCGCGACGAGATGCATCAGATCAGTCCGGAGCAGTTCGGCACCCACTGGCCATTTTGCGCGATCACACGGCGCGCCGCCGCGCCCCCTACCATCCTGCAGGTATTCATGATCGACTTGATGGAAAGCTACCGTCTGGTTCAGCAGACGGCGCACGTGGCGTAAGGGTGCCGCAGCGCCCTAAGGTTGCGAGGACGCCAGCGGTGTCGGCTCGCCATTTCGATAGGTATAGATCGTGATGGGCGAGTCCGTCAGGTCGCGGTTCTTGTCAAACCGGTAGTGCCCTGAAACACCGTGCGAATCGATGTCGGCGAGCGCAGCGCGATACTGGGCGGGTTCGATCGAATTGGCTTTCTGCATCGCCTGCGCCACGATATTCACCCCATCGTACAAGGCCGCGCTGTAGGTCAGCGGGTCGGTATGGAAGCGTTGCTTGTAGTCCGCCTTGAACTGACGGCCTTGCGGTGTCTGATCGAGCACGGGGCCGCCTTGCGGGCAATACACGCGTGTATCGACCGCATCGCCGCCCAGTTTCGCCAGTTCGGCATTGCACATGGCATCGCCCCCCAGCAGGTAGCCGTTCATCGCGAGGCGCTTCATCTGTTTGCGCAGCGCGCCGGCCTGTGCGTAGTAACCGCCGTAGAAAATCCCCTCAGCGTTCGTGCCCTTGACGTGTGTGAGGATCGACACGAAGTCGGTCGCCTTGTCGGTCGTATATTCCCGATCGACGATCTCGATGCCGTTGGCTTTGGCTGCGTTGATGAACTCGTCGGCGACACCCTGCCCGTATGCGGTCCGATCGTCGATCACGGCGATACGCTTGACCTTCAATACCTTTGCCGCAAACTCACCCATGCGGCTGCCCAGTTGCGTGTCGCTGGCCGAGATGCGAAATACGAACGGATAGCCGTGCTGCGTGATCGACGGATTCGACGCGACGGTCGCCATCACGATGCCCGACACGTTCACCAAGTTTGAAATCGGAATCGCGACGCCCGAATTGAAGGGTCCGAAAATGACCTTCACGTTGGCGTCGACAAGGCTTTGCGCAACCGTCATGCCGGTACGCGGATCGGCCGCGTCATCCTGCGAAACCAGTTCGAAACGGGTCTTCTGGCCGCCGATCACGAGCCCCTCGGCATTCAGCCGCTCGATCGCCATCCTGACGCCGTTTTCGTCGTCCTTGCCGATGGCGGCCTGCGGACCGGTCAAGGGTCCGGTCAAACCGATTTTGACCACCTGCTCGGCCGCCGTCGCGCCCACCGACATCATGCTCAAAACGACTGCTGTCAACCAGCTTGCAGCTGCGTAGGGCTTGTTCATCATGCTCTCCTCACATCGTGGCGCGCCAAACCGCGCGGTCACCTGAGGTGACGAACTCGCCGCGCTTTGACACAGAAAACATCGCCTGGGGGCCCCGCTATCCGTATGCCGTCGCCGAACCTTGGGCAGTGGGGTTGACAGCAATTCTGTGTAGCCAAATTCCTCAATAAAATGCACCATTCATGAAACACATTTCGGTAATTCCCGAAGTAATCGAGGGGCGGCACGATGCAAGTTCAGGACACGGATCTCAAGCTGTTGCGGATCTTCGAAACCATCGTGCGATGCGGTGGCTTCGCCGCGGCGCAGCCGATTCTCAACATCGGTGCATCGAGCATCAGCGAATACATGTCGCAACTGGAGACACGCCTTGGGCTGCGCTTGTGTGACCGCGGACGCGCCGGTTTCCGCCTCACGGAAGAAGGCGCGGAGCTGCACGCCGCCGCGCAACGTCTGCTCGGTGCAGTCGACACGTTTCATATGGAAGCCGGCGCGTTGCGCAATCAGCTTTCCGGCGTGCTGCGCTTCGGCATGATCGAAGCGACCTTGACCGACAAATATTCGCCGCTGCCGGCTGCGATTCGCGAGTTCGGCCAGATGGCGCCCGAGGTCCGCCTGCATGTGCAGATCGACACACCGGGCAGCATGGAGCAGCACGTGCTGGACGGGCGCCTGCATCTGGCCGTGGGGCCATTTCCCACGCAGATTCCCGGCCTCGACTACTTGCCGCTCTATCGCGAGGAGCAGGGGCTCTATTGTGCATCAACCCATCCGCTATACGAGCGGGCGAGCGGCCGTGTCCCTGTTTCGGTGCTCAGCAAACAACGCCTCGCGGCCCGCGCTTATCTCGGCAGCCAGGAGCTCAAGCTGCTGCGCATACCGCAGGCCGCGGCCTCGGTCGACAACGTCGAAGGCCGCGCCATGCTGATCCTGTCGGGCAACTACATCGGCTTTCTACCGCCTCACTACGCGCAGCCCTGGGTGGACGGCGGTCTGTTGACCCGCATCGATCCCGAGCACTACGTGACCCATCTGGACTTCAAGATCATCACGCGCAAAGGCGGTGAATCGGCGCGGGTCGTGCAGGCCTTTTGCAATCAGCTGCGGGCGGCGGCCAAGGAAGTGAGCCGCGCCATGCGCAGCGGCAAATAGCGGCGGCCGCGCTATGCGCGTTTCCGATCTTAGATGAACCTGATCGGCAATCGCGCTAACGCGGCACAAGCGTATCCCGTTTAGCGGGACAGGTTTCGTTTGACCTTGCGTTGATGCATCACGCGGCCGATCGTGTTCAACAGCAATTGCGCCGCCAGAATCGACGTCGAACCGGAATGATCATAGTCGGGCGCGACTTCCACGAGGTCGATGCCGATCACGTCGCCCTGCTCAGCGAGGCCGGCGAACAATTCGAGTCCTTCGTAATACAGCAGGCCGCCGTGGCTCGGTGTGCCCGTGCCCGGCGCAATCGACGGATCGAAACCATCGATATCGATCGTCAGGTAATAGCGCACGCCCTTGGGGATGCGGTCCAGGACGCCCTGGATGCCGAGGCGCCGCAGATCGCGCACCGAGATAATGTCCGAGCCCATCTCGCGTGCCTGGGCATAGCCTTCGCGTGCCGTCGACGACACGTTGCGGATGCCGATCTGCGTCATGCCCGACACCACGCTTTTCTCCGCCGCACGACGCAACGGATTGCCATGGCCGTAGCGCACGCCATGACGCTCGTCGACGAAATCGAGGTGCGCGTCGATATGGACAATATGAAACGGCTCCTGGCCTTCGAACGCATTGATGCACGGAATGTTGATCGAGTGATCGCCCCCCATCACCACCGGCAACGCGCCCGCCGCCAGGATCTTGCGCACGCCGTACTCGATGTTGGCGTGACTTTTCTCGGTGTTGGTGTGCACCATGTCCGCGTCGCCGATATCGACGATCCGAACTTCGTTGCTGGGCAAATAAACGACGTCGTCTTCGAAATCGTATGCGCCGCCGTGGCCGAACGAGAACAGCGTCGACGCATCGCGGATCGAGCGCGGACCGAACCTGGCACCAGCTCGCCACTGCGTACCGCAGTCGAACGGGGCGCCCATCACCGCTACATCCGCGTCGATCTTGTCCCAGTCGAGGCACAGCGGAGACTTCGCGAACGTGCAGATTCCAACAAACGGCAAATTGAGCCGGCCTGTTTCGTAGCTGTTTTCAGACATGATTGCCTCCGTCCTGTTATGGGTTCAGATAGATGCGGCGCACGCGCTGCCGCCGTCTTCGACGCGGCGGCAACGCCCGTTGTGGCGGGCCGGCGGTTTATCTGGAACGGAGTCTAGGCAAACAAATTCAACGGAAAAATGCCAAACATGAGAAATGCACTTCGGGAGATTCCGAAGCGATGTAACGGACGTGAGAAGAGAGGAGACGATTGATCAGGTCGTACGAGCCGCCGGTTAGCCCGCCCCTTTGCGTGGACTAACGCTGCGTGTCATACAACCGGTCCGGAATAAAGAAGGCGGTTACGCCACTTAAAAAGAACACGCCGCCGACCACGAGAAATCCAATACCGATGGAGAACTGGGTGGCAATGTAACCAATAACAATGGGCGCCGCACCCGAGCAAAAGCGGCCGATGTTATAGGAGCCCCCCACGGCTGTCCCGCGGACAGCCGTAGCGAAACTCTCTGACATAAAGGTGCCGATCGTCCCCAGCGGCACACCATACAAAAACCCGAAGACAAGCATGAGATACGCAATGTTCTCACGCGAATGCCAGAAAATGATCACCGGCAGAAAGAACGCAGCGCCCACACAGCCAAGGACATATACGCCACGCCGGCTCCAGCGGTCACCCAGCCAGCCCGCAAAGATCTTGCCGATGAAGGCGACCACGAAGGTGCCGATCATGTATCCGGCCATGGCGCCGAATTTGATGTGCAGTTCCTTTTCCAGGTAAGTCGGTAACCAGTTGTTCAGACCGTAAAAACCGGAGAGTGCAAATACCGAGGCGAAGGTCCACAGGATGAACAAGGTTCGCGACTGCCGGTTGCCGAAAATCAGAGCGTAGCGGTTGGTGCGATGCCCACGTTCGCCCTTGCGGTCGGCCACGCGGCTCGCCTGCCATGTTGCCGGTTCGGGCACGGCAAATTTTATTGCCAGCGCCAGCAGCACAGGAAATGCTGACACGTAATAGAGCGTGCGCCAGCCGTAGTGCGGCAAAATCCAGTTGCTCAGCGAGATGACAACGATGTAGCCCGCGGAAATGCCCGTTTGCAAGATTCCAAGAATCAGTGAGCGCCGCTCCGTGGGCACGTATTCAGCAACGAGGGTGGAGACCAGCACCATGCAACCGATCCCCAACGAACTGATAAAGCGTACGACTGCAAACTCCAGAAAACTGTGCGTAAGCCCCAGTAGACCTGCGCCAAGCGAAAAAAGCGCGAGTGCCCAGGCGACGACCCGCACTCGCCCCACGCGGTCACTGGCCCAGCCCCCCAGAATGCCGCCGATGGCCATGCCAAACAGCGTCAAGCTGCCCAGTGCCCCCGCTTCGACATTGCTCAAGCCGAATTCGTCCTTGATTCGCGTCAGCGTCAGGCCGTACATCATGACGTCTGCACCATCGGCCAGCAATGCAAGGTAGCTCAGGATGAAGACAAGCACCCAGGTGTTCGTGTGCTGGGATTCGGAGGATCGGGTTAAGCTTGTTCTGGTAGCCATAATTGATCGTAGTGCCGTCAGAGACGCATGGCGCGATCGATGTGCATCGCGTTGCACTTGATTAGCGCGGGCGCAAGGAAGGAGCCGATCAGCATGCCCATTGCCTCGTGTCTACCTGTGTACCACCCTTCCTTGTGTGTCAGGTTCATCGTGCCAACGCAAATCCCGTCGTACGCGACCGGAATGTTCAATATCGAGCCGAGCCCCATGTCAGTCATCACCGCGTGGTCGTCGAACGCCGCCCGGATGCCTTGCGTCGTTTCTGCACGAAACGGCTTGAGTTCCTGCAAGACCTGGTTTGCCCACGCGGTGCCCTGTTTTCGCTTACGGCCCCCAACCGGATACACGTCCGGCATGTTGGTATAAACGCGTTCGACCTCCTCGCGTTGCGCGTCGTAAGACATGATCGTGAAAAGGCCGAGGCCTATCGCGCTCGCGGCCAACGCATGAACTGCACGGAAAATCTCCGTGGGTTGGTTCTTCAGCCGCATGACGATTGCAAGTCGCTCGAGGTCTGAAATGTCCAGCGTTTGCAGGACTGGCGAGATGGGATCGATCGGACTGCCTGGCATTGTCTGTCTGTAAAGGGTGGGACATCACGAGCGCTCAGCCGCGCATTTCGGTCGAACCGAGCGAACCCTGCAAATCCTGGGGCTGGCCGGCGCCTCCCTCCTCAATATCTTCGAGCGACCGGTTACGGGTCTCGATACCCAGGAAGAACACCACACAGGCCCCCACTAGCAAGACCGTGGTGGTCATCGCGAACACGCCCAGGAATCCGAGCACCGGATAGACAAGGCCGACCAGAATGGGGGCGCTCACCGAGCCAATCCGGCCGAAAGAGGAGGACGATCCCGTACCGGTGGCTCGCACAGCGGTCGGAAAAACTTCAGGGGTGTAGGCATAGACGCCTGCGAACGCGCCATTCATGAAGAACGACAGGCCGATGCCCGCCGCCATGATCTGTAACCCGGTGTGGGAAAACGCAAGCGTAATTGCCGCAATCCCGCCCAACAGCATGTAGGACGCCACGACACCTTTTCGACCGAGCCGTTCGTTGAGCCACGCCGCGGTGAAATAGCCAGGAATCTGCGCCCCGTAAATCGCGATCGAATAACCAAAGCTTTTTGTCATGGTGAGCCCCTCCTTGAGGAGCAGGCTCGGAATCCAGGAGAAAAACGAGTAATACGCGAATGCGACCGAGAACCACATCAGCCAGCTCACTGCGGTCGTACGCGCCAGGCGCGGCGACCACAGCGTCAGCACATTCTGTAACGCATTGCCCTTCGTAGGCACCGAGGCAGGCAGGGTGCCGAGGGAAGCAACGGGTGCCAGACTGATACCCTTACCTGCGAACCACGACTCGATTGCGCTCACGATGCTGTCCGCCTCGGCGGCCCGCCCCTGGCTTTCAAGCCAGCGCGGCGATTCAGGCAAAGTTCTTCGCCACCAGAGGAGCATGACGACGGGCAGCGAAGTCGCCACCGCCAGATATCGCCAGCCTTCGGCAAAGTTACGCACGACGGTGAAGCCGAGAATGGACGAACCCAGATAGCCGAACGACATGAAGCCGACCAGTGCGCCGCAAAAGATGCCCCGGTAACGCCGCGGTACGAACTCGGCCAGAAACGGTGCGATCACCACGGTCTCCGCTCCGGATCCGAAACCCGCGACGATGCGCAACACGAAAAAGGTGTGCCAGTCGGTGGCGGTCGCGCTCGCGAGCGACGCACAGCAATAGATTGCCAGCGCGCTCATCATGATGCGACGACGCCCGATCACATCGGCGAGCACACCCGACAGAAAGGCCCCGAAAAAATAACCGATATAGGTGCTGCTCGCCACGAGGCCCGTCTCGGCACTCGTCAGGTGCCATAGTTTGCTCACGACGGGTAGCAGGAACGCAAGCGATGACGAATCGAGTCCGTCGAACATGTACCCCAAGCCGCCGATCAGCAGGAGCTTGCGATGAAAACCTGATAACGGCAGTCGCTCGAGTCGGGCGGCAATAGCAGACACGGCATGTTCTCCCTGACGGAAATGGATACGATTTCTGGGCCGCGAAACTTATCGCCCGATTGCGTATGCCTGCATTTGACGAGGTGTTGCTGCGCCACGCATCAGACCGTTTCTGATCCCGACCGCGCAGACGCGTCCCAGCGACCAGGGCTCGGCCACGGTCAGGTCATGTCCACGCGCACGTAATCCGGCAAGCGTGTGTTCCGGAAAATTGGATTCGGCGGACATCTTGCCCAGTTGCATCGAACGCGGATAAAACGAGCCGGGGAAATGCGCCGTCTGGAACGAGGGCGAATCCACAGCAGCCTGGAAGTTCATGCCGGCATGCACGTGCCGGAGAAACAGTTGGATCGACCACTGATCCTGCTGGTCGCCACCCGGCGTGCCGAATGCGGCATAGGGCCGGCCCTCGCGAGTAACGAGCGTGGGCGAGAGCGTCGTGCGGGGGCGGCGCCCCGGGCCGAGCGAAGACGGCAGACCCTCCTCCATCCAGAACATCTGCGCGCGCGTGGTCACGTTGAAGCCAAGACCGGGCACGGCCGGCGAGGCCTGCAGCCAGCCACCCGACGGTGTAGCCGAAACCATGTTGCCCCAACGATCGACCACGTCGAGATGAACCGTATCGCCCCTTAGTTCAGGCAAAGGGGCAAAGGTCGGTTCGCCCTGGCCGAAACCGCCGGACTGCTGCCTTCCCGCATTGGCCATAATCAATGCGGCACGCTGTTCGCTGTCGCCCAACTTGCCGGGACGGAATTCGAACGACGCGCGGCTGGGATCGATCAGCCGGCGGCGTTCGTCGTTGTAGGCGTCGCTCAGAAGCACATCCATGGGCACATGCGCAAACGCGGGGTCGCCGTAAAACACCTCGCGATCGGCGAACGCGAGCTTCGAGCATTCGATTATCGTGTGCACGAAATCGGGTCCCATCGGGTCCATCGCACTGAGATCGAAGCCCTTAAGGAGCGCAAGCTGCTGCAGGAACATCGGTCCCTGGCCCCAAGGGCCCGTCTTGTGAACGCGGAAGCCCTCATAGTCGTATGAAACCGGGTCTTCATAGGAGGGCTCCCAACGCGCGAGATCATCCGCGTTGAGCAGACCATAATTGCGCTGACCGGAAGTATCGAGAACGGCCGTTGACCGGAAATAGTGGTCAATCGCTTCGGCCACGAATCCGCGATAAAAAACCTTGCGGGCGACTTCGCACTGCTCCGCACGATCACTGCGGGTATTCGCTTCCTCGAGGATGCGCCTGTACGACTGCGCAATCGCCGGATTGGCGAACAGCTGGTTCGGCATCGGTGCGTCGCCGTTGCGCAGCCATTGCTCAGCCGAAGTGGGCCATTCGGCCTGGAAGAAATCCTTGATTGCGAGGATCGACGACGTCATGCGTGGGAGAACCGGATAGCCGTTCTCCGCATAGCCGATCGCGTAGCTCAGGACGTCTTCGAGCGGCAGTTGGCCATAGTCGCGCAGCATGGCCATCCAGGCGCCAAATGCGCCAGGCACCACGGCAGGCAGCAAGCCCGTACCGGGAACCACTTCGAGACCCAACTCACGCATGCGCGCTATCGTCATTCCCGCTGGCGTCACGCCCTGCCCGCACAGCACGCGAACACGTTCTTCGCGCGCGCTGTAGAACACAACCGGCAGCTCGCCGCCGGGACCATTCAGATGCGGCTCAACGATCTGCAGGACAAAGCCGGCAGCGGCTGCGGCATCGAACGCATTGCCCCCTTTCTCCAGAACGGCCATCGCTGACGCACTCGCCAGCCAATGCGTGGAGGCCACCATGCCGAATGTGCCAATCAGCTCCGGGCGGGTTGTAAACGACATGCGCAACTCCTTTTTCGATGACCAACGACTGGTTATTTTCGAACCAATCAATATTGGTACAAGTCCTATAAGCTAAGAGATTACGGCGAACGTTGCCCGGTTGCACCCAGCGTTAACCCGAAATCATGCACACCATAGCAGATCAAAAAATCAGTGGATCTCACCCCAGTTGGTTTGACTATGGTAAATTTTGAACCAATTAATATTGGTTCAGGCAAAGGACAATGGAAAATTCGATACTGGACAAGCTGCTGGACTATATTGCCGACCATCAACTCAAGGACGGCGATGCGCTGCCCCCCGAAAGAAAGCTCGCCGAAGCCCTCAATGTCAGTCGGCGGGAACTGCGTTCGTCGCTTGCTTCGCTGGAGGCATCAGGGCGTGTATGGCGCGGCGTCGGTCGCGGCACCTACCTGGGTGCGAGACCGTTGAAGTTCGCACCGACGCTGCGCGGACTTCGGGCGGGCGCCAGTCCGGCAGACATCGCAGAAATGCGCTTGTTGTTCGAGCCGGCACTCGCGCAGCTAGCCGCGACGAAAGCCAGTCGGGACGATTTGCTGGAACTTGAAAAATGCGCGCGGAAAAACGCCGCGGCAAAAAATGACGAAGAGTGGCAACAATGGGATCATCGATTCCATTTGCTGATCGGACAGGCCACACGCAATCCCGCGCTCATCTCCTTGATGGAAGTGATCAACGGGATGCGCGTCAAACCTGACGTACGCGAGAAGACGTCAGCGCAGGAAACACGCAGCTATTTCGCCCAGCAGCACCAGGAGATCGTCAGTGCCATGAAGGCGCGTGATGGCGAAGCCGCGGCGCGATGTATGCGCGAGCACCTGCTCAGCGTTCAGTGGCGCGCGTCCGCCAAAGGCGACGAAGCGGCCCTTCGCCACGACTGAGGGGCCAGCACGCGTGTCTTCGATACCGATTGATCAGATAACCCGGCCTGAACCCACGTTTCTCTCATCACGCCCCGCCGAGCGGTCTTCCGTCCGCTCATGGGCACTGAATCGGCTCACAAACTGTTCGAAAACCTGAATCGGAACCGGCTTGCAAAAGAGGAAACCTTGATAGGCATGACATCCGGCGACGGCAAGAAAATCTCGTTGCGCTTCAGTTTCGACACCCTCGGCGATGACGCCCAGGTTAAAACTGCGGGCAAGCGCCACGATGGTTCTCGCGATGTCAGCGTCGTTGGGGTCGATCAGAATGTCGCGCACGAACGAGCGGTCAATCTTTAACTGGTCTAACGGCAATCGTTTCAGGTAAGCCAGCGAAGAGTATCCCGTCCCGAAGTCGTCCAGTGAGAACGTCACCCCTTGAGCGCGCAGGGTGCTCATCTTTTCGATAATGTCCTGCACGTTCTCAACAAGCACACTCTCGGTCAGCTCAAGCTTCAGCCGGTCTGCCCTCGCCCCGGTCCGCTGGATGGCCGCGAGCACACCGTCCACGAAGTCAGGTTCGCGAAATTGCCGGGCGCTGACGTTCACCGCGATAGACAGATGCGCCATCGATGGCCGCCCCGCCCACAGGGCCAGTTGAGCACAGGCGGACGCCAATACGGTGCGCCCCATCTCGAGAATCAGCCCCGACTCCTCCGCGAGCGGAATAAACTCACCCGGGGGTATCAGGCCGCGCTCAGGATGCTCCCAGCGCGCCAGCGCTTCCGCACCGGTGATGTAATCACCATCCACGACCTGCGCCTGATAGTGAAGAACAATCCGGTTCTGCTCGATGGCGTGGCGCAATCCCACCTCCAGTTCAGCGCGCCTCAGCACGGCCGTCTGCATCGCAGGGTCGAAGAAGCACATGACATTGCGGCCACGTTCCTTCGATTTATACATGGCGAGATCGGCCTGCTTGAACAGCTCGTCGGTGGAGGTCTGCTCGCCATAGAATACGGTGACGCCGATGCTGGCGGTACTCCGAAACTGAACGCCATTGAGCTCATAGGCGCGCCCCAACACCGCGAGAATGCGCTCCCCCACCGCCTCGGTTTCTACTGTCGCCGCCGCCTTATCCAGACTCAGATTGCCCAGCACCACAACGAACTCATCACCGCCGACCCGAGCGACCGTGTCTCCCTCGTTGACACTACTCGACAGGCGATTCGCGACCTGCCGCAGGAGCAAATCGCCTTTGTCATGCCCAAGCGTATCGTTCAGCGTTTTGAAGTGGTCGAGGTCGATGAACATCAGGGCACCGCAGACCCGGTCCAACTGGCTGGCCACCATTGACTGCCTCAGGCGATCCAGAAGAAGCGCGCGATTGGGCAGGCGGGTCAACGTATCGTAGAAGGCGAGTTCCCGGATTTTCTCCTCCGACTTCTTACGCTCCGTGATATCGCGGCCGCTGGTCCGAAAACCAATGAAGTCTCCCCGCTGATTGCTAATCGGAACCCAGGAGATCGACAGCCAGAGCAGCGAGCCATCCTTGCGCATGCAACGAAACTCGAGATCCTCGCCACGTGAACCCTGAAGCCCCTTTTTAAATTCCGGCGCAACGCGCGAAAAGTCCTCCGGATGGATGAGCGTGCGGGCGAAGTCGGGCATCGCCATACATTCCGCGACCGTGTAGCCCGTGTAGTACTCAACCGAGGGATTGATCCAGCGTGGTTTGCCGTCCGGTCCCCACCAGATCTCCAGGTTCACCGTGCAGTCGGCAATGGCGCGAAATTTCTCTTCGTTTTCGCGCAACTCCCGCGTCATCGCCGAGGCGAGTCGCATGGCGCGTTCCCGCCCTGTCATCATGAGCCAGGTCAGAAGCGCCAGCAGCAGACTCAACCCCGTGCCGGCGCCGGCAATTGTCGCCTCCGCATTGCGTCCCAAGCGGGATCGAAACGCGTCGGAGGCGCTCATCGTGAGCATCCAGTCGTGCCCATCCACCACCAGGTATTCGTTTGCGGAGATAAGCGCGGGCGCACGCCGGTTGTTTGCATCTGACGTGCGATGCAGCAGCGCGCCCTCCAATGGCTCGACGCCATCGTAAATGGCCAGCGAGACGCCGGGCGGCTGTTCGCCGTAGAGACTGGCCATCACGTCGTGCATACGGAACGACGCATAGACCCAGCCGATAATGTTCGCCCGACGCTGCACCAGGTTGTCCTGTGCCTCGCCAGACGCGTAGATCGGCAGGTACATGATGAAACCTGGCCGGGGGTCGCCTTCCGAGTCGACCGCCAGGCGCACCTTTCCTGAGAGGGCCGCCATGCCGGAGTCACGGGCCTTCTCCATCGCCGACCGCCGCACCGGTTCGTCCCAGGCGTCAAGCCCCGGCGAGCTGCGTGCAAGGCCAAGAAAGGGCTCGCGCTGAACGATCGGGGCATAATCCTGGCGCAGCCCGTCGGGATGAATCGTGTAGTCTGGAATGCCGCTCTGGCGCATGCCCGCGATATGAGCCGCTTTACGCGCCGCGGGCACCCATTCGATCACACCGACGCCGTGGATCCCGGAAAAGTTTGCGTCAAGATTCAGCGCGCTCACATAGCGCCGGAACCTGTCGCGGTCGATCGTGCCGTTCGCGGCAAACAGGCTCTGCACGCCTCGCAACATCAGCTCGTAGGTCGCCATGCGCTGTTCGACGCGGCCTACCGCATCACTCATGGTGTAATTGAACTGGCTGCGCAGCTCGTTGCGCGTCGCTTGACGTTCGTGATTCCAGACTATCCAGGTCACGCAGAGCGATGCGGATAAAACCAGCAACGGCACCAGGATAGTGCGTACCCGGATCACGGCGACGCCTTGAAGTTGACCATCGAATCGGCCAGATCCGGCCTGAAGTACTTTTCGAAAATACGGCGCACCGTTCCGTCAGCCCGCATTTCATCGACCAGCGCCCGCCACTTCTCCCGTTCGGCGGCCGGGAGGGCTTTCTTCGACATGATCAGACCGTGCGGCACCGACGGATCGTTGAACTCAACGATCGTCGTTACGTCGCGGATCTTTTTCTCGTCCAGCGCGGGGTAATCGAAGGGCTCGATGATCATGCCCTGAATCTGCCGAAGAATCAGTGCCTGGTAGAGCGGCTCGAGCCCGCCCGCCAGGCTCACCCGGTTTTCCGCCGTCAGTCTGTCGACCAGTTCGTTGGCCGTTGCGCTGTAACGAAAACTGCGGATCACGCCGAGCTGGGCGTGTTGGTCGTGTTCGAAATCCGCGACGTTATGGATGTCGGCGTCCTTGCGCACGAGCAGATAGTATTTATTGCTGAAGTACCACGCGAACGAAGCGTATTGATTGCGTTCGTCATTCGCAATGCCAGAAAGACTGAAGTCGAGCGCACCCGACTCGATCAGTTTCCAGATCCGTGCGCGTGACATCAGACTGACCTTGATCTGGCAACCGCTACGCCGGATCAACTCCTCTGCAAAGTCTTTGTCGATACCGCTATCGGTGTCGAGCGAATAGAGCAGGCCGTGATCGTGCAATCCGAGCGTAAACGGCCGGGAACAATCCGGTCCGCCTGCAAACGCACGACTGACACAACACGCTGCCAACAATACCCCGCCAAGCCAGTTTCGAATCACAACGCCTCCGTAGCGGAACGACGCCCAGTTAAATTCTTATCCGTGATCACCATGCGACGGTAGGTTCAGTCAGGCTTATCTACAAGCATCCGATTTTTATCACAGATTTCGGGATGTTTTACTGACTCAATGCGTCTTCGATGGGCAGCGAGTGTCCCAAATTTTCTTTCGTAAAACCTCTGTACGCATTGTCGACACTAAGCGGTCGTTCTTGAGGGCTCTCTTGACGACTTCTTGCTGCGAAAACAACCTCGAATAAGGGAAAACCCGTATAATCCCGTCCGAGATGTCAGACAACCATAAGACATAATGGTCGTCGAGACCGGAGCCGCGTCCAGCCGCGCAGCGCCTACCCTGAAAAGCCCTTTTCTCCCAGCCCCGTGAACCCGACCGCGACTGCCCTGCCTTTCCGAAACGCCCTGCTAGCCATGCTCGGCATCGGCCTCGTCAACATGCTGGTCGCCCTCGACCAGACCGTCGTCAGCACCGCGTTGCCTTCCATCGTCGCCGAACTGCATGGCTTCGAGTACTACGCATGGATTGCCAGCGCGTACTTGCTGGCGTCGGTGGTGACCGTTCCCGTGTTCGGCCGTCTCGGCGATTATTTCGGCCGCAAGCGCTTCGTGATCGCCGCGGTCATCACGTTCACGGTGGCGTCAGTGCTCTGCGGCGTCGCGAACGACATGCTGTTCCTCGTGATCGCGCGCGGGTTGCAAGGGGTCGGCGGCGGGATGATGGTCGGCACGGCGTTCGCATCGATCCCTGACCTCTTCCCCGATCCGCGCGCCCGGGTGCGCTGGCAAGTGGTCATGGCGGCCGCGTACGGGATCGGCACGGCGGCGGGGCCGTCGCTGGGCGGTTGGATGAGTGAGCATTGGGGCTGGCGCTCCACCTTCCTGATCAACTTGCCGGTTGGCGCCGCGGCGCTCTATTTCATCTGGGCGCATCTGCCCAACTTCCGGCGCCCGCATGAAGGCGAGGTGAAGATCGACTGGCTCGGCGCAGCGCTGGTCGCCGCCGTGTTGGGCGGCCTGCAGGCTTTCATCGAAGCGGTGCCGAAAGACGGTTTGACGGCCGGCAACCTGGCGCTGGCGGCTTTCGTGATCGTGGGCGCCATCGCCTTGCTGGTGTGCGAGAAACGCGCCACGCATCCGATCATTCCGCTCGACCTGTTCAAGGATCCGCAACTCGTCACGCTGTTCATCCTCGGCTTCCTGTCCGGCTTCGTGATGTTCTCGCTGATCTTCTTCGCGCCGCTGCTGTTGCAAGGCGGCTTCGGACTGTCGCCGCAACAAGCCGGTCTGCTCGCTACGCCGATTGCCGCCTGCATCGCACTCGGCAGCTTGCTGAATACGCGTATCGTCATTCATATGAAGAAACCGACGCGAATTCTGTCGATCGGTTTCGCGCTGCTGCTGTTCGCCTCGATCGCGCTGGCGTTTGCCAATCCGGAAACACCGCATATCTGGATCGAATTGCCGATGGCGGCCGTCGGTATCGGGCTGGGTTTCATCCTGAACAATCTGAATGTGTTCGGCCAGGAGATTGCCGGGCGTGAACGTTTCGGCATCACGACGGCACTGCTGCAGTCCACGCGGATGGTGGGTGGGATGCTGGGCACGAGCATTGTGGCAACCGTCGTGCAGCATCACTACCGCGACGTGGTCACGCGCACGATGAGCGTGCTCGGCGAGCCGGCCGTATCGCAATGGCAGTCGCGCTTCGTCGATCTGCGTATCCTGATCGACGAAGCGTTGCGCCTGAAACTGATTGCGGATATGAAGCCGTCAGGACTCAATGCGCTGGCGCTGATCGACACGGCACGCGATGCACTGGTGCAGTCGATTCATATCGGCGTGTGGCTGACGGCGGTGGCGGCACTTGCGGCCGCGTTGCTCGTGCAGCGCATCTCGCACGTTGTGTTTCGCCGGAGTTGAGGGCGGCAGAACCGCGATAGTTTATCGCGGTAGTTGATCGCAGCAGGCTTGCGGCGGCAGTGACGAACGCAAGGCGTTCGTCACTGCGTGGTAGCCGCGGATTCGAGCGGGCCGCCTGGGTTTGTCGCCTGTTTTGCCGCTTACTGCGCGCCGAGCTTCTTGATCAGCACGTTGAGTTGCGCCATCTCTTCTTCGGTCAGGTCGGTCAGCGGTGCCCGCACCGGACCTGCGCTGTGGCCGACCAGCTTCGCACCGGCCTTCACGATACTCACCGCATAACCTTGGCGGCGGTTACGGATCGCCAGATACGGCAGGAAGAACTCGTCGATCAGCTTGCCGACAGTCGCGTGATCATCGGCTGAAATCGCGCGATAGAAATCCATCGCGGTCTTCGGGATGAAGTTGAACACGGCCGACGAATACACCGGCACGCCCAGCGCCTTATAAGCCGCGGCGTAGACTTCCGCGGTCGGCAAGCCGCCGAGATACGAGAAGCGGTCGCCAAGGCGGCGGCGAATCGTCACCATCGCCTCGATTTCACCCACGCCGTCCTTGAAGCCGATCAGGTTCGGGCAACTGTCCGCGAGTCGTTCGAGCATGTCCGCATTCAGCTTCGAATTCGCGCGGTTATAGACGATCACGCCGATGTTCTTCACCGCCTTGCAGACCTGCTCGACGTGCGCAGCAATCCCTTCCTGCGATGCCTCAGTCAGATAGTGCGGCATCAGCAGCACGCCGCTGGCGCCGAGACGCTCGGCTTCCTGTGCGTATTCGATCGCCACACGCGTCGGGCCGCCCGCGCCGGCAAGAATCGGCACCTTGCCTCTGCAAGTCTCGGTCGCCGTGCGGATCACGTTCGTGTAGTCGCTTTTGGTCAGCGAAAAAAATTCGCCCGTGCCGCCTGCAGCAAACAGCGCGGTCGCGCCGTACGGTGCGAGCCATTCGAGACGCTCGGCATAAGTATCGGCGCGGAAATCGCCTTGCTCGTCGAAGTCGGTTACCGGAAAGGACAGCAGGCCTTCGGAAACGATCGCTTTGAGTTCTTGAGGTGAGGTCATAGCGTGAATAGCGTGAATTGTGGGTGAAAGCGAGCGGCCGCACGGGCCGCCGTTCAGATCATGGGAGACTCAGCGCACCAGACACGGGCGCTTGTTATCGAACTTCCAGTTCGGAATCAGGTACTGCATGGCTACGCCGTCGTCGCGCGCGCCGAGGCCATGTTGCTGATACAGCGCGTGCGCCTTCTCGATCTCGTCCATATCCAGCTCGACACCGAGACCGGCAGCCTGAGGCACCTTGACCTTGCCGCCGACGATCTGCAGCGGCTCACGCGTCAGGCGCTGACCGTCCTGCCAGATCCAGTGCGTGTCGATCGCCGTGATCTTGCCGGGTGCCGCAGCCGCGACATGCGTGAACATCGCGAGCGAGATGTCGAAGTGGTTGTTCGAGTGCGAGCCCCAGGTGAGGCCCCACTCGTTGCACATCTGCGCCACGCGCACCGAGCCTTGCATGGTCCAGAAGTGCGGGTCGGCAAGCGGAATATCCACGGACTGCAATTGAATGGCGTGGCCCATCTGGCGCCAGTCGGTGGCGATCATGTTGGTCGCCGTCGGCAAACCGGTCGCGCGGCGGAATTCGGCCATCACCTCACGGCCCGAGTAGCCGTTTTCCGCGCCGCACGGATCTTCCGCATAAGCCAGCACGTCGTGCTGGTCGCGGCAGAGGCGTATCGCTTCCGCGAGCGACCATGCGCCATTCGGGTCGAGCGTGACGCGGGCGTGGGGGAAGCGTTCAGCGAGCGCCGTAACCGCTTCGATCTCGGCGTCTCCTGGCAGCACGCCGCCCTTGAGCTTGAAATCGTTGAAGCCATAGCGCGCTTGCGCGGCCTCGGCAAGTCGCACCACCGCTTCAGGCGTCATCGCTTCTTCGGTACGCACGCGCTCCCAATCGTCGCGCCCTTCCGCGCCACTCGCATAGGGCAGATCGGTTTTATTACGGTCGCCGATATAAAACAGGTAACCGAGCATTTCCACTTCGTCGCGTTGCTGGCCTTCGCCGAGCAGTGCCGCGACGGGCACGCCTAGATGCTGACCCAGCAGATCGAGCAGCGCGGCTTCGAGCGCGGTCACCGCGTGAATGGTGGTGCGCAAATCGAAAGTCTGCAGCCCGCGCCCGCCGGCGTCGCGGTCGGCGAACTTCGTGCGTGCTTTGTTCAGGATAGCTTGCAGATTACCGATCGACTGGCCGACGACGAACGGACGCGCGTCGTCGATGGTCTTGCGGATACTCTCGCCGCCCGGCACTTCGCCAACGCCAGTGTGTCCCGCACTGTCGCGCAGAATGACGATGTTGCGCGTGAAGAACGGCCCATGCGCGCCGCTCAGATTCATCAGCATGCTGTCACGGCCGGCGACGGGCACGACGCGCAGTTCGGTCACGACCGGCGTAGCGTTCGATTGGGATGAGTTCGTGGACATGGTATGGGGCCCCGTTGAGTTAGTGAGCCAGCAGGTGGGAGTCCACGCGTTGGACAAACGCGCTCGGAACTCGTGCCGGACAGAAAGTGGGAAATGCGTTATTCATGGTCGACGATTTTCGCCAGTCAGTGGGCTTTGCTATGCAAAGGCTCCGGCAGCGCGTCGCGGTTCACACGGCGATTGCGGGTCAGGAAGCCGGCCGCTGCCGCGATCAGCGAAGCCACACCCAGGGCGTACAGACCGCCCGTAATCGAGCCGGTGTGCTGCTGCAGATAGCCAAACGCAGCGGGCGCAAAGAATCCGCCGAGGTTGCCCACCGAATTGATCAGCGCGATGACCGCGGCGGCAACGCGTGCGTCCAGGTAACCCTGCGGAATCGGCCAGAAGAGCGAAGACGCGGCCTTGAAACCGATCGCCGAGAAGCAGATTGCCACGAATGACAGCACCGGATTACCCGAAGTCGAGGCGAACAGCCCGCACGCCGCGATCACGAGCGCCACCGCCAGCCACGCCTGCTGAAAGCGGCATTTAGCCGACAACACCGCGAAGCAGTACATCGCGACCATGGCGATGAGCCACGGGATGGTATTGAACATGCCGACTTCGAAGTCCGAGAGTCCACCCATCTTGCGGATGATCGTCGGGAGCCAGAAGGTGGCCGCGTAAATGGTCAATTGAATCGCGAAGTACAGGAAGCAGAATAGAAGAATCTGCGGGTCTTTCAGCAGTTTCATCGCGGGCAGATGCGTGCCGCCGTGCGCCTCGCGCTCAGCCTGCTCCGCGGCGATCGAGCTTTCGAGCACGGTCTGCTCTTCAGTTGTCAGCCACGAGGCATCACGAATCCGCGACTTCAGCAACATCCAGCTAACGCCGCACAGCACGATCGAAAAGCCGCCTTCGACGAGAAACATCCATTGCCAGCCGTGCAAGCCGAATCCGCGAATGGACAGCAGGCTGCCGGTGATCGGACCGGACAGCACCGACGCAAGCGCAGAACCGGAGAGAAAAACCGCCACGGCCTTGCCGCGATCTTTCTGCGGCAGCCATTGTGTGAAATAAAACACCACGCCCGGGAAGAAGCCGGCTTCAGCGATGCCGAGCAGGAATCGCAGCACGTAGAAGGACGTATCGTTCCAGACGAACGCCATGGCGGCTGCGACCAGCCCCCAGGTGCCCATGATGCGGGTCAGCCAGGCGCGCGCGCCGTACTTCTGCATCAACACATTCGACGGCACCTCGAACAGCGCGTAGCCGACAAAGAACAAACCGCTCCCCAGGCCATAAGCCGCAGCGCCGATGCCCAGATCCGTCTGCATGTGGGAATTGACGAAACCAATGTTCACGCGATCGATGTAGTTCGCGATGAACATAATCAGAAACAGCGGCAGCACATGCCGCTTGACCTTCGAGACCGCGGATTCAAGCGGGTCGGCGGCGTTGGCGAGAGCAGATGTCAAAGGTGACTCCAGTTTCGGCCACTCAGGCGGCCTGATCGAACGCATCGCGGCGCATTCGAGCAGGCTGGGTGATCCGGCTCCATCATGCGTGATACGTTGTCTGACGACAGTCTACCCTCTTCCGCCCATCGATTCCAACGGAGTGTTTACCCTGTCATTTAGGCCATAGTCACGGAGAAACAATGGCCACCACGCCATTCCAGTGCTCACAGTAGCAAAACAAATTAAGACGTCCGACAACAGGAAAATGCGTGCTTTTGGCACGGACCATGCCCGCCCGGCGAGTCATCCCCGCCCGCACCAGGAGCGTGAGATTCAAACCGTTATCATTCGGACTGACGCTATTATGGCTATGTCGAACCGTCACTTGACGTCACTCGCACACGCACACGCAACGTGTATTTCCAGCCGATTAGTCAATAAGCCACAGCAATGAGCAGCCTAACTGAGAAGGTGGTGGCCACCCTTTCCGATGAAATCCGCCGCGGCGCCCTGAGGCCGGGCGACCGCATCCCCACCGAAGTCGCGATGATGAAGCAGCTCTCGGTGAGCCGCTCCGTGGTTCGCGAAGCAATCTCGCGCCTGCAGGCGGCTAAGGTGGTCGAGACGCGTCATGGCATCGGCACGTTCGTGCTGGCGCCGGGCTCGGAAAAGCCGGTGCAGTTGGCCGCCGCGGACCTCTCCAGCATGCTGGACGTGATGGCGATCATCGAATTCCGTATCGACGTCGAAGCAGCCTCGGCTGCGCTCGCCGCAGCGCGACGGACCGAGCAGAATCTCAAGCAGATTCACGCCGCGCTGGAGCGTTTCGAGTCCGAACTCGAGCGGGGGAGTACCGATACGTTAGCGCATGACATCGAGTTTCATCTGCAAATCGCCCGCGCGAGCGGTAACCGCTACTTTTTCGATGTACTCAGTCAGCTCGGCCGTTCGGTGAGCCCGCGCACGCGGCTCGGCTCAGCCGAGATCGCGGAACTCGACCATATTGAAACCCTGCGCAACGTGCTCAACGAGCATCAGATGATTTATCGGGCCATTGAACGCCAGGACGCGGATGATGCGCGCGCCGCAATGCGGATGCATTTAAGCAATAGCCGCGAGCGACTTCGGCGCGCGCATGAGTTAAGCAAGGCCAGCGGCTGAGCCGAGGGCCCGGCGACACGGCAGCAAACAGGGAGAACGCCGCTGTCGCCGCGTATGGGCGAGACATGGCCGTCGGCGTTTGAACGCGGGGCTTCAAATCGGGCTAGCGGTGCGCAGAAACAGCCGCGTCGGCAAACTAAGGGGCCGGCGCATGCCCAACTGCCGCCGGCTCCTCCACCTCCAGCCCCATCAAAGCCGAACTCAAGGATTTACCGTGCGCATCGAGCGCAAGCGAGCGCGTCACACCACCGCCGAGCGCCTGGCCGAGTACGAAGTTGAACGCGGCGATGTGAGGCAATTCATAACGCACGACTTCGCCACGCACCACGTCGCTCAGATGCGCCTTGACCCGCTCCGGTGTCAACACCGCTCGCAGATGCTCATAGTGCTTCGCGTCATAACAGATGACGGAGATATTCAGCGTATTGCCCTTGTCGCCGGTCCGCGAATGAGCAAGCTCACGTAGTTTCATGTCACGCCTCCACTAGCGAGAAAACCGGCTTCACATGCTCGCGCGGCAGCAGGACCGATTGCACCGCGACGACTTCGCGCGCCGACTTGGTGACGCCGCCGCCGCCCGCAGGGCCATTGGTGTAAAGCGTCTCCACCTCGTTGCCGATCCGCACGGCTTGCGCCAGCGATTCGGTGCGACCCGCGACCCGCGCGCGCACTTCATAAGGCTCGGCGTAACCGGCAGTCACCGTTTCGCCATGCAACGCATTCACGCCGATCAGATCGAAGCGCAATTCACGCGTTTCGACACCGGTCAGGGCAAGCCTTTCCCGCACGATATCGAGCGCAAGCCGGGCCCGCGCCAGCGCGCCGGGACCGCCGTATGAGATCTGCCCTTCGCCGATATAACCATCGAAGTAAGCGACGGACACCTTCAGCGTATCCGTACGCGGCGTACCGCGTCCGCCGCTCACGCGAATGCGATCCGGCGCTTCCTGGGCGACACGCACTTGCGTGAAATCGGCCACCACGTCCGGTTGCAGATAGCGCTGCGGATCGTGAATCTCGTACAGCAGTTGCTCTTTGCAGGTTGCCTCGGTCACCCGCCCGCCGGCCTGCGCGAGCTTGGTGATGACCACCGAACCGTCCGGCGCGACTTCGGCAAGGGGAAAGCCGAGCCTCGCGAGATCGGGAACGTCCTTGAAGCCCGGATCGGCAAAATAGCCGCCGGTGATTTGTCCCGCGCACTCGAGCAGGTGGCCGATCACAGTCGCCTGGCCGAGCGTCTGCCAGTCGTCCATCTGCCAGCCGAATTCGTGGATCAACGGCGCGACGAACAACGACGGATCGGCGACGCGTCCGGTCAGGACGATTTGCGCGCCGGCCGCCAGCGCCTCGACAATCGCCGCCGCGCCAAGATAGGCATTCGCGGACACGAGGCGATCGTTGTACGAAGCGACGCTTTCTCCGGACTCCTCGAAGCGGAAATTCCCCTGCCGCACGACGTCGAGTACATCGTCGCCAGTGACGGCGGCAATCTTCACGTCGCCGAGACCGAGCGAGCGCGCGATCTCGGCAGTCTTGCGCGCCGCCGCGAGCGGATTGGCCGCGCCCATGTTCGTGATGATCCGGACGCCGTTGCGTATCGCAGCGGGGAGCACGGCCCTCATGCGCGTTTCGAGCAAGGGGTCGTAGCCGAGTTCGGGATCTTTGCTGCGCGCCTGCTGCGCGATCGCGATGGTGCGTTCGGCGAGGCACTCGAATACGAGGTAGTCGAGCGCGCCGTGCTCCGCCAGTTCGACCGCGGGTTCGATACGGTCGCCGGAATACCCCGCGCCCGCGCCGATTCGTACTGGCCGTCTATGTGGAATGGCAATCATGGTGGTCACATCCGTTCAGTCAAGCGATGCAGTTCACAGTGGAAATATCCCCAGCACGACGCAGGCAATTGTCATCACGATCGAGGCGCCGAACAGCAGGGGGAACGTGAATTTCTGATGGTCGGCGAGATCGATGCCGCACAGGCCGACCACGAGGAACGTCGCCGGCGTCAACGGGCTGACCGGAAAGCCGGTCGTCATCTGGCCGAGCAACGCGGCCTGCCCGACATGCACGGCGGGCACACCGAGTTGGCCGGCCACTTCGGCAATCACCGGCAGTACGCCGAAGTAAAACGAGTCCGGGTCGAACAGCATGCTCAGCGGCATCGACATGAACCCGAGCGCGACGGGGATATGGCCCGCCATCGCGGGTGGCACAAAGCCGACCGCCGCCTGCGCCATCGCTTTCAGCATGCCGCTGCCCTGCATCACGCCGGTGAACACCCCGGCCGCAAGCAGAATACCGGCCATCATCAACGCGGCACGTGCGTGAGCGTCGATCCGCTTACGCTGCATGTCGACGTTCGGATAGTTCACCATCAGCGCGATACACAGCCCGACCATGAACATGATCGCCGGCGGAATCTTCTCGCCCATCACGACCATCGTGCCGAGTACGACCAGCGTCAAGACGATGTTGAACCAGAAGTTCTTCGGCCGGCGCAAGGCTTGCTCCTCGGGCGTCAGCTCGCGTTGTGGCATCGGTACGGAAGCGCTCGCGGCGGTAAGGCCCAGCCGCTTTTCCTCGCGCCGCCCGAGCCAGAAGGCCATGCCGAAGACGAACACCAGGCCGATCAACTGCACGGGGATCAACGGGTTGAACAAGGCCGAAATCGGCAGATGCAACGACGCCGACGCGCGGATCATCGGCCCCGTCCACGGCAGAAAGTTGATGCCGGCGGCCATCGACACGGCCGCGGCCAACACGCGCCGGTCCATCTTCAGGCGATCGTAGAGCGGCAGCATCGCGGGAATCGTGACGAGAAAGCACACTGCGCCGGAGCCGTCCAGGTGAATCAGCAGCGCCAGCAGCGTGGTGCCCATCACGATCCGCGTGGGCCGCGTGCCGACAGCCCGCAGAATACGGTCGATGATCGGATCGAGCGTGCCGGCGTCGGTGATGGTGCCGAAGTAAAGAATCGCGAACACGAACATTCCGACCACCGGCGCGAGACTCTTGAGCCCCTCGATCACGAACTTGCTTGTCTGAAAGCCGAAGCCGCCGATAAGCGACGCCGCAATCGGCACGATGATGAGCGCCACGAGCGGCGACATCCGTTTCGACAGAATCGCGCCGAGCAGCACGACGATGGTAGCCAGCCCCAGTAATGGCAGCATGTGCTTGTCTCCAAGGTTGTTTTTTACTGCGACCCAGCGTAAGTTCGAGGCAGTAATAAATCAATTGAAATGAATTGATCGCAGCCATTACAAACCATTATGGATTTGAATCTTCGAGACATTCGCGCCTTCATCGCGGTCGCGCAAACGGGCAGCTTCACGCGTGCGGCGACACGGTTGCACCTCTCACAACCGGCCTTGACGGTACAGATTCGCCGCCTCGAGGAAACGGTGGGCATGCGCCTGTTCGATCGCAACAGCCGCAATGTCGCGCTGACGCCGACCGGCCGCGAGCTGCTGCCGCTGCTGCAGAAGTCGCTGCACGATATGGAGCATGTGCTGATCGACGCGCGTGCGCTCGGCGACGGCACCAGCGGCACGGTGCGGATCGCGTGCCTGCCGACTTTCGCGGCCAGCGTCTTGCCCGAACTCGTGCAGGAGATGAAGAAGGCGGTGCCGCGCGTGAGCTTCCATGTGCGCGACGTGGTCGCCAGCATGGTCAACACACTGGTCCGCAACGAGGAGGTCGATCTCGGGCTGACCGGTGGCGAACTGGACGATGCCGGCTTCGAGGTGCTGCACGCGGGCATCGACCGCCTGGTGGCGGTGTTTCCGAAGCGCCATCCGCTGGCGCGGCGGCGGCGTATCACGCTGGCCGACCTCGCCGCGGTGCCGCTCGTGTTGACCGCACAAGGCACGAGCGTGCGTGCCGTTGTCGATAGCGCCTTTGCCAACGCCCACTGTGCGCCGGAGATCGCCTGTGAGCCGACCTACATGATGAGCGCGGTCGCCATGGTGCGCGCCGGGCTTGGCGTGACCATCTTGCCGGCGTCGGCTCGCGAGGTCAGAGCGGAACCGGAGCTGGTGGTCCGCCCGGTCGACGATCCCGCGTTCACCCGCCCTATCGCCCTCATCAAGAAGCGCGGCAGGACCCTGCCGCCCGTCACGGAAATCTTCGTTGCGGTGTTGATCGACAAGCTCGGCAAGATTTCAGCGTCCGGGCAGGCGTGAGATCAAGGCGCGCCCAGACTCTCCACTTCGCCGCGCCGCACTGTGCCGGGGATTAGCCGTAGAGGAGGTTAGCGCCCGATTGACCGCTATGCATATTCAATGATCCAATCGACAACGCAACCGGACGCAGACAAAGTCCCGTGCAACATGCCGGATGAACCGGCCACCCAGGGGAGTCTGGCACGTGTCGAAGGGACAGGATCTCACTTTGCGCCACCGGTTTGCCGGGACCCGAAAATGGATCTCGTGGACGATCGGCCGGCATCCCCTTCTGGCAGGCCTCGCCGGCATGGTCGCCGCCACTGTCATGGCCGCACTGACGTTCGTGGCGCTCTACAACAGCCGCGAAGACGAATTCCACCATGCCGTGGAAAATTCGCGCAACCTCGTCGCGATTATCAGCGGCGACCTTGCCCGCAACGTCACCCTCTACGACCTGTCGTTGCGCGGCGTCGTGCTGGACGCCGAGCGCTCCGAAACATGGACCCTGTCGCCCTACTTGCGGCAACGCGTGCTGTTCGATCGCGGACTGGGTTCGCCGATCTCGGGCGATGCTTACGTTCTCGATGCGCAAGGCCATGTTAAAGCGTCCAAAAGCGGAAACACTTACCCCGGCCTGTCGTTCGCAAACCGTGACTACTTCGCCGTCCAGCAGAAGAACCCCTCAGTGGGTCTCTATGTTTCAAATCCCTATCAGTCGCAAGTCCGCAATGGCGCGCTGGCTGTTGCACTGACAAGACGCATCAATACGCCCAATGGCGCGTTCGACGGCGTCGCCATGGTCAGCATCCGGATCGGATACTTCGAACATCTGCTCGACAATATCGATCTCGGCCCCAATGGCGGCGGCTTTATCGTGCTCGATAACGGCACGCTCATCGCCAGCCGGCCGGTGGCGCGCCACGGCATCGGCTCGAACTATGCGAGTACGCCGAATTTCGCAGGCATTGCAAGCCAGCAGTCCGGCAGCTTTATTTCGGACGGTTCTCTGGACGGCGTCTCACGGCTGTACACCTATGCCCACGTGCCGGGCACGCCCCTGATCGTCGGTGTCGCGCCCGCCGTGGAAGACGTGCTGGCCGACTGGCGCAAACGCAACATGCTGGCGGGCGCGATGACGGTACTGTTCGGCGGCGCCTACGTGGTCGTAGCATGGCTATTTGCCTTTGCGCTGCGGGACAAGGTGCGCGCCGAAGCCGAATTACAACGCATCGCCGAAACCGATGCGCTGACCGGCTTAAGCAACCGGCGCGCTTTCGACCAACGCCTCGCGCAGGAATGGCAGCGGGCGCAGCGCGAGCAAACGCCGCTCTCGCTGCTGTTTATCGACATCGATCATTTCAAGCGCCTGAATGACACCTATGGCCACGCGACCGGCGACGAGGTGTTGGCCGTGGTGGCCGAACGCATCATGTCGGGCACCCAGCGCGCGGTGGATCTCACCGCACGCTATGGCGGCGAGGAATTCGCGGTCGTGCTGCCGAATACCTCGCTCGAAGGCGCGATCAAGGTCGCGGAAAAGATCCGCGAGCGCGTCGAGGCGGCAGGACTGGCGAACAAGGACACGCCGAGCGGACATGTAACGATCAGCGTGGGCTGTGCGTCATGCAAGCCGCCCGAGGGCGGCAGCGCGGCCGCGCTGCTTGCCGCGGCGGATACCCAGTTGTATGCCGCAAAAGCCGACGGACGCAACCGCGTCGCATGGCAGGCAAGCGATGTGCACCAGCCGGCTTGAATATCAGCGTGAGAGCGTTCTCGATGTGTCACTCAACTTTGGCGCGGTGCTGTTCCCTACTCCATTCGCAAGCCCATCGTTTAGTTTCCAGCAAATGCCCTTTCAATTTCAAACAGAACCCGAATAGCCACGCTATTCCGCTGGTTTAATCGCGCCGACTCACGCTAGTATTAACTTCGCGCGAGCGCGAGGGCAGTTCGCGCGCATTTTCCGAAAAACTTCGAAAAGCAAAAAATGATAATCAGTCGATTTCGAATACTCGTGGTGGCCGCGGCCACGGTCGCCACGGTCGCGCCGGCTTACGCAGGATTAGGCGGCGCACCGACCTATCCCGTGACAGCCAGCAGCACCAGCGCAGGGGCGGCCAGCCAGGGCGCCACAGCGGTAGCGCGCTACGCGGCAAGCGCCAATGCGGCTACGCCGGCCTACACGGTGAGTCAGACCACGCTGCCGTCGGGCACGGTGGTGAACGAATACATCGCGGCGGGCAACACGGTGTTCGCGTTGAGTTGGGAAGGCCCGACCATGCCGCCACTCAAGACGCTGCTCGCGACTTACTTCCCGTCTTATGTGCAGGGCCTCACCGACGCGCACGCCGCGCAGGGCGGCGGCTATGGAACTGCCGTCGTGCGTCAGCCGGCACTGGTCGTGGAGACCGGCGGCCATATGGGCGCCTTTGTGGGTCGAGCCTATCTACCGCAAGCGTTGCCGCAAGGCGTTAGCGCTGACGATATCAATTAAGCCTTTAAAAATTAATCGAGAGAAACCAAGTGCGCAAAATCGCATGGATCATTGCCGCCGCGCTCGGGCTGAGTCTGGCTGGCTGCGGTGGAGGTGGCAGTAGCGGGACGGGAACCAACAGCCCCACAACGCTGAATGCACCGGTCGGTGCAAGTTCGCCCGCACCCGCGAGCGGAGCCAGTAGTCCGACGACGCCCAACGTACTCGCGGCCGACGCGTCAGCCGTGCCTACCCCTGTCGGCCCCGGCAATACGATCGCGGTGACGGTGACCGGAACGAGCATCCACAATCAGCCCATGGTCAGCGTCACGATCTGCACCCCAGGATCAAACGCCACGACGAACTGCGCGACTATCCCGAACGTGATCGTCGATACCGAATCGTTCGGCTTGCGTCTGGTTCGCTCGGCGATTCCGGCCACCACCTTCAGTGCGCTGACAGCCGAAACCGCGAGCGGCCTCCCGCTCGCCGAATGCGCGTTGTTCGGCAGCGGCTACGCATGGGGTACCGTCCATTACGCGGACGTGGCGATGTCGGGTGAGCGGGCCAGTAACGTACCGATCCAGGTGATCGGCGATGCAACGCTGACGACGCCTGCGCCGACCGAGTGCCAGGTTGGCCGTCAGTTGGTCACCACGACCGATCTCGGCGCAAACGGTATTCTCGGCATCGGCGTGAGCCCGACCGACTGCGGTTCGCCATGCGCGAATGGACCGGTGTCGACGTTCTACTACACCAACGTCGGCACAGGCACCGCAGTGCCCCTCAACGGCCAGATCACCAACCCCGTCTCACTGTTCGGGCAGGACAGCAACGGCGTGATTCTGGAGATGGCCCAGGTGTCCGACTCCGGCAGCGCAAACGCTCAGGGTACGCTGGTTTTCGGCATCGACACGCAGGCCAACAACGTGTTGTACGGCACGAGCGCCACGCTGATGACGACGAACGCGAACGGCGACTTCACGTCGACCTACAACGGGACCACGCAGACAAAAACGTTCTTCGATTCCGGCTCGACGGTGATGTTCTTCCCGGATGTGACGATCCCGGTCGACAGCACGTCCGGATACTACATACCGACGACGACGGTGGGGCGGACATCGACGCTGGCGCGCGCCATCCCGACGAGTGTGTCGCTCGGTTTCAATATTGCGAACGGCGCAACGCTGAACACGTCGGGGAATAACGCGTTCAATAACCTCGGTATCTACATGACCCGTCAGTTCGACTTCGGCATGCCGTTCTTCTATGGCCGGCACGTGTACTACGGCATTTCCGGCAAGGCGTCCGCGGGTGGCGGCACGGGACCGTATGTCGCGTACGTTTCGAGCTAAGTGACGTTGCGTCCCGCGCGGTGGATATTGGCGGTGGGGCCGATGTTCGCCACGCGGGGCGAGAAGATTTGCAAAGGACCTAATAAATCCCCATCGCCCCTTCAATACTGCGCACCATCGACACCAACCTCGGTCCGATATCCCCTTCCAGCTGATTCTCCTTCAGCAGATAGGAAGGCACGCCGCAGTTGAACACCAGAATCTCGCCGTCGGCCGAAGGTTTCATCGGCACGGCGACCGCGTGGACTTCGCGTCGCAAATCGCCATACGAGACGCAGAACCCACGCTCATAGAAGTAATCGATGCTGTTCATCACGCGCTCGGCAAACGTATTCCATTCACTCGGCGCCTTCACCGCAATCTCATTGCAAAGCGCCTCGCGCCGCTCGGCCGGCAGCGCCGCGAGCAACGCGCGGCCCATTGCGGTTCGCACGATCGGATAGCTCAGGCCGATATCCGCCGGCAACCCCAAAGGCGTCGTGCTGCGGCTGCTTTCCAGATACACGACATTGAGCCGGTCACGCATGCCGAGCGAGACCGAACCGCGAATCTGATCCGCCAGCTCCTTCATCGAAGGCCGCGCAATCTGCCGCACGCTCAAGCTCGCGAGCAACGGATAGCTCAATGACAGCACGGCCGAGCCGAGCTGAAACTTGTTGTTCATACGATTGACGCGCAAGTAGCCGAGGCGCGTGAGCGTGTAGGTAAAGCGCGAGATGGTGGCCTTGGTCATGCCGGTGCGCGCCGCCAGTTCCGCATTGCCGAGCTGCGATTCGCGCGGCGTGAAGCAATGCAGGATGTCGAGGCCGCGCGCCAACGTGGTGGCGAACTGCCGGTCGCCGTCGAACTCGTCGGGCACGTAGCGCGCCTTCGAATCCAGATAGTCGCCTGCCAGCGCCGCCGCCTCGGAACGCTTGTTGTTGGCTGCCATGATCGTCTCCGTTCAGATAGCCAATTTTGCGCCTCCTGTTCAGCATATCCAAACTCTGTTCTGCAGAGTCGAACAAATCGTGCCGACTGCCTGTAAATCTTCGATAGTGAAGTCATAAATCGACTCACATGACGGAGACAAGCATGACCAAGACCCCCTCGCATTTCGACTCGATGCTCGCCGACGTCGCACGCTTCGTTCGCGAAGAAGCGATGCCGCGCGAAAACGAGATCGAGAAAGCGGATGCCGTACCGGCGGATCTCGTCGAACGCATGCGCGAACTCGGTTATTTCGGCTGGAGCATTCCCCGCGATTTCGGCGGCGCAGGACTGTCGACGGAGCAACTCGTACGCGGCGCATTCGAGCTCTCGCAAGCCTCGGTGGCATTCCGCGCGCGGGTCGGCACCAATACCGGCATCGGCTCGGAAGCGCTCGTCGCCGACGGCACCGACGCGCAGAAGCAGCGCTATCTGCCACGTCTCGCCTCGGGCGAACTGACCGGCGCGTTCGCGCTAACCGAAGCGGACGCCGGCTCGGACGCCACCGCGTTGCGCACCACCGCGCGGCGCGACGGCGATCACTACATCCTCGACGGCAGTAAGTGCTTCATCACCAACGCGCCGATCGCGGACCTGTTCACGGTGATGGCCCGCACCGATCCTGACACGCCCGGCGCCGGTGGCATTTCCGCCTTTCTCGTCGAACGCGGCATGCCAGGTCTCTCCACCAGCGCGCCTTACGACAAGATGGGCCAGGCCGGTTCGCCGGTCGGTGACGTGGTGTTCAACGCGTGCCGCGTGCCTGCGGCCAATCTGATCGGTGGCGTCGAAGGTCAAGGCTTCCGTACCGCGATGAAAGTGTTGAACAAGCAGCGCATTCACCTCGCCGCGCTGTGCACCGGCCCGGCCATGCGGATGCTTGAAGAAGCCGTTGCCTACACCTCGAAGCGCGAGCAGTTCGGCAAGCCGGTGGCCGAGTTCCAACTCGTGCAGGCCCTGATCGCCGAATGCCAGACCGAAATCTTCGCCGCGCGCTCGATGATTCTCGAAACCGCGCGCAAACGCGATGCGGGTGAGGACGTCGCGCTGGAAGCGTCGATGTGCAAGCTGTTCGCCTCGGAAATGTGCGGACGCGTCGCGGATCGTGCGGTCCAGATGCTCGGCGGACGCGGCTATCTTGCGGGCAATGCGGTCGAGCGGTTCTACCGCGATGTGCGCGCCTTCCGCATCTATGAAGGCACCACGCAGATTCATCAGTTGAACATCGCGAAGATCACACTGCGACGCGCGGCTGAACGGGATCAGGCGGGACTGAAGAACAGCGAGAAGGACAGCGTTCAAGCCGACGCTGCGCGTGCAGCATGAGCATGGTCATGAACACCACCACGAACACCGCCACGCGCGGCGCAAACACGCTCGACATCGAACGGCTCGTCGATCCGCGTTCGATCGCGATCATCGGCGCTTCAAACGATCCGAAGTCGATCAGCGGCCAGCCCATGCGCTTTCTCATGCAGCACGGGTATCAGGGCGCGCTGTATCCGGTGAATCCGAAGTATGCAGAGATCGACGGCGTAGCGTGCCATGCCAGCATCGCCGCCTTGCCTGCTACGCCCGATCTCGCGCTGATCCTCGTCGCGGCGCGGCGCGTGCCCGACATGCTGCGCCAATGCGGCGAAAAAGGTATCGGCTTCGCGATCGTCTACAGCTCCGGCTTCGCTGAAGCGGGCGAAGCCGGCGCCGCGTTGCAGCGCGAATGCGCGGAAGTCGCGAAGGCTTTCGGCATCCGCGTGATCGGTCCGAACTGCCAGGGATTCGTCAGCACAGGCGCCAGCGTCTACGCCGGATTCGGCGCACCGTTCGGGGTCGACTACCGGCGCGGCGGCTTGTCGCTGATTTCGCAAAGCGGGGGTTTTGGCTGCGCCCTTCTGCTGATGGCCGACGAGCTCGGCATCGGCTTACGGCATTTCATCACCACCGGCAACGAGGCCGACGTCAGCCTGCTCGATCTGGTCGATGCCTGTATCGCAGACCCGCAAACGTCGCTGATCGCCGCCTATATCGAAGGCTTGAAGGATGCGCGGCGTCTCGTCGACGTCGCCAACCGCGCGCTCGACGCCGGCAAACCGCTGCTCGCGTGGAAAGTCGGCAACACCGCCGACGGCGCCAAAGCAGCCGCGTCGCACACGGCGAATCTGGGCGGCGCATCCGCGCTGTATCGCACGGCTTTCCGCCAGACCGGCGTGATCGACGTCACCGATGTCGCGGACCTCGGCGACTACGCCAAGGCGTTCGAAGCCCAACGTTTGCCGAACGGCAACCGGATCGCGGTCGTCACGCTCTCGGGTGGCGCCGGTATTCTGATCACCGATGCCTGTGCTGAACGTGGCATGTCTGTGCCCGCGTTGTCGGCAGCGACGCTTGAGCAGCTCAAACCGATCGTGCCCGCGTTCGCCTCCTTGAACAATCCAATCGACCTCACCGCGGGCATCCTCGCCGAGCCGAAGATTTTTGCCGACGCACTGCAGATCATCGCCGACGATCCGAACATCGACGCCATCGCCATCATGGCAGCCGCGGCGAGCGGAGAAGTGGCACGCGCGATGGCCGAGGCGATCGTACGCGTCTACGCAGCCACGACCAAGCCGATGATGCTCGCCTGGAACGCGCGCCGCGACATGGCCGCCGACGCCTACGCGATGATCGAAACGCATGGCGTGCCGCTGTATGCGACGCCCGTGCGTTGCGGACGCGCGTTCGCGGCGTTGTCGGACTATGCGCAAGCGCGGCGGGCACGTGCAGCGGCACGCTGTGCCGAACCGCTTGCACGAGCGCAATACGATGTCGAGCAAGCTCGCTCTCTGCTGGATGTCAGTCAGGGCGACCTGACCGAACACGCGTCGCAGGCGTTGCTGCGCGATTACGGCATCGAGACGCCCAGGAGCGAGCTCGCGCACAACCGCGACGAAGCATGCGCCATCGCGCGAAAGATCGGCTTTCCACTCGTGATCAAGGTGCAGTCGCCCGACATTCCGCATAAAACGGAAGCTGGCGCCGTGCGGGTCGGCATCCGCGATGAAGCGACGCTCGCCAGCGCCTTCGACGAAATCGTCGCGAACGCGCATCGCCAGGTCCCCCATGCGCGAATCGACGGTGTGCTGGTGCAGGAAGAGATCCGCGACGCGATCGAGATGATCGTCGGCATCGAAAACGATGCGTCGTTCGGACCGGCTGTGATGTGCGGTCTCGGGGGGATCTATGCCGAAGTGCTGAAGGATGTGGCGTTCCGGCTCGCGCCGGTTTCGCACGCCGAGGCCCACGCGATGATCCGCGAACTGCGCGCCTTCGCGATGCTCGACGGTGCGCGCGGCAAACCGCCTGGTGATATCGAAGCGCTGGTCGAAACGATCGTTGCGCTCTCCGCGATGGCGCTCGACCAGCAGGCCAGCCTGAAGGAACTGGATATCAATCCGCTTTTCGTGCTGCCCGCGGGCAAGGGCGTGCGGGCCGGCGACGCGTTGGCGCGCTGCATGCCGCGCGCGGCCGACGCCGTCGATGGTGTCGATGTTGTCGTTCCCGCCGCCGATATGCACGAAAGCGAGCATTGCGCACCGGCCGTCGTGGACGGATAGTGACGCGGTGCCAGGCCGCTTTGAGACCGGGTGTCGCTGATTCGCCGCGCTACATGCAGTGCTAAACATCGCGCTAAAACTGCAACACGCGCGGCGACACCCACCGCAGTTGGCATTCTTCGCGAGACCATCATGCACGGCTATTCGCATTCAGACACCTCGACCACGGGCGACCTCACACCCACCGAAGTCGAACGCACTTACCGCAAGATCTTTTTCCGACTGATTCCGTTGCTGTTTCTCTGCTACGTGATCAGCTATATCGACCGCGTCAACATCGCCTTCGCCAAGCTGCAATTCATGCACGACCTCGGCTTCTCGGAGTCGACTTACGGCTTGGGCGCGGGGCTTTTCTTCATCGGCTACGTGCTGTTCGAAGTCCCGAGCAATCTGTGGATGCAGCGCGTCGGCGCACGCCGCACGCTGTTGCGCATCATGTTCGCTTGGGGGCTGGTGTCGAGTCTGATGATGTTCGTGCGCACGCCGACGCAGTTCTACGCGATGCGCTTCCTGCTCGGCGTGACCGAAGCGGGTTTCTTCCCAGGCATCATCTACTATCTGAGCTGCTGGTTTCCCGGCGCGCGGCGCGCACGCGTGACCGCATTTCTGATGATGGCGACCGCGGTGGCGGGAATTATCGGCGGACCGATGTCCGGGTTCATCATGACGCGGCTCGCGGGCGTCGGCGGCTTGCCGGGCTGGCAATGGCTGTTCCTTCTGGAAGGCGTGCCTGCTGTGACGCTCGGGATCATCGCGTTCCTCACGCTCGGCGACAAGCCGGAAGACGTGAGCTGGCTCGACGAGCGCGAGAAAGCGCTGGTGTCGCGTGAACTCGCCGCCGATGAGAAGACCAAGCAAACCGGTCATCTCGACGGACTGCGCGGCGCGCTTGCCAACCCGCGCGTGTACTTCGCGGCGCTCGTCTATTTCGCGGTGATGATGCCGTTCAACGCGATCGGCTTCTGGGCGCCGACCATCATCCGCGACCTGGGCGTCGCCAACGTGCTGGACGTGGGCTTGTTGTCGGCGCTCGTCTTCATTGCGGCTGCGCTCGGCACCTATGTGGTGGGCGCCAGTTCCGACCGGACGATGGAGCGGCGCTGGCACGTCGCGGCGAGCGCTTGCGTGACCGCGCTGGCGTTCGCGCTGCTGCCGGCCGCCGGTCATAACGTCGCGCTCGGCGTTGGGTTGCTGGCGCTGGCGGCGGCTGCGTCGTACGGCTCGTTTGTCGTCTTCTGGACGATTCCGCAGACCTTCCTGCCGCGCTCGTCGGCGGCGGGCGGCATCGCGATGATCACCAGTCTCGGCGGCACCGGTGGCTTCGTGAGTCCGGCGTTCGTCGGCTGGGTCAAGACGCAGACCGGCAGCGCGCAATATGGGTTGATTGGATTGGCCGTGGTGCTGCTGGCCGGCGTCGTGTTGATGCTGGTGGTGTTTCCGGCACCGGGGAAAAGCGTGTCGAATGCTGCGGCCGGTGGCAATGCGAATGTGCCGGCGCAGCATGGGCTGGGCCAGACGAATCATTGAGAGGCGCTGATACTGCCCACCCGCCGTCCGAGGGCGAAAATTCGTAGCTTTGTTGATTTTCTGGTGGCGCTGCAGGCAACTTGACGGATCCTTGCGCTGTTGAGTTCACCAGGAAGGAACCGCTCATGGAATTCCACGACGACGACCTCACCCACTTCGAAGCCCATGGCGCGGCCGCGCTGCCAGTCTCGAACGACGAAGGCTACGTCGAGCACGAAGGGGCGCGAATCTGGTACGCGTCCTATGGGACGGGCACGCCGGTGATTCTGTTGCACGGCGGGCTGGGGCACAGCGGCAATTGGGGCTTTCAGGTCCCGGCGCTGGTCGGCTCGGGGCATCGCGTGGTAGTGATCGACAGCCGCGGCCATGGCCGCAGCACCCGCGATGCGCGCCCCTATAGGTACGAGTTGATGGCCTCCGACGTGCTGGCCGTGATGGACACGCTGCAACTCGACCGGGCCGCGATGGTGGGATGGAGCGACGGCGCCTGCGTCGCCTTGGTGCTGGGCCGCCAGTTCCCGGAGCGCGTGGCGGGCGTGTTTTTCTTCGGCTGCAATATGGACCCGACCGGCGCCAAGCCATTCGTGCCGACGCCGGTGATCGATCGCTGCTTCGCGAGGCATGCCAAAGACTACGCGCAACGCTCGGCCACGCCCGATGACTTCGATGCGTTTGTCGGCGCGGTCAGCGAAATGATGAGGACCCAGCCCAACTATTCCGCGCACGATCTGGCCGGGATCCGCGTGCCGGTTGCAATCGTCCAAAGCGAGCACGACGAATTCATCAAGCCGGAACACGCCGACTACCTTGCCCGCAGTATTCCCGGCGCGGCGTTGACGCTCCTGCCTGGCGTAAGCCACTTCGCCCCGCTGCAAAGGCCGAAGGAGTTCAACCGCGTGCTGCTCGACTTTCTGAAGCGGGTTCTTCCCTGAACGAAGCGCTCACGCGTGACGTTTTCGCTGCACCACGAAGCCATGACGCCCCACTATCTGGCCAGAACGCCAAAATTTCACGATGTGGAACGGCCCCTTGCTTCGTAAAAAATCGTGTTGCGTGGCACAAATCCGCCATTTCGCAATGTCGCCCCACGTTGCACATCGTAAAATGAAGCTTATAAGCCTTTATTTTTAAATGATAATTTTTGATCGAACGAACCGTCTAACAAGCCCTTGCGCCAGGACTCGCTGACGTAGACTCTTTTACAAGAGCCGACGGTTCAGAGGACGCAGCGAAAAGGGTGCAGCGAAAGACGGGACGAAAACGCAGTCGCAGTCAGTCCCCCGCCCCTAGCTGAAGCCGCCACGGCATCGCAGTTTTTAATTGGCAACTGGGAGACTAAAAATGGAAGGCTTTCGCTTCGGCTCAACGCAAGGCGCGTTCTACATCATGCCGGGTCAGGATGGTTGGGAAGCAACCTACGGCAACGCAACGCTCGGAGAATTTTCCAGCCCGCAACAGGCCTGTGACGACCTCGCGCGCGGCTTGACCTGCCCGCAGCTGTCCGAAATCGACACGTCGACGCTCGAAATTCCGGAAAAACTCAGCGAGTGGGAAATCGTTCACGTGTGAGGGCAGGTATGACCGCCACACACGTAAGCGTAAAAACGACGATGGCGCTCCTGAGGAGCGCCATCGTCTTGTTTGCTGCTTACTTCAGTGCATGCTTCGGTAGCTTGAGCAACAGCCTCAGTACGTCATTCAGCACCTCATTCAGACCATTAAGCGATTGCGTCCACGATCTTGTTCAGCGTGGCGCTCGGGCGCATGGCCTTGCTCGTCAGTTCGACATTCGGACGGTAGTAACCGCCGATATCCACCGGCTTGCCTTGCGCTGCCGCCAACTCTTCGATGATCTTCGCTTCGTTGTCGGCCATCGCTTTCGCCACGCCGGCGAACTGCGCCTGCAATGCAGCGTCTTCGGTTTGCGCGGCCAGTGCTTCGGCCCAGTACATGGCCAGGTAGAAGTGGCTACCGCGGTTGTCGATACCGCCAACCTTGCGCGCCGGCGACTTGTCGTTGTCGAGGAACTTGCCCGTTGCCTGATCCAGCGTCTTGGCCAGCACCTGCGCCTTCGGGTTGTGATACGCGCCGCTCAGGTGTTCGAGCGAAGCCGCCAACGCCAGGAATTCGCCGAGCGAATCCCAACGCAGGAAGCCTTCTTCAACCAGTTGCTGAACGTGCTTCGGTGCCGAACCGCCGGCGCCGGTTTCGAACATGCCGCCACCTGCCATCAGCGGGACGATCGACAGCATCTTCGCGCTGGTGCCCAGTTCCATGATCGGGAACAGGTCGGTCAGGTAGTCGCGCAGCACGTTGCCGGTGACCGAGATCGTGTCCTTGCCGGCGCGGATGCGCTCGATCGAGAACTTCGTTGCTTCGACCGGCGTCATGACGCGGATATCCAGACCGCTGGTGTCGTGGTCCTTCAGGTATTGCTCGACCTTCTTGATGATCTGCGCGTCGTGCGCGCGTGCCGCGTCCAGCCAGAAAATAGCCGGCGTATTGGTGGCGCGTGCGCGGTTGACCGCGAGCTTGACCCAATCCTGAACCGGCGCGTCCTTGGTCTGGCACATGCGCCAGATGTCGCCGGCTTCAACCGCCTGCTCAATCAGCACCGTACCGGCTGCGTCGGTCACGCGAACTACGCCGTTTGCCGGGATCTGGAACGTCTTGTCGTGTGAACCGTATTCTTCCGCAGCTTGTGCCATCAGGCCAACGTTGGGCACCGTGCCCATCGTGACCGGGTCGAATGCGCCGTGCTTCTTGCAATCTTCGATCACAGCCTGGTAGACATCGGCGTAGCAACGGTCCGGAATCACGGCCTTGGCGTCGTGCAGTGCGCCGTCCGCGCCCCACATCTTGCCCGACTCGCGAATCATGGCCGGCATGGAGGCGTCGACGATCACGTCGCTCGGCACGTGCAGGCTGGTGATGCCCTTGTCCGAGTTGACCATGGCCAATTGCGGGCGTTGCGCGTATTGAGCCTTGATGTCGGCTTCGATCGCTTCACGCGTTTCAGCCGGCAGGTCCTTCAGGCGCGCATACAGATCGCCGATACCGTTGTTCGGGTTGAAGCCGGCTTGTGCCAGCACGTCAGCGTGCTTGGTCAGCACGTCTTGGTAGAACACCGACACCACGTGACCGAAGATGATCGGATCCGACACCTTCATCATGGTGGCTTTCAGGTGCACCGAGAACAGTACGCCCTTGCTCTTCGCATCCGCGATTTCTGCTTCGATGAAGCTGCGCAGCGCATTCTTGGAGAGCACCGAAGCGTCGATGATCTCGCCCGCTTGCACGGCCGTCTTTTCTTTCAGGACCTTCGCCGAGCCGTCAGCGGCGATCAGTTCGATCTTCACGGCGCCGGCTGCTGCGATCAGCGCCGATTTTTCGCTGCCGTAGAAATCGCCGCTGTTCATGTGCGCGACGTGCGACTTCGAGTCCGCGCTCCAGGCGCCGATCTTGTGCGGGTGCTTGCGTGCGTAGTTCTTGACCGACAGCGGCGCGCGGCGATCCGAATTGCCTTCGCGCAGCACCGGGTTCACTGCGCTGCCCTTGATCTTGTCGTAGCGCGCCTTGACGTCTTTCTCTTCGTCGGTCTTCGCTTCGTCCGGATAGGACGGCAGCTTGAAGCCCTGGTCACGCAGTTCGCCGATCGCGGCCTTCAGTTGCGGCACCGAAGCGCTGATGTTCGGCAGCTTGACGATGTTCGCTTCCGGACGCGTGGTCAGCCCACCCAGTTCCGCCAGATCGTCGGAACCCTTCTGTTCCGCGGTCAGGTAATCCGGAAAGGCAGCAATGATCCGGCCAGCGAGCGAGATATCGCGCGTTTCAACGATCACGTCGGACGAGCGCGTGAACGCCTTGACGATCGGCAGCAGCGAGTAAGTCGCCAGAGCAGGCGCTTCGTCGGTCAGGGTGTAGATGATCTTAGGCGATGTGGACATGTTTGATGCTTTGCTAAGTGAAGTGGTAGACAGAGCGTTCGTGGCGCTGAGCCCGCGGGTGCGACGAAGCAGCAAAAACGCAGCGCGACCCGCGGCACTACTTTTTACGGCCCGGACGTGAGTATATGCGTGTTTTCCTCTACTCGCTGCGAAACAAACATATCCCAGCCACACCCCGAACAGGGTCAAGCCCCGCCAGGTAAGGCTTAGCGACCAATACCCCCTGTCTTAAGACAGATGTCTTATAGATGACTTGCCATGCAGAATAATTTGTTAATGCGAATCAGATGCATTATCATTCGTGCACGCTACACGTTTGCACTATCCGTTTAACAACCACGCTCGAACGATGCCGTGCCGCACATTTTTGGTGCGCGGTGGCGTCGCGCTGCCTAATTCAAACAACATGCAGAATTCATTTGTCGCGGGACGCCCGGCGCGCCCAGCGTTGATGCGCGGCCAACGCCGTACGCCGTCCTTACTCAGTGCGGGGCTCTTCGTCAGCGTCGGCTTATCGTTGTCCACGCTGTCATCCTCGGGATGGGCGCAGGTCGCGGCAAGCGACGCGGCCACCACCCTGCCCGCGTTGAGCGTGTCGGCAACGAAAGACACGGCCGTGGCGCAGGCTGACACCGTCAGCGCTGGTGCGCTGGGTTCGCGCAAGGCTGTGGACACGCCTTTTTCGACGCACGTGGTGACGAGCGACGAGGCGCAGGACTTGATGGCGGCAACCGCCAACGATCTGTTCAAGTACGACCCGGCGGTATCGGCCATCAGCGAAAACGGGATCAGCGAAAACGCCATGTTCACCGTGCGCGGCATGCCGATCGACACGCTGAACAGCATCAAGGTGGATGGCCAGACCTTCCCCTCGTGGGACACCGATCTCTCGCTCGAACCGTTCGAGCAGGTCGAATTGCTCAAGGGCCTGTCCGGCTTCATGTACGGCTTCGGTTCGCCGGGCGGCATCGTCAACTATGTGCTGAAGCGCCCGACCGACGACCCGTACCGCAGCATTTCGATCGGCTACAAGTCGGCCGGTGTGTTCAGCGAGGCGGTCGATCTGGGCGGCCGCTTCGGCAACGACAACCGCTTCGGCTACCGCCTGAATCTCGTCAACGAAGACGGTAATACCGCTGAAGACCACGGTCATCTGCGCCGCCAGGTGGCCTCGCTTGCGTTCGACTTCCGTATTACGCCGGACCTGACCTTTAGCGCCGACGCGTTCTATCAGAAGCGCAAAACCAACGGCACGCTATTCGGCCTGATGTTCGGCAGCGGCCTCGGCATTCCCGACGCAAGCACTGTCACCCATGCGCTGACGCAACCGCAGAATTACTACCAGACCGAAATGGCCTCGTTCGGTACGGGGCTTGATTACCGCCTCTCCGAGAACTGGCATGCGAGCGTGAAATACCGCTTTGCGAAGGAGAATCGCACCAATTCGGACAGTTTCCTGTTTGTCACCGACAACGCCGGCAACTACTCGAACACGCTCTATGCGGCGATGACGCGTTACTTCTACCAGAACGTCGACGCGATGGTGCAGGGCAAATTCAACACCGGCAGCATCAAGCACGACGTCGTAATCGGCGCGGGTTTCGAGACGCAAACCAGCGAGTACAGCGACAGCTACGGCTGGAATAACGGCTACTTCCTCGGCAACGGCAATCTGTACAACAGCACACTGTTGACCAACGATGAAGTCAGCATCGGCTCGCAGTTGTATCGTCAGCAGCGCACCACACAGGCCGCCGTGTACGCGAGCGATACGGTGCAGTTCACGTCGCGCCTGTCCGCGTTGGTCGGCGTGCGTTACACGCAATACCAACAACACGTGTACGCCCCGTCGAGTGCCGTGACGTCGCAATACAGCGCCGACCCGGTCACGCCGACCTTTGCGCTGATGTTCAAGACCGATCCGTACTCGACGGTGTATGCGAGTTATGTCGAGTCGTTGGAACAAGGTGGCGCGGCATCGAACACCAACCTCAACTACCCGGCCACGTTCGGCCCGCTGAAGAGCAAGCAGTACGAAATCGGCTTCAAGACGGACCACAGCAAGTGGGGCGCCAATCTTGCGCTGTTCCGCGTCGATCAGGGCTACAACTATACGAACTCCGCCAACATCTTCGTGCAGGACGGTACGAAGCGCTATACCGGCGTCGATGCAAGCGGCTGGCTTGCGGTGACGAGCGAATGGCGCGTGATGGGCGGCGTGATGTGGCTCGACACGAAAGCGGTCGATGTGGACGATCCAAGCGTCGAGGGCAAGCGCGTGTATGGGGCGCCGCGTTTCACCGTCACCGGCCGTGTCGAATACAACCCGTCTTACCTGCGTCCGCTGACGCTGGCGTTCGGCGGCAAGTACGTCGGCAACCAGGCGGTCGATGCGGCTAATTCGCAGTTCGTGCCGGCTTATGTCACTTACGATCTGAGCGGCAGGTATGAGACGAAAATTGCCGGTAAGGATGTGACGTTCCGGGCGGGGATCAACAATCTCTTCAACCGTCGATACTGGACGACTGCATGGGGCTACTATGTCGCACCTTCGCCGACACGCACGGCCGTCGCTAGCGCTACTTTGCAATTCTAAGCAATCCGTTTAAAGGAAGAAGCGCCCGTGGCAACAGTGGGCGCTTCTCCTCCCAGTCAGTTCGCCGGCTGCATCCCGACCATCGTGGGAATCTCCGCGACCAGCGCGTCAATCGCGCAGCGCGTCTTCAACGCGAGATACCGGCTCTTCGGCCACACAACGTGGATCTCCTGAGAAGGGCGGAAGCAATTCTCCATCACGCTCACCAACTGACCCGTTGCCGCATAACGCGCCAGCAGCCAACTCGGCAGCCACGCCAGCCCGAAGCCTGCAATCGCGGCATCCACGATCCCCTGCATATCGTCAAAGCTAAGCTGCGGCTCCACGTCCGCGCGGCGAATTTGGCCATCGACATCGAGCACGTTCCAGGGCTCGATAACCCCGTTGCGTGAGTAAGCAATGATCGTATGCCCGTGGAATTCATCCACGCGGCCCGGCGTGCCGTGCCGAGCCAGATACGCCGGCGCGGCACCAATGCTTGCATACTGAACACCGAGCCGCCGCGCCGCGAGACTCACGCTGTCGACCAGTGGACCGATCCGCACCACGAGATCGAAGGCCTCTTCGACGACATCCACAAAACGATCATTGATCGAAATGTCGATCCTCAATTGCGGATGCCTGCGCGCAAGACCCAGCAGCACCGGCGCCACACAATAATGGCCGAAGGCTTGCGGCACACTCACCCGCAGACGTCCTTTAGGTTCACGCCGCCCTGAGTCCAGATCGGCTTCAGCGGCCTCGAGTTCAGCAAGCGCACGTATGCAACGGTCGTAATACGCTTGCCCGTCTTCGGTGAGACTCTGGCTGCGCGTCGTGCGATTGAGCAGACGCACGCCGAGACGCTTTTCGAGCCGCACGATAACTTTGCCGACGGCCGAGCGCGTCAGGTTCATGCGTTCGGCCGCCAACGCGAAACTGCCGGTTTCAACCACCCGCACAAACGTCGTCACGCCGTCGAGAATGTCGCTCATATCGTCACCTTATTGGTTCCTCATAGGACGCATTTCCGGGATTTACTAGCGTCAATGGGGACTGTCATTCCCTCTATAGTACACAGTTCATGGTGGCCAAGCCCATCGACTATTGAGGTGAATTCCTATGTCCAGGTATAGAAGCGCACAGCCGCGGCACGACGAACGGCCCGACGCGGTTGCTGCGACAGAACATCCATCGACCTTGCGGGACGTGCGGGCGGCGCACGCCAGTTCGAGCGCCGCCGCGCAATCGACGACTCGCTTCTCCATTCGCAGGAACACCTTGGCGTTAGGCGCGGTGTGCCTCGCTTCGCTGATGTTCGGCCTCGAGATTTCAAGCGTGCCGGTTATCCTGCCTACGCTCGAGAGGCTGCTTCACGGCGACTTCAAGGGCATGCAATGGATCATGAATGCGTACACGCTTGGGGTGACGACGGTGCTGATGGCAACCGGCGCGCTTGCGGACCGGTTCGGCCGCAGACGTATTTTCGTCATCGGGATCGCGCTGTTCGGCATCACCTCATTGATCTGCGGTTTCGCGCAGAGCGTGCCGACGCTGATCGTCGCGCGCTTGCTGCAAGGCGCGAGTGGCGGCGCAATGCTGATCTGCCAGGTCGCCGTGCTCTCACACCAGTTTAGCGAGGGACCTGAGCGCGTTCGGGCCTTCAGTGCATGGGGCATTATTCTCGGCATTGGACTTGGCTTCGGGCCGATCATCGGCGGGATGATCGTTGCCGTATCGGGATGGCAATGGGTCTTCTGGATCCACGCGCTGCTTGCCGCCGTGACGTTGGCACTCGTGTTCGGCGGGGTCCAGGAGTCGCGCGATCCACACGCGCACACGCTCGATGTTGCTGGCATCGTCACGCTTTCGCTGGCGGTGTTCGGCCTCACGTACTACATCACACAGGGCTCGGACCTTGGCTTCGCGAGTCTTCGCGCGATCCTGATTCTCGTGGCAACGGCTGTCGCCTTCGTGGCCTTTCTGTGTGCTGAGCGACTCAGTGCTCGCCCGATGTTCGACTTCTCCGTATTCAGGATCCGGAAATTTTCGGGTGCGTTGATGGGCTCAGCGGGGATGAACTTCAGCTTCTGGCCGTTCATGATTTATTTGCCGATCTATTTCCAGATCGGTCTCGGCTATAACAGCGTGCACGCAGGATTGGCGCTACTCGCCTACACGCTGCCGACGCTCCTCTTTCCCCCGCTCGGCGAACGGCTTGCGCTGCGTCACGGCTCGGGAATCGCGATACCTGCAGGTCTGTTTACGATTGGCCTCGGCTTCATGTTGATGAGATATGGCAGCAGCGTCGCGCATCCGGGCGCGCTGACCATGCTGCCCGGTTGCCTGCTTGCGGGCGCCGGCCTCGGCCTCACCAATACGCCTGTCACCAACACGACAACCGGTGCGGTTCCCGCGGAGCGAGCGGGCATGGCATCCGGAATCGATATGAGTGCGCGGATGATTACGCTTGCGATCAACATCGCGTTGATGGGGGCGATCCTGGTCGGCGGCATCCTGTTCAATCTGAAGGCGAGACTTCCGGCAACGCTCGACACCGCGTCACTTGGGCGACTGGCGGAGAAGATTGCAGCGGGAGATGTCGAAGCGGTCAGACGCGGCATCCCCGCACTCGCCACACTCGACCCGTCCGGAACCGCCGTTCACGCCGCGCTAATAGACGGTTTTGGCTGGGTGATGCTCTATGGCGGCGCCGGTGTCTGGGTACTTGCCGCGCTGAGTTTTGTGATTTCGGGAAGCGCGTCGAGAAGGCTGAGAAAAATAGAAACGATCCCAACACAGCAGTCCGTTCGATGCGACTCCTGCTAAATGCCGACGGTCAATTGACGTTAGCAGCGCGTCTCTTTACCGCCGGCGGGCGCGGCCGCTGCAGAACGCGGGACCGGTCGCGCCGCGATTGCCGGCGTCGAGGCACTCGGCGCAATGCTTCTCGGCATCGCGCACCATGCAATGCACGAGCGTTTGCGAAACGTCGAGCGCACGCGCCGTGCTTTGCAGCGTTTCCTCGCGCAAACGCACCATCTCAAACGCCGCGCGGCTGCGCGGCGGCAGTTGCTCAAGCGCGGTGTAGACGTGCCGTAGCGTGTCGCGCGCGAGCAGCGTCGCCTCGGGCGAAGGCGCCGGCGAAGGCACCTGCAGGCCGTCGCCTTCCTCAGCGTGATACGTGTCTTCGAGGTTCTGGCGGCGGAATTCATCTATCGACGCATTGCGCACCATGCGGGTCACGTAGGCGACGGGTTGCCGCACGGCATCCTGATTCGGAAAGTCGACCAGTTTGATAAAGACGTCGTGCACCACATCTTCCGCGAGACTCGCGCAGCCCACAACGCCGCGCGCCAGATCGACGAGCATCGGCCGGTTGGCGATCAGCACGTCGAGCAACGCGCCCTTCTCCCAATCGACGGGACGGGAATCGCGGCGCCCTCGCGCAGCCGGCGGGCACGCGAGCCCGGCGCTGAAAACAGACCTGGGTATCGCTGTTGAAGGCTCCCGCCGGATGAGCACCTCAGCCATAGATTCGCTCCGCTTTTCTCAAGGACAAAACGTCAATCTATCGTAAATGCGAATAATTCTCAATCGCGATTTGGCATGGCCCTACGCTTCCGATAGCTTTGCCAGATGCCTCGCGGCTCCCGCGGGCCGGCTGCCCGCGATAGGGACGCAAAGATCGGTGCTTGATGCAATGTGGTCTGCGGTCATCATCCAGTTCGGGTGGCCTGAATTAGGTTAGGCATCCATATCGTCTTCTATGCCACCGGCAACAGAGAGCAGCAGCGCAATAGTGGAAATCCCTGCCACCCGCAATCTCTCCCGCTCAATCTCTCCCGCTCAATCTCTCCCACTCAAATCTCTTCGTCACAACGCTTGACACTTCTCACAACGCATCATAAAGTCTGCCTGCAGATCTAGATAAGAGACTATCTGTAAGATGGTCTCTTGCGCGTGAGCGAAACGTAACCGCAAACGCACTCGTGATTTGCACCGCGAATAGCACCGGCCTCTTACAGAAAAACTAAAGGAGACCGATTGTGCAAACGATCGCGATTAAGATTCGTGGCATCGACGATGTCATTTCATTCATCGACTCATGTTCAGGCATTCCCGGTCGAGCCGGCGTTATCTGGTGGCTTGCACTCGGTGGCCTGTTTCTAGACGCATTCTCCAATTCTGCTTTGAGCGCGGGCCTTGGGCCCATGACGCGAGATCTCCATCTCGGCGCGCCTCAAATTGCGCTCATGACGTCGTTTGCGTCCTGGGTTGCCATCGCCTTTAACCCGATTGGCGGCTGGATGGCCGATCGCTGGGGGCGTATCCGTCCTTTAGTGCTGGCTAAATTTCTCGCGGTGATCGGCGCGGTGCTGGTGGTATTCGCACCGGGCTTCGAAGTCATTCTGGTGGGCCGTTTCTTCGTCGGCATGGCCTACGGTATCGACTTCGCGATTGCGATGGCGATGCTCGCCGAGTTCACGCCGGTCAAGCTGAAGAGCCGCCTCAACGCGTGGCAGGGCATGTGGTACACCGCCGTCTGTTCTAACCTGCTGCTCGCCCTGCTCTTTCAATCGTGGCACGTGGGCGATTCGATCTGGCGTTATTCGGTCGCGGCGACGGCCCTGTTCGGCATCGCGATCCTCGTGCTGCAACTGGTGTTTCTGGTCGAGAGCCCGATCTGGCTGGCGCGCAAGGAACGTCTCGTGGAAGCCGCCACGGCGATGAGCCGCATCTACGGACGCACTTTTTCCGCCGCGCCGCTCGAAGAACGCGTGCCGGTGCTGAATCAGGCCACACGCGGGCTCGCGAACGTCGCCCTGATCTTTCGCGGCATCTATCTGCCGCGCACCCTGCTCGCCGCCACCGTTCAGGTCGGCCAATCCATTCAGTACTTCGCAATCGGCTGGTATCTGCCGTTGATCAGCGCCGCGTTGTTCGGCAAGGACTTCGTCTATGCGACGCTCGGCGCACTGCTCTTCAACGTGTTCGGCATCTTCGGCGGCTTCATGTCGCCGGTCATCGGCAAGAAGTTCGGCTTGCGGCGCGCCTCCGCATTCGGCTTCGCCGCGGTCTTCGTGATGCTGGTGGTGCTCGGCCTGTTCGGCTCGAAAATGCCGCTGTGGCTCGCGGTCATCGTGCCGTCGCTGTTCATTCTGTTCCACTCGTCGGGGCCCGGCGCGAACGGCAAGAGCCTGTCTTCGCTGTCGTTTCGCAGTGAGATTCGCGCCGGCGCCAATGGCGTGATCGGCGCGCTGGGTTCGATCGGCGCCGCGCTCGGCCTGCTGGTGTTCCCGCTGTTCCGTGAACACTACGGCCTCGACAAGACCTTCCTGATTCTGGCGATTGTTCCTTTAGTGGCGAGCGTGATCTGCTTCGTCATCAAGTGGGACCCGACGCGCACCACCATCACCCCCGATAACGAACCTGACGCGCCGCAATTCAAAAGCGATGCAGAGGAGGCTTCCGTATTCATGAACCCGGCAATCGAGAAATCCCAACGATGACCCGTAATCAAAACGTTATTCTCGCGATCGACGAGGGGACGTCCGGCACGCGCGCGGCAGTCGTCGGCGCTGACGGACAGGTCTCCTGTCTGGAGTACCTGCCGCTCAGTGTCGACAGCCCGCGACCGGGCGTCGTCGAGCAGGACGCGAACGCCATCCTTGAGAAAACCATCGCCGTGTGCCGCGCGACGCTGGCACGCGCGACCAACGAGAAGTTGAACGTGGTCGCGCTCGCCATCGCGACGCAACGCGCCACCGCTGTGCTGTGGGATACACACACCGGCCGCGCGCTGGTACCCGCGATGGTCTGGCAGGACACGCGCCACGCGAGCGAACTGGACCGGCTAGCCGCACAGTGGGACAGTACACTGATAGAACAGGTGGGACGTCCTGCCGGCGTACGCTCGCCTTACCTGTGGGCAGCCCATCACCTGCAAACGACGCCCTCCGTGATCCTCGCGCGGCGCGAGCGCCGCCTCGCGTTCGGCACCATCGACACGTGGCTGCTCTGGCATCTGTCGAACGAGCGCGTTTGCGTGACGACGCCGACCAACGCGACCTCGGCGAGCGCCTATCTGCTGACCGAGCACCGTTATTGCCTCGACTGGATCGACGCGCTCGGCTTCCCGCAAGCACTCTTGCCCGAGCTTCGTCAGGATGCCGATGAATTCGGCCGCACTCGCCCTGAGGTACTCGGCATCGACGTGCCGATTCTCGCCTGCGCGGGCGATCAACTGGCAGGCGCGGTGGGCCTCGGCTGCCTCGATCGCGGCCAGTCGATGTGCGTGCACGGCACGGGCAGCTTCGTCGATCTGCTGGTGGGCACGCAGGTCCCGCCCACCACGGAGACCTCGCACGACGGCACGCTGACCATGACCGCGCGCCGCCAGCACAACGTCTCGCACTACTCGCTCGAAACCTTCGTCGCGACGACCGGCTCGGCGCTGAACTGGATCTGCGAAAAATTGCACTGGTTCGACAATCCCGCGCAGATCAGCGCCCTCGCCGCGACGGTGAACTCGGCGCGCGGCGTAACTTTTCTACCTGCCTTGACCGGTTTGCGCGTGCCGCAATTGCAGCCGAACGCACGCGCGTCGCTCTGCGGCATTTCCATCGCGACGACGCAAGCCGAAATCGCCTACGCGATTCTCGAAGGCATCGCCCACTCGGTCGCGTTGTGCATCGACGCGAATCAGGCGATCGCGGATGTCGAAGCCTCCGAACTGGTGGTCGGCGGCGGCCTGTCGGGCAGCGACACGCTGCTACAGATTCAGGCCGATCTGAGCGGCATGCCGGTGCGGCGCATGCATGAAAGTGATCGCGCGAGCCTGCGCGGCGCCGCGTTTCTCGCGGGTTCGTCGGGTTTGCTGTGGGATTCGTTGCAGCACGCGCGCACCACTACCGTCACCGACGCGGTGTTCGAACCGTCGGCGAGATCCGCTGCGCGCACTCAGCGGCGCGCTGCGTGGCATGCAAGGGTCGACGCGGAGCTCGCTCACGCAAGTGCATTCGATAATGGTTGTGGGGACTGATACACATGTTGTTTATTCCATCCAGAAAGGCCTCGAAAGAACGCGCTGAGATGACCGGCACGGAGCCCTTGCGCATGGTGCGCAACGAGCAGATCGACCGCCTTGGCAGCGAAACATTCGACATCGTGATCGTGGGCGGCGGCGTCACCGGTGCGTATGCGGCACTCGATGCGAGCTTGCGCGGCTATCGCGTGGCGCTGCTGGAAAAGAGCGATTTCGCCTCGGGTACCTCGTCGAAATCATCGAAGATGGTGCACGGCGGCTTGCGGTATATCGAGCAGGGCAATCTCGGGCTGGTGCGTCACTCGTTACTCGAACGGCAGCGTCTGCGCAGAAACGCACGGCACCTGGTGCAACGTTTGCCGTTCTTATTTCCCGTCATGGAGAAGGACGGCGTGTTCGACAAGCGCCTCGCCAAAGCCTTCGAAAGTCTCCTGTGGACCTACGACATTGCCGGCGGCTGGCGCGAAGGCATCCTGCATCAGAAGCTGAGCAAGGCGGAAGTGCTGTCGCACTGCCCAACCTTCAACGAAGAGCACCTCACCGGCGGCTTCATGTATTTCGACGCCCGCGTCGACGATGCGCGCCTCACGTTGAATCTCGCGCGTACCGCGGCGTTTCATGGTGCGGCCGTCGTCAATCACGCGAAGGTCGTCGAGATCACGCGCAACGGCCACGGCAGCGTCGACGGCGTGATCGTGCATGCCGACAACCGCGAGATTCGCGTGCGTGGCGGCGTGGTGGTAATGGCGACCGGCGTGTGGTTGCGCGACTGGAACGGCCGCAAGAAAGACGACCCGGCGGCCTTGCAAATCCGTCCCGCGAAGGGCGTCCACGTCGCGATTCCATGGCTGAAAATTCGCAACGACTGCACTGTGACGATTCCCGTGCCGGGCCGCAACCGCCGCGCGACGATCACGCGCTGGGGCAACGTGTCCTATCTCGGCACCACCGACGAAGACTATCGCGGCAATCTCGACGACGTCTGCTGCACGCGCCAGGAACTCGACTTCCTGATCGAAGGCGCGCGCTCCGCATTGAAGACCGATCTGCAAGCAGAAGACGTGGTGGGCAGCATCGCCGGTTGCCGGCCGCTGGTCGGGCCGCCTGGCGGAAAGACGCTGGAAATGAAGCGCAATCATGAGATTCACACCGCGCCGGATGGGCTCGTCACGATTGTTGGCGGAAAGCTCACAACCTCGCGGCACATGGCTGAACAGACCATCGACGCCGCGCAGAAGGTGATCGGCAAACGCGCGAAATGCCGGACGAAGTCCGCGTATCTGCTCGGCGCGGCGGGTTACGACTCGCAAGCGATCGTCGCGTCGGGCGGCTTGTCCGCGCAACTGGGCGAACGCTACGGCACCGAAGCGCGTTTCGTCACCGACATTCTCGACAGCGATTCGAGCTTGCTGAAGCCGATTGTCGAAGGTCTGCCCTACACCGAGGCAGAAGTGCTTTACGCCGTCCGACACGAACTCGCGGGCAGCGTGGATGACGTGCTGTCACGCCGCATCCGCGCGCGTCTGATGGCGCGCGATGCATCGGCACGCGCCGCCGCGCGCGTGGGCGAAATTTTACAGACGGAGCTCGGCTTGTCCGAGGCGGTCGTCGCACAGCAGGTGAGCGACTACGTCGCCGCCGTCGAACATGAAAAGTCTGTTCTTATGGGAGAAACCGAATGATCAGCAAGGAAGCAATCAAGCGTGGCTACAACCGTGGCAACTATATCGTCGGCGCGCATACTCCGCCGGCTTACGCGGCAACGATCAAGGACACGACCGGTGAAGCTGGTCTGCAACGCGATCCGGTCAAGGTCGGCGAGCAGCACATCGGCGCACTGCGTGAGGTAGCCGATCAGGCACTCACGCTGGCACCCGACGTCGTCGCATGGACGCGCGACTGGTGGGCCGCCTCGATGGTGACAGAAACCGCCGGCAAGCCGGCGACGCCGCATGCAGTCATCGTGCGCGTCTCGACGGTCGAGCAGATTCAGGCCGTCATGCGTATCGCCCATGCAGCGTCGATTCCGGTGACCGTCTCCGCGGGACGCAGCAACGTGACAGGCGCGGCGCTGCCCGTGCGCGGCGGCATCGTGCTGGACGTGTGCGAACTGAATCGCCTCGTCGGCTTCGACCGCGAAAGCCAGATCGTCGAAGTCGAAGCCGGCATGTTCGGCGATATCTTCGAGGAAACCATCCAGCGCGACTACGGCATGACGATGGGTCATTGGCCGTCGTCGTATGCGATCAGCACAGTCGGCGGATGGGTGGCATGCCGCGGCGCGGGCCAACTCTCGACGCGCTACGGCAAGATCGAAGACATGGTGTTCGGCATGGACGTGGTACTCGCCGACGGCAGCCTCATCAGCGTAGGCGGTTATTCGCGCGCAGCGGTCGGCCCGGATTTGCAGCAGCTTTTTATCGGTTCCGAAGGCACGCTCGGCGTGATCGTGCGCGTGCGTCTGAAGCTCCACCGTCTGCCGGATTACGGCCGTGCGATTGCCTATGGCTTCAAGACCTTCGCGATCGGCCTCGAAGCCTGCCGCCAGATCATGCAACAAGGCGCGAATCCGGCGGCCTTGCGTCTCTATGACGAACTCGAAAGCGGCGTGCAATTCGGTCTGCCGCAATCGAACGTGCTGCTGATCGCCGACGAAGGTCCTCGCGAAATGGTCGAGGCCGTGCTGACGATTAGCGAACGCGTCTGCAAGGAACTGGGCGAGCAACTGGACGACAAGGTCATCTTCGAGAAGTGGCTCGACACGCGTTACCTCACGGGCAAGAGCGCGGAGGGTTTCAAACGCAGCCCGGGGTTTGTCGCCGATACGCTGGAAATGGTCGGCCCGTGGAAAGACCTGCCAGGGATCTACACCGACGTGGTGGCCGCCATCAATGCGGTGCCCGGCACGTTGGCCGGTTCCGCGCACCAGTCGCATGCGTACGTGGACGGCGCATGCCTCTACTTCTCGTTGCGCGGCGAAGTCGAGGTCGAGCATCGCGCGAAATGGTATCGCGCGGCATGGGATGCCGCCAACGCCGTGCTCATCCAATACAATGCCGCGTTGAGCCACCATCACGGCGTCGGCCTGTTGCGCGCGCCGTATATGAGCGAATCGCTCGGTAGCGCATTCCCGGTTCTGCAGGCCGTCAAGCGCACGCTCGACCCGAAGAACATTCTCAATCCCGGCAAGCTTGGCCTGACTGACGAGCAAGCTCACGACGCGAAGCTGTAATCACATGGATAAGTCACTTGGGGCGCGCCTCACACGCCACCCGGTCATTGCGACGCTCTACGGCATCGAGCAGATCGACATCTTTCTGAAAAGCGCCGCCGAAATCTCGATCGTCGCGAATGTCGATTTACGCAAACTGCACCCGGTGGTCGCGGCGCTGACGAAAGCCGGCAAGTATGTCATCGTCAATATCGACAGCTGCGACGGCCTTTCGCAGGACAAAGGCGGCGTCGAGTATCTGGTGGACATCGGCGTCACCAGCCTCGTCTCGACCCGGGTGGCGACGATCCAACGCGGCAATCGGGCCGGTCTCGTCACGATGCAGAAAGTGTTCGTGACGGACCGCTCGACCTGGCCGCGCAGCGTGAAGGCACTGGAGCAAAGCGATCCGAATCTGGTACAACTGATGCCTGCGCCGATGCTCTCGCATCTGTCCGTGCAAGACCGCAAGGCCTTGCCGCCGATCGTCACTTCGGGCTTCGTCTGCAACAAGGGCGACGTGTTCGATGCGCTGAAGAACGGCGCCGTCGCGGTATCCACCAGCGACAGCGAATTGTGGAATCTGGATCCTGAACGTTGAAGGTCCCATCTTGTTGGAGTCATCGATGGCTAATGCTTACCTGCAGGTGATCGCGCATTATTTCGCCAAACCCGGTAATGGCGACGCGATTGTGAAGCCGCTCACGGAACTCGCGGCGGCGACCCGCGCGGAGCCCAAAAATCTCTACTACGAATTCTTCCGTTCGCCGGTCGATGCCGACCACTTTGTGATTCTCGAACAGTACAGCGACGCCGATGGCCTCACCGTGCATCGTGAAACGCCGCACTTCCAACGCCTCGGCTTCGGCACCATCATTCCGCTTCTCGACCGGCGCGAAGTCACCAGCCACATGGTGTCCGGGGACGCAGCATGATGAACGCATTCCGGTTTCAAACCGTGCCGACGATGGTCGTCGAATTCGGCGTCGCGCGCCGCCTCGGCGCTTTGTTGCGCGCGCAATTTCCGTCGCTCACACGCCTGTGCGTGGTGACGGATGGCTTTCTTCATAAGAGCGGGCTGCTGAATCCCGCGCTCGCCGATCTCGCGGCGCATGGCTGGAATGCCACCGTGATCGACGACGTGATTGCCGATCCGCCCGAACACATCGTCCTCGACGCCACGTCGCGCGCGCGTCAAGCCGGCGCGGAAATCGTGCTGGGACTCGGCGGCGGTTCGTCGATGGACGTGGCGAAGCTGATCGCGGTGCTGGCTCCGCAGGATCAGCAAGCGCTCAGCGAGATGTACGGTGTCAACAAGGTCGCGGTGTCACGCTTGCCGCTCGTGCAGATGCCGACCACCGCGGGCACAGGCTCCGAAGTCACGGCCGTGTCGATCGTGACGGTGGGCGAGGCGAAGAAGATGGGGGTGGTCGCGCCGCAACTGGTCGCCGATCTGGCGATTCTCGACGCGGAACTCACGCTCGGGCTGCCGACTGCCGCGACCGCGGCCACCGGCGTCGACGCGATGGTTCATGCGATCGAGGCGTACACCTCCGCGCATCTGAAGAACCCGGTGTCCGACATGCTGGCGGTGAAGGCGCTCGAACTTCTGTCGCGCAATCTGTTGCCCGCGTGCGAGAACGGCCAGAACCGCGAGGCGCGCGAAGCGATGCTGCTCGGCGCGGCGTTCGCCGGTCAGGCGTTCGCCAATTCGCCGGTGGCCGCGGTCCATGCGCTCGCGTATCCGATCGGTGGCATTTATCACGTCCCGCACGGTCTTTCAAATGCGCTCGTGCTGCCGCACGTGATGCGGTTCAACGCTGAGGCAGCGGCGCATCTGTATGCGGAACTTGCGGACGTGGTCGTGCCGGGTATGACGGGCAGTGCCGAAAGCAAGACGCTGGCGTTGATCGAGCGGCTCGAACAGATGATTGCCGCGACCGCGATTCCAGCCCGGTTGCGCGATGTCGGCATCGAACGTAGCGGGCTCGAGCGGATGGCGAGCGACGCGATGTTGCAGACGCGGCTTCTGGTGAACAACCCTCGGCCTGTTACTGAGGCCGATGCGTTGGCGATCTATACCGCTGCGTTTTAATCAGCGCGAGACATAAGCGGGGCGCGGGAGTGGCTGCGGTGTTTTGGCGGCCGCTCCGCGCCGTTACGCCCAGCGGACGCGTTACGTAGCAAACACGTGGAACATAGCTTGGCCGCCTTAGGCATAATCGCGTTTTTGACGTGATAAATTCGTCTAGTACTAATTTTATTAGCTATATATGCCTTTATTCGTTGAAATTGAGACGTAACTAGCATTTGGCGCATAACTTGCAGCGTAAACCCCGCCAATAGTCGTTCAACGGGGACATCATGCAAAAATTCGCCGGTCGCACAGCCATCGCTGTTGCAACATCAGTTTTACTCGCGCTCTACGGTTGTGGATCCACTATCACTCAGCCCGGCAGTGGGCTTGGTGGAGGCGGACTCGGCGGGACTTCGGGTTCCGGCACGTCCGGTGGCGGAGGCAGTTCGGGTAGCTCGGGCACTTCAGGTAGCTCCGGCACTTCGGGCAGCTCCGGCACTTCGGGTAGCTCCGGCACTTCGGGCAGCTCAGGTACTTCGGGTAGCTCAGGCACCAGCAGCTCGGGCACCTCCAGCTCAGGCACCAGCAGCTCGGGTACCAGCAGCTCAGGCACCAGCAGCTCGGGCACCAGCAGCTCGGGCACCAGCAGTTCAGGCACCAGCAGCTCAGGCACCAGCAGCTCAGGTACAAGCAGCTCCGGCACCAGCAGCTCAGGCACCAGCAGCTCAGGCACCAGCAGTTCAGGCACCAGCAGCTCAGGCACCAGCAGCTCGGGTACCAGCAGTTCAGGCACCAGCAGCTCAGGCACCAGCAGCTCAGGCACCAGCAGCTCAGGCACCAGCAGTTCAGGCACCAGCAGCTCAGGCACCAGCAGCTCAGGCACCAGCAGCTCAGGCACCAGCAGCTCAGGCACCAGCAGCTCAGGCACCAGCAGCTCAGGCACCTCCGGCGCCTCCACCACGCCGCTCGGCAACGTCGTCACCCAAGGCGGCAACCTCCTGACTGCCGTGGGCACGACCGTCGCTGATACGGGCTCCAAGATTACCGGCACCTCGATCCCCGGCGTCAACGGCGCAACGACTTCGAATCTCGGCGCTGCCATCACCGATCTCGGCAACGGCGTCAAGGTGCTCGGCAACGGCACCGCCGCAGGTCTGGGCACGCTGGGCAGTTCGACCAATCCGCTTGGCCCGACCCTGACCTCCACTTCGGGTCTCGTGACCAACGCCGGCAAAGCCGTTACTGCCGTCGGCGGCGTGGTGACGAGTCTCGGAACCGGACCGCTCGCGCCGCTCGCCCCCGTCACATCGACCGTGGGTACGGTTGTCGCCGGTGTGGGCGACGGCGTCGTCAAGCTTGGCTCGGGATTGAACTCGGCGCTGACCAGCGCGCCGGTTCAACAGGTCGAGACGCAACTGAGCACAGCCATCAACCCGATCACGCTCATGGTCTCGAATACGACGCAGACCATCGGCAACACCACGGGCCTCGGCGCGCCGCTCAACGGCTTGCTGAGCACCATCGGCACCGGACTCAATTCGGCCGGTCAGAAGGTGTCGGGCGCGACCGGTAATCAGGTGGGTAAAGATGTCGGCGGCATCGTGAGCCAGCTGGGCAATACGGTCACGAGCACGGGCGGACTGCTGACGGGCAAGACGACCAACCCGTTGGCGCCGATCGCCGGCCTGCTGGGCCCGCTTGGCGGACTGGGCGGACTGGGCGGACTGGGCGGATCGGGCGGCGGCATCGGCATCCCGCCGCTGACCGGTCTGATCGGCAACCTCGGTTCGCTCGGTGGAACCGGTGGCAGCGGTAGCAGCGGTAGCAGCGGTAGCAGCGGTAGCAGCGGTAGCCCGCTCGCACCGATCACCGGACTCCTCGGTGGCTTGAGTTCGCTCGGGGGCACTTCCGGCGCCAGCGGTCCGCTCGCACCGGTCACCGGACTTCTCGGCAACCTGGGTTCGCTCGGCGGCGCTTCCGGCGCCAGCGGTCCGCTCGCACCGGTCACCGGACTTCTCGGCAACCTGGGTTCGGCTGGCGGCACCTCCGGCGCCGGCGGTCCGCTTGCACCGGTCACCGGTCTCGTCACCACGCTGACGTCGACGCTGAGCGGCGCCGCGGGCCAAAGCTCACCGCTCGCCCCCGTCACAGGCCTCGTCTCCACGTTGACCTCGACCGCCGGCGGCGCGACTGGCAAGACGTCTCCGCTCGCGCCGGTCACCGGTCTCGTGACGGGCTTGACCGGCAGTGCGGGTAGCGGCTCGACCAGCACGAATCCGCTCGCGCCGGTGACGAACCTTGTCACCGGATTGCTGGGCGGTGTCGCGGGTAAGTAAGCGGTCATTCAGCACAGCGGCCGGGACTTAAAAAATCAAAAGCCCGGCCGCTATCTATGTCATGAATACGAGGATGACATGAACTCCACTTTCGATAACGTCGCGCACGTAGAAGAGCAGCGGCCGCGTTCGGCGACGCCGTTTTCCGTCGGCTTGCTTGGCATCGTCGTCGGCCTTCTGACGCTCTGGCTGCTACGCGACAGTACCGCGCTGGACGGCGCGGGCCGCAGCACCGCCGCATGTCTCGCGATCATCGCGACGATCGCCGCATACGAGCTGTTTGTCGCGCGCGTGTATCTCCGCCCAAGCGCCGGACTGACCGGCCAGGCGGTTCGGCCGCTCAGTGTTGCGCGCGTGGGTTTGCGCCTTGCCGCCCTGGCTTCCGTGTATGCCGGCATCGGTCTGCTCTACTGGCTGCTGCCCGAGTATCACGGCACATTCTATAAGCCGTTCTGGTCCCTGATAGGTACGCTCGCGCCGTATCTGATCGTGGCCGCGCCGTTTTACTTTGCGTGGATGGACCGGCGTCAGCGTGAAACCGACGATGCCTATATGGCGTGGGGCCGCCTGGTGTTCCGCGGGCAGCGCCCAGCCAACTGGAAGCCCGTGCGTGAAATGCTGGCCGGATGGATGGTGAAAGCGTTCTTCCTGCCGCTGATGATCACCTATCTTTCCACCGATGCGGACCATATCGGCGCATCGCTCGTGAACGCCATGAACGCGCCGTTCTCGCTTGCGACGTTCAGGTTCATGTACGACCTGTCCTTCACGATGGACCTGATGTTCGGCACGGTAGGGTATCTGTGCACACTGCGCATTCTCGATACGCACGTGCGCAGCGCGGAGCCGACCACACTCGGCTGGCTGGTTGCGATTGTCTGTTACCAGCCGTTCTGGTCGCTGATCTCGAGCCAGTACATCCACTACGAGGGCTCGCTCTTCTGGGACAACTGGCTGATATCCGTACCCATTGTCCGAATCATCTGGGGCGCCGTGATTATCGCCCTCGTCTTCTGCTACGCGCTTTCCACCATCGCGTTCGGATTGCGGTTTTCGAACCTGACCAATCGCGGCATCATCACCTCGGGTCCTTATCGCTTCACGAAGCATCCCGCCTACATCACGAAGAATCTTTCGTTCTGGATGGTCTCGGTGCCGTTCATCGAACCGTTGGGCTGGCAACACGCGCTCCCGCACTGCTTCGCGCTGGCATGCGTGAATCTGCTGTACTACATGCGCGCCAAAACCGAGGAACGGCATCTGATGAACGATCCCGACTATCGGGCTTACGCTGAATGGATCGCGAGGAATGGGTTGTTCGCCAGGATCGCACGCGCGTTTCAATGAGGTGTTTATCCTACGAACGCGACACAGAGCATTTTATTGCAACGCAGCATTCATCAAAGGTATGAGGAATGTGATGGGTATTTTTTACCACCGGCAATTTCTGTTGCCGGTGGAAGCAGATGAGAGCGCCCGTTGAGTGAAAGGCACGACCAGGTGCCATGTTCAGCGAACAACGGGTGCTCGTCTCAACGACATTGCACCCAGGACGTTACGTAACGTCCTGGGCCATCCTCACGATTCGCGACTTAGCGCCAGCACATTGACCAGCCCAACTTTCGGGCGTGAGAACAGGAAGCCTTGCACCAACGCTTCCGGCCATGTGCTCAACCATTGCAACTGTGCTTGGGTCTCGACGCCGTTCACCACGACCTGCACGTCAAGCGCATGAAGCAGATCCAGTAACGCCGACATCACCACGCAGGCCCGAGGATCACGCGGGACCGTGGCCATCAGCTCAGACGCGATCGTCACGGTGTCCACATCGAGTGCGCCGAGTAGTGCGAGCGAAGACGTGCCGTTGCCCCACTTACCCAGCGAGATGCCGGCGCCCGCCGACCGAAGGCCGTCAGTCAGGGTCCGCAAAGACAGGAGACGCGCCGCATCAGCGCTATCGGGCACTTCGATCTCAAGCAGGTTAGCCGGCACGCCATACGAGCGTGCGATGCGCGTGAGCTCGCCGGCAAACGATTCGAGCATAGCCACTTGCGCCGGCACCGTGATCGCGACCGGCAGCAGCGTCATCTTCGAAGCGAGGCAATCGCGTAGTTCGCGGCACACGCCATCGATGACGAACAACGCCATCTCGAGCGCGACCTGCGGGTGTTCGAGCGGCATCATGAAAATGCCGGGAAGCAGCAGCCCATAGTCGGGATGCGTCCATCGGACCTGTGCTTCGAGGCGCGTCAGCGTACCGCTCGCCGCGCGATGGGCGCCTTGAAACACGAGGTGAAATTCACCGGCGCGCAAACCTTCGCGGACGCGGTTTTCGAGTTCGCTCAGCGCCATCGCATCGTCGCGCGAGTCGTCCCAATCGGTCTGCTCAACACATGCGGTACGCGTGCCGAACGTAGTTGCGAGCGAGACAGGCTTTTCATAGTCGAGCGTTAGCATGGCATAAGCGTATTTTTTTAACCCCGCTAACGCTTGCACATGTCGTGCCAAGTAATGCGTTTGCTGCGCGACCAAACTACGAGGATTGCTGATAAACCTTGCTGGACAATGGTTTTGAACGAGATGGTTAAATATTTCTAAAAATTACTTCCGTCGCCAAACAGGTGTTTTGAACGCGGATGTTACGTAGCGTTTCGCATCGACGTTACGGTACGTTGCACAGTGAGTTGAGCGCGATGATTTCCACAAGCGTGCCGCTTCATTTACCCAGCCACTGTGTCATGCATCGCGAATAAGATCGCAATACAACAAGCGGTGAAAAAAGGTACCGCACCGCAACAGGAACGATTGACCGACGAAAAAATTTTTACTAGTATCGGCATCAACGCAGCATGTAACGACTGCGAATTTCCCACTCAGTCATTCAAGGCCGCAGATGCTTCAGATCCCCCTCACCGACGTCGATTGGGCACGCGTTCAGAGTCTTTTTCCAGTGGTTTCGTCGGGTCGCGGGCGCCCCCGCCGCAGCGATCGCGAGATCCTCAACGCGATACTCTGGGTCCAGCAAACAAAAGAAAAATGGCACAGGCTGCCGGCGACTTTCCCGCCGCAACAGACTTGTTATCTTCGGTATATGACCTGGAAAAAAACGGGCGTTCTAGATCAGGTGAATGAGCGTTTGCCATTGTGCGACCAAGCACTTTCGACTGCTGAACCCAGCATAAGCATTGCTTCGCATACCGTATCAATTCAAATGTGAACTGCTGTTTCGCGGATGGCCGCTTTGATCGCTCGCGCCCGGTAGCGCGTCAGCGGCGTCAGCTTGACGAGCTTCGAGGTCTTAACAGGTTCCGCGGCCTCGGCCGACAAAAGGCCGATTTAACCGGCCTGAGGTCCTTCCGCCGACGCACGCGGAAACGAGACCGTTATGTGCACGCCTTTACTACCCTCACCTGGCTTGAGCGTGATCGCTCCGTGATGCGCGTCCGCGATTTCGCGCACGATGGCGAGGCCCAGTCCCGTTCCTTCGGTGTCCGTCGACGCCCGGAAAAACGGTTCGAACACGCGGCTGCGCGACTCGGCCGGAATGCCGGGGCCGTCGTCCAGCACCGACACGGTGACCGAATCCGCGTGGGCGCTGACTGTGACCGTGACGTGCCCGCCATTGCCCGCATAACGAATCGCGTTCTCCGCGAGGTTGGCGATCAGCGCCTGAAGCAGGCCGCGATGCCCAGCCACCGGCGCGGGGCCGCTCAGTTCCGCGCCGAGATCGATGTCCCGTGCCTGCGCGAGCAGCGCCAGATCCTCCACCACTTCCATGACCAGCGGTACCAGATCGACGGTTTCCATCGCGAGTTGCTTGTTGTCGGCGGCCTCCGCCTGCGCGAGCAACAGTAGCTTGTTGGTCAACCCAACCATCGAACGGTTACTGCGGTGCATCGCGGCGAGCGCTTCGTCGAGCGCGGGATTCAGGCCGTCCTGCTGGCGCGCGAACTGCAACTGCGTGCCGAGCAGCGTGAGCGGCGTACGCAACTGATGCGCGGCGTCGGCGATAAAACGCCGTTGTGCGGCCACCTGTACGCCGAGCCGTGCGATACATTGATTGATCGCTTCGACGATGGGCCGCAACTCGGTATGCAGACGCTCGACGCGAATCGGCTCGAGCTGCATGGGGTCGCGGTCCGCAACGTCTTCCTTCACTTTCATGAGGGGCCGCAACTCGAAGGTCAGGCCGATGCACCCCAGCGCGACGGCCAGCACGATCATTTCGATCTGCCGCACGAGTTGCGGCTGCCACAATTGCTGCGCCATCGCGTCGCGCGAGCGCACCGTCTTGCCGACTGTCACCCGTACGCGGTGCGTCGCGCCGTTGTCGTACATCAGACGCACGAGGCCGACCGCACGTACGGGCTGGCCATGAAGTTCGGTGTCGTAGTGATCGGCCGTGTCGGGCGAGAGCGCCGCGCGCTGCGGAAAATCCGGCCTGCCCGCCAGCAACCGGCCGTCGTCGACCCGCACGCTGTAGAACACCTGATCGCGATACGGCGACACGAACACTTCCAGCGCGGCAGGCGGCACGTCCACGCGCAGAAAACCATCCACCCATTCCACTTCGCCGGCGATCATCCGTGCCGACGAGATCAGCTGATTGTCCTGCACCAGATCCGCCGTGCGCCGCGCGTTGTCGTACTCGGCCTTGCCGGTGACGAACACGTACAACGCGAGCGGCACCAGCAGCCACAACAGCAAACGCATGCGCAGGCTATTGGTCATCTTCTTTCTTGCGCAGCAGATAGCCCAGTCCACGCAGAGTGACGATCGCTGCCGAACTTCCGTCAAGCTTCTTGCGCAGCCGCGAAATGTAGATTTCGACCGCGTCCTCGCTCGGCTCGTCCGCGAGCGTGAAAATCGCGTCGACCAACGCCGGCTTCGTCACGGTCTTGCCCAAACGCAGGATCAGTGTTTCGAGCACCGAGCGCTCGCGCGGCGTGACGTTCAGCGGCGCGCCCTTCAGCATGAATTGGCGCGTGTCGATATCGAACGCGAGATCGCCGCACACCACCTCGCTGGATTTCGACGGTGACTGACGCCGGATCGCCACCTTGATCCGCGCAATCAGCTCGCGCACTTCGAACGGCTTGACCAGGTAGTCGTCCGCGCCGGCGCCGAGCAGTTCCACTTTTTCGTCGATCGACCCGCTCGCCGTCAGGATCAGCACCGGCGTGGCGTCGCCGCGCTGGCGCAGACGGCGCAGCACGTTCTTGCCCGACAGTTTCGGCAGATTCAGATCGAGCAGGATCACGTCGTAGTGATTGGTGCGCAGCAAGCGGTCGGCGGCGTCGCCGTCCTGCACGGCATCGAGCGCGAACGCCTCTTGCTCCAGCATCTTGGCGAGCCAGTGTGCCAGCGTGGGGTTGTCTTCGATGAGCAGCAGCTTCATGGCATGAATGGCAAATAAGCGGCAAATGAGCGGCAAAAGTCGGGACGCCGATTGTGCCGTAAAACAAGGGCTTTGCGCGCGGCTTGCGTGGTGTGTGGCACACGTTGTGGGGTTTGCCTGGGGGTGGCGCGACGGTTGTGGTGAATTCTCGGGTTAACACCCATGATCTGCCCACCGCGCAGAAAGCTGCCAGAAGGTTTCCGATTTCTATAATCGCGGTCATTCATTCAAAGAGCGCCGCATCCTCACATAGCGGCGACCACACCCAAGGAGACTGCTTCATGCGTAGCTTGCGCCAGATTGCCGCTGTGTCAGGTGTTGCGTTCACCCTTGCCGCTGCTTCAGCCGCGGCTCACGCCGAGAAGCTGACGATCATGGTCGGCGGCGCCACCAAGATCATCTATCTGCCCGCCAAGCTCACGGAGCAGCTCGGCTACTTCAAGGACGAAGGCCTCGACGTCGAAATCCTCTCGCAACCGGCCGGCGTGGATGCGGAAAACGAACTGCTCGCGGGCGCGGTGCAAGGCGTGGTGGGCTTCTACGATCACACCATCGACCTGCAGAGCAAGGGCAAGGAAGTCCAGGCGCTGGTGATTTTCGGCCAGGTGCCGGGCGAAGTGGAAATGGTCTCCACCAAGTCGGCGGAGACCTTCAAGAGCATGGCCGATTCGAAGGGCAAGACGCTGGGCGTGACCGGCCTCGGCTCGTCGACCAGCTTCCTCACGCAATACCTCGCGCAACGCGCGGGCGTGCCGTCGACGCAATACACGCTGCTGCCGGTCGGTGCGGACAACAGCTTTATCGCCGCCATCAAGCAGAACCGTATCGATGCCGGCATGACCACGGAGCCGACCGTCTCGCAACTGCTGAAGACCGGCGACGCCAAGGTGCTGGTCGATATGCGCACGCTGGAAGGCACGCGCGCCGCGCTCGGCGGCACGTATCCGGGTTCGAGCTTCTACGTGCAGCGCACATGGGCCGAATCGCACAAGGACGAGGCCGCGAAACTCGCGCACGCGTTCGCGAAGACGCTGAACTTCATCGCGACGCATAGCGCGGAAGAGATCGCGGCGAAGATGCCGAAGGACTACTACGGCAACAACAAGGACCTGTACGTCGGCGCGCTGAAGGCGTCGCTGCCGATGTTCACCAAGGACGGCAAGATGCCGGCCGACGGCCCGGACACGGTCCTGAAGGTGCTATCGGCGTTCAATCCTTCGGTGAAGGGCAAGCATATCGACCTCGCCAAGACCTACACCAACGACTACGTGTCGGCAGCGGTCAAGACCGCGGCGAAATAACGCTCCAGAAGCAACGCTCCAGAAGCGACGCCCTCGAAGTCACGCCCTTTCAACATCAAGAGAACCCCGAGGCACCCGCCGATGAATCAACCTATGTCCCGCGATACGCCCGCCATCGAGCTGCTCCACGTATCGTGCCGTTTCATTTCTCCGGATGGCAAAGCGACGATCGCGTTGCGCGACTTCAGCATGTCGGTGGCGCGCGGCGAGTTCGTCGCGGTGGTCGGCCCGACGGGTTGCGGCAAGTCGACCACGCTCAGCATGATCACCGGCTTGCTGAAACCCACCACCGGCGAAGTGCGCGTGATGGGCGCGCCGGTGGACGGCATCGATCCGCGTATCGGCTTCGTGTTTCAGGCCGACGCCGTGTTTCCGTGGCGCTCGGTGCTGGACAACGTGGCGGCCGGCCCGCTGTATCGCGGCCGCTCGAAATCCGCCGCGTACGACGAAGCCAACGAATGGCTGCGCCGTGTCGGCCTCGACAAATTCGGCAAGCACTATCCGCATCAACTGTCCGGCGGCATGAGAAAGCGCGTGGCGCTCGCGCAAACCTTCATCAACAAGCCGGAAATCCTGCTGATGGACGAGCCCTTCTCGGCGCTCGACATGCAAACCCGCACGCTGATGCAAGACGAACTGCTGCAACTGTGGGGCGGCGCCGGCTCGGTAGTGTTCGTCACACACGATCTCGAGGAAGCGATTGCGCTGGCGGATCGCGTGTTCGTGTTGACCGCGCGCCCGGCCACGCTGAAGAAGGTGTACGAAATCGATCTGCCGCGTCCGCGCGTCACGTCGGAGGTTCGCTACGACCCGCGTTTTATCGAAATCTCGCGCGACATCTGGCACGACCTGCGCGAAGAAGTGCAGATCGGTTAATCAAGGAACGGCAAACATGTCTACGACCCCTCAACAGATGATGCCTTCGGGTATCGATGCAGCGTCGCTCGCACACGTCGAACGCATCGCGCAAAAACGCATCCGGCAACGCCATGCGCTGGTGATTACGCTGCGCATTGTCGTGCTGGTGGTGGTGCTCGGCGGGTGGGAATTGTCCGCGCGCCTGAAGTGGATCGATCCGTTCTTCTTCTCGATGCCGAGTGCGATTTTCGATCAGATCGTCGACTGGTTCGTGAACGGCACCTCGCAAGGACCGCTCTTGACCCAGGTGTGGGTCACGCTTGAAGAAACCGGGCTCGGCTTCATCATCGGTTCGGTAGCGGGGGTGTTCTGCGGCATCGTGCTCGGCCGCAACAAGCTGCTCTCCGACGTGTTCAGCCTCTACATCAAGATCGCCAACTCGATTCCCCGCGTGGTGCTCGGCTCGGTGTTCGTGATCGCGCTCGGTCTCGGGATGGCGTCGAAGGTGGCGCTGGCAGTGGTGATGGTGTTCTTCGTCGTGTTCGCCAATGCGTTCCAGGGCGTGCGTGAAGCGGACCGCTACATGATCGCGAACGCGCAGATTCTCGGTGCGTCGCGCCGTCAGGTGACGACCTCGGTGGTGATTCCGTCGGCATTGAGCTGGATTCTTGCCAGTTTGCATGTGAGTTTCGGCTTTGCGCTGGTCGGTGCGGTGGTGGGCGAATTCCTCGGTTCGAAGCAAGGTATCGGCCTGCTGATCTCCACGGCGCAAGGCGCGTTCAATGCAAGCGGCGTGTTCGCGGCAATGATTGTGCTGGCTGTGGTCGCACTGGCCGCGGACTATCTGTTGACTGCGGTCGAACAGCGATTGTTGAAGTGGCGGCCGGCGGCGGTTTGAGTTGACCGCCGAGCCGTATAGGGAAAAGGGGCGCCATCGGCGCCCCTTTTTTATCTCAAATTCCGCAACAAACCTTACCTGAATCGACGATTACTCCGGCCGGATCGCAAAACTACAATGCAATCACTGGCTACGAACAACACCGCTCGTAGCACGATAAAGACCGAACTGGAGGTAGTTCATCATGAAATCGCTCATTCAAGCCGTTGTTATCGCTGCTGTGCTGGCCGCTCCTGTTGCTGCGTTTGCGCAGTCCAACCAGCCCGTGACCCGCGCCCAGGTGCGCGCAGAACTGGTTCAACTCGAAAAGGCCGGCTACCATCCGGGCCGTGCCGACCCGTACTACCCGGCTGACATTCAGGCTGCGCAAGCCCGTGTCAACGCGCAAAACGGCGTCGCACAAGCGGCGGAAAGTGGTTACGGTGGTGTGGTAAGTGGTTCGTCGCAGTCGGGCCACCCGGTTCCGGCGAACGGTCCGAAGTCGATTTACTTCGGCAACTAAGCTTCGGCAACTCAGCTTCGGCAACTCAGCTTCGGCAACTCAGCGGGTAACCCTGCTGGCAACCTGGCTGCCCAGCGGAACCCACCGCAGAGGCCACCCCGTTTGCCCTGATCGACCGCCAAGCGCGCAACACAGCCGCGCGCTCAGATTCAAACGAACTGGCCCGCGACCGAGCATCCCCGATCGCGGGCCAGTTCTGTATTCGATACCTCCGTCATCGGGCTCCCGATGACTTCGCCTGGACCTTCACGGTCTGGGCGCTTTTTCTTGATGTGTCGCTACGCCTCTTCGCGCCTCAGCGGCGACAGGCTGCTTGCGTCATTCGCGGGCGATCAGATCGCCCACCTGGCCACGACCCGTGACGAGACAACTCGACAGGAAATTCTCACCCTGGCTGCTGGCCCCGGCGTCACCGAAGCCCTTTTTCAACGCGTTCGATTTGACCATCTCCGCGCCTTGGTGGCACGTAATTGTTCCCATTTCTCCGGCTTGCGCGCGCATCAGCGCCCTATCCGCCATCAAATAGCCAAGCAACAACACCACAGCAATATTGAACGCTTGTCTCATGGATCGTCTCCTCTTTTGAAGAGACTAACGCGAACCATCGATGCAGGATGCTAGGGGTTTCCCGATTGGTGGCGATTCAATGATGCAGATTAAGTTAAGGGGTACTGCCACGACAATCAGCTATGCGGCGTGGCTGGATCAGGCTTGGCCCGCAGAAAACGGAACTGCCGGATGCCACGTTGCACGCGTTTCGTATTCTGCTCGAACAGCAAGTACACCGCGAACGCGTACACATAGCAGACAACCAGCATGGCCACGAACACCAGCGCGCCCCGGCCATCGAACTGGATGCGCTGCCCGACCACGACCGCCGCGACAAACAGAATGAATGAGAAGTGCGTCAGATACAGCGAATACGAGAATCCGGAAAAGAGAACCGCAATACGCGACAGCGGCGCCGGACGCAGGCGAACGTTTTCCCACAGTATGCAGCGCAGGAACACGAAACACGGCACGCCGACAATCCAGTCGTTACTCAATAGGAATATGCGCGATAACACCAGCGCCGCAATGAAAACTGCCCCGCTGGCGAGCGTGAACCACGGCAAACCTGTTCGCGTGCTGCGTGCCGGGAAGCGCTTTTCAAGCAGCACGAGTGCGACGCCAAGCATCCACAATCCGAACCCGCTCAGCAACGAAGGAAATGCGAGCATGGTGCCCAGCGCGAGCCCCGCCGCGGCAATGGCGCTGAATCCGCGGCGCCGGCGCAGCAATACATAGCACGCGGGAAACCACATGTAGTACCAGAACTCGTTAGCGAGGCTCCACAACGGTCCGTTGGACCCATAGGTGCCGCACGCGAGCGTCTGCAGGAACGCGAGATTGCACAGCAGCGTCGCCTGACCGAGGTGCGAGGCGACATTGATCTGCTGATCGAACGTGCCCTCGGTCCCAAGATAAAAAGGCCCGCCTGCCAGCGTGATCCCCATGCGGTCCCAGAACAGCGTCAGCAGCAAGGCCGGGATCAGCACGATCCATAGCCGCGACATGCGCTCGGTCAGATAGCGCTGCCAACTCCATGTTCCCGCCTCGACCTGCCGCAGCACCGAGCCGCCGACAAAATAGCCGCTCAGCAGGAAGAAAACGATCACCGCGGTATGGCCGTAGTTACTGAGGAAATAGAACGCCTTGCCCGCAAGTCCGATACCGGCACTCGAGCGGTAGTCGACGAACATCAGATTGCGCAAATGACTGATGCACACCGCGCCTGCCGCCAGCGCGCGGATCAGGTCTAAGGTGTCGCAATGTTGTTTGCCGGTGGGTGCCATGAGCGTCTGGAATCGGACAAGAAGGTTTGTCCGCCAAACTAAGGCCCATGGCGTTTTTATTCAGTACGCTTACCCACACTGCACGTGCACGGCACATGCGCCGCGCGCAAACACGTTATCCGTTGGGATACTGCTGGGCGATGAGGTTCGCCCGCAAGGTAGCGAACTGGTTCATCATGTCGTTCAACAGATAGAGATCGCGACGACGATTCGCAGGCTGTGACGCCTGTGCATCGTAGTCGACCGGCAAGGTCACGCCTTGAGCCGCATAAGCGTTCATACCGTGTGCGCGCGAGGTCTGAATCGCGCGCTTTGCCTGGTCACGGTGCGTGACGACCGCCACCGTGCCGAGCGCTGCAGCAGTGCCTTGAAGCGCGATGATCGCAGCCGCTACATCGTCGAGAGCCGGATAGCTGATCGTGCCATTGCTCGCGACGGTAGGCGGCTTGATCGATTGAAGGTTCGCGCTGCTCATCTGGTATTTCGCCGTGAGCACGCTGGCCACTTCCCATTGGGCGTACACCATCACCGGCTTCGACTGAACCAGTTGATGCACGGCATCCGCGATCTCTTCGTTAATCGGACCGGGTTGCGGCAGTTGCGATTGACCAGTTCCGCTCGTGGCATTAGCGCCGCTTGCAGCAGCCGGCCGGTCACCGAAGCTGTACGCGACGATCGCGCCGATCTGAGCGACGGGAATCGAGGGAAGATCCCAGCTAAAGAAGATGTCCTGGAGATACGGCGCTTCGGTGCTCGCGATCGTGGAATCGTTCAACTCCACATTGAGCTTTGCAAGCATTTGACGCTGGAGTTCGGCGTCGGAAATGGGCGCGTCGCTAGCCCAGGCCTTGCTGCTCACGGCGAGCATGGCGGCTGCGGCCGGCAGCACCGCGGCGGCCGATGTCGAGATCAGAAATTGACGGCGGGATGACATGAGTTGCCTTGTTGTTCTGTGATGACGTGACGTGTTTTAGCCTTGCGGATAGGCTTGGGCGGTTGCGGTTAGGGCCTTGAGCGCCCATTGCGCATACATGTCATGCACCAGATAAAGCCCGCGATTGCGAGTCCACGGCTGCCCCGACAAGGAATCGTAATTGACCGGCAGCGTCACTTCCTTCACCGCATAGGCTTTCATGCCGCGGCCCACGGACGTCAGAATGCAACGCTTCGCATGGTCGCGATGGCCGACCACCGCCACGTTCCCCATCGCCGCGGCACCGCCTTCGAGCGCGACGATAGCGGCCGCCACACCGTCCGTACTGAGGTAGGTGATCGAACCGTCACTGGCGACGATCGGTTCGATGGAATGCAGATTCGTGCTGTTCATCTGATACTTGGACACGAGAAAGCGCGCGATTTCCCACTGCGCGAAGACTTTCACCGGATTCAACTGATAGATCTGATGGACCGCATCGGCGAGCTCTTCATTGATCGGCCCGGGATCGGGAAGCGCGGCCTGGTTGGCGCCGTTGCTCGCCGTATTGCCACTCGCCGCGTTCGGCCGGTTGCCAAAGCTATAGGCAACGATGGTGTTGACCTGTGCTGCGGGAATCAGCGGAAGGTCCCACGTGAAGCCCACGTCCATCATGTACGGCTCGAGGGTATTGCCCGTGGTGGTGTCATTGAGTTGCGCGTTCAGCTTGCCGATCATCTGCGCCTGAAGTTCGGCGTCAGAGATCGGCGTAGTGGCGGAAAGGCTGTTGCCGCCGCATGCGCCAAGCGCGGATGCCAGAACTGGCAGCGTCGCCGCTTTGGATGCGGAGGCAAGGAAGGTCCGTCGGGTTTGCATGGCGTGCTGATAACCTGGTGCTGATCGGATTGATTAGTATCGCGTGAGCGAATTGATAAGACCGGTGATTCACGTCAGGCGCGAATTTTTCCGGTCTTGTTCCGAGCAGCACTCTAATTACCAAATATGACAGCGCCATTAACTTGTAATGGGCTTTCTATGCGACACACATTGCGCACCGCCATTACAACGGATAACTAACTATATATCTATCTATCAGAATGAACGCTCAGAGCCGCGCTTCAATCTGCTTGATCCGCGTTTCAACCGACTTGCGCACCAGGCCATTCGACGGCACCAGCAGCAACGACGACGCGATGATCTGATACACCTGATTGCGCCGGACCTTGGAGACCTTGGCCGGGTCGAGCCAGGCATCGTTATCCACCAGCAACAGCAGCGTATCGAGGCCGATCAGGATCGGCCACAAACAAGCGAGACGCAAGCGCACCGACAACGCGGGAATCGCCAGCGTGTAGTCCAGGGCCTCCCGGAAGTGATCCAGCGTCTTGCGGACAAGTTCGATCATCAGCGGCCGGGCGCGAACAGAATTCGCCGGCTGCAAGAGGTCTTGCGCGCTCAGCGCATGGTGATCGAGCATCGTCTGCGGAAGGTAACAGCGGCCGATGCGCAAATCCTTGCCGCAATCGCGCAGCACGTTGGTCATCTGCAGCGCTTTGCCGAAACGCACGCCCCGGCGCGCCATGATCTCAGGCCGCTCTTTCAGCGTGCCGGGCATGTGCGCGTAAGTCATGGTGGTCCAGAATTCGCCGACACAGCCCGCCACCAGGTAGGTATAGCGGTCGAGTTCGTCGTACTCGCGCAGCGCGGCGATCTCGCCGGAACGTTCGTCGGGAAACGTGCGAAGGTCGAATTCCATGCCGTCGGTCAGCGTCGACACGATCTCGCGTACCGCTTTACGGTCGGACTCGCTGAGTTGCGACAGCACTTCGAGCGCGGGACCAAGCGATTCCAGCAAGACCTTTTCATCGGACTGGACCTGTTGGCCCGCCACTTCGGCGGCCATGCGCTGGAACAGCGCACCGTCGTCGTGGGCGCCGTTGACCTGGTCGCGCAGCGACAGCAGCAAGGCAAGGCGTTGCTCGGGCGAGATCAGCGAGGTGTCCGCAATCGTATCGGCCGCGCGCGCCAGCAGGTACGCGAGGCCGATCGGATCGCGCATCCCGACGGGCAGTACGCGCAGGGTGAGATAGAAGGAGCGTGAAACGCCTTTCAGGAGCGGGCCGAGAAGAAAGGCCCGGGTCGGATTCGGCATGGATAGGATCAGGTCAGTATTGGGCAAAAATCAGGCGCTGCCGAATTGTATACGGCGAAGCGCCTTTGCCGTGCGACCAGGGACCCTGAGTCAGCGAGCGATGCGTGCCTGACTACGTCGCGCCGCAAGCGGCCGCGTAAATCACGGCGGGGTCGCGCCGCGCCGCGTCGTACATCGCTTCGACGAGCGCCGCCCGATGCGTCAATACCGCGCGCTGATTGATCGACCCTTTATCGGTGATCTCGCCGAGATCGAGCGAAGGGGCAACGTCCATCAGCCGGATGCGGGCGATCGTGGTCGCGCCGCCGGTCGCGTTGCGATTGAGTGTCTCCAATAAAGCCGCAAAATGTGCCCGCACGACGGCTGCTTCGATAACCTCACGCGCGCTTGCCGACAAAGGCAAACCAGCTAGTCGCCGGCAATCGTCGAGCCGCGGAAACACCAGCAAACCCACGTCGTCGCAATTCATCCCGGTAACGACCACGTCCTGCACATAGGGCGCGCCTTCGGAAATCACCCGAGCCCGCATCGGGCCGACGCTGACGAAGGTGCCCGAACTCAGCTTGAAGTCCTCAGCGATGCGCCCGTCGAACAGCAATCCGAGCTCCGGCCGTTCAACATCGACAAAGCGCAACGCGTCGCCGCTGCAAAAGTAGCCTTCTTCGTCGAAGGCGCCGTTCAGCTCCGCGGAATTCGCGCGCCAGTAACCGGCCATCACATGCGGTCCGCGATAGCGCGCCTCGAGTTTGTCGCCGACCGGTGCAAGTTTGACCTCGCAGCCAGGTGCCGGCGAGCCGACATAGCCGGCGCGCATGATCGGACCCGTGGTGAACAGGCAGGACGGCGAGGTTTCGGTCATGCCGAGTCCGGCCATGATGCGAATGCGCTCGCCGCAATATTGCTCGGTGACGCGTTCGAGCCGGTCCCACGCCGCTTGCGAGAGCCCCGCACCCGCGAAGAAATACACCTTCACACGCGAGAAAAACGTCTCGCGCAATTGCGCGTCCTGCTCCAGCGCGATGGCCAGTTCTTCCCAGCCCTTAGGCACATTGAAGTAGATCGTCGGCGCGATTTCACGCAGATTGCGCAGCGTTTCCTCGAACTTGCCGTTGACCGGCTTGCCGTCGTCGATATAGAGCGTGCCGCCGTTGTAAAGCGCGATGCCCGCGTTGTGGCTGCCGCCGAAGGTGTGATTCCACGGCAACCAATCGACCAGTACCGGCGGCACGTTCGCGAACTCAGGAAACGTTTCGAGCAGCATCTGCTGGTTGCTGCACAGCATGCGGTGCGTGGTCGGCACGGCCTTGGGCAGTTTGGTCGAGCCCGACGTGAACAGAAACTTGGCGATGGCGTCCGGGCTCACCGCCGCCTGAACGGAATCGACCGTGCCGGGCGTTGTATTCAGCAGGTCGCTGAACAAAGTCACGCTGCGCGCCGCCCGCGGCTCTTTGGGCGCCGTTGCAGCGACAACTTCGACGTCGACTGGCACCACGGCCTCGATCGCCTTGGCGAACAGGTCATAGCGGCTTGCGAAGACCAGGCCCGGCGTCAGCAGATCGATCGTATGGCGCAGCTTGCCGAAGTCGCCGGAAGCGAGCACATACGCTGGGGAAATCGCCGCATACGGAATGCCGGCCCACATCGCGCCGAGCGCCAGTTGCAGATGTTCGAGATCGTTGCCCGAGAGAATCACAACCGGACGTTCAACGGAAAGATCGCGCGCCAGCAGCGCCTGCCCGATCGCGCGCGCGCTTTGCAGCGCTCTCGCGTAGCTCAGGCCGATCCATTGACCGTCGCTGCCGCGTCGCGCCGCCAGCCAGCGCTCCGGGTGTTCGCGCGCGCCGCTCGCGAGCCGGTCTGTCAAACGCTGTGGATGTTCGCCGAGCGGCTCGGCAGCGCGCAAATACCACGTGTCGCCGTGCCGTTGCGCGTGCAACGATGACGCGCCGATCGTCGTCGCGCGGTAATGCGTCGGCGCGTTGTCGTGCGCGACGAGGGTGTTCGGTTGTCTCGGCTCGGAATGCAACGCCTGTCTCCTTGAGAGGCTCCTCTCCGCCCTCTGCGGCGGAGCGACCTTCTTTTGCTGCTTCGACGCGGCTCATCGACCGCGGACAATCAAATCGGATAGTGACGCGGGCCGGTTTGAATCGTGATCCAGCGCAGGTCCGTGAACTCGGCGATCGACGCCTTGCTGCCAAAGCGCCCATAGCCGCTCTTCTTCACGCCGCCGAACGGCATCTGTGCTTCGTCGTGCACGGTCGGCCCGTTGATATGGCAGATGCCCGATTCGATGCGTTTCGCCACATTCAACGCGCGCGATATATCGCGGCTGAATACCGCTGCGGAGAGACCGTATTCGCTATCGTTGGCAACCTGAATCGCTTCCTCGTCACTGTCCACACGCTGCACCGTCACCACCGGGCCGAAGGATTCCTCGGCATAAAGCTTCATGTCGCGCGTCACGCCGTCGACAATCACCGGTTGCATCACGGCGCCTTCAACCGAGCAGCCGACCGGCAGCTTCGCGCCCTTCTCATGCGCATCTTCAACGAGCGCTTTGATGCGCCTTGCGGCCGCCACGCTTTCGAGCACACCGAGCACTGAATCGCCCGCAGCGGGATCGCCTGCCTTCAGGGTTCGCGCTTTGGCCGCGAGCTTCTCGATCAGCACGTCGGCGATTTTTCGGTCGACGATCAGCCGCTCCGTCGACATGCAAATCTGCCCCTGGTTGAAGAATGCGCCGAACGCGATGCCGTCCACCGCCGCATCCAGGTCGGCGTCGTCGAGCACCACCACGGGCGCCTTGCCGCCGAGCTCGAGCAAGGCCGGTTTCAGATGCTGCGCGGCATGTTGCGCGACGATGCGTCCAACCCGCGTCGAGCCGGTGAAATTGACCCGCCGCACCGCCGGATGAGCGATCAGGCGCTCGACAATGCCCGGCGCATCTTCAGCGGAATGCGTAATGACGTTCACCACGCCATCGCCAAGCCCGGCTTCCTGCAACACGCTGCCGATCAGCCGATGCACACCCGGACAGCCTTCCGATGCCTTGAGCACGACCGTGTTGCCGCAAGCGAGCGGCATGGCGATTGCCCGTGTGCCGAGAATCACCGGTGCATTCCACGGCGCCATGCCGAGCACCACACCGCACGGCTGGCGCACGGCCATCGCGAGACTGCCCGGCACGTCCGACGGAATCACGTCGCCGTCGATCTGCGTGGTCATCGCGGCGGCTTCGCGCAACATGTTGGCGGCCAGCATCACATTGAAGCCGTACCAGTTCGGCATGGCGCCCGTTTCGGCCACGCCGGTTTCGATGAACTGCGCGGTGCGTGCACCCATCAGATCGGCCGCGGCCAATAGACGTTTGCGACGTTCTGTCGGCGCCAATGCGGACCATGCCGGGAACGCGCGCGCCGCGGCAGCGACCGCCGCGTCTGCATCGGCCAACGTGGCGGCGGCCGCACGCGAGGCCGCCACACCGCTCGCCGGATTGATCCGCTCGAAGGTTCTCCCGTCCGATGCGCCGCGGCTCTCGCCGCCGATCAACAATGTTACTTCGTGCATGTCTGTGTCTCCTCGCTGTGGGGCTCGTCTTGCCAGTCCTCTCGCGCTCGCCGTCCAACACTTCTGGCGCGTGAATCGGCTTGAATCTACGTCTGCGATAGCTCAGCGCTTGTAGGTTTGCAGACCCGGCTTGATCGCCTTCTCGTCGAGGAACTGCTTCAGCCCCTGCTCGCGGCCACCTTCGGGATCCCGCAGTTGCGCCTGATCCAGCTTGGCGTACAGGTAATCTTCGTTCTGATCCCACGTCAATTCACGGCAGCGCTTGAAGCCGTGCTTCGCCGCGCGCAGCACCACCGGATTCTTCTGCAACAGCTTGCCTGCGAGAACACGCGTGGCTTCGAGCAGTTCGGCACGTGGCACGCTCCTGTTGACGAGGCCCATCTGCGCGGCTTCCTGACCCGTGAACGTCTCTCCGGTCATGATGTAGTACAGCGCCTGACGATGCCCCACGGTATCCGCCATCGCCTTACTCACCAGGTTGCCCGGCGGAATACCCCAGTTGATTTCGGAGAGGCCGAACACGGCTTCGTCCGCGGCGATCGCGAGATCGCACGCCACCAGCGGCGAGAAGCCGCCGCCGAAACACCAGCCGTTGACCATCGCGATAGTCGGCTTCGCGTACATGCGCAGCAACTGCCATTGCCAGCGGCATGCATCGCGGCGAATCTTTTCCTGCAGGATTTCCGGGCCGGCGTCGACTTCACGGAAATATTCCTTCAGGTCCATGCCGGCGGTCCACGCGTCGCCCTCGCCCGTCAGCACGAGAACCTGTGCTTCGGCGTCCAGCTCGACTGCCTCGAGCACCTCGATCATTTCCTTGTTCAGCGTCGGGCTCATCGCGTTGCGCTTCTCGGGACGATTGAACGTGACCCATGCGATGCCCTCTGCCACATCGACCTTGACGGTTTTCCAACGACCTTCGTAATTCATCTGCTCTCTCCGTGAATGGTGGCCGCGGCGGCGGCCTGATGACTGCATTTAATATCAGGCTACCTGAGATGTAAAGCGGAATTTCGCTGACTCGGTGCAAACCCCTATCGGTCTAATTAACGGTGAGGCGCGCTAAGATGCAGGCTAGACAGGACCTCCAGCCCACCATGAGCAAAAATCCAGATTCACCCGCCGAACCCACCGCCGCGCGTACCCGTCGCCCCCACCTACGGTTGGCCTATGTGATCGGAAGTCTCGACCGCATCCTGCGACGCCGCATGACCGACGCACTCGCACCACTCGGCCTGACGCTCGCGCAATTCACCGCGCTTTCGGTGCTCGACGCCAAGGGGCAGGCGTCCAATGCGCAAGTGGCCGAGCGCTCCTTCATCACACCGCAATCGGCCAATGAAGTGATGAACGCCATGGCGAGCCGGAACTGGGTTAGCCGCGAGCCGGATCCGACGCATGGGCGCATTGTGCTGCTGCAACTGACCGATGAAGGGCGGGCCGTGCTGCGCGAATGCGAGCAGGCCGTCAAGGCGATCGAGAAGCAGATGATGGAAGGCATCGAACTCGAAACGGCCGGCGCGGTACAAACCCACCTCGAAACTTTCGTGCGCAACCTGCGCGGCTAACTTCCCCGTCTCAGCAAATCGCTAGGTGTTTCCACCGAAGCATTTGCGCTTGCTTTATCAGTCTACCTGATATTAAATCCGGTTCACGGTGCAGCGTGTGGAGACGCGTTGCATCGCTTCGAGGCAAACGGACAGCAATGCAGACATCGAACCGATGCACTGTGCGCTGCGGCTTTCGCCGGGCCGTTCTCAAGCATCCGATCATGACCGCGATGGCGGTCCGAATCCCGTTTCACCGGGGCTGTCTGGATCACCAGACTGCCTCGGCGCTGAACGAGCACAACCGCTTCTGCCCCAAACCGGCACACCAGGCGGCGACTCGACACCTGCCGTTCTTCATCGACACCGGAAAGCCACGCATTTTAATAAGGATCACTAACGTGAAAAGAGCCGGAATACTACCCTCGGCAGAAAGCCTTGCCGGACCAGCGACATCCAGCCGGACGGGCGCCTTTGTCACACTCGGATTGTGTTTTGCCGTCGCGTTGCTCGAGGGGCTCGATCTGCAGTCGGTCGGCGTCGCCGCGCCCAGGATGGCACGCGAGTTCGGCCTGTCGGTCGGACAAATGGGGCTCGCGTTCAGCGCCGGGACCTTCGGCTTGCTGCCGGGTGCGATGTTCGGCGGACGGCTTGCCGACCGGATCGGCCGCAAACGCGTGCTGGTGATTTCCGCATGCCTGTTCGGCTTGTTGTCGATTGCGACCGCGCTGGTGAGCGACTTTCACACGCTGGTGATCGTGCGAGTGCTGACGGGCATCGGCCTCGGCGGCGCGCTGCCGAATCTGATCGCGTTGTCGTCGGAAGCGGTCGAACCGCGCTCGCGCAGCACAGCGGTGAGCGTGATGTATTGCGGCATTCCGTTCGGCGGCGTGATCGCTTCGGTGATCGGCGTGCTGAGCGCGGGCGACACCGAGTGGCGGCACATCTTCTACGTCGGCGGCGCAGGGCCGTTGGTGCTGGTGCCGCTGTTGCTCGTGTTTCTCGCGGATTCAAAGGCATTCACCAAGGCCTCGCGAGACGGTCATGCGAAGCCCGCGCCGGTCGGCGAGGTCCTGTTCGGCGGCACACGCGGCCTCTCGACTGTACAGATCTGGGTCAGCTATTTCTGCACGCTGATCGTCCTCTACTTCCTGCTCAACTGGCTGCCTTCGTTGATGGCGGCAAGCGGTCTGTCGCGTGCGCAAGTGGGCTACGTGCAGATTTTCTTCAACATCGGCGGCGGCATCGGCGCGTTGTGCATCGGCATGTTGATGGACCGGATGCGCTCGGGCGTCGTGGTGGCGGGCATGTACGTCGGGATCATCGCGTCGCTCGCGGCGCTCTCGATGGCGCCGGGCTTCGGGGCGCTCGCTACCTCAGCTTTCTTCGCGGGGATGTTCGTGATTGGCGGCCAATCAGTGCTGTACGCACTCTCGGCGGCGTTTTATCCGACTGCCATGCGCGGCACCGGCGTCGGCGCAGCAGTGGCGGTGGGACGTATCGGCTCGGTCGTCGGACCGCTGGCAGCCGGTCAATTGCTGGCGATGGGCCGCAGTTCCTCGACGGTCATCGGCGCGAGCATTCCCGTCACGCTGATCGCCGCCGCTGCCGCGTTGCTGCTGCTGCGCCGCCCGCGCGCCGACGACTGACCAGTCGCACAAGAAACAAAACCCTGGCAACACCAAGAAGACTCAACAACAAACACATTCAATCAACGGTTCGGAGACACCCTGCATGCAAGCATCCACACGCCTTCTTCTTTGCAGCGCATTGTGCGCCGCCAGCGGCACCGCAGCGGCCCAATCGAGCGTGACGCTCTACGGCATCATCGACACCGGCATCGAATATGTGTCGCACGCGAACGCCGCAGGCAACAGCGTTTTTCGCATGCCGTCCGTCACCGGCGAACTGCCTTCGCGTTGGGGCGTGCGTGGCAATGAAGACCTGGGCGGCGGCTATAGCGCGGTATTCACGCTGGAAAGCGGTTTCAACGTGCGCGGCGGCGATCTCGGCCAGGGCGGACGACTGTTCGGACGTCAGGCGTTTGTGGGCATCAAGAGTCCTTACGGGACGGTGTCGTTCGGACGGCAGTACACCATGACCTACCTCGCGCTGATGGGCGCGGACCTGATCGGCCCGGACATCTATGGGCTGGGCTCACTCGACGCCTACGTGCCCAACGCCCGCGCCGATAACTCGGTGACCTACCTCGGCACGTATGCGGGCGTGACACTCGGCGCGAACTATTCGTTCGGCCGCGACGCAGCCGGAACCGGCAACTCGCCAGGCCAGGGCACCTGTACCGGCTCGGTAGCCGGGCATGCAACGGAATGCCGCGAGTGGTCCGTGATGCTGAAGTACGACGTGCCGCTGTTCGGCGTGGCGGCGTCATATGAAGAGCAGCGTGGCGGCAGTACCGCGGCCGCGAATTTCTTCGACGGCGTTGCGCCCATCCCACTCACCAATGCCGCCGACAAGGACATCCGCACCCAGGTCAGCGCCTACGCGAATTTCGGCAAAGCAAAGATCGGCGCCGGCTGGCTCAATCGCCGTGTCGAACCATCCGCTGTCACGATTGCAGCCGTGCGCTCGAATCTGTTCTTCGTCGGCGCCTCGTACTTCGTGACGCCTGCGTTCATCGTCGACGGCGAGGTCTATCACATCACCAATAGCGACCACGACACGCGCGCCATGATGGGCACGTTGCGTACCACCTATCTGCTGTCGAAGCGCACGGCCGTCTATGCGCAGGGTTCGTATCTCGCCAACAGCGCAAAGGCGCGCTACTCGGTCAGCGCCGGTGGCGGCGGCACGACACCCACGGCAGGCACCGGCCAGACCGGCGTGATGGTCGGCATCCGTCATTCGTTCTAGGAGACACCGCATGAGGCACACATCCATCGCGCCAGCTGCTGCTGCGGCACTCATACTCGCCGCGTGCGGCGGCAGCAACGTCAGCGACCCAGCCAACACCAGCACGAGCGCTAACGCCCTGCCACAATTGAGCGCGGCCTCACCGGGCACACTCGCCGGCAATTGCGCAGCGCTCGCCGCCAGACTCACGTTCGCCAACACCGTCTTCGCTTCGGTGACAGACGTGGCGGCCGGCACACTCAACGTGGCCGGCAAACCAATCGCCGAACACTGTCTGATCCAGGGCAGCATGAATCAGCGCGTGAGCAGCGTCGACGGCAAAACATATGCCATCGGCTTCGAGATGCGTCTGCCGCTGGCATGGAACGGGCGCTTCTTCTATCAGGCCAATGGCGGCCTCGACGGCAACGTTGTGACCGCTACCGGAGAAATCGGCGGCGGCGGCCCGACCAACGACGCGCTCAACATGGGCTTCGCGGTGATCAGTTCGGATGCGGGGCACAGCGCGGCGCAGAATCCGCTGTTCGGGCTCGACCCGCAAGCGCGTCTCGACTATGGCTACAACGCGGTCGCCGCACTCACGCCGATGGCCAAGCAGGTGATCAAACTCGCCTACGGCAAGGGGCCGGACCGCAGTTACTTCGACGGATGCTCAAATGGTGGCCGTCACGCGCTGGTCGCGGCGGCACGCTCTTCAGCGGAGTATGACGGGATCATTGCCGGCGACCCGGGCTTTCACTTGCCAAAAGCAGCAATCGGCGAAATGTGGAGCGCGCAGCAATTGGCCAAAGTGGCGACCGCCACGACCCCGAACGGCCTGCCCGACATCACGACCGGCTTTACCGCGGCGGAGCGTCAGATGGTGGCGTCGAAGATATTGGCCAAATGCGATGCGCTCGACGGTGCCAGCGACGGCATGATTCAGGATATCAAGGCATGCCAGGCAAATTTCAGCCTGGCGACCGACGTGCCCACCTGCACGAACAACGTGCGCGACGGAACGTGTCTGACGAGCGCACAGAAGGACGCGATTGGCAACGTCTTCTCGGGCGCACGCGACAGTGCCGGTACCGCCCTTCAAGGCGGAGACGTTAATGCCGCGAGCAGTTTCGCGTGTAGCTAAGGCGTAACCGGGTCATTGCTGGGTCATTGCCCGGTCCGCATAAAACACGCCATCCTCGCGCATGATGAGTACTTTGCATGCGCGAGGGAAATGGGCGCCCCCTCTCCTGCCGTGCACCCTTAGTTGCATAGATTTGAAAAAAGCACTACCACGCTCCCTCCGCACCACCCTCTAAGCCGCGTCCGTCCCGCGCCCCTTGCGCACGCCGCGCGCAGGCATTCCGCATGCTGCTCACCAGGTGAGGCGCGGCCCCAGCCACGCCCCCCTGAGCGAATGCCGACGCCCGTAGCGCCGCCCACGAGCAGGAACGCGAATTGCTGGCACGCTTAGATCGAGCGATACCCGATCCGCTTGATTCCCATTTGCAAGCTGTCGCTCCTCCGCACCTTGAATGGCATATCGACGATGACTATCCGCGAATCTCAGACGTCCTCCCGGTCCAACGTGGAAACGGGTGTCCCCGGTCTCGACGAGATCCTGGGCGGGGGTCTGGTCCGCGGCGGGGTCTATCTGCTGGAAGGCATGGCCGGCGCGGGCAAAACGATTCTGTCGAGCCAGATTGGTTTTCATCGTGTCAGCAAGGGCGAAAAGGTGCTCTACATGACCTTGATCGCCGAGTCGCACGACAAGCTGCTGGCGCACCTCAAGGGCCTGAGCTTCTTCGACGAAACCGCCGTCGCCCAGCAAATGCTGTTTGTCTCCGGTTATCACGAACTGATGCAGGGCGGTCTCGACGGCTTCCTCAAGCTGATTGCGTCGAGCCTTTCCGACTATCGGCCGAGCCTCATGATCATCGACGGCTTTCGCAGCGCCCGCGAATTCAGCGAAACCGAGTTGTCGCTGTCAAAGTTCATCCACGAACTGAACGCCCTGGTCGCGACAATGGATTGCACTACGCTGTTGCTCGCGCCCCTCTCCGGCAATGAACCGCACCCCGAGCACACGCTGGTCGACGGTCTGATCGAACTGAACAGCTATAACGACGGCATGCGCCGCGGGCGCGAAATCGAAGTGCACAAGATGCGGGCGCGCAATCATCTGATGGGCAGGCATTTCTTTCGTATCGCCGAAAGCGGGCTCCTGATGTTCCCGCGTCTGGAATCGCAATGCGCCCCGCAACCGGGCCCGGTCGACCTGAAAACGCGGCTCGGCTTCGGCCTTGCGCATCTCGACAACCTCCTTGGCGGCGGTTTCTCTCAAGGCTCCACGACGACGCTGGTTGGGCAGTCGGGTGTCGGCAAAACCTTGCTTTGCCTGCAGTTTCTCGCAGCCGGCGTGGCGCGCGGCGAGCGTTGCGTGTATCTGGGCTTTTACGAAGGGCCGCAGCGCCTGATCGGCAAAGCCGAGGCCGTCTCGATCGCGCTGACCGACGCGTACAACGACGGCCGCCTCGTCATTCAATGGCAACCCGCCATCGAACTTGCTGTCGACGAAACCGCAGCCGTTGCGCTGGCCACGGTCAAGAAGATCGGTGCGTCGCGCATCGTCATCGACGGCGTGGAAGGTTTTCGCGACTCGGCCTTGCGAACCGAACGCTTCGGCCTGCTCCTGAATGCGCTGCTTCATCAGCTTCGGGAAGCCTGCGTCACCACGATACTGACGGAAGAACTGCCGCTTTACGCCGCCCCCGGCCACGCGAAGAGCGTGCGAGTCTCCGCGTTGACCGAAAACCTCGTGCTGCTGCGCTACGCCGAAACGGAAACGGGTCTGCGGCGCATGATTTCCGTGGTCAAGCAGCGTGAAAGCGCGCACGACACGTCGCTGCGCGAGCTCGTCATTTCGTCGCAAGGCCTCGACGTCATCGAAAGCCCGGTCGACCCTGCCAGCGTTGCGCTAGGCCTGTCGGCCACGCTGACGCCGCGACGAAGTACGTAGGCGGCCATGAAAACCATCCTGGTCGTGGACGACGAGTTCGACATCCTCACGGTGTGGCGACTGTTGCTGGAGCGGCATGGTTATACCGTACTGACGGCATCCAACGGGCGCGCCGCGCTTGAACAGATCAGCAAGACCCGTCCCGACATCATCGTGTCGGACTGCATGATGCCGGTCATGTCGGGGCTGCAACTGTGCGCCGCGCTGTATGACGACCCCGATCTGCGCGCCATTCCGATCATCCTGTGCAGCGCGGCCGCGGATATCCCCGTGCAGCCGAATCCCACCATCGAATACGTGCGCAAGCCGCTTTCATTCGACACCCTTCTCAAGATGCTGGAGCGAATGGCGGTTTGACGGCTAGGTAAAACCCCGAATTCCTGACAGACGCCACATGGGCTAATCTCGGCGCATCGATTAAATAGAACGTCGTTCTATTAGACAGAATGACCTAAGCAAGAGACACTCAAAGGAGGATTTCATGGCAAGCCTGCCGATCGACACGCCCGGCGCGTCGCCCGACTCAAGCGCCGGTGCGCAGGGGCTCACGCCCGGCATCAATGCGCGCATCGACCGTCTGCCCGCGACGCGCACGGTATGGATGCTGGTGTTCCTGCTGTCGATCGGTGGCTGGTTCGAGTTCTACGATCTGTTTTTTACGGCCTATGTCGGCCCCGGTCTCGTCAAAAGCGGGCTCTATGCGACAACGACCGCGTCGTTCTTCGGCGTGTCCGGGCTGGGCGCCTTCGTGGCGGCATCGTTCGCCGGACTCTTCATCGGCACGTTCTTTTTCGCGGGCATGGCGGATCGCTATGGCCGCAAAACCGTGTTTACCGTCTCGCTGCTCTGGTACTCCGCCGCGACGCTGATCATGGCGCTGCAAACCAGCGCGCCGGCCATCAACGTGTGGCGCCTGATCGCGGGCATTGGCGTGGGCGTCGAACTGGTGACGATCGACACCTACGTCAGCGAACTCGTGCCGAAACATCTGCGTGGCCGCGCCTTCGCTTTCGTTCATCTGGTGCAGTACACCGCCGTGCCGTCGGTCGCCTTGCTCGCGTGGTGGCTGGTGCCGCAAACACCGTTCGGCGTCGACGGCTGGCGCTGGGTCGTGATCATCGGCGCGCTCGGCGCGATCGTGGTGTGGGCCATTCGCCGGCGCGTGCCGGAAAGCCCGCGCTGGCTCGCGCAGCAAGGCCGCGCCGCTGAAGCGGAACAGGTCCTCCAAGCACTCGAAGCGAAAATCGCGCGGCAATACGGCAAGCCATTGCCCGCCCCTGTCCCGGCTGTCGAACCGGCCACCACCAAAGCGGCCTTCCGCGAAATCTGGCAGCCGCCGTATCGCAAACGCGCCATCACGATGCTGGTGTTCAACCTGTTCCAGGCGATCGGCTTCTACGGTTTCGCGTCATGGGTGCCGACGCTGCTGGTCTCCAAAGGCGTGACGATCACACACAGCCTGTTGTACTCGTTCGTCATCGCGATCTCAAACCCATTCGGACCGCTGATCGGCATGGCGATCGCGGACCGCATCGAACGTAAGACGTTGATCGTGTTGTCGGCGCTCGGTATCGCCGTGTTCGGCAGCCTGTTCGCGACGCAAACCTCACCCGCGATGCTGATGACGCTCGGCGTGCTGATCACGCTATCCGGCACGCTGCTGTCGGTGGGCTATCACGCGTACCAGACCGAACTTTTCCCCACCCGTTTGCGGGCGCGCGCCGTCGGTTTCGTTTATTCGATGTCGCGTTTATCCGCGATGTTTTCCGGCTTCATGATTGCCTTCGCGCTGCGCCACTTCCAGGTGCCGGGCGTGTTCGCGTTGATCACGGTGTCGATGGTGATGGTGATGGGCGCGGTCGGCATCTTCGGGCCACGCACCAACAATCTCAATCTCGATGAAATTTCGCATTGAACAAGAGGCTTCAAAGATGACGCTACCGTTGGCTGGAGTGCGGGTACTGGATTTATCGAACGTGCTCGCCGGGCCGTTTTGCGCATATCAACTGGCGCTGCTCGGCGCCGACGTGATCAAGGTCGAGCACCCCGAAGGCGGCGATCTTGCGCGGCGTTTGGGCGCCGACAAGGAAGCGTCGATGCGCAACATGGGGGCCTCGTTCGTCGCGGTGAATGCTGGCAAGCAGTCGATCACGCTCAATCTGAAGGACCCGCGCGGCAAGGCTATTTTGCGCGAGCTCGTCAAAACCGCGGACGTGCTGGTCGAAAATTTCCGGCCCGGTGTGATGACGCGGCTCGGTCTCCATTTCGACGCGCTGCGCGAGGTGAATCCGAAGCTCGTGTATTGCGCGATCTCCGGGTTCGGCATGGACGGCGAGTTTTCAAAACGCCCCGCCTACGATCAGATCATTCAGGGTATCTCGGGTGTGATGAGCGTGACCGGCGATGCCGACAGCGCCCCGTTGCGCGTCGGCTATCCGGTGTCGGACACCGTGGGCGGTCTCACGGCCGCGTTCGGCATCTGCGCGGCGCTGGTCGATGCCCGCGCAAGCGGACACGGCCGCATGCTCGACGTCTCGATGCTGGAGGCCACGCTGGCGACGATGGGCTGGGTCGTGTCGAACTACCTGAACGCCGGTGTCACGCCCGAGCCGATGGGCAACGAAAACTTCACCGCCGCGCCTTCAGGTACATTCAAAACGGCCGACGGGCCGCTCAATATCGCCGCAAACGAGAACAAGCAGTTCGCTAGCCTGTGTCATCTGATTGGGCGCGCCGACCTGCTCGACGACGCGCGCTTTTCCGAGCGAAACGCACGTAAAGTGAATCGCGCCGCATTGAAGACCGAAATCGAAGCGGCGCTGGCAAGCGACAGCGCGACGAACTGGGAAGCGAAATTCTTCGAAGCGGGCGTGCCGGCCGGGCGCGTGATGTCGGTGCCGGAGATCCTCGCGCATCCGCATCTGGAATCGCGCGAGTTCATCCGCGAGTTTCCCGGCGACGGCACCGCCGAGCGGCAACGCGTGACCCGTGCGGGCTTTCGCCTGTCCGATGCCGATACGGCGCCGACCACACCCGCACCGGTTCTATCGGCTCACACGCGTGAGCATCTCGCCTCGCTCGGTTACGACGACGCGCAAATCGACCACCTACGCTCCGAAGGAGTGATCTGAACATGACGCAAGCATTCGACGCCGCCAAGCTCGCCGCCGAGTACTGGAGCACCTCGATCATCGATATTCATCCCGGCTCGATCAAGGTGCGCGGTTTCCCGATTCAGGAGTTGATCGGCAACGTCAGCTTCCCGCAGATGATCTGGCTCATGCTGCGCGGCGAACTGCCTGACGCCGCGCAAGCGCGGCTGTTCGAGGCGGCGCTGGTGGCATCGGTGGATCATGGTCCGCATGCGCCGTCGATTGCGATCTCGCGGATGGCGACCAGTTGCGGTTTACCGTTGAACGGTGCGATGGCTTCAGCGATCAATGCTTTAGATGACGTGCATGGCGGCGCCGGTCAACAGGCGGTCGAACTGTACGACTCCGTCGCCGAACGCATGGCAAAAGGCGCTGCGTTGGAAGAAGCCGTCGAGCAAGGTGTCGATGCTTTTACCGCCGAACATGGCAAGTATTTGCCCGGCTTCGGGCACCGCTTTCATCCGGTCGATCCGCGGGCCATCCGGCTTCTTTCGCTTGTGGACGAAAGCGTCGAACAGAAAAGTATCAGCGGACGATACGCCGCTATCGCGCGTGGAATCGAAGCATTGCTTAAGCAGCGCAAGAACAAACCCGTGCCGATGAATATCGACGGCGCAACCGCCGTGATCTACGCCGAGCTCGGCTTTGCGCCGGAGCTGGCACGCGGGGTCTTCTGCCTGTCACGCGCGGTCGGCATTCTCTCGCATGCATGGGAGCAACGCGGACGCAACGAGCGCAACAAAGGCCCGATGCCACGCCAGATGAGTTACACCTACACGGGCAAGCCCGAGCGTCACCTTCCTTGAAGTTCGGCTGCGCGCCGCTGCGCGTTGCGCATCGCGCGCGAGTCGCCGCCTAACGCATCCGTAGCACGGGTGGCGCAATCGAACAGTGCACCGAGATTGCGTTCGAGGAACGCCTGATCGATACGCGAGCTTGGGCCCGCGAGCGTCACCACGCCACGCAGACTCTGGCGCACACCGAATACCGGCATCGAGACCCCGGCCGTCTCGCGATCGCGCTCGCCGATCGACACGCAGTAGAAATCCTCGCGAATCTTCTCGTACGGCGCGCCCGGCATGCCACCGAACGCCAGCAACGCACGGCCGCCCGAGCCGCTTTCCAACGGCAGCACGTCACCTTCGCGCACGTGAAAACGCACCGCATGCGTCGAGTCCACGCGATGCAGACACACACGCACCGCCTCGTCGCGCACATAGAAGGACACGCTTTCGCCGCTCGTTTCCGCGAGTTCGCGCATCAGCGGCACCACAATATCGCCGAGGTTCAGGCTGCGCTGGTACAGCGCGCCGAGCATGAAGGTCGCGGAGCCGAGTTGATAGCGACCGTCGTCCAGACGCAGCAGCAGGCGGTGCTGGATCAGCGAGCCCGCGAGCCGCAATAAGGTGCTCTTGTAGAGCCCCGTGCGCGCAGCCAGTTCGGCGAGTGTGAGCGCGGCATCGTCCGGCCTGAAGGCGAACAGAATCGCGCAAGCCCGATCGATGACGGCAACGCCCTCGCTTTCCTTTGAGTTTGATTTGTCCGCAGGCGTTGGCATGGGTTGGCGTGGGTAAGCATTGCTTCATATCGAAGCAGAAATTTTACGCCATGACGGGGGACTGTCATACCCGCCGAAGACCCTTCGAGGACGAAAGGGTCAGGAATCAGGGACTCAAAGGCAAAACGCGCGCGGCGAACGCATCGCGCCGACTCGCGTATCGCACGCGCCTAGAAACGAAAACGCCCAAGTCCACGGATAGCCGACCGTCTGCTGCTAGTCAGGTATCTATCGTGGCCCTTAGGCAAAACGAATCGTACGCGAAGACGCATCGTTTGCCAAATGCGCAGTTCACTCGACTCAACGCAACGCCATCACAATCAACACCGCCCCAACGATCGCCACTACATCTTCGATCAACGCCGCCGGCAAATCCCGGCCAAACGCACGCGCCAACGCGCCTCTCACCTTCGCGCCGCCCAACGTGCCGATCACCGCGCCCACGACCCCGGCAATCAAACCACCCAGCAAACCGCCATGCACCGCCCCGACCGCCGCGCCGCACAACCCGCCCAGGATGATACGCGCGCCGAATTGCATCGGCACGGTACGGCTAGGCGTTGTCGGCAGTTGATCCGTAATCAGTTCGACGATCGCCAGTACCGAGAAGAGGTACGGCGTGACCGTAGCGCCGAGAAATGCCAGTGGCGTGTCCTGCAGCGGCAACCATCCCAGATGCGCCGCCCAACTGACGGCCGCGGGCGCGGTCATCGCGCGCAGGCCGGCCACTACACCGATTAGCAATGCCAGGACATAGACAGACATAGGGGACTCCGAACCAGGGCCAATACTGCGCGGTTGGACGAGCCGACGGCTTACCCGGACGAACGTCGGCGGAAGGTGTCGAGCATTCACTTGCACAATCAACTTCTCACCGCGTCAGTCGAGGCCGTCCCGCAGATGTCGGCTCAGTGGCGGCCGCCATTTCCTGGTTCATCCCCCTTCGGTGTGGCCCTAGTGTCGCACGATTCGACTTTCGACCGTCTGCAAAGGACGAGGGCCGTTCTTTCAATGGTCAGCGCGTTTGCGCAGCGAATCGGTTCAAGTGCCGAACGTGCTCACACGATCAAACCGACGCCACCACCAGCGCGCCGACACTAGCAATCGCCGCATTGCAGCGCGCCGCATCGCCGCTCGTCTCCGTGAGGTAAACGGTCACAAGAATCGGCCCCCGTCCCGGCGGCCAAAGAATCGCGATGTCATTTGCCGTGCCGTGATCGCCGGTGCCGGTTTTATCGCCGACGCCCCAATCCTTCGGCAGCTTCGCGCGAATCCGTTCGCCACCGGTCTGATTGGCAGCGAGCCAGGCCAGCAGCTGCGCACGCGACAACGACGACAAACGCTCGCCCAGCAGAAGCTCGCGCAGATTGCCGAGCATCGCGCTGGGCGTGGTGGTGTCGCGCGGATCGCCGGGCGTCGCTTCGTTCAGCGTCGGCTCGTTGCGATCCAGACGCGTGATGCCGTCGCCGATACTACGCGCGAACGCGGTCAAAGCGGCGGGGCCGCCAAAGCTCGCCAGCAGCAGATTGGCCGCGGTGTTGTCGCTAAGCGTAAGGGCCGCCTTGCACAAGTCGGCGACGCTCATCCCCGCCTCGCCGGTGCGCTCGCGGGTGTGTTGGCTGGTCGCCGGAGAGTACGGCACCAGATCGCTTTTGGAAAACACGACGCGCCGCTCCAGATCCTCTTGTCCGTGATCCACGCGCGTTAGCACCAAGCCCGCCGCCAGCAGTTTGAACGTGCTGCACATCGGAAAGCGCTCGTCGGTCCGCAAACCGGCATGCAATCCAGACGTCGTGTCGAGGATTGAAACGCCAAGCCGCCCGCCGCTTTCCACTTCGATCTGCGCGAGCCGTTGGCGGATGGCGTCCGCCTTGTTGGCCGCGCCACCGCCCTGCTTCGCAGCGCCCGCCTTCACCACTTTCCCAAACGCGCCGCCACTACCAACCGCAACCCCAGCTATCGAAACGCCAAGCATCGCGCCCGCGAATTTTCGTCTTGTGATCATCGCCGCTCCTTTTGTGAAGCCGCAACTATCGGTTTTTCAGCGCCCGCTGGCAAACGATGATAAGTTAGTCGATCCCCTAGAAAAACTTGTGTCTTCGCCATGAGACCGTATTTGCCGTTGAATGCGCTACGCGCCTTCGAATCGTCCGCGCGCCACCTGAGCTTCACGCGCGCCGCGCTCGAACTGAATGTCACCCAGGCGGCCGTGAGCCAGCAGGTCAGAACGCTGGAGGAGCGGCTCGGCACCGCGCTCTTCAAACGTCTGCCCCGCGGGCTGGCCATGACGGACGAGGGCCTCGCGCTACGCCCTGTCCTCACGGAGGCCTTCGATCGCATCGAGGCCGTGCTCAAGCAGTTCGACGGCGGCCACTTTCACGAGGTGTTGACGGTCGGCGTGGTGGGCACCTTCGCGGTGGGCTGGCTGATGCCGCGGCTCAAGTCGTTTCGGGACGCGCATCCGTTTGTCGAGCTGCAGCTGCTGACGAACAACAATCTGGTCGATCTCGCCACAGAAGGTCTCGACTTCGCGATTCGCTTCGGCGACGGCACCTGGCCAGGTTCGCTCGCCACCCGGCTGCTCGACGCGCCGCTCGCGATTCTGTGTGCACCTGAGATTGCCAGGCGTCTGTCGGACCCGAGCGATCTCGCCAATGAAACCTTGCTGCGTTCCTATCGTGTCGACGACTGGATGAGCTGGTTCGCCGCCGCCGGCATTCCGCCCCGGACGATTCGCGGGCCCGTTTTCGATTCGTCGCGGCTCATGGTGGAAGCCGCCATGCAGGGTGCGGGTATCGCGCTGGCGCCGGCGCTGATGTTCGATCACGAGATCAACACGGGCCGCCTGGTGCGCCCGTTCGACGTGGAAGTTCATGCCGGCAGCTACTGGCTGACGTGGTTGAAGGGCAAACCGATGACGCCCGCGATGCTGCTGTTCAGTCAGTGGATCGCCAAGGAAGCGGCCTCGCCCACGCCAGGCTAGCAAGCTGCCATGTGACGATGGCCGTTCATGGCGGGTCGTTCGGCTTGCGGCGGGAACACGTTCCACGAGCCGTCGTCGTGACGGAAGAAGAAGATCGACAGCAAGCCGCCGGGCCGAAGTGCTTCCACGCAGACGTAGCGTTGATGCTGCGACGCGCCGTGGCAAAACCGCACGACCCGAGCGGGCATGGACGGTGTCGGCGCGAGCCATTTATCGACGGCCCAGTGTAAGTTTTTTTCTGCGGTAGCCATGATCGGCTCCTTCAATCCATGAATTCCTGAACGCGTTCCCGCTCGCTCACGCGAACTGGGCGGCGACCTGACCATCCTTCGCGGCGCGTTCGACAAACGCCTTCACCAGACAGACCAGCGCGTGCATGCCGGTGCGGGGATGCCGCAAGCAGCACTGCACCTGTTCGCTGCGGCTCTCGCCAAGCAGGCACCACGAACAGAAGTGCTCGCAGTTATTCGTCAGCAGGCGGTAATGGTTTTCGCCGAGACGGGAGCGCGCGCGGCGCACGGCTTCATCGCCGACATAGCGGGCGCTCGGGGTCGGGCGGATCGTCAAGGGATGACCGGCGGCGAACCGGGTTAATTCCACCTCCTCCACCGGACCGCGATGCGCCGAACTTGCGAAGCCCGCGTAATGAACCACGCGGCCATTGCCGACGTAAATGCCGTGATGTTCGTAGCCGCTCCGTTGCGTGACGAGATGCGCGCCGATCGGCAGGTCGATGGTCGACGCTTCGCTGCTCGTCGGAAGGGGATTCGTGTTCATGGCTGGCCTCGCTTCAATATCCAACACTGTTGCGAGATCTTTCGCATCATCCGGGCCATGTGCGGAAAAGCCTTTATTTAAAGGGCTGACAGCAATTGCGAGGTGTTTTGAGCGCTGCAGGTGTCCGTTGCGAGCCAACACAAATCAAGCCGGTGTGTTGGCACCGGTCGATCATTTTGTGGCGCTGATTAAGCCGCAGCGCGCGTATTTGCAAGGGTCCGGGAGTCTGTCCAATGTGTTGGGTCCTGCATCAGTGCGCACGCCCGGATGTTGGTTACATCCCGACCTCCGCACCGCCACACGAGCCGGCGCTGCATAAGCAAGCCCGCGGAATCGCCGTCCAATCAACGCGTTACGGGAAAGCTCGCGGGTGAGCCGCAAATTGGCATGCCACTTGCACCATCACGTTCAATTCCTTTTCAACCGCGCGCCCGACGCACGCGGCCAACCGGAGAACGATATGGCTTCCATTTCTGTGAACGACCTCTCGCTGAACCTCGCTCTCGACCGTAAAGCGATGGCGGCGATCCGCGGCGGCGGCGGTGCGCCGTGGGTGTATGGCTGGATTCAGCCCTATGTGCGGGAAACGCCGAGCATCGGTCCGGTCGTGAACCTGTACGACATTTCGAACAACTTCTATGCTAACCAGATGATCAACACGTTCCAGTCGGTGGATGTGCGCAACACCGGCGCGAACTCGAATATCAACGTCTCCCCGGGTGCATTCAGCAGAAACGATACGGTGTAACCCTTGTGACCTGTCCGAGCCAATTTCGATGGATGTCGTCCGCGCGTTCCGACGTCGGACGCGTCCGTGAAATCAACGAAGATGCCTGCCTCGACCAGCCCGACCCCGGACGCTGGGCCGTCGCCGACGGCATGGGCGGGCACGCGGTCGGCGATCTCGCAAGCCGGCTGGTGATCGATGCGCTGAGCCGGCTCGCGCCGCCAACCGCCCTGAAAACCTGTATCGCCGACGCGCGGGCGCGGCTGCAAACCGCCAATCGCCAACTGCGGGACGAAGCGGCCCGCCGCCAGGTGCAACGGATCGGCAGCACCGTCGTCGTGCTGCTCGCGTGCGACCGCTTCTGCGGCTATCTATGGGCCGGCGACAGTCGGCTGTATCTGTACCGCGAAGGACAACTGCGGCAACTCACGCGCGATCATAGTCAGGTGGAAGAACTCAAGTCGCTCGGCGTGATTACCGACGAAGAAGCGCGGCATCATCCGGCGCAGCACATGATCACGCGCGCGGTCGGCGCAACGGATGGGCTCGAACTCGATGACGATGCGATCGAAGTCGCTGACGGCGACGTCTTCCTGCTATGCAGCGACGGTCTGAGCAATGAGGTCAGCGATGCGGAAATACTGGCGGTGTTGACCACGGTGGCGTGCGAGCGTGCGTCCGACGAACTGGTCGAATTGGCCATTGCGCACGGCGGACGTGACAATGTCACGGCGGTGGTGGTGCAAGCTGAAGATCCGTATGCGTCCGACAAGACCCTGCTGAACCCTGCACCTTGAAAATACAGGCTTGACTGGCGACGTGCAGAGGAAGGGCGGTGCCCATCTCATCGTCATTGCAGCTCAGGCAGACCGAGGCGCCACGTCAGATTGCCCCGCGCTCGCGTTTCGCAGCGGGTATGGAAAAAATCGGTGTAATAGATCCGCGGACGTGCCAACAGGTTGCCCAGAAACGTCCGTTCGCGCATGTCGTAGGCGCGGTCGTCAAGGTCGGGAAGTTCCTCCCTCAGGCGCACCCCGTCCTCACGAAAACAGCTGCGCCGACTGCCCAGCACCGCGAGGTCGATATCGCAGGCAAATTGCTCGTCCAATCCCACCGGCACACGCGTATGCCGGGTCGCCAGGATCATTGCGCAGATGCGCTCGCCCGCTGCGATACGGTCATCGGCCCATTGCCGGAACCAGTCCGCGCTGCGCTGCTCGTTGTCCCGTGCGCCGGGAACGTAGACCACGTCGTGGCACCACAGCGCAAGTTCCACGACATCGGCATGAGGAATCGCGCTGCGCGCCTGGTCGAGATAGTGCAAGCAGCGGCGGATATGACGCAGCGTGTGGTAATGACGCGTCGGTTCGGCATAAAGCTGCGCCAGGTCGGCATAGGCGGCCTCGGCGCGCAAGCCGCCGCTGCGTGACCACAATGCGATGAAGCGCGCTTGCGTCTGGCTCATTGCCGCCCCTTTCCACCTTGCACGAATGCGTGAGCGTTCGGCGCCGGATCCCTCATGACGTCGTCGCTTTGCACCGATCCCGTCGCGATGCTCAAAGAAACTCCTCGCGAATGTCGATGCTCGAGCGTTGCCCGATGTTCCCGTAGTTATGCTTGAGCCACGCATCGGCCTCGCGCCGCCCGTTATCGCGCAGTCCGCAAAGGAAATCCCAATCGGCGTTGTACTTGCTCGACACGCTGAGCGCGCACATCGCCTCGTCGGATCGAATGGAATGGATCAGCATCTCCTTCATCCCGTCACCGTCGACTTTGCCTTGCTGGATCAGATCGGTGACGAAGGCGATCGCGCGCATCTCACGCATCAGCGACGAGTTGAAGCTGATTTCGCTGACGCGGTTGAGGATGTCGGCAGCCATGACCGGCACGCCCCGGCGAACCAGCGGGTTGATGTGGACAATCACGACGTCGCGCGTCTTGCAGTGGTAAATCAACGGGTAGATGGCCGGATTGCCCATGTAGCCGCCGTCCCAGTAATGTTCGCCGTCGATGGTGATCGCCTGGAACAGCGTCGGCACGCACGCAGACGCCAGCACGGCGTCCGCGCAAACGTCCTCGCCCGTGAAGAGGCGTATTTTCCCCGTCTCCACATTGGTCGCGCACAGATACAGATGAATGGGACACTGTTTTCGCAACGCGGTGAAGTCGACCTGACTGTCGAGCACCTCGCGCAGCGGATTCAGATTGTTCGGATTGAACTGGTAGGGCGAGAAGATGCGCAACGCCATGTCGGCGAACGCATATAACGGCGAATGATCGAACCCGAAGCTGTGCGTCCCTTTCAGCCATGGCATCCAGCGCAACGGGTTGTAACGCTCGGCGGATTGCGCCACGGCCTGCCAGAAGTCGTGCAGCGCCTGCCGTGCGCCGTCCTCGCCCCCTTTCAGCAGCCCGTACGCGAGCACGGCGGCATTCATCGAGCCGGCGCTGGTCGCACTCACCCCTTCAATCGCCAGCCTGCCGTCCTCGAGCAACCGGTCGAGCACGCCCCATGTGAACGCACCGTGCATCCCGCCGCCCTGCAAAGCCAGCGCGACCGGCTTGCGCTCGTCATCGCCGCGACGTCTTGTATTCTTCGTTGTCATGTCCCGTCTCCTCACCCCTCGCTCGATGCCAACGCATCGAGCAACGCCTTCGCCTCGCGCAGGTCGGCGGTGTCAAAGCCTTCTGCAAAGCTGCCGTACACCTCGGCCAACACCCGCCGTGCGTCGGCCGCTTTGCCCTGGCATTGCCATAGTCGAGCAAGGCTCAATACGGCCCGCAATTCGAACGACCTGGCGCCCGAACGGCGGGCCACTGCGATCGCCTGGTGAAAGCAGGCCTCCGCTTCTTCCGCACGGGCGGCATCGCCGCTGCGATCGCTCGACGCGCCGAGCAGCAGATGCCCTTTGATCCGATGTAACTCCGCCTCGTAGCAGTGCTCGCCTGAACGACTCACCATCTCCATCGCTTCGTCGACCACGCCCAGCCCGGTGTCCGTCTCTCCCGCTTGCCGATAGCCGTCGGCGAGCAGAGCCAAAAAGTACGAGTACCCCATTTCGGCCCCGGTCGCCCGGTAGCCGGCCAGGCCCTCGCGTATCTGCGCAATCCCCTCCTCTACGCTGCCCTGCTGGGTCAGCGCCGAGCCGCGCAGAATCGTGCCCCACGCGAGCCAGATCGGCATGCCCTGCTCGGCCGCGAGCGATATGGCGGCCTCAGCGTACTGGCGGGTCAGCGTCGCATCGCGCCGAAGCTGATGCAGTAGCCCCGTGTGGGACAACGCCAGCGCGAGGCTTGAGCCACCGGTATATTTCCGGGCCAGGGCAAGCCCCTCCTGGCTTCGCTTGCCCGATTGATCGGGGTATCCCTGCTGCCACAAGGTCCAGGCGAGGAAGTTCAGGGCGCGCACGCCTGGATCGACCACGTGATCGTAGACCGGCTCCTCACGCATTTCCTGGTGATAGAAAACCAGTGCTTGTTCCTGATGGACGCGGGCAGCGTCGAGATCGCCCTGGTAGTACAGGCTCGCCGAGAGCGCAAGGTGCGCCTCGACGAGCCAGGCCGGCTTCCCGGTCTGCCGTGCCATGCGCAGCAGCCGTTCTCCCAGCTCGCTCGCGGTGCGGTACTCCGCGCGCAGCTGGTAATACGTCCTCAGTCCCAGTTGCACCGGGAAGATTTTCGAGGTCTCGCCAATGCGTTCGCACACCCCCAGCGCGCGCGTATACGCCGCCACGACCTCCGGCGAGCCAAAGCCGCGGACAGTCGCCAAGGCGGCCGCCAGCGAGAGCAGCAGCGTCAGTTCCTGCTGGGCGCGTTCGGGCGTCTCAGGCAAATGCTCGAGCAATTCCAGCGCCGCGCCGAGATGACGCATCGCGTCCAGATGGGCGGAATGCTGGAGCGCCTGTTGCCCGGTGCGGTGCAGGTATTCCACGGCCTTCGCGACATTGCCGCTTAGCCTGTAGTGATGCGCCAATTCGCTCCAGTAATCCGCGATACGAGTGGGGAACAGCGCCTCAATGGCCTGCGCCGCACGCTCATGCAAGGCGCTACGGCGCTCCGTCAGCAGCGAGCGGCCGGCGACTTCCTGGGTCAGCCCGTGCTTGAACGAATACTCGACCTCCGGAAACGCGGGACGCTCGTAAATGAATTCCGCGGCCTCCAGCCGGGCCAGCAGATCCCGCAATGCGTCATCGGTGGGCGCGCCCGGTCCATCGCAGATGCGCCGGATCAGACTGAACGAAAACTCCTTGCCGATGACGGCAAGTGCCTGCAGCAAGTCCTTCTCCGCGACGGGGAGCCGATCGATACGAGCGGCGAGCACACCTTGCACGGTGGTCGGAATATGCAGCGCTGCCGGGGTATGCTCGATCCGGAAACGGCCGGGTTCGCCGAGCAGCGCTTTCTCTTCGACCAGCGTCTGGACCACTTCCTCCATGAAGAAGGGGTTGCCCTCCGTCTTCTCCAGGATGAGCTGTTTGAGGGGCACGAGGGTGGGATCGTCCCCAAGCAGCGCCGAGAGCAATCCCTGGGCTTCTGCCGGACCCAGCGGTTCGAGTCGCAACTGGCTGCAATAGCCCGCGCGTTCCCAGACAGGCTGATACTCTGGCCGGTAGTTCACGAGGAGCAGGATCCGCGAATTCGCCACGCGGTCGATGAGGCTCAGGAGGAAGGCTTCGGTCTCGCGGTCCAGCCATTGCAGATCCTCGAACAACAACTCGATTGGCTGGTCGCGGCTCTCCCGCGTCAGAATCTGGATGATCGCGTCAATGGTCCGATCACGCCGGATCTGCGGATCCATGTCCGCGAGCGCCGTTCCGCGCTCGCCGATGCCAAGCAGAAAGAGAAGGTAGGGCACCAGATCCTCGAAACTTCGCTCGAGGGTCAGCGCCTTGCCCATGACCCTTTCCCGGCACTGCCGATCGTCGTCCTGAGCGGTGATCTGGAAATAGTTCTTCAATAGCTCGATGAGCGGCAAATAGGCAAAGGCCTTGCCGTGCGACACCGAGAACGTCTCCAGGACCAGGCAGCCATGCCGGGAGCGTTCCTTGAACTCATGGAACAGCCGCGACTTCCCGACCCCGGCCTCGCCGGCCACCGCAACGACCTGCCCCCGTCCCTCTTTGACCTGCTCCAGCGCCGCATGCAAATGGTCCAGTTCGGTCTGGCGGCCCACGAACCGGGCCAGGCCGCGATGTGCCGACAGTTGCAGGCGCGTGCGCAACGCGCCAGGTCCCAATACCTCATACACGACGAGCGGCTCGGGGATCCCTTTGACTTGCGTGGCCCCCAGCGCCTTGAATTCAAAATAGCCCGCGGCGAGTTTGTGGGTGGACTCGCTCACCAGAATCGACGACGGGACGGCGATCCCTTCCATCCGGGACGCAATGTGGATGGTGTGTCCGACCGGATCGTAATCGGTGTGCAGATCGTCTGTGCGGATCGAACGCACGACGACCTCACCGGTGTGGATGCCGACGCGAATTTGCAGCGGGATGCCTTTTTCCAGACGAATCCTGTCCCCGTGGCGGCGCATCGCATGCTGCATGCGCAGCGCCGCATACAGCGCACGCTGCGGATGGTCCTCATGGGCGATGGGCGCGCCGAACAACGCCAGGATGCCGTCGCCAAGCGATTTGGCGACATAGCCCTCGTAGTAATGCACAGCGTCCATCATCAGCGCGACGATGGGCTCGATCAAGCGCTGTGCTTCTTCCGGGTCCAGGTCGTGAACCAGCGCCGTGGACCCCGCCATGTCGGCAAACAGCGCCGTGACGGTCTTGCGCTCACCGGCGATCTCGCCCCGGGCTTCCATAGCCGCCTGCGCGGCGCGGATGCGCTCGGCAAGGTGGTGTGGCGTGTAATGGATGGGCGCCGGGGACGGTTCTGAAACAGACCGGGGCGGCAGGGACGGCGCTGCGGGCCCATCGGTCAGCGGCGCGCCGCACTCGCTGCAGAATTTGGCGGAAGCCCCCGCCTCGTGGCCGCAGCCCGGACATGTGCGCGCCAGCACGGCGCGGCATGCTTCACAGAAGCTGGCCCCAGCGGGATTCCCGAATCCGCACTTTGCGCAGCGCATACGATCTCTTCCCTTGTCCGGTGCCTGCTTCTAAACATTAGGCGCAGGACCGGGTTGCGACAAGAGACGAGCGGCTAGGCAAGCGCTCCTTAGCCGTGCCCTGTCACGAATTTTTTTGTCGCGTGATAGCCGTGCTTTGTTGCGTCAGCAATGGCATGGCCGGCTTCCTTAGTACCGTGGCCGACCGCGTGCGCGGCATCGCGCACGGCATGCCCGGTCTTCTTTCCTGCCGTTTTGACATCGTTCTTGAATTCGTGGGCACCTGTAGCCAGGCTCGCATGCGCCAGCGGGCTGAGCCCGGCCAACACGAACAGAATGATCGAAATTCCTGTCTTCTTCATCACTTTGGTTGTCCCGCATAAGATGGGTGCGCACGATAGTCAGCCGGACAGCTCAGCGGTCGATCCGCGTATGGCACTTCAAGCGTGCTACTGCCGGCGCGGCAGGCGCACAGCGAACACCGTTTCTGTCTCGTCGGACCGCGCCTCGATCTCGCCCCCATGGGCCTTGGCAATCTCGCGCGCGATATACAGTCCGAGCCCCAGGTTGCCGTCTGCGTTGTATGAGTCGTTCTGATTCAGGCCACGCTGGAGCGGGTCAAAGATCCGATCCAGCATCGCTCGCTCGATAGCGGGCCCGTGATTTCTGACCTCGAAACGCACGTCCCGCTCCTCGCCGGCCATCACCACTCGCACTGGCGCGTCCGGCGCTCCGTACTTGATCGCATTCAACACCAGGTTGCCAAGCAACTGCTGCAGACGGCGGCCGTCCCAGACGCCCTGACAGTCACCTTCCACGTCCAGGTCAACCTGACGGTCTGGATGGGCTGCCCGCAACTGATCGAGTTCGTCGGCAAGCAGCTTCTTCAAGTCGGCATCAGTCGGCGCGATATTGATTCCCAAACCCAGCCTGGTTCGATTGAAATCCAGCATGTCGTTCAGAAGGGCCTGCATGCGAGCGCCGCTTCTGATCAGGCGGGATGCGGCTACGGATACCTGCTCCCCAGCGTTGAGCGCCGCCAGATATTGGGCCGTCATCAGGATGGTCTGGAGTGGGCTGCGCATATCGTGCCCGAGCATGCCAAGCAAAAGATTGCGAGCCTGGTCCACTTGCGCGCTGAAATACCCGATCGATTCGGCAAGTGCCTGGTCGATGGCCTCGTTGAACCGAACGACATCATCCGGATGGGGGGCTTCGGGCTGACATTCGTCCATCCAGAGGCGCAGGACGCTGGCTCGCAGGGCGCGGTACTCCGCAGCCAACTGGTTGATGTCGAACCCGCCTCGTGCCCGCAGAAGGGCGTGCGTCTGCGCAGCGGTCTCCGGGGCGCCGATCAGTACGGGGGCCCGCCCCATCGACTTTTCGACTTGCGCCTCCCTGGTCTGGGCCGTCGACAGGTCCTTCGCCACGGCTTGCAGAATCTGTTGCGCATGGTCCCGCAGAGCGAGCGATTGCATGTTTGCGGCTGCCGGCAAGAGGGTAGCGGCAAACCCCTCCCATTGCACCACAATGGTCTCAATGTCGCGCACGATGAAGTCAGCCAATCGCATGTTTGCCCTCAAAGAAGCGGAAAAAGGTCAGTATGGGGCATTCGCTGAATTTATATGACGCGCAAATCGCTGCTTTTATTCTATCGGGTCCCTAAATTGCGTGACATAGGGGGCAACCTATAGGAACCCCATGTCCACTGCGAAAGCGGAGCGCTTACTCATCGCGGACGACGACCCGAATTTGCTCGAGGCCTACGTGCTGTTCTTCGAAGCTTACGGTTACGCCGTCCAAACGGCTGCTGACGGGGTAGACGCGCTCGCCGCGTACTGCGCCTCGCGTCCTGACGTGGTGATGCTCGATCTCCAGATGCCCCGTATGGATGGTCGTGCTGTGGCGAGAGAAATCCGCCGCTTGAATGTTGCCCCCTGGCCCCTACTGCTAGCGGTGACCGCCCTGTGCACGCCCACCGAGCGGGCCGAATCGCTCGAGGCCGGTTTCGATCATCATTTTGTAAAACCGGCTCGACTGCCGGTCATTCTGGCTGCGATAGCGTCCCACACAGTCATGTGACGGGAGCTTGTCGCGTCGAGTGATCTCGTCAAGGCGCGTGCCCATCGTCGCAAAGGTTGGCCATCGCGCGTTCAAAGTTAGATGACCATCGATCTTAGCCATCCAACCTCAACGATCACTGTCGTCCTCATCGTGCTCATCAGCACCGTTATTGCCCGTAGGCGGCGCATTCCGGTTGCGAAAATCCTTTGAATGCAGGCCATGCTTCTTCAGGAGCATTTGCAGATGAGACCGGTTCATATCGATGCGCCGCGCCAGTTCCGCGACGGTGCCGCTCACTTCGCGCAGGCCGCGCTCCAGGAAGGCTTTTTCCGCGTCGTCGCTCGCAGCGCGCTTGGCGTCGCTCAGCGACATCAGATTCGCCACGCTGATTGGCTCCTGTCCCGTCGCCGCGGCTGCATGGGACAACGCTGCGGCTGAACCGGGCGCGGCCGGCCGCATATCCACCGGCAGATGATCGATATCCGCCATCTCTCCGGCCAGGCACGACACGCGATACATCACGTTGCGCAGCTCGCGAATATTGCCCGGGTACGCATAGTTCAGCAGAAAGTCCCGCAGACGCGGCGTCAATCTGACCGGCCTGCGCTTTAGCGTACCCGCGGCCTCGTCGCCGAACCACGCAATCAGCAGCGGTATCTCATCGCGTCTCTCGCGCAGCGGCGGTAACGTGACGTGAATCACACTGAGACGGTAGAACAAATCCTCACGGAACTTGCCCTCTTCGCTGAGTTGGCGCAGATTGCGATTGGTCGCCGCGACGATGCGCGTATCGACGGCAATCGTTTCATCGGAGCCCACGCGTTGAATCTCGTGCGCTTCCAGCACGCGCAGCAGCTTCACCTGGCCGGCCAACGGCAATTCGCCGATTTCGTCGAGAAAGATCGTGCCGGTATGCGCGCTTTCGAATTTTCCTTTGCGGTCATTCGAGGCGCCCGTGAATGCGCCCTTGCGATGACCGAACAATTCCGACTCCAGCAGGTTGTCCGGAATCGCGCCGCAATTCACGGAGATAAACGGCTTGTCCGAGCGCGAGCCATTCGCATGAATCACCTTCGCCATCAGCTCCTTGCCGGTGCCGCTTTCACCGTCGATCAACACCGGCAAATCGGTCGGCGCCGCTTTCTCGGCAATTTCGAGCGATTCGAGCAAACGGGGATTGTCGCCAAACGTTCCTTCGAAAATGAAACTGCGCTCGATCAACGCCTTTCTACGCGCGCCACGCGATTGATCGGCAGGCGCAACGGGCTCAGCGGCCGTTGCGGCTTGTACAAATCGCTCCTTGTGCGAGAGTTGCATGACCTCGTCGCGTAACGAGGTGGCTTGCCGGAGCAGCTTGTCGATGTCGGCGCGCTCGAGCCGGGACGACCAGCGCAGCGTCGAGCGCAGGATCTCGATCCGCTCGATCAGGCCCGCGTACGAAATCGCCGGGCTGGGCTCTTCTACCTGGTCGAGGATCTTCATCACGCACTCAACTGTTTCTGAACCAACTGGTAGTACATGCCGCCGCGCTGGATCAAGTCTTCGTGACGGCCCTGTTCGACAATCGCCCCCTCATAGAGCACCAGAATCTTGTCCGCACGCATGATGGTGCTGAGCCGATGCGCAATGATCACCGCCGTTCGGCCCTTCAGAATATCGTGCATGTTGCCGAGGATATTGCTCTCCGATTGCGAATCCAGCGCCGAGGTCGCTTCGTCGAACACCAGTAGACGCGGATCGTGATACAGCGCCCGCGCGATGCAGAGCCGCTGAATCTGACCGCCGGATAAGCCAATACCGCGTTCACCGACAATCTGCTCGTAGCCGAGCGGCATCTTGCTGATGAACGCGTGCGCGTCGGCCATTTTCGCGACTTCCTCGATACGGCGCCGGTCGGGCGCGTCGTCGCCACTGGCAATGTTCTCGGCAATCGTGCCGGAAAACAGCAGATTGCTCTGCATCACATAGCCAATCTGCGCGCGGTAATAGGCTTTATCGACCACACCGAGATCGTAGCCATCGATCGTCATCTTGCCCTCGGTCGGCGCGTAGAAGCCGACCAGCAGCTTGGCGAGCGTCGTCTTGCCGGACCCGCTGCGGCCCACAATCGCCACCAGTTCACCGGGCTTGATGTCGAAGCTGATATTTTCCAGGACATACGCCGAATCGTTCTCGCCGTAGCGGAAGTAAACGCCGTTGAGACTGATTTCACCTTGCAGTTCAGGCAGCATCACGCGCGAAGGCAAATCCTGCGGTTTCTGTTCCGGCTCGATATCGAGCACGTCGCCGAGCCGTTCCATCGCCACGCCCGCGTCGTTCAGCATGCTCCACAAGCCGACCAGTCCCATCAGCGGACCCAGCACGCTGCCCATGAACGCGTTGAACGCGATCAACTGGCCGATGGTCATTTCGCGCGCCAGCACCAGATTCGCGCCGACCCAAAGGATCGCGATCGTTGTCGCCGCGTTCAGCAACTGGCTGCCCAGTCCAACGAGAATGCTGAAGGCGTGCGCCCGGTATTGCACTTCGAGCGCCTTCGCGTATTTCTTCTCCCAGCGCAACCGTACCGGCCGCTCGATACCCATGCCCTTGATGGTCTCCACACCGGCGAGCGCTTCCATCAGGAATGATTTCGATTCGGTCGAGGCCGTGAACATCTCACGCGCATAGCTCTTGATCTTTGGCGTGGCCAGCGCGGTCAGCGCCATGATCGGTATCACGAACGCAATCAGCACCAGTGTCATCCTCACGTTGTAGACGAACATGATCGTGAAGTAGATGAAGACCATCAGCAGGTTCAACGCGGTGGTCACCGTGGATTCAGTGAGAAAGGCGCGGATCGTCTGGTTCTCCTGGAAGCGCGCGAAGATGTCGCCGGTTTTCCGTTTGGCGAAAAACGAAAACGGCAGCGACATGGTGTGCTTGAAGAACTGCGACATCATCGCGAAGTCCATATTGCGCACCATGAAATTCGCGAGATAGGCACGAATCGACGACATCAATTGCGAAAACACATTGGCGATGATCAAGCCACCAATCAGCAGATGCAGCAGGCTGACGTTCTGATGCACGATCACGCCGTCGAGAATGTTCTGGATGATCAACGGCGGAATCACGCCGAGCACTTGAATGACGAACGTCGCAAGGAACAGGTGACCAAGAATCTTCTTGTACGGCCGGAGGTAGCCGACAAAGCGTATCCACGGCGAACGCGCGGCCGACATCTGCAGGAGATTTGGTCCGCCGGTAAAGAGCAAACAGGTGCCGCTCCAACCGCGTTCGAAATCCTCAACCGTCATTTTCCTGAAGCCGAGTGCCGGGTCGGCGACCCACACGTATTCCTTCGAAAGCCCGTACACCACCACATAGTGGTATCCCTCCCAATGCACGATGAAGGGCAGATCGAAGCCGCGCAATGAATCGAATGTGCATTGCACGCCGCGCGCGGTGAAGCCGAGCGCTTCGCCCGCGCGTGCGAGGCTGTCGAGCGTGGCGCCTTGCGTCGTGACGTTGGCGAGTTCACGCAGTTTGCCGAGCGTCATCGGGATGCTGTAATGGCGGCATACCATCGCAAGACACGCTGCGCCGCAATCCATTTCCTCAGCCTGCTCGACCAGCGCAAAGCGCTTGATGACTTTTTCGCCGAACTCAGGTTTAGTCTGTAGATCGAGCATCAACGGCAACTTGCGCCGCTGTTCGAGGCGTTTTTGCCGTTGCAATTCGCGGTCGCCGTAACGAATCCGCTCATCCAGGACTTCGCGCAGCTTTGGATTGCGTTCAAGGATGAAATGGACGGTTCGCTCCGGGATCACCAGCAGGCGCGTATCGGTCGCCGCCACCGCCGACGCCATTTGCTCCTGCCGCATCAAACACGCTTTTTCGCCGAAGATCTCGCCTTCGCCTAGTGTCGCGAGCGTGTAGTCGTGGCCTTCCTCATGACGGACGATGCGCACTTCCCCTTGCCGCACGACGTAGAGCCGCCGGTCGTCGCGTCCGTCCTGCTTAAGGATCTCCTTGCCGGCTGCCACCCTTTTCACGCCGACGCTGCGGACATATTCTTCGAGTTCCGCTTTGTTGAGCTTGCCGCGCAGATCGAACAACTGCGCGACGAAACCGCCCGCCGAACTGATCGCCACGTAGCTCGCGACAAAGGCCAACGCGGCCTGATTGCCGGCGATCACCGGTTCGATTGCGGCGCGGGGAATGAATAACAACTCGGTTTTCGCGGACGCCCGCACCGACGCCTCATGCACATACGCGCGCAACATCGCAATATCGGCGAAAATCTCGCCGGATTTGCGCACGCCCATACTGGTTTCCTTGCCGTGTTCCTCGATAAAGATACGCACCGAGCCAGAACGAACCACGTAAAGACCGTCAGCCGTCTCACCCGTCGAGCACACCGTTTCCCCGAACGAATAGAAGCGTGCCTGCGCATATTCGGCTAGACGCTCGATCTCGTCGCGCGAAAACGGCGAGAGAATTTCCACCGAGGTGAGAAACTCGGCAGCGGAGGGCGCGGTCTGGGGTGCATCCATGTGCTTGCGGACCTCGATTCGACTATGCGTTGCTTTGCGCCGCTTCTATGTTTCGTTGCGGCGCGATGTGATATGCGGGCTAGCGCGCCTCGATGACGTGTTCCTGCGCGCGCGCAATCAGCCAGCTCTCGCGCAGCAGACGCCTGACTTCAGCGGCTACGTCCGCGTCGAGCGTGGCGGGATATTTCGCCGTCACGGCGAAAATCTCAAAGCACGTGCGATCCGCCGACGGAAACGGCCCGAGCAGATCGCCCACCGTTGCGTTGAAAATCTTCGCCTCGATGTCCGGCTTCAACGATCCGCGCAGCACCTTGCCGATTACACCGCCGGCTTCACGCGTATCTGCAATCGAATGCTCGCGCGCCATGTCGGCGAAGCTGTCCGGATCGTCGTGCAGGTACGAGATCATTTCCTTCGCCTTGCCCTCGCTGTCGAGCACGATATGGCTTACCTCGATCGCATCGAACTTCGGCGAATTCAGCGCGAAGTAATCCTTGATCGCCGCCTCGTTGCCGACCACGTCGAGCATCTTCTCCTGATACAACCCGTCCGTGATGAAGGCCTCGAACTCGTCGAGACTTACGCCGAGCGCATCGAGGTACTGATTCATATCCGTCGCGCGGTGCAAGCCGCGCACCCGGCGGAACTGATCGGCGCGCTGCTGGATTTCGTCCGCGGTGACGGCAATACCCTGCTTTTTCGCCGCATGCACCGTGAGCTTGTCGCGCACGATCTGCTCGATCAGGCTGTCGAACTGGCCGGTCAATTTCAGAAGACGAACGAACTCGGAAACGTCCACGAGTTCGTCATCGATTCGCACTATCGCGGTCATGTCATCCGCTCCTTGTATTGACGTGTGATCTGCGCGCTCAACCCGCTACCTGTCTGAACGGATCGAGACCCAAATCGATCAGACGCCGCTCCCGCACCACAATCTCCGCGCTCGCCGTCATGCCGTAGCGCAGCGGATAGCGAGTGTCGGCGATCTGGTAGTAGGTCTTGTCGAGCGTCACGCGGCCTTCGTACACCGGCTGCTTGTCCTGCACGGACGGCTTGGTGGCCGGCGAAATATAGGCGAGCGTGCCGCTGATCAGCCCATAGCGCTGATACGGGAATGCGTTGAATTTCAGCTTCACCGGCTGACCCTCGTGCAGAAAAGCACGGTCGTGTTCGGCGATTTCGATCTTCAGCACAGGCTTCGCATCTTTCGGCGCGATTCCGCCAAGCGGCGCGTTCGCCTGGATCTTGTCGCCCCGCTGCGTGGAGGTGACGTCGGTGATGACGCCGGAGACCGGTGCGAGGATCAGCAGGAAATTGTCTTTGTCGATGTTCTCGAAACGAATTCGCGCGGCAGCGTCGGCCACGAGGCGCGCGGTCTGCAGTTGCAGACGCAGCTTGTCTTCTGCGTCGGCGATGTCGCGAACCGCCGAGTCGTACTGGAGTTGCAGGTCGGTGGTCTGCTGCCCGCTGGTCTCGAGTTGGGCATTAGCCTGCGCGTATTCATGGCTCAGACGGAAATCCAGCTCGGCGAGTTTCGATTGCGCGACGCGGTAGGCGTTATCCGCTTCCAGCGCGGCGGTGCGTTTCTGCTCCACCTGCAACTCGGCGATACCGCCGCCACCGGGTTGGGCGAAAAGCTGCGAGTAGCGGTCCAACTCCTGACGCGCCGCCTCTCGCGTGCGGCGCGCGTTGTCGAGCACGCTACGTGCTTCGTCGAGTTCGGCCTTCTGGCCTTCGGCGAGCTTGGTCGTGCCTTCGGAGACACGATTCTCGTGCTGGTGGGCCTCCACTTCCATCTGCGCCTTCAGCGCTGCGGCCTTGCGCTCCATCAGCGCCTTCTTTTCGGGGAACTGCTTCCAGTCGCGCTCGGCGTCTTCGAGCTTGAGCTGCGCCTGCAGTGCGTTGCTCGCGGCCTCGATCGCGCCGCGCGCATTCAGCCGCGCCAGCACGTCGCCCTTCGATACGGGCTGCCCCTCGGCGATGTACAGATCGGCGAGCTCGCCGTCGATCGGCGCATAGATGCGACGCACCTCCGATTCCGGCGAGAGCGTCCCTTGCGCGCTGACGATCACATCCGCACGACCCACGAACGACCACAACAAGCCGGCCACCACCAGCGCGACCATGGCCCAGATCAGTGCGCGCGCAAGCCGCACCGGCTCCGCGGTCAGAATCGCGATGCCTTCGACGCTGTGGTCCTCCAGCGCCTCCGACAGCGGCCTAGGGTGATTGTCGCGTTTCACTCTGCTCGCCTCCGATCAACGCCAGCTTCGCCTTCAACAGCCCGGGGTCCAGCACCATGCGCAGCTCCGTCAGCGAGCGACGCTGCAACTCCGCTTCGGCCTGGATATCCGCCAACAGGCGGTCAAAGTCGGCGGGATGATCCGCCTTCAGTTGCGTATAGATGCGCATGCCTTGCTGCGCGGCAGACTGCGCATCGGAAAGCAGGCGCGCCTCGCTGCGAAAACCGGGCGAAATCCCCGCTTCCAGCCGCTGCGTACCGCCGATCGGACCACTCGCCCGATACTCTTTCCAGAGACTCTGCGCGCGCAGCATCAGGTCCTGCGCACGCGCCAGCGCTTTGTCGTGCAAAGCGGCGACGTCTTTCTGGACTGATTGCACGAACCACGCGTCCGCTACTGGATCGAGACTGGCGTAGAACGACAGCAAGCGCTCGTCGTAATCCTTGCCGCCGCGCGTCTTCTGCAAGTCGGTGAACTGGTCGAGCAGCGCTTTCTTGTGCGCCAGTTCCGCGGCGATCTCTTCGGACCACGGCCCGGCAGGCATGGCCTGCAGATCCGCCAGCGCCTGCTGGGTGTCGCCGCGCTGCCACGCCGCGCTCGCCGCGTCATGACGCTGGATCACGTCGTTTGACGGCAGACGGCTCGCGGCCAGTTGCTGAAATTGCGCCTGGAATGGCGGGGTGCTGAAACGCACCGTTTTCAGCAGGGCGAGCAACGGCGTCAGTTGCCGGCTGAGCGCGGCGTTGAGTACATCGGCGTAATGGTGCAAGTCTTCCCGCACGCGATCGAGTCCGGCGAGACGCGGATAGCGCTGCGCGTAATCGTCGAGCACGGCCGGCAGTGCATCAGGCTTGTCACGCGCCAGTTCGGTGCGAATGGTGCCGTTCAGCCGGTCGATGGCGGCGAGGTACACCGAGTCGTCACTTTCCAGCTTGCGCAGATGGCTCAGCGCCTGCGCGTACGGCTCCGCAAAAACCGGCACATACGAGGCGATGCGATCGAGTGTGCGCTGATGGCTCCCGGCGTCGTCGTCCCAGCGTTGCAGCAGGCCCTTGATCGTGGCCTCGTCACCGTACATGCGGATCGGTGCTTCCACCCCGCCGCGCCCAACGACGAAACGCTCCAGATCACCCACCCATTGCAGTTCGCCGACCAGAGACGCCGCGTCCGCATTGTTCACACTCAACGATCTCATCTCCTTGAGCTGCGCGTCGGCCTGATCGAACCGAGCCTTTTGCAGCGCGCTCAGCCAGCCGGGGAGCTTCGCCTTCAGCAGCGCTTCGCTCGCCAACGCGCTGACTTTCGTGTCGTCGGGATGGTTCGCCAGATAGCCGTTTGCCGCTGTCACCGCGCTGGTGTAATCGCCGCTCGCCAGCAGGCTTCTCAAGTCGCGCTCCGATGAACCGCGCATGTAGAGCGTCAGCGCAATGGCGAGCAGAATGGCGAAGGCGGCGCCACTGGACCACGCGGCACGACGCGCCATCGTGTGATCGCTACCCGCAAAGGCCTTGCCGAGCTCGCCCGCGAGCAGCCGCCAACGCTGCGGCCGGCCCTTCGCCGCGTTCGTGCCTTGCTTGCCATGTGTGCCGTTTGCGCTATGCGTGCCGCTTGCTCCATTTGTTCTGTTTGTTCCGTTCGGGCCGCTTGCACCGCCCGCCAGCGCGTCACGCTTCGCGTGCGCAGACGCGGCCTGCGCCGCTTCGTTGACTTCGTCCTCGCGTTGCAGCCCGGGGTCGACGCAGAAGATGTCGAGGAACGAATGCGCGGCGCCAACGAACGTGGTCTTGTCGGCATCGGCAGCCTCGTCGGCAGCGGGATTGAGGAACAGTTGGGTCACGGTCGGCTCGACTTCAGGGGGTTGTTGCAACGTCACCCTGTAGACGAAGTGGTCGCCGCCAAATGCAAGGACGTCCCCCTCCACAAGCGGCAGCGCGGTTTCGTCGAGCCGCTTTCCACCGACGAATGTGCCGTTGGTGCTGCCAAGATCTTCGAGGTAGAGTTCGCCGCCCTTCAGAAAGATGTGCGCATGACGCCGGGAGATGTAGTTGACCTGATGCGGATAGCGGTCCTTGTAACGCGAGAAGACTTCGTCCGCCTTGCTAATGAGAAAGGGGAACGCCTGTACCTCGATCGGCTGAAGCCCGAGGTCATCGCGCTGCGGCACCAGCAGCAGTCCGGGTGCGGGCGCCACACTCGCGGCGGCGACGATTCGCGCACGCGGCTCGATACTCACCCGATAGCAAAGCTCGCCGCCGAAGCACAGTTCGTCGCCGTCACGCACCCGCGCAGGGGTTTTCCGCACCGCGATGCTGTTGAGTGTCGTGCCGTTCTTACTGCCGAGGTCCGCAACATAGACGGCGCCGTGCTCCGTGAAAATCCGCGCGTGGCGGCGCGACAGACGGGTAATCCGCTCCGCGGGGTAGTCGGTAAACGGCACCTCGCTGCGGCCGATCGCGAACAGGCTGTCGACGATCCGGATCGCGTCGAATGCGGGATACGGCGCGGACGCGACCGGCGACAGGACCACGTCGAACGCGGAGTCCTGTGTCGTACGCATCTCAGCAATCTGAGCTTCGCCGGCGGTCATTTTATCTGGATCACTAATCGTTTACCCGCTGCGAAGAGAACGCAGCAGGAACGGAAAGAAGCACTATGGCGAATAGCGGATGTTCCAGCGAGCCGTGCAGAACCTGGCTCCTTACAAATTTTAAGTCACGCATGGCAAGTGTCAATTTTCGGATCGTCGGTTGTAAGGGCCATTCTTGCGTCATATGCAGCCGAAATGCGCCACGCCTTGCCTTGCATTAGCTCAGTGTTCCTTTACTTCCGCCTGCACATCCACAGTCGGCCAACCGCCGCCCAGCGCTTTGTAAAGCAACACCGTGTCGGACAGAATCAGTTGATGATTGGCCAGCAGTTCCTGCTGCGCTTCCAGCAAGGTCCGTTCGGTTTCGAAAACTTCCAGCTGCGACACCACGCCGAGGCGCAACTGCGACTGGATCTGATCGGCGACGATCTGCAGGCGCGATACCTCCTGCTGCAATTCCACACGCTGCGCCTTGTGCGAGTTCAGATTGACCAGCGCGTTTTCCACTTCCTCGAATGCACCCATGACGGCCACGCGATACTGTTGTTCGGCGACCGTCGATTGCGCTTGCGTGACCTTCACGTGAGCCCGCACGCTGGGATCGAGAAGCGGAATGTTGATGCTGGGCATGAATCCGTAGGTGAACGATTTCAGTAAATCGGTCAGTGCGAAGCTCGCGGTGCCGCCGTGGCCGGTCAGGTTGATGGTGGGCAACTGCGCGAGCTTGGCCTCGCCGACCAGGTTGTAGGCCTCCAGCACTCTGAACTCGGCGGCCACCACGTCGGGGCGCCGCGCGAGGAGTTGCGCGGGCAAACCGTCGGGCACCACGGGCAATTGCACGCGTTGCTGCAAATGCCCTTTTGGCAACTGGAACTCGCCGGCCGGCACGCCGAGCAGCGTGCATAGCGCGTTGTTCGCGAGGTCGCGCGAGCGGCGCAGTTCGAGCAACTGGTTCGTCAGACGGTTGATCTCGGCCTGCTGGCGCAACACCTGAGTTTGCGGCACGAGGCCGTTGCGGCGTTGGCCGTCGTAGATGGTGAGAATCTGCCGGTTCGTCACGAGTGTTTGTTGCTGCTGCTCGATCTGGTCGTCGAATTGCAGGATCTGGAAATAGGTACTCGAGACGTTCGCCACCAGTTCCAGATACCCAGCGCGCCAATCCGCTTCGCTTGCGTGGAATTCGGCCTTTTGCGCCTGCACGCCCTTCTCCACTTTGCCCCAGATATCGATATCCCAGCTCACCTGCGTCGCGACGTTGTACTGCTTTGAAAACGTCTGACCTGTACTCTTTTCGAAATCGGCGCCGCCGCCAAGATCCATGGTCGGCAACGCGCCGCCTTTGGCCTCGCCGATCTGCGCGCCGGCCACGTCGATACGCGCGGCCAGCACCTTGATATCGAAGTTGCCTGCGATCGCTTTAGCGATCAGCGTGTCCAGATACGGATCGTGGAAGCCTTTCCACCAGTCCGGATCGATGGTCGCGGCCGCCGATACCGGCGAGCCTTTCTGATCCGACCACGACGCTTTGGCGGGCGTATCGGGCCGCTTGTAGTCGGGCATGCTGACGTCGATACACGCGCACAGCGACAGCGCGCAGGCCATTGCGGCGCAGAGTCCGCGCAGCGCAGCGGCCATGCGGCGCGTGCTTGCTGGTCGACGGTCCGCACAGCACCGCGTCGAGGCGTTGAAAAAGCGCTGAGGAAGCGATGAATCAAGCAACGCTGACACGATTTTCTCCGATGACACCGGCTGCATTGCACGAGAAGAACGCGCCATTCAAGTAAAGCATGTCCTGCCCGGCTTCACCAACGAAGCGATGCAGGAAGGTCGGCGCGGGGATCGAGCGGTGACGCTGGGGTCGTGTGGAAAGAACGATTGAATGCGAAATCTTTTTGACGCGCTGAGCTTGCGTGTCCCGCGGAGGCCTGAGCGCCTCCGCGGCGGCCTGAGCCGTTCAATACACGTTGATGTTGTTGCTCGAACTCACGTGCGGGTCGATCGTGGTGGTGACACCGGCGACAAACGCTGCATTGTTGCCGTTGGCGTTCTCAATGCTCATCGACGTGTTGATCAGTTGCGTGGCGCTGACATTCTTGCTGTTGTTCGGCATATACACCGGCGTGAAGTTGAAAACCGACGACGACGGATAGCCATAGCCGAGGCCGCCGCGCACGGCGCTCATGGCCTTGCTGTCGAGTTGGGCGGTGACGGACAGGTCTTTGATCATCAGCGTGTTCATGGTAAATCTCCTGGAAGGGAAACAGCACAGTCTTGCGGTTGGGTTCGAGCATCTTGTCTGCTCGAGTGTCACTAACGCATGGGCTGTGCCAGTTTTGCTTTCCGATCCTAAGAAATCTTCTGAATGGCCGTAGATAAAGGACTTCGGGGACGGTAAGCCGCTGGACGCAGCGCGCCGGCTACCCAGTGACAGATTGGAGCTGGTGGATCGCAACCAACACCGCGCGCGACGGTGTTGGCTGCGGCGTGACACTGAAGCGGCAAAGCCGCTCATGCTAGTAACGCGTCACCGCGCAATGACCGTGATCTTCTTCGAGTACACCGGCGGGTTGTGCGGCATATGCATGTCGTCGCCCATCAGCAGTTGCAACGTGTGCTTGCCAGGCGGCAGTTGAATCATGGTTTCCGTTTCGCCCGCGCCGAAATGCAGATGGTTGCGGTCGTTTGGAATTTCCTGATCCATCGGCGGCAGGTCGGTGTCGATCAGCAGATGGTGGTGCCCCGTGTTCGGATACTTGACGCCTTTCGGCGCCACGCCCATATAGCGCAAGCCGAACCAGACCCGAAACGGCTTGTTGGCCGGCACCACCTGTCCGTCGTTCGGATAGCCGATATAGACGTGCGCGCCGGGCGGCGACGGTGTCGTGCCGGCCATGGCGAGATTCGGCGAGGCCAGTGACGCCAACGTCACGAGCGCCGCGAGCGCAATGATCCTGTACATGTTGATCTCTCCGTCCTGACGGCCCCGCTTTGCATGCACGGGACGCGCTAGTCTTTTAGTACGGTGATGGTGATCTTCTTCGAATACACGGGCGGCACATGCGGGATGTGGTTGTGGTCGCCGAGAATGAGTTGCAAGGTGTGCTTGCCCGGCGGCAACTCGATGCGCGCGTCGGTCTCACCCGCACCAAAATGCAGATGATTGCGGTCCGACGGAATTTCCTGGTCGAGCGGCGGCAGGTCGGTGTCGATCAGCAGATGGTGATGACCGGTGTTCGGAACCGCGACGCCCTTCGGGCAGATGCCCATGTTGCGCAGGCCCATGCGCACCCACAGCTTGCCGCCATGAATCACCGCGCCATCCGGCGGCCAGATGATGTACTCCTCAGCGCCCGGCGGCGACGGGGTTTGTTCGGCAAGCGCGGTTTCGGACATTAACCCGATACCCAACAGGAGAGACAGCGTGGCGCACAAAGCCGTGCAGAACGCTGCAAGACTCGCCTTCGTTCCATGACGTATGTCGAGCACGCCACGTGTGAGGGTTCTTCGCATTACGCACTCTCCCGAAGAGGGGTCATGGCTGCCTCGGCTGCGCAAGATGCGGCCCAGACGCTCCCGCTGGATGTCGCGTGATTTCACGTGGGTTCACGTGGCGAGTTCACGTGGATGAGCGGCCGCATTACTAAAACGGCCGTACTGCCTTACTTTGTGAATTAGCTTAGGCCGTAACTTGACAAAAAGATACGCCACGCTCGTTAACCGAATACCGCGTTGACGATGCGCGGACAGTTGTGGCGCGCGAACTGCGTGCTATCGTTGTTCATAGGTTGTCGATGGAGAGTCGAAGGCGGCATCGATGCTGCGCTCGGTCCACTCCAACGGCTGACGCGGGCGTCGCGGTCGTCGAAACCCTATGTTCTGTCCGGAACAAACAGGATACGAATATGTGGCGAACATTCCTGCTGGTGTGCATGGCCGGGGCGATTCAGGCGCATTGGGGCAGTGTTTATGCCGCGGCGCAGCGTGACGGTGCGGAGCATGGCGCTGCCGCTACGCGTACGACGGCCACGTTCATCGCGCCGCTCACACTGCATAAGAACAATACGCAGCCTGCGCGCATCGCGCTGGTGATCGGCAACGGCGCGTACGGCGATGACGCAACCCCGATTCGCGGCAATGCTCCGCGCGACGCTGAAGCTATGCGCGACACACTGCGTGCGCACGGCTTCGACGTCATCATGCGCACCGATGCAACGCCGCAGCAAATGTGGCAAGCCATCAGCGAATTCCGCCAACGTCTGCGAGCAGGCGGTATTGGCCTCTTCTATTTCGCGGGGCACGGCATGCAAGTCGGACGGCAGACGCTGCTCGTACCCGCCGGCCTCGATGCTCGCGAGCCGGCGCGGCTGGTCAGCGAGGGCGTCGATTTGAATGCTGTATTGCAGGCGATGCGCGCGCCGCGTGCCGACGCACTCAATCTCGTGATTCTCGATACGTGTCTGAACAACCCGTTCTCCAACGACGCCACACTCGGTGCGTCCGTGCTGCCCGCCTATACCGTGGTCGCTTTCGCCACGGCGCCGGGTGGCTTCGCAGCGGACGGCATGTATCACGGGGTTTATACGAATGCATTGCTGCGCGCGCTCAACAACGCTTATTCATCACAGGATCTTGCGGGTTTGTTTCAACGCGTGGCGACGAGGGTGAGCGAGGTCACTGGCGGTGAACAAACGCCGTGGATCGCGTCATCGCTTGTTAAGACCGCGAGTCCGAGCGAGCCGATATCTCGCCCGGTTATTGCGCCGCTCGCATCCGCTACCGGCGACGACCCACTTGTCGTGCTGCGCAGCAGAGGCATCCTGCCGAAGGACAGCAGCGAGCAGTATGAAATTACCTTCTGGAATTCCATCAAGGACAGCAACTACCCGGGCGACTACGAAGCCTATTTAAAGGCCTACCCGAACGGCCGCTTCGCCGCGCTTGCACACGCACGTATCGATCGGCTGCGCGCCGCGGCATCGGCGAGCGCGCCATCCGCGTCGACCTCTGCCACGTCATCTGCTGCGCCGCCGGTCGCGCCGACACCGCAAGCCGCGCGGCCAGCCGCGCCGGCCAGCGCCGTGCCGCAGGACCACCCGCGCGCAGCCGGGCCTACGCCAACTACGACGACCGCCCCACCCGCGGCCCCTTCCACGCCGGCGATCGCACAAAAAGCCACGGCGCATCCACCTGGCGCCGGAGAAAGCCGCGATTGCGCCACCTGCCCGATCATGATCGCCTTGCCTGCGGGCGCGTTCTCGATGGGCAGCAACACCGACGATCCCTCCGAAAAGCCCGTCCATCACGTGACCATCGGCGCGCCCTTCGCGATCGGCAAATACGCAGTGACCGTCGAGCAATGGAATGCGTGCGCCACAGCGAACGCCTGTCAAAAGCTGACGCCCGAAAGCAACACGAACAAAGCGGCACCGGCACGCGACCTCAGTTGGGACGACGCGCAACAGTATGTGAAGTGGCTCAGCAAAATGACCGGCAAACCGTACCGCTTGCCCACCGAGGCCGAATGGGAATACGCGGACCGGGGCGGCACCACAACGACATACTGGTGGGGCGATCAGATGCGCAAGGGCAACGCCAATTGCAAGGACTGCGGTGATCCCTGGCACAAGGACGGGCCCGAGACCGCCGGTTCGTTCGCGCCGAATCCGGTCGGCCTGTATGACATGAACGGCAGCGTCTGGGAATGGGTCGCCGATTGCTGGCACAACTCCTACCAGGGTGCACCCGCCGACGGCCATGCGTGGGACAGTCCCAGTTGCGACATGCGGGTGATTCGCGGCGGCTCGTGGCGTGAAGGTGGGAACTACATGTTGAGCGCGACACGCTTCAAGTACAGCGCGAGCGTGCGCCAGTCGCAGGATGGCTTCAGGGTGGTCAAGGATCTTAAGTAATGCGGGTGTTGGGAGGGCGGCGGGACGCGTACTTCCGGAGCTGCGCGCACTTCCGTGGCCGCGCGTGCTTCATCGGTTGCGGACGGCCCCAGCGTGCCGCTTAAGGGGTGTGCGGCTTAAGGTGTGCGCGGCTTCGTCGTGATCGGCGCGAAGTCCGCGACGATATGATCCTGACCGTATTTGCCGGCGATCTGCGCGAGCCGCGTATTCAGTGCGCGCAGATAATCGGCACGTGATTCGCTTTCGGGCCGCGGCTTGTCGAATAGCTGCGCAGGTGTAATCAACAGCACCACCATCTCCGATCCAAACGGCTTCGAAATAATCCAGTCGCCCGCGCTGCCGATCGTGGCCGCGTAGTGCGGGGGTGCCTGATTGTCCTTCGCACGTGGGCTCGGCACCATGTGCACGACGCTGCCGTCGAGCTGGTAGTAGTCGAGGTTCACGTAAGAGTCGTAAGCAGGCGTGGTCACGTCGACGACCAGCGGATCGCCCTCGCTCAACTGCCCGCCGGGCGGCCGCACATGCAGCGACGCGAGGTGCCCTGCTTGCCAGTTGCGGGTCCAATAGGGGGCGAGCGCTTTGATCGTGTCGCATTTGTCGTCGCTGACCGGCTCGACCTGGAGCGTCAGCGTATCGACGCCCGGCAATGCGGTCAGCGTGTCCTTCAGCCGAGCCGCGCCGTAGTGCTGTGAGATATAGCCGCGCACCGTCAAGGCGTGGTCCTGCGTCGAAGCGGACAGCGCCGAGCATGGTACCTGCGCCAGCACCGGCGCGACGGCGGCCAGGGTCAGCGCGGGTTTCGGCACGGGCGGCACGGGCGGCGCTGGAGGTTGCACCGGGGGTGATGCCCCGAGCGACGCTGCGGCTGCGGCTGCGGCTGCGGCTGCGGTAGGCGCTGCGGTTGTCCCGACAGATGACCCCGCGGTCGGCCTTCCAGTGCCCCCCGCGGTCGGCCCGGCAGTTGAAGGTGACCCAGACGCACTCGCTATCGTTGCGGTGGCAACAGGCGTCTCCGCCGAAGCCCCCTGATCCGCTGCCGCCTCCGAAGCCGCCGCAGCCGGCTGCGTGCCACGTTGCCGATCCGGCGCCGACCGCAAGGCAAACACCCCGACTGCCGCGGCACACACCACGGCGAAACCCGCGAACCCCGCCTTGACCAAGGTACCCGACTTCTCCGCGCGCGCTTCGTTGTCGAACTCCGCGATAAAACGCGCGACACTCGGCATGCGCGTGTTGCGATCGAACGAAAGCGCGGCCCGTAACGCGCGCCACTGTTTCGCATCGAGATTGGGCGGACGCTGCGGCTTGAACTGCGCATTGCGAGCCTGCGTCGCCGACAATCGATCGAACGGATGGTGGCCCGTCAACAACTCGTAGGTAATGCAACCGAGCGCGTAGATATCGTCACGTGGATCCGGCTCGCGATGCTCGATCATTTCCGGACTCGCATACGCGGGCGTCAACGCGCCGAGACTGCCGGGGTCGAAGACCGTTGCATCGCTCTCCTCCTCGGGCCGCTGGAAAACACGGGCGATGCCGAAGTCGATCACCTTCACTTCGGCATTTGTCGTGAGAAAGACGTTGGCGGGTTTGAAATCGCAATGCACGAAGCCGTGCTCGTGTGCATAGGCGAGCGCGTTGCACATGCCGCGCACAATCGGCAGCGCGGCGCGAACCGGCATCCCCTTATACCCCGGCGTGCGCAATAGCTGGCTCAACGGCTTGCCGGTCAGGTACTCCATCGTCAGATAGACGATCGGTCCGTCGCGGTCGAAGTCGTACACCGTGATGATGTTGCGGTGCGCGAGCACCTGCGCCTTGCGCGCCTCGCGTTGCAGCGCGACGAGCGAATTCGGGTTGCCGCGGAACTGGACGTTGAGCACCTTGATCGCGACATACGGTTTGCGATCCGACGCCTCGAGCTTGCGCAAATCGAGCGCCTTGTACACCGTGCCCATTCCGCCGACGCCCAGACACTCCTCGAGGACGAAACGGTTGTTCAGCGTATCGCCAGTGCCTTTGATCTGATCATGTCCCGCCGCACCGCCGGCGCTCGCCGCGCCTGCCGGGCTTGCAGCACTCGCAGAGCGTACCGACGGTATCTCGACGGTCGTCTGCATACCGGTTTCCTCGCCGCCCGCTGCCACGTTCGAGACCCGCAGCTGTTCGATGCGCCGCCGCACTTCCGCGTAGAGATCGTCGGGCAGAGGGGCTCTGCGATGCGCCGCGCCGAGCATCTCCAGCAGCTGCGTGGGACCGAGTCCTTCGGTCGTCAACGTGCTGTCGAGTTGAGCGACGAACTCGTCACGTGACAGATCGCCGTTCTGATAGTCGCGAATCACACGCGCAAGGCTAGCCATTTGTGCGAAGCGCCGCCGCTGCCGTTGGGCCGGATCGCATGCGACCGGAGCCCCTCGGGCTGATTGAAAACCTGTCGTAACCAGTTACATGTGCCGCTTCGATACTAGCCCCCGACCTGCGCTTTCGCAAACCAGGATTGCCCCGCTGCGCGCACTGCCGGCAAGTGTCTTGCGACAGCCGACAGAATGCGGTGCGTTGTTGGGTAAGCGCCATCACTCGCTGATTGTCTGCTCGCGGCTGCAATGGGGCTTCGACGCGTTGGTGTGACGCGAAAGCCTTGTGTGTAAAGCCTTCGCCAACTTTCTTAGGAGATGAGATTAAAACTGGCACAGCCCATGCGTTAGTGACACTCGAGCAGACAAGATGCTCGAACCCAACCGCAAGACTGTGATGTTTCTTTCCAGGAGATTTACCATGAACACGCTGATGATCAAAGACCTGTCCATCACCGAACAACTCGACAGCAAGGCTATGCGCGCCGTGCGTGGCGGCCTCGGCTACGGCTACCCCTACTCCTCCAGCTCGTTCGTCAACATCAGCCCCGTGATCGCGCCGAACAACAGCAAGAACGTCGACGCCACGCAGTTGATCAGCAACGAGATGAACATCCAGAGCGCCAACGGCAACAACGTCGCGTTCGCCACTGGCATCACCTCGACGATCAATCCCTCCGTCACGTCGAGCAACAACATCCACGTTTAAGGCCTGATTCGGCGAAGCGAAGAGGCCTTCGGCAATCTCCGCTTCGCCCCGATCACGCCCGTCTTCCGCGCACCTTTGGAGAATCACCATGTCATCCCTCATGATTCGCGATCTGTCCCGCACCCGCGAGCTCGACCGCCACGCAATGTCGGCGGTGGCCGGCGGCACCGGCAGCAGCGTGCCCGGCCTGCCGTCGATGCCCGGCCTGAGCGGCATCGCCAACGTCAGCGTCAAAGTGAACCAGAACCTCACCCAGGTACAAACTGTCAACGTTGCCGCTCTCAACAACATCGGCGTGATCGGCGCCGGCTTCGTGCCGTTGGACTTGAACGTTAGTCCGTCTTTGTTCGGCGCCAACTACGCCAACGTTTAACGGCGTGCGGTAGCGTGGGGCCGGGGGCTTCCCTACTGCGACCGGGTCACATCCGACAGACGAGCTGCAAGCAGATTTCCTATACTGATAGTGCGACGAGACCTCCGCACACTTAAAGACACACCCGGGCGGCGACTGGAGAATCGCGCCAACCGCCGCCCTCGCCTGATCGCTGGAGCCGCCATGGCAAAGCTCGTTATCAAAGACCTCACCGACAGCGTCGAACTCGACCGCCAGGCGATGGCCGCCATTGTCGGCGGCGCACGGATCGGTGCGCGTGCGAGCGTCGCCGTTCAGGTGGCACCGGGTTCCGTACGCGTCGTCGACTATCCGCCGGGCTTTCCTGCGGCACATCAGACCATTGCCGAAGTGCCCGCCGCCACAGCGCCGCGCAATTCGCCGCGCGGCTAGCCTCGGACCCAAACATTCGAAGCAACGGCATGCGCTTAACGCGCGTGCCGTTTTCGTTTGATGCATACGCGCCTTGTGCGCTGGCCGTTCGCATGCGTGCCGGCACACTGCATGGCGCACTTCAGGCCAGATCGATACCGACATCTTCGGCTGCCGTACTAAAAGAGGTTCCTCTAGTAGGACGCGTGAGATACCTGCAATTGGAAACAGACGCGCCCGCCACGCTTCCCCGGCGGCAGACGCATTGTTCAATCGACCTGGCGAATGTCCGCACGCGGCGACGTTAGCGATCGTGCCCTCATCTATGATGTTTAGGATGCCACGTGGTTTTATGCCGTTCACCGATAGCACACGCTATCCAGACAGCAACCTGGCGCAGAAGTGTTCGCGGCGCAGGGCATACAAAAGCGTCGCGCAGCACGAGCGGCGATGACGGCGCGCCACGAGCCGCCACTGCCCATTCATATTGGAGACATGCAATGAAATTCATCGTGCAATGGAAGGGCCTGCCAACGGCGGAAAATGCCGTCATCGAGCGCTTCATGAAAACCGGCGGCCAGTCGCCGGAGGGTGTCACAATGCTGGGGCGCTGGCACGCGATCGGCGGATTGCATGGCGTTGCGATTGTCGAGGCGGACGATTCGCGCGGACTGTCGGCGCTGGCGCTCGAATGGGGCGATTTACTGACGATGAGCATCGTCCCCGCGATGACGGACGAGGACCTCGGCGCGGCATTGGGTGCGCGTCAGGCCGCGCGCAAGTAAGTACACCAATAAGACCGCAAATAGGACCGTGATGCCGCCCAGTCTCGACACGCCTCCACCCAGCGGACAACTGCTGCCGTTTCGCGAGTCGCTGCTGGCGATGCTTGGCATTGCCTTCGTCTCGATGCTGGTGGCGCTCGATCAGACTATCGTCGGCACGGCGCTGCCGCGCATCGTCGCCGATCTGAAGGGCTTCGATCTATACGCATGGGTCGCGACAGCGTACATGCTGGCTTCGGTGATCACCATTCCGATCTTCGGGCGGCTGGGGGATCTGTTCGGCCGCAAGCCGTTTCTGATCGCCGCCATTCTATTGTTTACCGGCTCTTCGGTATTGTGCGGCCTCGCCACCAGCATGCTCTTGCTGGTGATTTCGCGCGGCCTGCAGGGGATAGGCGGCGGCATTCTGATCGGCACGGTGTTCGCCACCGTCGCCGATCTGTTCCCCAATCCGAAGCTGCGGCTGCGCTGGCTCGTGTTCGTCACGTCCGCGTTCGGCATCGCCAATATGGTCGGGCCGACGCTCGGGGGCATCCTCACGCAATACGGCGGCTGGCGGCTGGTGTTTTTCGTCAACGTACCGGTCGGCCTGGTGTCGCTGCTGTTCGTGCAGCGCTTTCTACCACCGCTGCTCCATCTGCGGCACAAGGGTCCCGTGCGGCTCGACTGGCTCGGGGCATTCGTGCTCGCCGTCACGTTCGGCTCGCTGCAACTGCTGATCGAATTGTTTCCGAAGTACGGCGTCGACACGATAACGATCGTGCTGGCCGTCGTTGCGGGGAGTTTTACGCTAACGCTCTGGCTTTGGGAGCGGAGGATCAAGTATCCGATCATTCCAGTGGATATGCTGTTGAACCGCAAGCTCTCCGCGCTCTTCGCGATGTCGGTACTCGGCGGTTTCGCCCTGTTTTCACTGGTGTTTTATGTGCCGCTGTTGTTCCAGGGCGGCTATGCGATGTCCGCGCATGACTCGGGCATGCTGATCACGCCGCTGCTGCTCGGCACCACTGTCGGTAGCGTGGTGAACAATCGTATCGTCACACGAATCCGTCGCGCGAACGGCATCATGTATGTCGGTTTCGCGCTGTCCGCGCTGGCGTGTTTGAGCGTGATCGTGCTTAGAGGTACTGAGCCGCATTTGGTGTGGATGTCGTGCATGGGGATCAGCGGTCTTGGACTCGGTCTGGTGGCGACCAGTCTGACGGTCTGTTCGCAGCAGATCGTCGCGCGTGATCAGCTCGGTGCGGCAACTGCGCTGCTGCAATCGCTTCGCACGTTCGGTGGGATGCTCGGCACGGTGATGACCGGTGCGTTGCTCGGGCATCTCTATACGCAAGGGGTGCATCGCTCGCTCGCCTCGTATCAGGCGACGCAGTGGTTCAAGTCGTTCGCAAGTCCTGAGCTGCTGGTGGACCGCGCGGAGCAGGCGGCGTTGATCAATCGTCTGGTGAGCGCGGGACATGCGGGCGATGCGATGATGAATTCTGCGCGGGATGCGCTTGTGCAGTCGATTCATATTGGGATTCTGGTGGCCGGCGCGGCTGCGTTGATCGGGTTGTGTCTTGCGTGGTTTGTGCCGCCGGTGCGGATTAGCTATCCGGAGGCGGAGTGGGTGCCCGACGGAGCCCCGTCGCAAGCCGAGACGCTTCCGCCGCGGAGTAATGCGCTTTAAGCGGGTCAGGTTTGGGTTTGGGTTCCGATGCCGCTAGCACTCCCATCGGCCGCGCCCCTTTTTCTACCTGAGTCTTCAGGTGTGGAGGTACTCACTTGCGCCGTTTGACACGCGATGCGTTAAAACGATTGCGCCACTAGCATTACCTTTGCCTCGGGACCAACAGAGCGACCGCATGGAACCGTCGCATGATCGAAACGCCCCCTAAGATGAAGGACAATTCGACGCACTGCCGACACAAATTGTGGTCAGAAAGCTTGACCGAACGACTGTGTTTTCTTACCATTGGCGTCGGCGCTTGCGCACCAACGACCAACCCACTTTCCCCCAAGCGCGCCCATAAAACAAGGCCAAAACTAAACAACGAGGTCTTCCGGGGTTCCTGCATGACAATGGATGAAGACATCGCGCACGTAGCGCGTGTGATGGCGCCATCGCTGCGCGCCTTTCGTGGTGAACCCGTGCTGCCACCAGCATATTGGCGAAAGCGGCTACAACGAATACAGGATGAATTCCCCTTAACCAATTTGCAGACGTTCCAGATCGAGCGTTTGCTTGGGGAGCTTGATCGGTTTGAGGCGGAACGGGCGGGACTCGTTTAGGCGGGTGGCAATCGAAGCGGCGGCTACCTGCAGTTTCGCTTCGCGTTAAAGGCGAGATGTAAAGTGTGCGGCTGACATGCGTATTTTGGCTCGAGACGGCCCACGAATGAGAGCACAACATTAGCGCTGGCTACGGAAGATGCCAGCTCCGCTATCGGTTACGCGCGCGGGAAAGTTGGCGTCTCCGCGGCGCTCGGTATGTTGGTGAGACTTGCCATTCTCGACGCGGCCGTCCTCTCAAGACAGGGCATTTGAATCACAATAACGTTCGCGCATCTCGTCAGCATCAACCTCGTCACAGGTTTTCGGAAGGGCCAAGAGTAAGACATCACGACCAGTCCACTTTGGCATAAATCTCTCGCCGTTTAGCGGGAGTCGTCCATCACATCAGAGCCCCCGGCAACTCGTCGGGCTTCGTCGTTAGCACGAGAAGACTCAGCAAGCCATCAAGGCGTTCTGTAATAACCTGGTTGTCCTCCTCCAGAGCCGCGATTCTAAGTTTTAGTTCTCGCTCACGCTCCGCAAACCCCCTCCTCTCAATGTCAAAGGCTTCTCGTGCATCTTCAAACGCTCTCGCAGCTTCCGCCCGGGCGTGGGCATAGAGTTCAAGTATTCCCTCTCGAAAAGCCGCCTGAACGTTTGTGGGCAACTTCGCTTCCGGAAAGGGCGCAGGTCCGTGCGAGCGAAGCGTCCGCATGAAAGATTTGACGTCCTGTTGCACGTCCGAATGAGATCCCCACCCAGTAATGTCTCGGACGACGCGAGTCGTAGGCATCTCTCCTAATTCGTCGAGGAGTTTTCTGCAAGCGAAGTGGGATGCTTCCTGACGAGTCGCACCGCTTGCGCGAATCGCAGCTACGGCATGTGCTATTTGACTGTAACGCGGACTGTTAATGGTTTGTCCGGCTGGATTTTTTTGCATAAGTTAATTTACTAGTCTAGCTAGCTGATTTCACGCAGAAGCAACAGCACGGCGTTAACCAGCGATTTATAGGCCAGATTGGATGGCTGCCAAAGATGCGTAAAAACTCAAACCCTAGCTCGGGGACCAAGACGACGTTCGCGCACTGTGTGACACCCGCAGAGGTTCTAGGCGCAGAGGTTCCGTTCGGAATACTTGACCTGCTGGCGCCCTGCTTCAAAGAACGCAAAAAAATACTGCACTGGGCGCTCGAAGCACAAGGGCGACAATGCAAGTTCGTCAGCTGAGCGTCTATTTCCGTTTATTTTCTCACAGTGATTGCGGTTATGGAATGACAGGCGGCAGTGATCCAGGATGAAATGGTAGTGGTGCGAATAAATGAAGGCAGTTAGAGGAATGCCGCCTTAGTGAAAACCCCTCATGCGTCGAGTACCGACGTGACAAATTATCGACGGAGTACGGTCTTTGACACGCAGGCACGAGAGTTTGTAGCAGGAGTGCCCGTGTACACAGAGAACGATCAGTTCACGTTCAACTTGCCGACCCTTGAACAGATCGTCAAAATCTCTCAGCTTCTTCGCCATTCCGCTTCCCGCGTTCAAACCCCTCACTCTGGCTCAATCCCCAAATTGCACTAGAGCCTTTACACCAACCCATGCCGGCGCGTTACGCAGCGCATGCTGGCGGCCGATCGCGTGATACTCAATCCCGAGTTCCAGCAGCGCGTCGGGCTCGTACAGATTGCGGCCGTCGAAAATCAGCGGCGTGTTGAGGCTCTCCTTGAGCGACCCAAAGTCGGGACTCTTGAAGACTTTCCATTCGGTGAGGATGACGAGTGCATCGGCCCCCTCGGCCGCTTCCATCTCCTCGTTCACGAACGACAGACGCGCGTGCTGTTGCGGCACGTCCTTCAGGTCGAGCGCAAAAACGCGCTTCGATTCGTCGATTGCGACCGGGTCGTAGGCCTTTACACGCGCGCCACGGCGCAACAGTTCGGCGATCAGCGGACGGCTCGGCGCTTCGCGCATGTCGTCCGTGTTCGGCTTGAAGGCGAGCCCCCACACACCGAAGGTGCGGTCCGACAGGTCTCCGCCCAGACGATCGACGATCTTGTGCGCGAGGATCTTTTTCTGCGTGTCGTTGACGGCTTCCACCGCTTCGAGAATGCGCAGGTTGGCCTTATGGTCGGCGGCCGTGCGAATCAGCGCCTGCACGTCTTTCGGGAAGCACGAACCGCCGTAGCCGCAACCGGCATACAGAAAGTCGTAGCCGATCCGCGGATCGGAACCGATGCCGCGGCGCACCGCTTCGATATCCGCGCCGACGCGGTCAGCCAGATTCGCGAGTTCGTTCATGTACGAGATGCGCGTGGCGAGCATCGCGTTGGCCGCGTACTTGGTGAACTCGGCCGAGCGCACGTCCATATACAGCGTGCGTTCGCGATTGCGGTTGAACGGCGCATATAGGCGTTTCATCAGTTCACGGGCCTTTTCGCCCGGCACGTCCTCGTCGCAGCCGAGCACGATGCGGTCCGGGCGCGTGAAGTCGTCGACCGCTGCGCCCTCTTTCAGGAACTCCGGGTTCGACACCACCGAGAACATGTGCCCGGCGCGGCGCTCGGCCAGCTCCGCCGCGATCACGTCGCGCACCCGCGACGCCGTGCCGACCGGCACCGTCGATTTGTCGACGATCACCTTGAAGCCCGTCATGTGGCGGCCGATATTGCGCGCGGCGGCCAGCACGTATTGCAGGTCGGCGGAACCGTCTTCGTCCGACGGCGTGCCCACCGCGATGAACTGGATGTCGCCGTGCGCGACCGCGGCCTGAATGTCGGTCGAGAACGTCAAGCGACCTGCCTTGCGATTGCGCGCGATGATCTCCTGCAGACCCGGCTCATGGATCGGCACGCCGCCGTTGTTGAGCAAGTCGATCTTGCGCTGATCGACGTCGAGACAGAACACGTCGTGGCCAATGTCGGCCAGACATGCGCCCGTCACGAGGCCTACATAGCCACTACCGATAATCGTCAGGTTCATGCATTACACTTCGAAAGAAATTGAGTTGATTCAGGAGCGAGATAAGGCGGCGTTCAATAAACGTTGCCACCCACCAATCCAATCCGTAGCACCGGCACGACGATCTTGATGTCGAGCCAGAAAGTCCAGCGCTGCATGGCATACAGAGCGCGCTTCACGTAGCCCACCCACCATCTTTCGACGTGGCCTGCTTCTTTGTGCATCTTCATGACGAGCTAATTGGCGAGCGGTGATGTAACGGTGCGGTGCGGTGCGATGCGATCCGACACAAACAACGGACGTCGATGCGGCAGTTTGGCCCGCAGCGATTCCCGATGCACTACGTAACATCTCCTCCACAAGCGTCTCGTTGCGGACAATGTTCGCAAGATGTTTTCTCGATCTCAGCCCGAGTCACGTCGGCGCTCTTCCTGCGAGCATCTGCGGCACGACGATGACCGTTTCGTGACCAAATTTCTTAACATGACGAGAGATACTCAAACGTGCAGAGTCGCTTGTGGTCCCATTGCTTGCTTTCATTGCTCTCCTCCACCGAAACCACAATCTACAGGTCACCGCTTCAAGGTCTGCTTAGTCAATGTCGACTTCGCCAAGGTCCGTGGACAACCTACTGTCGACAGTACCTCGGTCGTCCGGGTGCCTTTGTGAAATTAACAGGCAAGGACTGTGCCAATATTCCGGAAATCTAATTCGACGTGCTCGACGCCGCGTCGATAATAGATTGCGAGCGGCTTTGCAGCTCGCCCAGCGAGGGCCTTATTCTTTCCCTCGGTGACACTGGAGGCGGCCTAGCAAAGACAAGGTGCCTCATCGACCAAAACAAAATGGAGGAAATCTGGCGTAATGTCGGCGTAACACTCGTGGCTCTGTAACGTGACACGTCTCTTCAGCGCGTACTGCTGCGAATGCTAAAGCCGGAGCTCCCTTGATAGACATAGCGAACTGCAACGGGAAATGGACGAAGCATTGCGCGCTTCTTCGCGGCGTGACGAGCATGGTGTGCCGCCCCTAGACGTCTAACCTATGAGATCACCCGTTCCGTACGCCATAGCCGACCGCCTGAGTCCGATGGAATCCGGCCAGTCGGAACGCGCACTACCGTGCATTCGCATTACACTCCGCGGCGCGCGGCAAGTCGCATCCGCACCGATTCCAGTTGTGCCGGCAGACGACGCGAACGCAGCCGCCTGCGTGGCAGCGTGCCGAACAAGATGGAGGCGTCGTTGCCGGGTGTCGGTTGCAACTCGCTATCGCACATTTCTTTCTTTCCAGGTCCAGTAGAGAACCATTCCAAAACCAACACATGAGGTCACATTCAGCGGAATCAAAAAATAATGACCGGTGTGAAGTGCAACCACAATCGCCGTCAGCGAATAGAAAAAGGTAAAAAAATCTCCCGCCAGCAGGACAGAGTCGAGGCGGGGAATGACCGCGCGGTATGCGCTCTTACCCTTTGGCGTACGGTGAAAATCTTCATGAATACCCAAAAGCGCCCGCACGCCGCCAGCGAAATAATACCAGGCCATCGGCAGAAACATGGCGATATAGCGGTAGGTATTCCACAGGTCTTGCAGGAAACTCGTTTTAGCGTCGAATCTTGCGCCTTTGCGCGCACCGAACGCGTTGACGAGTGCCCAGATCCCGACGAGCACAAAGAACGCCAATGTGCCCAAGCGCATGCTTTCCTCACCGAAATGAACGAGGACCGTCAACGGCAAACTCAGCATGATCAGCACATAGATCGAAGCCAGCAGCACGGAAGAGAACATCATGGAAAAGGCGTGCATTCTTTTTATCAGCGGCATGCGTTGCAGGAGCATCTCCTTCGCATGCTTGAATCCGCTGTGGATCAAGCCGCGCCCCCAGCGCTCGCGCTGAATGCGAAATGCGCTGATGGACTCCGGTAGCCGCGACATGGAAACCACATCACGCAGGTAGGCATATTTCCAGTGGCCGAATTGGGCCCGGTAACCGAGGTCTACGTCTTCCGTAACCGTCGACGTACTCCAGCCGCCGAGAGCGTCGACGCACGCTTTACGCCACACGCACGAACTTCCGCTGAGCGAGGCCATATCGCCGTCTTCACTTAAGCCGACCGTCACGTATTGCTGATGACCCATTTCCATAGCTTGAAAGCGCGTCAGGAACGATACATCGCGATTTTCGTAGCCGATCCCTGTCTGCAGGAATCCCAGTTCCGGATCCTTGAAGCAAGGTATGGTTTTCAGCAGAAAGTCGACTGGCGGCACAAAGTCCGCGTCGAAGACGGCAAAGAATTCACCCGAAGACTGCCGGATGCCATTGACCAGATTTCCCGCCTTGTTACCTTTGCGGTTCGGGCGCTTGATAAAAAGGACATTGACGCCTTGGGTTGCATAGTGGTCGACTTTGGAACGCGCAAGCGCGGTGGTCTTATCCGACGAATCGTCGAGCACCAGAATTTGCAGCGCCTCCGCCGGGTAGCGCAATCGACAGGCAGCATCGATCAGCCGCTCGACCACGTCGGACTCGTTGCAGATAGGCAGCAAAACACTCACCGACGGCCAAAGCTTCGCTTCGTGTACGGCGTGACACGCGAGCGACGTCAATTTGCGCTGCTCGACATTCCGCGAGATCAGAAAGACGCGCAGTTCGAGCACGACGTACAGCGCAAAATAGACCACCACGATCAGGAAAACCGACTGAAGAAGCCAGGAAAACAACGCAAGCATCGCGATCAGTTCCTCAAAGCTTCACGACGGCGCAAATCTCTTCCAACCGATGTGCCCAGGTGTGGTTTTGCCTTACATAGATCGCCCCTGCCTCGGCGCGATCCCTGTCTTCCTGCGAGGGGCCGTGCCGGAGCCGGGCAAACAGTTCTCGCGCCTCTTCATGCGTATTCATTACGTGGCAAAAGTCGCGAAAATACCGATCGACGGCACGGCCGGCGTTTGTCACAGCAATGCCGCCACAGGCCAGAATTTCGACCAGCCGGCGCGAAAACATGGTCTCCGAACTCGTCACCGAATTGACGTTGAGCGAGACGGCATGCGCTTTATAGATAAGCGCCGTTTCCCGGTGAGGCATTTTTCCATGCACGCGCAACTGGTTCTTCTTCGGAAAGCGGAACTCGAGGTGCCGGGACAACCTGTCGTGATTCCGGTCGAAAACGTTGATCCGCATATGATTCTGCTCGCAGATGTCGAACACCATGTCGAGAAAACGGCGCCGCTCGTTCAGAATGCGCCGGTAGTAACTGCCCGTAAAGCAGACCTCGTTGCGCGTGAAGTTAAAACCCGTAAAGCTGTGAAAAGCCGGCTGATACGGCATGATCAGCGTATTCACCGGCACCTGCGCAGGCACCTGCCGCCGATACCGGTCGAGACACTCCGCGTCCGTCGTGAAGACGTAATCGAACACCTTTGCCACGTCAATGAACGCGTCGAAGAAAGGGCCGTCGTCCTTGTTCCAGAAAACAGTTGGAATGCCCGCCTGTTTGGCGAAGTTAACGAGGCGAAAAATTGCCTTGGGTTTCGTCAGGCGTAAAGCTCTGGGCTGCTTCGCCAGTTCGTAGCGCCAACTGCCGTCCACGCCGTGAAACGCAGACTCGACAAGGACGAGATCAGGTTTCCAGTTGCCAATGACGTCCTTGTAATTGGCAGGCGTCATGGTCCGTATCCGGCACTCCGCGGAGAGACAATCGGCCGTGAAATAATCTGCGACCAGCGCGATTTTCAACTGGCCAAAGCGCCCGTCCCGCGCTGTATCCTCCGAAACCTTCGGATAGTCGTAGACGAGTGAACCCAATTTTCTAATGACTCTGCCGACCATTCAGCCCATCCTCGCACTGTGAGGCAGTGCCTGCATGACAAAATCGCACCAGTTGCGCTGCGTAGTCGCATATTCTTTTGCACGCTCACCGAATGCGGTCAGCGCCGTACGATCGGCGAGTGCCGAGTCGATCACGCGCGCTAAATCTGCCGCATCGCCAGCCTTGAAAAACCAGCCCGCTGGGTTCGCGCCCATTTCGTCGTAAAACACCGGCAAATCGGGAACAATAACCGGCTTGCCCATTGCCATGGCCTCCACCAGCTTGATGGGCGGCACGATCTCGCAGACCTGGAACGGCTTGCGCGGCAGGCACACGAGTGCGCACTGGCCAATCATCTCATGCGCCTTTGCCGGCGACATCCGGCCAAAAAAACGTATCTGCCCGGACAATCCCTGGCGCTTTACTTGAGCCTCGAGTGCTGGACGCGCCTCCCCATCTCCAGCGAGATAGACCTTCAGCGGCTCTCCGCGGGTGCGCAAGAGCGCAACGGCGTCGATCAGTGTATCCAGGCCTTCGTAGGCCATCAACGAGCCTGCATAGCCGATCGTGTTCGGCTCGACGTCCTGCGCGGGCAGGGACGAAAAGCGCACGGGCTCCACGCAATTCGGCAACAGGAACACACGTTCCTCAGCAATTCCCCATCGGTCCCGGGCGAAGCGGCCCAACTGCTCCGAGATCACGAACAACCGGTCAGCATGCTGCGCAACCAGTCCTTCCAGTTGCAGTCCTTGTTTGAAACCCTCTCTTTCCTCGTAAAGCGGCATACGTGAAATCCGGGTGAGCTCCCACAGTCCGCGCATTTCGTACTGGAAGGGAATCCCCAACTGGCGAGCGGCCAGCAGTGCCGGCAACGCATTGACATGGTTGGACGCGGCATGGATCACCGACACCCTATGGTGTTTGGCCCAGTGGGCCACGACACGCGCCGCCTGCATAGCATAGAGCAGAACCGGCCGGTTATTGGCCGGCCCCGTTGCATGCAGATAACGCACCTCGCCAACCTGCGTCTCATTGCCCGCGGTGTCGTGCAGGCGATCGAAACGGTCGCCGGGATAACCCGGCCTTGTCAACGCATGCACGCGGCCGCCCGCCGAACCGAGTGCCCGAATGACCTCATGAGTGCGCGTCGTGTAACCACTCGTGTGGTACGGCAAGGCGCTCGCAGCCACGTACAGCATGCTTGCCGAGTCTGGCTGGAACGGCATCGCGCCAACGGGCTGCCTCAACTTGCGCTCCAGCGCACGGACGGTGATCCAGCGATTCAAGGCCAGGACCGGTTCGCTTACGAACGTTTGCACGGAATCTAACGCGCCGCTCATGCCCGTACTTTCCCGGACTGATTCAATTCCGCCAGTGCGAGATCGACCGTATGCGTGGTCTTGATCTTGCCGCGCGCGTGCAGATCCAGAAATTCCGCAGTCGTGATGACGTCGTAGTCTTTGGTCAGACGCGACAGTAGTTTTCTGTATCCCTCGGTGCGTTGATCGTTGCGGTAAGTCGCGTAACCTTTCTCGTCCCAATACAGCAACGACCAGGAATGCAGCAGAAAAATGGAGAACGTCGGGCTACCGCTCAGTGCGTCGAACAGCAACTTGCCCCACCACGGGCGAAAGCGGAAATAGGACGATTCCGGATAGGTCAGGCGAGCCCACCATTCGTCTTTGCCAACCTTCGGCAAGATTCTCTTCTCCGTCATGGGCAATTCGATCACGCCGTTCGACCACATGTATGGCAGATTCGTCTGCTCGCTGTAGACACACTGCCCTGCATGGACCGCGCAAACGGAATTATTGAACGACAACTGCACGCCCGCGGTTTTGAGCGCGCGAATCGTGCACGCATTCCAGCGAAACGAACCTGCCCGGTGCGCCAGTACAGGTTTGCCGGTTTCCTTCGAAAGCAGTTCGCCGAAATGTTTGATGACGAACTCAGCACGCGCGTCCTCGGTATATTGATTCATATATTGCGGCCGGCGCGCAAGACCATGCTCGGCCCAAAAGGTATCGGGCAAATACTCCGGATGGGTGTGAAGCTGAACGTCCTGGCCAACGGAATCCAACCACCGCACGACCTCCAGCGTTTCGTTGAGGTACGACCAGGCGCCGCATTGATCGACGAAAAAAACGTGCTTGACGCCGAACTCATCGCCAATCGAGGCCATTTCCCTGATCCCCGCCGTTCCTCCTTCATGCTCGCCCCACATCAATCGCTTGACGTGATCATGCGATGCACGTTTTGGCAACGCTTCGGTATCCACCGTCAATAGGGCGTAGCGATTCTTTTCCGTCATTCTCAACTCACTTTCAGCACTGCATTCCACTCCGACTCGCTTGCGTGTCCGGCGCTAAGCGGAACGATGCAGGCATTGCGATAGCGCCACGCAAGGTAGGTCTGCTTTCTCTGCTTATAGGATTGCCCTTCGCCGCTCAGGTTCGGGAGATACTCCACGAGCCATCCCAGCCGCGAAAAATAGGCAAAATCCGCGACATCCGTTACCAGCACTGCGGCTATGCCCTCTTCACTCTGCAGCCTCGTCGAGAAACCCTCGCACGCGGCGCGTAACTCATCACGATCCGCGCCGATAGCCCAGATCAACCACGTCTTTGCATTGGCCGTAACAGCTCGGTGCTTGAGAGTGGACATCCACGGATAGGGACTCACATGCGGAGAAATCAGACCCGCGACCGACATCAGGCGGCGTATCCGTCGCCATACCCGTGCTTTAAAAGTGGACGGAGGCTTTTTCCCCAACAGATCGTAACGCGCGAGCAAGTCCCATTCGGGCGTGGCCGCGAGCGTCCTCAACTGTCGTCTCAATGCTTTGGTTTCGGCGATCACGCTCAATGGTTGTGCTCCCTGCGCGCGGCTAAACCCAGAATTTCTTTTGCGGCCAACGAAGCGCCGTTCATGGGAATGTCCGCGTTATTCGTCTGCGCGGCGTTCAGCAGGTCGAGCAGTTCGCGCAACGCATCATTGCGCTGCTCTTCCGTTTCGCAGGCAGAGACGACAGCCGGCATCACCTGCGCCAGCATCTGTGCTCGACGGACCTGGTCGTCCGCCAGTTCAGCATTGGGGACCAGCAGCGAAGGAACGCCCGACTGAACCAATTCACAACAGGTGTTGTATCCAGCAGCTCCAACGAACGCGTCGAAGGCGCGCAGATAGCGCGCTAACGGATAGATCGAGAGGGAGCGTACGCTTGACGGCAACGCGACGTCTTGCACCGAAATGGGCGCGCGGGCCCAGACCACCTGAAAGCCGGCGGACTCGAAAACACGAATCAGACCCTGCCCGATGCCCGCGACATCTTTAAGATTTCCCGCTCCTAGAGCGAAGAGCACGATAAGACTCTCCTGTGCCAGGCCCAACGCTTCTCTCGCCGTGGCACGGTCGAGCAACTCATCGTCTTCCAGCAAACATACTGGCGGAACGACTATCCGCTCGCCGCCACCGGCAAGTGCCGACCTGCTTTCGTCCGCGCCCAGCTCGCCCGGCTGGATGACGAGATCGAACAACGCTTCGTCTATCGGCACCGTTTTCGTGGCTGCCTTGAGCAAACCGCGATTGGACCAGACCAGAGTCGGCGAGCCATACGCTTCACAGGCATACAGAAAACCCTGAAACGGCCAGGTTCCGTCAAACACGATCACATCGGGGCGAACGCGTTCGAGTACCAGGCCGAATCGAACTGCCAACTCGCTATTCCAGGCAAAGGTCGAACTCGTCGACCAATAAGGAGAGACGAAGTAATCCGCCTCGAATCCCATTTCGTCGATGATGTCGATCGCCGATGCCAGCGAAAAGAAAAAGGGGCGAGCCTGTCCCCGCAAGCGCCGCGCATACGCTAGACAACGATTCAGATGGCCCATGCCCGAGCCGTTCACGTTGAAGAACAGGATGCGCGGGAGCGCTACGGCAGAACTTTCCAGCCGCGCCGGACTTTGGTCATTCATGCATTGCCGCCGAACAGGTCACGGGTATAGACATTGTCTGCTACGTCGACGAGATGGTTCGTCATGCGGCTCGGCACGATCGAATCCGCACACCATTTTAATTCGGGCGGATCGTTGACCACCATCGAATTGAAGAAGGTCGATTCGTACATAGCCGGTTCATTCACGATGACCTGTCCCGCCTTCGCCTTGATGCGTTTCATGACACCCTGAATATTCGACGCGCGGAAATTATCGGATTCCGTTTTCATGACCCGCCGATAGATGCCCACCACCTTCGGGTCCCGTTTGAGCACGCTGTTGGCGATGAAATCCTTGCGCGTGCCATTCAATTTCACGATGGCGTGAATCAGGTTTTGCGGCATATGACTGCAATTGGCGAGAGGTCCCTGGGTGTCTTCGGGCAGGCAATAGCCGCCGCAACCGAAGCGTGGGCTGTTGTAGTGGGCGCCGATGCGCAGGTCAAGGCATACGCCGTTGATGATCTGATGTGGATTCAGACCGTGCTGGGCAGCATGGGGGTCGAGTTCGTTGAAATAGGCAACGCGCATGGCAAGGTAGGTATTGGAGCAAAACTTGATCGCTTCGGCCTCCGTGCTGTCAATAAACAGCGTTGCAATATCCTGCTTGACGGCCCCTTTCTTCAACAGATCGGCGAAGATTTCCGCCCGTTCGGAGCGCTCGCCAATGACGATTCGAGAAGGATACAAGTTGTCGTACAGCGCCAGACCATCACGCAGAAATTCAGGCGAGAAGATCAGGTTGCCGGTGCCCAGGGTTGCTCGCGCGCGCTCAGTATAGCCGACAGGTATGGTCGACTTGATCACCATGACGGCCTGCGGATTGATGACCATCACATCGCGGATAACGCCCTCGATCCACGTGGTGTTGAAGTAATTCGTTCCGTGATCGTAGTCGGTCGGCGTCGCGATAATGACATAGTCTGCACCGGCAAAGGCCTCCTCTTTATCCAGCGTGGCGCGGAAGTTGAGAGGCTTGTGCGCCAAAAAATCTTCGAGTTCGGTGTCCTCGATCGGGGATTGCTTGTGGTTGAGCAACGCCACCTTTTCACGGACGATGTCCAGAGCGATGACCTCGTTGTGCTGAGCGAGGAGTACGGCGAGAGAAAGGCCGACGTAGCCGGTGCCGGCGATCGCGATTTTCATACACATTTCTCACAGGCAATTAGGGGGTTCAAGCTGTTTGTTCGCGTCAGACACTGACTCAGCTTCGAGCTGTCAAGCAATCAAAAAACCGTGTCGCCGTTTCCATATCTGCATCCACTGATCGCCCCACTGTCGCCAATGGAAGGCCACGACCGCCCGTCAGACCACACTACCGGACGCACAATAATCATCCAGGCGCCGAAAACGCGACTCACACGAGTCACGTACGTTAGCGGACGATAGGAGAAAAATCATGAAAAACATATTTAAACTCCAACCTGATCTAGATTTGCGCCGGGAGTGGATACGGCCCGCGGGATCTAACCGGCCTTGTACGGTCGGAGTCTTCTTCGATTAGGGCTAACGCTCGCCGAAGCGTCGGCAAATCGACCTCGAAATCGTTTCGGTGATACAACTTGTGGACGTTCGTGCTCAAGGGCCCACGAACTTCATACCAGTACATTCCACCCAAAGCCGCGAGGTCGTAGAAAAACATGTCGTCCCAATGAGCAGGAATCATGGGAAGAATGGCCGTACCTGAGCGCGCAAATGCGATGTTCGTCAAAGCCGAACCCAAAGGGCCAGCAATTACGGAAGCTGAAGAAAACAACTCCACCTGGCCGGCAAAATCATATTCCGAGACGCGGATGTATTCAAAGCCATGCTTGCCAAGCAGAGACATAACCTCGTCCTCATTATGCACACGACGGTCCGCTACATCATGGCGCGTTACATAGATTCGACGATCGCTCGTCCGTGCTCCAATCCGTCCTGACAGTTCGCGAAAACATTCAAAAATGGCTGGCGCTTTTCGGTCTGTCGGACCCATCTTGGTAACGTAGCGCAGCCTAGGAATACGCATACCCGCTTCGGGAAGAGAAATGACAGACCCAAAAGCGATCCCGGCGAGTTCGAGCGACTGCTGGATCGCCGTCCACACGCCAGACGACTGACCGTCATGGGGGGATGCAAAGTTCGCAGGCATCAAAATGCTGGCGTTCGGAGGAATTTCGCTCCGCGCGGCGTAAAGACGAGGCAGAATTTCGGCAAGCCAATACCCATAGTACTGGATACCATAACGGGTGGTGCATACTGCGAGCTCGACCGGTGAATTGACAATGCCTGAGACGTCGACTTCCCATGCATCACTGTCAACCGGGCTCAGTAGCTTATAGCGCTGCCGCTGCTTCACAACCACCCCGGGAACGCTATCTTTTACAATGCAACCATCGACAATGATGGTTCCGTCCAACAGAACAATAACGTCCCGCAGATCCACGCATATACACGGATCAACCGAAATTTTTCGATTTTTATATTGCGACTCGAGATAGTCAGATCTATCAAACTTAAATTCATTTATGTTCGTAAATCGAGCTATCGATGGCCGCAAATAATCGACAGCCGGCGAAAGCACTCTATATTCAAGTCCTTTCTCCTTGACAATTTCAAATATTCCTTTGACTTCGCAGCGCATCGCAAACTTTCCAATAGTGAGTAGCATAAGCGATTCTTCATCGACTTAGGTTCATCAGGATCGTTTCTTTTGAACCAAACATCGTAATCACTGATCCGAAGATTATGGGTTTTTTACCAATCCCGCTGGCGTTCCCCACACGCATTTCGGGTAAACAGTTAATAAACTATCATAGTTATTCAGGACTGGAATCTCGCCGTGAGCCACCAAAAGGCGGATAATTTTGGTGTTTTCACTATCCGGAAAATGTTTGACGTAAGGGATAATCCATCCCAGCTGCACCATATCTCTTTGAGGCTTCATAAAATTGAGCGCCTGCTTTCCGCCCGGCTGAGCGGCGTCCGTTGGCGCGACATTGGCCGCTGCATAGGGCGCAATCAAATTTTCGTTTTGCAACGCATCAAGCCAGAATTTTATAGCCGTATGAATATCTCCGTTCGGCCCTTTATACGCATAAAGGTCGGCACCATTTACGAGTCCAGTTTCCGCAACAAGTACCAGCAACCCAATTGCGTCATTTTCGTATTTCAACGCGGACTGACCACGTTGAGATTCTGCCGGGAAACTTCCGTCTGCCCTCATGGTATCGATATAAGCGCGATAGACCTTTTCCGCCGGGTTTGTCAGTGACGGGTCCGACGTCGTAATGCCCACTTCTAACTGGGTAACTGCAGAATTCAGCACCAGATTCTGTGCAAGTTGAGACTCGCTCTCTTTTCCCGATATATGCGAGTATTCCTGCGTGCGGCGACGCATCCAGTCGAATACGGTGCTGCGATTAGTCAGTGTGATCAGATTATGCCGTCGCAGTATCGACGTATAAATGGCGATAGGCCTGAGCGTGCTGTTACCCGACAACTCGCCCGTGACCAGCGACGATTGGCTATCTTTATGCTTTTCGCGATCAAAATGCAGGGCGTCTGTGTCAGCCAACTTCCCAACCCAATCGGAGAATTGCTGGCAAGCGGCATGGTCGCCTGTCATACAAGCAGAACCTAGATTTGCCAGTGGATACGCAATGGATACGACGGGTGCAAAAAGCTGCTCGGAGCCGAAGTTTCGACCCGGCGTACCATGTATCACGACCGGGAATAGCTCCGGCTGCACTTCCTGCTTCGCAGGGGCAGGAAGTGCGGCGAAACAACTCTTCGCCCAGTCCCCTTGATTGTGGAAGAGATCTTCCGAATCACTTGCCGAGGCAAGAGGAGCACCAGCGACCAGCATCAAAAGAACCAGATGTTTCGACTGCCGCCCTTTGAGCAACATGCCAAGAAAATTAAACATAAAAAAAAGTCCCTGAAAATTTATACGCTACTATCGAATAAGAGCCGCCGACAATCTGCGAGCTTACGCTGCGACGAATGCTAAACATCCCTAGTTCACCGTGACGTTCAACCTCGAAAAAAAGCGTCGTGACACATCATTAATGAGCGGCTAGCAGTTCGTCCACGTGGTTTTCAAATATTTCGCCAAGTAATTCGTCCACGTGTTTTTCAAATCTTTTGTTCCAGCTATTCTGCTGAACATAACCAAGCATATTCTCAGCAGCGATTTTTCCATTTTGCATAACAGCGGAAATCTGACTTAGAAATTCATCATGAGAGCCAGCGATGCGCAACGCGCGCGCCCCACGATCGACGTTGAATATCTCCGTGGAGATGATCGGAACATTCCATGACAGGTAAACATATAGCTTCAGTGGGTTCATGTTTTGCGTCATTTCAAGATTCAAATGAGGAATAATCCCCACATCAAATCGGGAGACCCAGGCACCAACTTCATCGTAAGGCACCACTCCTGCCAGCCGCACGTTAGGATACTGCTTGAGCCGCAGTACATCGGGATTCGAATGTGTCGAACCTATAAGCACGATCTGATAATCTGTAAAACGTTTCGCGATTTTCTCCAGAAGAGGAATATCGATCTTCTTCTCAAGATTTCCCACGAAGCCTATAGTTTTCCCGCTCCATGACTTGAACGCCTCGAATTCCGCACTATCTCTCGGTTCCATTTTAGACGGATTTGCATCACAACCATTCGGGACAAGACGAATTGCGGGGTAAAACGGCTTCATGGCGCCGACCATCGGTTCGCAATTGACAAAAGCCATATCAGCCTTTGCCAACGTGAGCCTGTAATTATCCGTCAGACGCTGATGCTCGGCAGCCGAGACGTCTGGCCACGCCCGATGGTCATCCACGACGTCAACCACAACTTTCATCGGCTTGAAATAGTCGATAAGTGCCGGCGCAGAGTAATTCTTCGGGTAAATCCAGAAGATCGATTCGGCCGCATTCACCCCCTCCCGCTTCAGCACATCGCTGACGTACGGGAAATATCCATCATGCAAATCCGGCTTCGTCAGCTCCGAATCATTGCGTCTATATTTTCCGGGAGGATAGACGAACACGTTGTACGAGGTCTTCTGTGAGTCGTGCTTTCCCAACAATTTTTCATAGGTACTCACGTAGATCCAGCGATGCTGACTGGCTTCATCACGTGATTGTTGACGCTGAATTAAATCGAACTCGGATATGGGTGCATCGAAAATAACCACTTTACGCACGTCAGGTCGCGACGAAAGGTATTTGATTACCATGTCGTGACGACGGCCGTATAGCTTCGTATCGTTTTGTTTCCAGAACAATACGATATCAAAACCATGTTCGCGAGGTTCCGAAGCAGCCACCTTATGCGCACTTAACGCATGCCGCATTACTGAATGAAATCCGTTCGCCCACGGGCCGCCGCCTCGCGTATTGCGTGACAGGGACTGTTGAAATAACTGCCGTAATTGGCTGGCGGCGGCGGTGTAGCTATAGCGACCAAGAAATTTTCCGCGAACGTCGTCCTGCCACTGCTGGACTCTCTCTTTCTTTCCCGCCAGACGCTCCAGCGCAGCGGGTATGTCCTTGACACTGACAAGCTCTGCAACCTGATCCTCAACCAATTGCATCAGCGGTTGGGTATTGCTGACTAATAAGGGGATGCCCATTGCGACGGCATCAATCGCCTTTGCAGGAAGTTGAAACTTGGAGATTGCATGCTCTTCGTCCTGGGGAAGACAAACAATGTCAGCCATGGCGAGGATTTCCGGGATAGCCGCGAAAGGCTGGTTGGGAAGATAAATGATTCGCCCCATAGCCAATCGGTCCAACTGGGCATAAACGCTTTTGTCGGTCGGGGTGCCTACTAAAACCAGCCGGAAACCCGGATCGGCCACCTTGCTCACTGCCTCGGCGAGAATGTTGATTCCTTTGTGGACGCGCGGTGTTCCAAAAAATAAAACAACCTTAGCGTCGACTGGTACCGCGTACTGACTGCGAATTTTTAGCTTGTCATATTTCGACGGGTCGAATCTGTTTTCATCCCTTACGTGAGGAACGATTATTCCACCAAATTTCTTCTGTAAGGCGACGTTCGATACAAGAATTCCGTCTGCGGCTTTGCAGAGGCTCTCCGTGAATCGCGTCCACAATTCCGCATAAGGCTCGGTGACATTGGCTATCTCGCCGGCAGGTAAAGATAACAAGTCCTGCGCATTCAGCTCATTCTGGTTTTTAAAAAATGAAAGCTCGTGATCGTCCACATCAATGATGAGCGGACAGCCCCATTTTTCCTTGATCATCATGCCAAGTGCGACAGAGGGCAGACGCGGCTTGCACGCAATGACAATGTCCGGTTTAATGCGCGCCGAAATGCGCTCAAGGCTCTGATGAAACTCAGGCAGGTTGGAACCTGGCAAGGTAATAACTGGAAGTCGGCCTTCGCGGACAGGCTCCCATACATTGCTGCCGTATTTAGGAAACTGGAAGCCCACTAGCAGCGAGTGTCGGGCAATACGCTCGACCACCTCGGCAAGCATATAGGATCGCCCTAAACAGTTGTGGCCGACGTCCCACGTGATGATCAGAACCGTAATCGGCAGCTTTCTGACGATCGGCGGAACCACATTGTTCTCAGTTTTCTTTTCTGCGACAACAGGAGGAGTGAGCTCGTACCCGCGCCTGCGCATCAACTCGATGTTGAAGTTGATGACGCTTGCCAGTTCTGGCATAGCTTCGATCGCTGCCTGATAGGATTTATAAGCAGTTTCATAATCGAGCCCGACAAATTCCTTGTTCGCCTTTTTTAGTAGATTCACTTGACGCACCTTATCTCTCTAATTTTATGGCTAAGCGGTTGCAAATTGAATGTCGGCAAGCATGACCGGCCGATCTGACGTTTGCGGGCCGCCCTCATGATCGGGCTGTTCGTTGTACTGCAAAAGCAGGCTCAGCACGTTGTCTTGCTCCCAACGCATGCGGTCAATAACGGGTTCGGAAAGACCCACATCTTCATCCCATAAAACTTCGACATTTTCAGGAAACCATTCGTAGCTAGGGCTCGCAAGAAAAGTGGCGACCATCCGTCCCTGGCTATGATCCCCTCGAGTAATGACATAGGCATTGTCCTGCCGGTCAATCACGATTTCGGGGCGGCTTATCGGAATTTGCAAAGTACCGGCTCCCTGCAAGACAAAAGCTTGGGTCCGTCGCGATATGATCTGGTGATGCCATCGGTGTCCGTCAAATCGCAAATGCTGGTATTGCGGAATACCATTGGCGTCGTCCGCATAGAAAACGATATGCGGATTGTTACGACCGTCAAGCGCCATGCTGCACTGGTTCATCAAGTTGCTGCCCGGAGAAACTGGATGCACGGTCTCCGCATTGACCTGAGTGATAGGCAATTGGTAACTCCGCCCTCTGGAGGTAAACCAGCTCAATCCACCATCCGGCGAGCAGGCGTAACCGATATTAATGTTGTTTATCCGCTCTTCCTTGCCTAGCGTATGGGTTCGCCACACAAAGCTAAGGTGCAGACTACCGTCACTGCCGATAGCTGGATGATTCCAGTAGGCGTTGCTTGTCCACGGCTTTGACTCGCTACCGCTGAGAATAGGCAGGGAGACGTCCGTCCAGTTTTTCAGCAATTCATCATAGAATTTGAGGCGTGCGTTACCTCTGTTGTGCCCACCATCACGATAAAGTAAGGTCAGTGGAAATCCATGATGAGGTTGTATGAATGAGGGATACGTGACCCTGTCTTCCGCCATGCCCGTCATGGGCAACTCGTCGCTCCAACTCAAAATGTCATTGGGTCGAATGCTCCGTCGGTAGCGAAGTTGAGTGGCATGGTGGTCGTAGCACATATGAAGGTGATTGGCACGATCCACGCCGAGACTTATGGTGTTGTGAGCATCGGAGAGATTGTAAGTGCCACCGATATCGTAAGTCTCGAAGCTATCTGTTTCCAGGTCGCGTTGCACGAGGCGCAGTGTGTTGGTATCCACATAGAAGGCGGTAAATTGCTTGCCTTGATGAGTGAGGATGCCGTGGTGACGAAATATGACCGTGTTAACCGTGTTGCCAGCCCACGCGTCTCCCAACTTGAAATCTGCCAGTCGATTGACGCTGAAACCGCGGATTCTGCGCAGCAATTTCTGTGAAACGGGAGCGCCGCTCAGCTCATCGTCCAAGCCTGCTGCCGGCAAACCAAGATCGTGGTATTGCTGGTTAACACGTGCCTTTGTTAGCAGAAGTCTGTCACCTCCAGGAGTGCCAGCCCTGATTGCAGATTCAAAATGCCCAATTGCACACTTTGAGTTGCCCGCGATAGCTGCGGCACGCCCTAAGCTGTTATGCACGCCTGAGACAAGAATCTGGCAGATCAACTTCTTGCTCGCCCCCCACTCTCGAGCTAACCAGATGAATTGTCTGGCTTGAACGAGTTGTCCGAGTTGAAGTCGCGCGGCAGCCATGAGCACAGCCAGCTTAGCGCGATCAGGATGGTTCTGCGCCGTATTGCAATCGAGTTGAGCGAGGCTTCCCCAGTCACCAAACTGCCACTGTGTATGCGCGCGTTCGAGCAGGTACTCGTCGTAAGGTACAAAACGTTGCTCTGACTGGATTTCGATCATGGCGGCACTTCGAATATCGCTTTTGATCAGGGTGGCATCGAAAGTGGAGGTTGGTTTCTCGGTCATGCCCGGTGCTCTCCGAGAAACACTTCCTTAATCAAGTCGATCTGTGCTTCAGCCCTCGCTACCTCTTCTTGCATAGTTTGCTGACGAGTGACCCTTTCGACCTCACTCGCCTGGTGGCGCCAGATTTGCAGTTGCAACGCACTGATTTTCTTGAGATGTTCCGCTGACAGCTTGGCAGTTTCGTCATGTCGTTCCGACAGCGCTGATTTTTCGTGCTCAAGCTGCGTTTTGGCCTGCTTCAGGGCTTCGATTTCCTCTGCTCGGTCGGCCACAAGCTTGACGATTTCGTCATGCCGGCTTGCAAGTGTCGAGTGCTCCTGTTCGAGTTGCGCTTTGGCTTGCTTCAGGGTCTCAATTTCCCGAACCCGGTCGCCGGCCAGTTGAGCAGCTTCGTCGTGCCGAATTGCAAGCGCCGAACTCTCCTCTTCCAGTTGCGTTTTGACCTGCTTCAGGGCTTCGATTTCCTTAGAAAGGTCGTCAGCAAGTAGGGAGGCTTCGTCATACCAGGTTGCAAATGTCGAGCTCTCCTCTTCGAGTTGAGCCCCAACCTGCTTTAGGGTTTGGATCTCCTCAGTCCGGTCGGTAGCCAGTTTCGAGGCTTCCTCATACCGGCCTGAAAGCGCTGAAATCTTCTCTTCGAGTTGCGCCTTGACCTGCTTCAGGACTTCGATCTCTTCAGCACGGTCAGCAGCGAGTTGGGTCGCTTCTTCATACAGGCCCGAAAGCGCCGAACTCTTCTCTTCGCGTTGCGCCTTGACCTGCTTCAGGACTTCGATCTCTTCAGCACGGTCAGCAGCGAGTTGGGTAGCTTCTTCATACAGGCCCGAAAGCGCCGAACTCTTCTCTTCGAGTTGCGCCTTGACCTGCTTCAGGACTTCGATCTCTTCAGCACGGTCAACAGCGAGTTGGGTAGCTCCTTCATACAGGCCCGAAAGCGCCGAACTCTTCTCTTCGAGTTGCGCCTTGACCTGCTTCTGGACTTCGATTTCCTCAGCTCGGTCGGTCGCAAGCTTGACGATTTCGTCATGCCGGCTTGCAAATGTCGAGTGCTCCTGTTCGAGTTGCGCTTTGGCTTGCTTCAGGGTCTCAATTTCCCGAGCCCGGTCGCCGGCCAGTTGAGCAGCTTCGTCATGCCGAATTGCAAGCGCCGAACTCTCCTCTTCCAGTTGCGTTTTGACCTGCTTCAGGGCTTCGATTTCCTTAGAAAGGTCGTCAGCAAGTAGGGAGGCTTCGTCATACCAGGTTGCAAATGTCGAGCTCTCCTCTTCGAGTTGAGCCCCAACCTGCTTTAGGGTTTGGATCTCCTCAGTCCGGTCGGTAGCCAGTTTCGAGGCTTCCTCATACCGGCCTGAAAGCGCTGAAATCTTCTCTTCGAGTTGCGCCTTGACCTGCTTCAGGACTTCGATCTCTTCAGCACGGTCAGCAGCGAGTTGGGTCGCTTCTTCATACAGGCTCGAAAGCGCCGAACTCTTCTCTTCGCGTTGCGCTTTGACCTGCTTCAGGACTTCGATCTCTTCAGCACGGTCAGCAGCGAGTTGGGCAGCTTCTTCATACAGGCCCGAAAGCGCCGAACTCTTCTCTTCGAGTTGCGCCTTGACCTGCTTCAGGACTTCGATCTCCTCAGCACGGTCAGCAGCGAGTTGGGTAGCTCCTTCATACAGGCCCGAAAGCGCCGAACTCTTCTCTTCGAGTTGCGCCTTGACCTGCTTCAGGACTTCGATCTCTTCAGCACGGTCAACAGCGAGTTGGGTAGCTCCTTCATACAGGCCCGAAAGCGCCGAACTCTTCTCTTCGAGTTGCGCCTTGACCTGCTTCTGGACTTCGATTTCCTCAGCTCGGTCGGTCGCAAGCTTGACGATTTCGTCATGCCGGCTTGCAAGTGTCGAGTGCTCCTGTTCGAGTTGCGCTTTGATCTGCTTCAGGGCATCAATTTCGAGATTTTGCGCAACTACTAACCTCGCGACTTCGTCACGCTGGCCGCACAGCGCTTGATTTTCCTTTTCGATAAGTGCCTTGGCCAGCTTCAGTGCTTTCACTTCCTGATCACGCGCGACAAGGCTGCCGGTCGCATTTTCAGATCGCAGCACCAAGTCCGATCTTTCCTGCTCAACGCGAGAGTAAGCCTGTTTCTGCGACTCGATTTCTCGAGCACTCAAAGCAGCAAGTCTGGTGGCCTCATCATTGCGTCGCGTTAGCGCCAGATTCTCTTGCTTAAGCAGGACGCTGGCTTGCTTCTGGGCCTCGATTTCCTGATTGCGCGTCGCAACGAGCCTGACGAGCTCATCATAGCGTCCTTCCAGGCTCACCTTATCCCGTTCCAGTCGCGCCCTGGTTTGCTTTAACTCATCAATTTCCTGAACCTGTTCAATGACTAGTTGTGCCCGCTCATCGCGCGCGCGGACCAATTCATCAATTTGCATTTCGATCTGTGCACGACGCTCAGAAATCGATGCCAGCTTCTTCACTTCGTCCCGCAGAGCAAGACTTGCTTCGTACCGTAAGCGGACAGCCTGACGATCTTCAGAATCGCTAAACTGTATATCTGCGGGCAAGGTCGCCAGCATGGCCTCCGCTTCAATCACATTGCCGGCCTCATGAAGCCTGAAGGCCAGCCATTTCAGTCTGTAAGGCTTTGGGTCTAGCCTATAGGCACGGCGCGCTGCTTCAGCTGCGTTTGAACAATCGCTGTGCTGCACGTATCTCCCCAAAGCGGTATAGCCATTGGCCTGCATTGCGGGTGAGATCACTGTCTCGCGCATCAATTTCTCGACCGCGTCGAAACCGCCTTCGCCGTACGCGGACAAGACCTTGTCGAACCCTTCGCCTCCCAATGACACTGGCGGCGTCTGTTTGCTATAGGTACGCCAAATCTTCCCAAGCTTACCGGGCAGCATCAGAAATGCTTTGGGCGAATCAGCACTTGCAATAAGCAGATCGCCCAGCTTTGCATTCAACGTGTTTTGCGTTTGAAGCTCGTGGACTTCCTGCTGAACCTTCACCAGTGTAGTCAGCCGACGGCTTTCGATCAGGGCCTTAATCAGATCTTCATCGTCCCGCTCCCTGTCCGGCAAAGGGGGGATCGTAGGATTAGTTACCACTGCGCGTTCGCGATCCTTGTTGCGCAGATAGTAGACCTCCAGTTGCTCCTGCACCTCATGAAGCTGGAGAAGCAGCAACTGATTTTCCTTTTCCAGATCTTTGAGACTGGCTTGGGGGTCGGCTATCTCTTTCCGGTTAGTCATCATTTTTTAGCCTTCCAGGTACCGCGAGTATCGATAAGCCGTTGCCGGTCATCGAGCTCCGGTCGCACGTTTCTAAATTCGGCGTGATCCACGAGCAAAACCAATATGTTCGCCCGCGCGACTGCCTCGTCCAAGGTCACCAAGCTCGCTTGGGTCGCGATTAACTCATCGGACAAGGTCTGAAGGTTGGGCTCGACGACTAACACTTTGCGTCCGTAGCAATTTGCCAATGTTCGAGTAATCTGGAGCGCGGGACTTTCTCGCAGATCGTCAATGTCGGCTTTGTAAGTAATGCCCAGACACGCGATGCGAACGTCTTTAATAGCAAAACCCGTGTCGACAAGATCTGCTATGGCGTCGCCGACCTTCCGAACGACCCAGCCAGGCTTCGAGTCATTGACTACACGTGCGGCACGAATCAACTTCGCGTCGTCAGGCGCGCTATCCACAATAAACCAGGGATCGACCGCAATACAGTGCCCGCCCACGCCACAACCCGGCTGCAGGATATTGACGCGGGGATGCAGGTTAGCCAGTTTGATGAGCTCCCACACATCGATCCCCTGCGTGTCGCAGATCATCGAAAGCTCGTTGGCGAACGCCACGTTGACATCGCGAAAGCTATTCTCACTCAGCTTGCACATTTCAGCCGTCCGCACGTCCGTGACGATGCAGTCACCCTGCACAACCATACTGTAGAGGGCGATCGCGGCTTGGGAACACCTCGGGGTCATGCCACCAATGACGCGATCATTGGCAACCAGTTCATGCACGATGCTGCCGGGAAGAACTCGTTCGGGGCAGTGCGCGACGCGAATATCAGACGCATCGCCTGCCTGATGCGGGAAAGTGAGATCCGGCCGGATTTCCGCCATCCACCTAGATAACAACTCAGTTGTGCCAACGGACGAGGTCGATTCAAGAACGACCAGATTGCCTTTCTTCAATACTGCCGCGATCGTCTTGGCCGCCGATTCGACGTAACTCAAATCGGGCCTGCGCTCGGTCGTCAAGGGCGTCGGCACAGCAATCACGAAAGCGTCGGCGGGTTCAACGCAAGTTGTCGCTCGCAGGTAGCCGGCACCTACCGCTGCCCGGACAAGGATGTCCAGTTCGGGTTCGATAATGTGGATCATCCCACGATTGATGGTATCGACCACGCGAGGTGACACATCGACACCGATTACACGCAACTTGCGGGAAGCAAATAGTGTGGCCGTGGGCAGGCCGATGTACCCAAGGCCTATGATCGAAATTGTGTTCAACATGCACTCGCCGGAATTATCGCGAGTGCGCTCATCGGCCTTCCCGTCGACGCGCGGATTCGCTGCCTGTGCTGTCAACACATAGTTTGCCGCGTCGTCGAGTAGCTGGGTCACTTTCATAAAAAAGTCACTTCATCGATACCAATGATCCGGAGAGTATCCACGTCGATGCCTCACTTCACGTTGCCGTCTTTCGTCTGTCGGCTACTGGTCTGCCTAAACCCGGAGCCTCTTTCTGAATCCCGCCAGAATCAGCGATAAGCGGACTTGGTTTGTTTCATCGGATACAAATCGGACACGCATCAGATACGCGAACGAAACGCAATCTTGAGGTTCGCGTGAAAATAAGCCCAGGTTGCTGCTTCCGCGACGCCAGCGAAAGCACCTTGGCTGCTTCCGGTCGAGTCCCGAAGATGATCAAAGCGCCATCGCTTTGGCTGCCATCAGTCCACGTGATCACGGATGATGCTCTCCGTTAATTTGACGACACCAATCAGGGCAAGCGCGACCAACAGGGTGACGATCAGACTGTAAATTCGCTCCGGCTCCAGAGGAAAGACCGGTGTAGTCGGTGATTGCAGTACGGAGACCATCTTGAGCGTGCGAGCGGCGTCCATCCGACCTTGCTCCAACGCCGAAAGAGCCGTCTTGTATAAATCCTGTGTGAACGTGACCTGCATCTGCAAGCGTTGGAACTCCTCAATGGTGTAGTTGAGAGTTCTTCTTGAAGGCGAAGTCAGTTCGGCGCGTTTCTCCGCAATTTGCTGCGTAAGCGCGTTAACGTTGGCCTTTAGCAACACCACAGTCGGTTGATTCGGACTCAAATTCGTCGGCAAGGACGCGAGCTGAGTTTGAATTGCAGATTTCTGCTCTTCGAGCTTGTCGATAAGCACATTGATGCTTTCTGCCGTCGCTTGCGGCGCTGACAGACCTTTCTCGTTCTGAAAGTCAACTACCGCCTGTGTGGCATCGAGGAGCCGATCATGCGTCGAGGTCACCTGCTTCGAAAGAAAGTCTACGCGCGACTGAGCCAATTCATGACCCATATCGTTCATGTGCGCCTCTCCGTCCTGGACCATCAACTTAACAATGGCCTGCGCTGTCTTTGGATCGTATGCCTGAGACTCAATACGCAACACACCGCTGTAATCGTCGTACTCAACGTCAATCCGTGACAGCCAGTACTTGTAGAACCACTCCATCGGGGCATGTTTAAACCACATCCGCGAGATTAGGTCCCGGCGCGAATCACTGTAATGCGAACGCAGATCGAGCGAAGCATCGAGCTTCTTCAACAAATCTTCGGATAAGAGATATTCGCGCAGCAAAAGCTGATCAGCGCTATTAGGGCTAGCACCGGCGATGGCCGCCGGCAACGCGACGCTCGGACCATCCAACTGATCTGTTCTCTGGACGATGATAGTGGCGTCCGAAACATAACGGTCAGAGGCAATCACCGCCCAGTACGGCACCGACAAGATCGCATATACCAGTACAAGCCTCACGAACAGCCGAAAAAAATTAATGGACCGCAGCCCCCGTTTTCCCCTTTCAAGGACTTCGGCAATTTTGGTGCCTGCGCGCCAGTTGTTGTTCGACACTCGTTCGTTCATAGTGATATTTTGCTTTTGTATGCTTTCAGTGCTTCGTCGAGATCATCAAACCAGTAAGCCATACCGTCATTGATAAAGATGCCTGATTGACAAAATTGCCTAAGAGTTCCTTCGTCATGAGAAACCATGATGATGCTGGCTCGGTCCACCATGCTTCTGAAAGCATCGGCGGCTTTCTTTCTGAATTTCGCATCGCCTGCCGCAGTGACTTCGTCAGAGATAAACACCTCGAAGTCGAAAGCTAGCGACAAGGCAAACTGTAGACGCGAACGCATCCCGGAAGAGTAAGTCTCAACCGGCTCGTCGAAAGCATCACCTAATTCAGCAAAATCCTGAATGAAGGCAAGGCGGTCCTTAAGTTCGTCCTGGTGGCCATGAACGCGGCAGACAAATTTCGCATTCTGACGCCCCGTCAACGTGCCCTCCAATCCACCGCCGGCCATTGGCCACGATACGCGGCACCTTCGCTCAACTCGACCTTTAGTCGGAAAATCGACTCCACCAATGATGCGGAGCAAAGTCGATTTTCCTGCCCCGTTTTGTCCGATCAAGGCGACACTTCGTTTGGACGGAATACTTATAGTGATGCCACGCAAAATCCACCGTCCAGCGCCGTGCTCGGTCATGTATCGTTTGTGGACATCTTCGACAAGAATCATCGCATCACCAATTTTCGGGCAAAGCGCTTGTACAAAGCGAGGCCGATCAGAATAGAACCCAATGCCCATGCATAAAGAAATGCGAGGCTCGCACCTTGGAGGCCGTGGTAACAGGGCAGAAATCCTTCCCTCATCAACTCAAGCCCGTTGACGACCGGGTTTGCCAGAAAAATGTACTGATAAGGGACAGGCACGAACAACACAAGAGGAAGCAACGCTCCCGAGATATAGTAGAGCGGCAAGTACATGAGTTTGAAAACATGATCCAGTTCGGGGACGAATCTCATCGCCACCGATGTGATCATGCCAAATCCCAATCCGAACAACCACAAACCGACAATACTTGCTGCGATCAGTAGAGGATCTCCGGGCATCCATACAGGACTCAGAAAATCCGGGGTGATCGCATGCCCCGTCGCCATTGCAATCGTGCAAATGACAAACGATATCGGCACCATCAAGAACAACTCTAGGAGTGCTCTGACAACAGCGACATCGAAGGGCTTGACCTGCCGATACGCAAAGAACGCCCGGTTGCTATCTATTCCATGCAGCACCTGAACCCACGTTCGGCGCCAAAGAATAAATCCAATGAACCCGGAAATAATCCACATGTTTATCGCAATTCCACCCACCTGGTGGATGCGAAAAGTTTCCAGCCCAAACGCGTGCAATGAAATATAGATTATCGGTTCGGCCAAAAGCCAAAGCCAGGCGGCCCGCGCTTCAAACAGCCGATCGAGCGCCTCACGCAGGAAGATGGCCCACCAAACGGAAAGCGTAATCTGCGAGGCAGTACGGGTCGTTGCTTTCATAGCCGGCTACTGCAAATCGTTGGTAAAGGTAATAGCCGGATCAGCCACCATTGCGACATACGACAAGAATTTCCTGAATTCCGCTCCAGGCGAATTCGTAACGTAAATCACATCATGATTTTGAATCGGGAAATTCTGCGTCACGAAAAACGAGGCCGGATCGCGCAGATTGATTTCATACACTACCGGCACTGTGCCATTAGTAGACCTGACTGCCGGATCCTTATTGTCGACCAGCTTCGCGTCCTCGAATCGGAACACGAACACACCGCGAGCATCCGCCCGGTTATCGTTGAGCCCGCCTGAGCGTGCCAGCGCCTGAGCCAGCGAAATGCCCTGGGCCTCAAACGGAATCTCGTCGTTCTTCCCCGTCGCACCCAAGACCGAAAAAGTTTGCGGCTGATAAAGCGCGGTGACAACATCGCCCGGTTTGAGCAACACGTTCTGCTTCGGATCGCTAATGATCGAGTCGAGCGTCATCGTGCCGGTGATATTGCCACGCGAAAGCCGAACCGCCATATGACTGATCGCCTGCTTAAAGCCGCCGGCAAATGCCAGCGCATCCAGCAAACGCTCACCCTTCGGCGTCAGCGGCATCATAGTGCTGGTGTTCACCTCACCGACGATCGTGACGTTCGAGGCATTGTTCTTCGCGACCCCGACAAGCACCTGAGGCTGGTTAGCCTTGCCCTGGAGATGCTCGACAATGCTGGCTTCGATCTGCTCCGTCGTGCACCCACTCACCGCAATCCGGCCGGCGAAAGGGATAACGATCGTGCCGTCGGCCGCCACCATTTGCGTCGGCAGCGCGACGCCACTCGACGTGTTCGAACCACTCGACGTGTTCGAGCCCGCCGTCGGCGACGACGCGGACGACATCGAGCTGAACAGAATCGCAGGCGGCGTCTCCCAGAGCGTCACCGCGATCATGTCGCCCGGGCCGATCACATAGTTGCTGGCTGTGCTGCTCGCGAACGTGCTGGAGAATTGCCCAAGCTTCTTCGATTCAGCCAATCGACGAGCCAATGCATCGTTGACATCCACCACCTGGATACCATCGACTCGACCCGAATCATGCTTCTCCTGAACCTGCTCGCGACTCGCGCCAGACGCCGGCAACCAGTCTGAATAAGTCCCACACCCCGATAGAAATAAAACGGCGGGAAAGCACACCGCCAAAAAGTTCTTCTTCATGAATTGCAATACCTGAATCGGGCGATGCCTTTCCAACTGAGCTTGCTGCCAGATCGACAACGTACGACTACCAATCGATCATGGCATTACGTCTTGCAAGCTCGCATTGGGAAGTGCATCTTCCTGACAATTATTTCGGAGCGTCATCTGACCGATTTGCAAGTAATGGAACGGATCCACCATTGGCATCTCAACGATGACTCGATCGTGCCGAACACGTCTGCTATACGATCCGGCAGCTCTCTTTTCTATTCCCCGTGCGCATGTCGATTAGAGATACGCCGATTTATCCGGCTCGGCGGTCATCGATGACATGCCCAGGGACGCTACAGAAAGAAGTTCATGGAACGGACCCACGACGATGCAGCGGCAGATCGGTTTTGCGGAAGCAGGCCTTGTCTTTTTGACCTCGGCGATCACTGAGGTGATCGTTCTCGTCTCTATCGAGCCGCGCGTTGAATCCCACCCGGCTCGGGCGTGTAATTAGCCTATATAGGCCCGGCATAGGTTTTCTATGCGGCGCAAATACCACTGTGCCCATTTTTACTCCCCGCGCTGGTCATTCGCATCAAACGTTTTTTTGTCGATATGCTCTGCTTTTGTCCGCCTGAGCACGTCTGAGATCTCTCATCTCACCCGCCGCGCTCCTCGCAAAAACATCCCCGGCACGCGACGAGAAGCGCAAATAAAACCATGTTCACTACGATTAAGGGGACCCAGCCTGACAGGCCCCAAGCAGACCAATCATCGGCGATAAATGTAGTAATTTTCACTATCGCTCATGCTCCCCTCCTGCTCCTGCCACCCTACTTAAGCAGCAATCGTGCCAATGGCATAATTTTTAATCGCCGTCGAACGGCGGACATGCCTAATTCATTGATAGATAGGTATTTTTCTGAAAATTGCAGACGACTGGACGCGCTAAAAAATCGGCCAGATCCGTTTCGTTCGACGTGTTCGTTACGTAACGCATTCGCCACCGACGATAAGGACACGCGCGGGCAGTCTTCTCCGGCGCAAAACGGATGGGTCAATACGCGACGCGTGCCGCGGTCAGCGGATACGAGCAGGACACGGGATTCTCGGTTGAGCATCAACAATGCCCCCCCAGGTCGTGCGGGTCGCCTCGCACCGGTTATCGGCAACGGCCGCAGCTAATGCCGAGGTCTCCGTCGTGGCTGATTCAAGGTACTTTTTTGGCCAACGGCGTTACGGTGACGTTACGGGAACACCCCAACATGCAGCGTTGAATCGACTAGCACGCCCAGAACGGAGTAAGCAACGTAAGCACCCGCGGAAGTTATCTTGATTATTAAGGTGCGAGGGCGAGGATCTTGTCCATCTGGATTTTTTATGGACTGGTCTACACGATGGGAGATTGTTCATGAGCAACATGTCGGTCCCGGCCCATTGCACCCGCAGTTGGGCATAGCGGCGGCCACCGTGTGCGATGGCGAGTTCTTCGTTCAGTTTGCGAACGCTCAGGTACAGCGCGGAGTAACCGAGACGTCACGCCTGCTTCGCGTGACATCGCTGTCCTCAGCGTGCGATTCCCGCGATTCTCGACAAGGCGGCAACCGTGCGGCTGATCTGCTCCGGCGCATGCGTCGAACAAATGAAAAAACGCAGGCGTGCGCTTTTTTCCTTCTACAGCCGGATAGAAGATCGGCTGCACGTTGACGTCTTCGTCGAACAGCGCGTTTGCCCATTGAGCCGCCTTCAATGAAGTGCCGGTGATGACGGGCACGACCGCAAAACCTTGGCTCAACCCGGTATCGAGCCCGGCAGCACGCGCCTCGGTCAGGAACTGGCGACCGCGCGCCTGCAACCGCACGACGCGTTCAGGTTCGGCAAGCAGGCAGTCGAGCACCGCAAGCGAGGCCTCGGCAAGCGCCGGGGCAAGCCCCACGCTATACAGAAAGCCGGGCGCGAAGTGGCGCAGCATATCGACGAGCGGCTGGCAGCCGGCAATGAAACCACCGCAGCCGGCCAGCGTTTTACTCATCGTGCCCATCCACAGATCCACGCGGTTTGAGTCGATATCGGACTGCTCGCGAATGCCCTTGCCCGACGCGCCGAGCACGCCGAGCGAATGGGCTTCGTCGACCATCAGAAAGGCGCCGTGATGTTCCTTCAATTCGCAGAATCGCGGTAGGTCAGGGAAGTCGCCATCCATGCTGTAAAGCCCTTCGATCGCGATCAGGACATGCCGGTAGTCGCGACGCGTTCGCGTAAGCAATTCGTCGAGCGCCTGCCAGTCGTTTTGTGCGCGAAGCTCAGGCGCTTCGCGCCACTCAGTTGTGCACCCTGCACGATACTGTTGTGCGCGAGCGCGTCGTGGACAATCAGGTCGCCCGGTCCGAACAGCGCGCCGATCACGGTCACGTTGGTGGCGTGGCCGCTCACGAATGCGACGCAGTCGTCGGTGTCGTAGAAGGCGGCGAGCGCATGCTCGAGCGCGCGATGCACCGGCCGCTCGCCCGCGACAATACGGCTCGCCGACGCGGACGTGCCATACCGGTCGATCGCCGCCTTGGTGCGCGCCGCGACGACGGGATCGTCGGCGAGACCAAGATAGTTATAGTTCGAAAAGTTCACGTATTCGCGGCCGCCGATTTGCGTCGTCGCGCCTGCCATGCCCTCGTGCACGCGAAAGAAAGGCGACGCGCAGCGTCTCACCCATCTCCCGCATGATCCGAACCTGCTGGTACTGCGGCATCGCCTCGAAACGACTACGCGCCGATTCGGTTCTTGCTACTTCTGCAGCCGGCGCGCCGGACGCCGCGACCGCTTCGGTCGCGCGCTCAAGTCGCCGTTGCAGGGCTATTTGCCGCCAACTGCTGGCGAATGTGTTCTCCGAGTGCCATGTGATCCTTTTCCAGCCTCTCTATCCCGCCTGCCCATCTCACGCGTCCGCGCTAACCCACTCGCACGCGCCGGGCGTGCCAAGCAACGCGGCGAGCAGCCTGTAATTCATCTCGTGTGTCGGCCGTCGTGCCGTGACCCGCCCGAGCAGCGGCGCGCCTGCTAGCGCTAGATCACCGACGAGGTCGAGCACGCGGTGGCGCACGAATTCGTCCGGCTGACGCAAGCCGCCAACCACACGCTTGCCGACGATCGACGCCGTGCAGGACGGCCGCGCGCCACGCAAAATCGGCACCCCGCGCAAATAGCCGACGACGATCGCCGGCACTGCCCATTTGATCTGCCCGTAAGAACGCGCCGACGCGATCTCATCCGCGAACGCGCGCGGCGTGAGTCGGCCGTGCCATTCCATGTCGCCGAAGTCCTTGAGGTCGTTGTTGTAGACGCTGAGCGCATACTCGTCCGCGGGCTCGACATGCATCTCGCGGCGCGCGGCGCCATTGCCATCGGCGACACTCACCGGCTTCAGCACGCGGAGAAAGCGTTTAGGCTGCGGCAACGCAGTGCGTCCGCAGGCCATGATCGCATCGATCCACGGCTGCGCGCTACCGTCGAGAATCGGCACCTCTTCGGCGTCGAGTTCGACGATCGCGTGATCGATCTCGCAGACCAGCAGCGAGCCAAGCAGATGTTCGACCGTGCGCACGCCGACACCATCGGCTGCGCGCAGCATCGTGCACAGTGGCTGGCTCTGGCGCAATGCCGGATCGGCGGCGATCATGCCGAGCTCACGCCCGTCGCGGAGACGGCGAAACACAATGCCGTGCCGCTCGCCGGAGGGCGCCACGGGCAGAATCCGCACGTTCACGCGTCGCCCGGTATGTAGCCCGCGCCCCGACAGTTCGAGAGGCCGGGCGAGCGTGCCTTCACTGGCTTGCCAACCTGAAGGCAGCTTTACTCGGCAAACGCCGGCGTCGACTGACATGTCCTGTCTCCCTGATGTTCCTGATTCCGATTACGCTCGCGCATCGCACGTGGCTCGTTCCCGCACGTCGGTCGCGGCCGCTCCGCCGGGGCTAGCCTCATCCGCATCACACTCGTCGAGCAGATCGACGATCCGCGTGGAAAGCGTATGCACCGTCGCCCCCTCTGCGATCGCCATGATCGACAGTTTCACGCCGAACGATTCCTCGACTGCCATGCCAAGCTCAATACCCATCAGTGAGTCCATGCCGAGGTCGAGGACGGACCGGTTGAGGTCGATGCGTTCCGGCGACATATGCAGGATGCGTCCGGTCAGGCCGCACAAGCCCGCCCCACGCTTCGCACTGTTGCGCGCGAGGAAACCGACATCGTCGATCGGCCCCCACGCCATGAAAGTAGCCGCCAGCCCGCTCGCGCCAAGAACCGTAGACGCCGAATGTGGGGAACAGAACCAGCGTAAAAGCTGCTGCAAACGCAACGAACGCGGTATCGATACGGCTTTGCGTAATATCTTCAAATCGCACCTGCGACGCCGCCAACGCCCCAAGGACGACGAGCGTCACATCGAACAAGCGCGCGATCAGGCTCTGCAACCCCGGTATCGTTCTTCTCTGCTGGGCAAAATTCGCCGTATCCATTCTTATCCCCGCGTTGGTCTCTCACGCCAAACGTTTTTGTCGAGCTGCTCAACTTGTATTCGCTTCAACAGCTCATGCGTCTCGTACTTCAACCACCACGCTCTTCGCGGCAGCAACATCGCCCCGGCACGCGAAGAAGCGTGCAATGCAAACCCTCTGGATTTCACTCGTCCAGCGCGAAACCAAGCGACCGGATGGTCGTGAACAACAATGGGGGATTTCCTGCAAGCCGCTCGCACCCGTCTAACTGGGTACTCAGGCAAACGCCGCCACGATGAAATCCGAACGACAGATCACATCGCTTGTGCGTTGAGGAGACCGACCTGATAACCCCCGACCAGGCCGGTCGCTGACTCGAACTTCGCCTCCACTTACTGCTTGTCTTGTCTGTGTTATGCACCGCGCACTCTTCAAAGCAGCAATCATGCCAATCGTTAAAATTTTTTTACAGATACCTTGGATACATCGGGCAAACCCTTGTCAGACATACGTTTTTCCCCAACGCGGCCCCTCAGGAAGCTGGCAAATAAAACGCGAAACAGTGTTCGGTAACGCACTCGTTACGTAACGCCGCCCGTTACGGCCCCGATCGATCCAGTGACGGAAGCGGGGCGTTGTGTGGCGCAACAAAAGTCTGAAGAAAGCAGCGTGGAGATGTGCCTTAAGGCAGCAGGAGCAGGGCTGGGGATAGGGATCGAATCGTCTCGCCTACCGATAAATCGGAGCAGCATCACGTACAGACGCGGAAGGTCGTTTCAAACAAATTCGTGCCCTGACTTACGCCTTTGGGCACATGGGTTGCTCACCCCAAGAGATCGATACTGCCTTTTCGCAAGCTCGCCCCACCGCGCGCTGCACGGCAGTCGTGACAGGCAGGCCCTGTCAACCCAAGCGGAGGTGATTGATATGTTGGGAACTATTCTTCTGGTTGTGCTGATCCTTCTCCTCATCGGTGCTTTTCCGACATGGCCGCATAGCCGCTCGTGGGGTTATGGGCCGACCGGCGGCCTCGGCATCGTGGTGATTGTCGTGATCGTGCTGGTCATCGCCGGCGTGATATAGCCGGGTTGAAGTGCACGGGTCAGCAGTTCAAATCGAGGTGGCGACCGGATATCGATGCAGTTCACTGCATGGCTATCCGGCGGCCTCGTTATGTCGATTGTCCATAAACGTTCACGTTGTCGCGCCGGAGAACGCAATGGAAAAAATACTCGTTCATCAGTTTGTTTCGATCACAGGCGCGAGTTCCGGCCTAGGGTGTGGCGTTGCTTGCCGAACGGTTAGCCGTTGGCTGCCTCATCAACGGTATAGCCGTTCAGCAGTTGCTCGAACAGATCGGCATCACCCATTTGACCGCCTTTGAGCATGATCTCCATGCCGTCGAGTTCGCTCCGGTCGGCATGGAGGCGGCACACGGTCACGCCTGCCGGCAAGGGCGCTAGATATGACAACCCCCAGGCGTCGAGTGCGCGGACGGCGACGCTCGATGTATCGCCGCCTGCGACACCGATGCGTTGCAAGCTCACCTTGCCGAGTACCGCTTGCAGCAGCGCGGCGCACGCATGGGCGAGTTGCGGCAGCACGCCGCCTGCATCGGTTGCATCAGTTGCATCGCCTACTTGCGCCGCGCGGCGCGTCGTAAAAGCGAGCACATTGCGCCCATCGCGCAATGGCCCAGTGATTGCAGCAACCCGCTCGGCCAAATAAGCCGACGCAGCATCGCCGGTCATTTGCAACGGATCCAGTTCCACACGCAGATAAGAATGCGCGGCGGCGATCTGCACTTCGGTCAAGGGCGAAAGACTGCCGGCCAGCACGAACACAGGTCCCCGCGCGCTAGCCAGCGGCACGGGGACAGCATTGACTTCTTCACGTTCAGCCGCATCGTTGAGCGCAGCCGCGTAGGCCTGCGCCACGCTGCTTGCGCCGACCGCGAGCAATGGCGCTTGTACTGTGGCATGACGTGCGATCAGCCGACCAATCGCTCGCAAATGCGAGTCGTCGAGTACGTCGAAAAGCACGGCGTCAGGTTTTGATTCGAGCCGGCAGTCCAGCTCCTTTTGCAGCACCGTATCGCCGCCTCCGTAGCAACGCCAATCGATCGATTGCACATTCCCCAGTCCTTGACGCTGCAAATGGACACGTAAGTCCGCCTCACTCATCGGCGTGACGGGGTGTCGGCTCATGGTCGGATGACGGTCAATCCTGTAGATCGACTGTTGATGATCGTCCGCGCCGGCTGCCGCGAACAGTTCACCGAACACGCAATAACGGCGCAGATTCGGTTGACCGCCAACCACCGCCACCAACGGATTCGGGCAGTACTCGCGCAACGTCTGAATCGCCACGCCGATGCTGCCGGTCTGCGGCGCGCTATCGAAGGTCGAGCACACTTTGTAGTGCATCACGCGCACGCCAAGCGCAGCGAACGCGGCCCCCACGTGCGCGAGTTCCTGATGCTGTGCGTGCGGCGCCATGGTCCGCGCCGCGCCCGCGATGCCAACCGCGTCGAGTCGACCAAGCATCGAAAGGCGCGCAGCATCCGGTGGCGCGAAGAACAGCATGGTGCGCAACCCGGCGCGGGTGAGATGAGCGAGCGTGTCGGTCGCGCCCGTAAAGTCGTCGCCGTAAAAGCCATATGCCGGGCCGTCGCCGCTAATGTCACGCGTGCCGCTCGCCTCCCGTGTACCGCTCATAGACGGCCACCAAAAAATTCCAACGCACGCCGCAGTTCCGGCATGTGTTCGGCGTAAATCTCCAGCGGCGTGTGCGCCTGCACCGCTTCCCATGCCTGTCGAACACTCGTGACGCCTGCGGCCGGACCATCGGGATGCGCGAGAATGCCGCCGCCCGACATGAACAGCAAGTCGGTAGAACGCACGGCGTCGAAGGTCGCTTGCACGGTGCCGGCCCATTGTCCTGATGAAAACGCAGGTAGCACGATATCGTCGCAACCCGGCGCAAGCGAGGTGATGCAATCGTGCGCGGACTCGATCACTTCGGCATCGCTCTGAGCGAATTTCCCGGCAAGACCGTGCACGTGCATGTGGTCGACACCCGTTAAACGCCAGAGCGTCTGATACGCTTGAAACGACATGCCGAGCGCCGGATCGCGCGACATCATGCCGTATCCGTTGCGATGCGCATGCAGCGCGAGGGGTGTTGCGCGGCGCAGCGTCTGGATCGCGGAAAAACCGCACCAATTGATGCTGGCCATCACGCAACTCCCTCCTTCTCGCTCGACTAGGTCCGCGTGACGGCGCATGGCGTCGAGGTCGTCGGTGATATTGAAGGCGACCATGACGGGGCGGCCGCTGCGCTCGCGGTAATGGCGCACCGCCTTCATCACGGCACACACGCGCTCGGCGAGCGGCGCATGCGCGGGATTCGCGCACACTTCGTCATCCTTGATGAAGTCGACGCCCGCTTCGCATAACTCGCGCACCAGCGCTGCTGTTTCTTCGGCACTCAGGCCGACGTTCGGCTTGATGATGGTACCGATCATCGGCCGGCCCGCGACTTGCGTCAGCGCCCGCGTACCGGCTACGCCATGACGCGGCAATTCGAAGCGCGCACGATATGTCGCCGGTAAGCGCAGCGACAACAACCGCATGCCGGTGACTTCACCGAGGTCATACAGATTGCCGGCGACGGTCGCGGCAAGCGTAGGCAGATTCGCGCCGATGTTGGCAAGCGGAAACGACAGCGTGACGCGCGCGCGCCGCCACGGTCCCCGCGTGTCCTGACGCGCGAGCCACGCGCTCGGCAAGCTGGGCTGTGAAACCGGCTCGAGTTCGTCGACGCGCAACACGCTCGCGCGGCTGCGCGCGCGCAGCGCGTCGGACTCGTTGGCGACGCGCACAAAGGTGCCGCTCGACTGCTCACCTGCCATCACATCGGCGACGCGTGCAGGATCGAGCGGCGTCTCGATCAGATAGTCGGCTTCGAGGCAATCGTCGTTCACGGTTCGCCGTTGCAGTGGCGCGTTCATAGCGCGCTCAGATCGGGAAACGGGCGCACCGGCTCGCGCCCGTCCCAATCGCGCGAGGCCGCGTAGATCATGTCGAACAGTTTGCCTTTCGGCCCGGCGATTTCCGACAACTCAATCACCGTGCCCGGATGATTTTCGGTGTCGAAGTAAACGAAGCGCCCGTTGCGCCCCACTTCGCCGCTCATCGCGACTTTGAAGCCTTGCTGCTCCAAGCGGGCGAGGTCCGCATCGAACGTAGTGGTCCAATATGCGTTGTGCTGCAAACCGGTGTGGCCCGCGGCGAGAAAGTCGCGATACATCGACGGCGCATCGTTGCGTGTCTGGATCAGTTCGACCTGTAACGGTCCCGAGTTCGCCAGCGCCACCGAGTTATGCACGTCGTACGATTGCCCGCGATAGGTGTAATTTTCGATCGGCACACGTTCGTTGTAGAACCATGGCCCGACGCCGAGCACACGGCTCCAGTAGTCCATGGCGGCCTCGATATCGCGCACGACGTACCCGGCCTGACGGATCTCGCCAAAGAAACGACTCATGAAACTCTCCCGATACTGCCAGTTTTAAAAGACGAGCGACGCCCCGGCGCAGCGGGAACGCAGCGCCCGAATGTCGAACCTGTTTGTTAAGAGACTTAAAAGAGACCTTAAAGAAAACCGATCGAAATCCACGGAATCGCCGCGACCAGGATCAGGCCAATAATCAAAGCCCCCATGTAGCCGACGATCGGACGAATGCCCGCATCGGGATTGACCTTGCTGATCGCGCACGCCGAGTAGTAGCCGACGCCAAACGGCGGCGAGAACAGACCCACCCCCATCGACAGGATCACGACGATCGCGTAGTGCACTTCATTGACGCCCGCGAGCCGCGCGATCGGAAACAGCAGGGGTCCGAACAACACGATGGCGGGGAGCCCCTCGAGCACACTGCCGAGCATCACGAACACGACGATCGACACCGCGAGAAAGCCATATGCGCCGCCGGGCATCGAAGCCATCAATTGTGCGAGGTCCTGCGAGAAACCGGATTGCGTCAGCGCCCACGCCATGGCCGTCGCGCAACCAATAATGAACAGGATCGCACCGGACAAGGTCGCCGCGTCCACCAGCATGCGGCCGAGGCGCTTCCATTCAAACCGCCGGTAGACGAGCAACCCGATCACCATCGAATACGCGATGCCGATGGTCGACACTTCAGTCGCCGTCGCCACGCCTTCGACCACCGCCATTCTGATCACGAAAGGCAACGCCAGCGCGGGCAGCGACACAATGAACAGCCGCCCGATCTGCCGCTTGCTGAAACGCTGCGCGCCGCTCAGGTCCTCCTTGCGGTAGCGCCACCACACCACCACGCACAGAATCAACGCGAGTACGGCGCCCGGCAACATCCCTGCGGTAAAGAGCGCGGAGATCGACAGGCCGGTCACCGAGCCGATCGTAATCAGCACGATACTCGGCGGAATGGTTTCACTTTGCGCGCCGGTGGTGGCAAGCAGCGCGACCAGATCGCCTTCTGAGGCGCCACGGTTTTTCATTTCCGGGAACAGCACCGGCGCGATCGCCGCCATATCGGCAACCTTCGACCCAGAGATACCCGACACCAGATACATCGCGCCGATCAGCACGAACGACAATCCGCCGTGCAAGTGCCCGACGAGACTCGCCAGAAACTCGATCATCGCGCGCGCCATGCCGGTCATTTCGATCAGCAAACCAAGAAACACGAACAGTGGCACCGCCAGCAACACGAGATGAGACATCCCCTCATCCATGCGGCCGACCACCACCTCGAGCGGCGTGAAGGTCGAGAGCCCCAAATAGCCAAACGTGGCGAGCGCGAAAGAAAAGCCGATCGGTACACCCGAAAAAATCCCGATCGCCACCACGCCGACGAAGAAGATCACCAGGTTGGTCTTGCCGAGCGTCTGAAACCACGGACCGGCGAACATCGCCACAGCCCCTAATAGCGCGGCAATCACGAGCGCGATCAGCACGTCGCGCACGCGACTCACCTGCGCGAGACGAATCAAGCCGACGATCAGCATGAGTACCGCACCGATCGGCAACGCGAGCGCGCGCCATGCGTTGCTGATCTCCAGCGCGGGCGTAATGATCGCCGCCTCGCCGGACGCATAGTCATATGCGGGTCCGATCAACAGCGCGAGCAAGGCAATCGATGCGGCTATCGCCAGCGTATCGACGAATGCACGCCGCTCCGGCGAAAGACGGCTGACGAACGCCGTCATCCGCATATGTTCGCCGCGCCGCAACGCGAGCACGGCGCCAAGCATGGCGAGCCACAGAAACAGAATCCCGGCGAGTTCGTCAGACCACACCAGCGGCTGATGCAGCGCATAGCGGCAGATCACACCCGCCAGCATCACGACGATCTCCACCGCCAGCAGCGCCGCCGCACAGACTTCAACGAGTGCAATCAGGCCGCGGTCGAAGATTCTCAGCCAGCGCCGCGGCATGCTCCCTGCGTGCGGCGCGACGGCCGCCTCCGCAGGATTCAACGCGTGATTCGACATGCGGATGCCTCCTCGCGGCCGCTCGCCGCGTTTCGTCTCATGCTCACCGATGTGCCGCACGGCCCGGGCTCAGGGTTCGCGGCGCATGATTCACGGCTCACGGCTACGCCAGCTTGCCGACGGATTGTTCGAGCAGATCCCAGGCCTGCGTGCCGAACTTGCTCTTCCATTCGGCGTAGAAGCCCGCTTGACGCAGCGCTGCGCGGAACGTGTCCGGTGCTGGACGGTTGATCGCCAGGCCCTTGCTTTGCAGATCCGCGACGGCAGCGTCGTTGAGCTTGCGAACGTCGTCGCGTTGTTTCAGCGCACTTTGATTGAACGCGTCGCTGGCGATGCCTTGCAGGTCCTTCGGCAAGCGTTGCCACGCGCGCTGGTTCAACACGAACCAGTAGCCGTCCCACATGTGGTTGGTCAACGAGCAATACTTCTGCACTTCGTAGAGCTTCGCGACCTGCACGATCGGCAGCGGGTTTTCCTGAGCATCGACGATATGCGTTTGCAGCGACGAATAAACTTCGCTGAATTGCAGGCTGGTCGGTGCGGCACCGAGGCCTTTGAACATGTCGATGCTAAGCGGACTCACCGGCACGCGGATCTTCAGACCGCGCATGTTTTGCGCGCTGGCGATCGGGCCGTTGCTGGTGGTGGTCTGACGAAAACCGTTGTCCCACATCTTTTCAAACGACTCGAGACCGGCCTTCTGCATCGCGGCGCGCACGTAGGCACCGAGCTTGCCATCCATCGCGCTCCATACCTGGTTGTAGTCGCTGAAGGCAAAGCCAACCGCATTGATCGCCACCGACGGCGCGAGCGTCGACACCACCAGCGCCGACGGCGTGAACATCTCAATGCCGCCGCTGCGCACTTGCGCAAGCATGTCGGTATCGCCGCCTAGCTGGTTGTTAGGGAATATCCGGATCTCCATGCGCCCCTTCGACGCCTCTTTGATCTGATTGGCCGCTTCCTGCGAGCGCACGTTCAGCGGATGCGTGAGCGGCAGATTGTTGCCGTACTTGAACACGAACTCCGGGCCGGACGCCGCGCGCACGATCGCCGGAAAGCCCAGCGCGCTGGCTACCGGCACGGCGGCCGCGGCACGCAGCAACGTGCGTCTCGCGAGGTTGGTCATTTGGGTGTCTCCTTGCTTATAATTGATGTGACTGTTGAATCCATCAAAAACCATCATCGCTTGCTGACACTGCCCTGATTTCCGGTCACTGCGTATCAGCCGTCGTGTGATAGCTGCAAGACTAGGGGTGCGCGGCAATCGCTGTCAAACCGCAAACCTGATGGTTTTTGATGGACTTCCACTCTGCGAAGGACGGCTATGTCCGAACCGCTTCTCCTCAGCGCCACGGCACGGGCGCGTATTCCCGACATTGCGCGCGCCGCCGGCGTCTCGACCGCCACGGTGGATCGCGTACTCAATGGCCGCGAAGGGGTACGCGCCGTCACCGCGCAACGTGTCCTTCAAGCGGCTGCGCAACTCGGCTATCTGCTGACGCCGGAAGCACCCGTAGCGTCTGCTGCGAGACCGATGCGTATCGCGTTCCTCTTGCCTGCCGGCACCAATCGCTATTTGCACATGCTCGGCGACTACATCGACTTCGCGCACGATCAGTGGAACGCGTTGGACATGAAATGCCGTGTCCATTACGTCGAGAGTTTCAATCCGAAGGAACTCGCCGACCGTCTGCTGCATTACGGTCAACGTGCGGATGGCGTGGTGTTCATGGCGCTCGAGCATCCCGTTGTGCGCGATGCGGTGAATACGCTGGCCGATCAGGGCGTGCCGGCGATTACGCTGATTTCCGATTTGTCGAATGCGCGGCGCCTCGCGTATGTGGGCATCGACAATCGTTCCGCCGGACGCACGGCCGCGTTGCTGCTGGGCCGCTTCATGGGGCCACGGCCGAGCGGGAAAATCGCAATGCTGGCGGGCAGCCTCAACTATCGCGGGCATGAGGAACGTGAGATCGGCTTTCTGCACTTGATCGAATCGACGTTTCCTTTGGTCAGGGTCATTGGCCTGCGCGAAGGGCACGACAATAGCGAGCGCAACTATGCGCAGACCCGCAAGCTACTGGAACAGCACCCTGATCTCGCCGGGATCTACAACAGTGGCGGCGGATCGGACGGCGTCGCGCGCGCGATCGTGGAAGCGCGTTCCGAACAGAAGATCCTGTTTGTCGGGCACGGCTTGACGCCTGATACGCGAGCGCTGCTGATTGACGGGACGATGGATGCGTTGATCACGCAAACGCCGCAGGCCATGGTGGGGAATTGTTTGAAGATCTTTCGGAATGTGCGGCAGAAGCGCGATGCGATGAGTGACGTTAAACCCGTGCAGTTCAGTATTGTTCTGAGGGAGAATTTGCCTTGATTAGCGGGGGTTTGGGCCTTTCCGCAGACATGTAAACGCGGGCGAACATCGTCAGGCACGCCGGATGCTGAATCACCGTCGTATTCAAACATTGATACGAAAGGAGATCACATCATGCCTTACCTTCTCGGCTGGCTTCTTGGCGTCCCGCTGATCGTACTGGTTATCCTGTACCTCATTTTCCATTAATCCTTTGCCAGATATGCAGTTCACCTGAAGGTCATTCCGTGCGGCTCTGCCTGCTCCGGCAGCCGCACGTCCCAAGGCATCCGCCCTTAAGTGCCGCTTGCGCCCTCTTCTTCCACCCGTCTGCACCGATCCGCGTATCGCCGCCCATACCTTTCCACTTGCGCTGGTCAAAACGGTGCGTAAAACTAGGCCTCTAGTCCTCGCACATGCCATATCTGCACGCGCACGCACAGACTGCGTACGAGCAAGGAGGGACCGATGGCAAACAACGAATACACACTGTCACATCAGGACGTGGTGAAGGCAGTGATCATTCATCAGAATATTCATGAGGGCTTCTGGACGCTGAACATCAATTTCAACGTCGCCGCCACTCACGGCCCGCAAGTGCCGGACCCCTGCCTCGCCGTGACGATCAAGGGCATCGGCATCATGCGGACCTCGCCGGCCGATCCACTCGCGATCGACGCCGCGCTCGTCAATCCGCCGGTGCCTGAACATGTTGAAGGCGCTGCGCAGATAGCGGTCGCCGTCAAAGGCACGCATGAAGGCGGCATGCAATTCTGTCGTGACGTCTATCGCAATGTCGAGGTGCAAAGCGCGGTCAGAACACCGACCAAACCAAGCTGAACGCGACCTGTCGTCTGTCTCGCCAGTGATGAGTTTTATCGTCGGTGGTATGACGTTGATGCTGGCGAGTCGCAGTTGACTCGATCAGCGAACCGCCGCCATCAACGCGCCCATGCCGACCAGCACACTGCCCATCAGACGATTGACCGCACGCAACCGCTTCGGCCGTTGCAACACCGTGCGCAAGCGGTGCGAAAACACCGCCGTCGATGCCACGCCTAGCGCGAACACCAGCGCAAACGTCGCGGCCAGCAAGAGATATTGCTGATTCGCGGACCAGTGCACCTCATCCGAAGGCGCGCTAATGAACTGCGGGAAGAACGACGACAAGGACAAGGGAAGCGAGGAGAAATGAAACGTACAACTGAATCGACATCGGTGGGCCAAGTTGCGGCTTGGCCGGCAGTGCGCGCCGCCGCCGCGCTCGAAGATCGTTCAAGGACGGCGTACGGACGGTAGGTACCGGCAAGCATTCGGTTAGAAAAATGCGTCCATGCCCGGCGAGCGCGTCTTCCGGCGCGGGTGACGCCGGAATTCGCCCGCGTGCTGCCTTCCTGTGAAGGCAGCGAGACACCGGATGGCAGCTTGTGGCCGCGCAAGACCGCAGGCTTGGGGCCGGCGGCCCGGACGGTTGTCCCGGGCATGAATGCACCCTGAAAATATACCCAGGCGCAGGCTGGATATGCTTCCTAAAGCGATGCAGCCGCTCGCGGTTTGCAGGACGATCTTCCTTTAGAATGGCATTTATCCGAACATGCTTCCGAGAATGCTATGACCACCCGAAATCGCCCACTGGACAACCAGGATCGGAAGATCATGCGCGAGTTGCAGAAGAACGCGCGCCTGAGCAACGCCGAGCTTGCCGAACTGGTCGGCATGTCGACCACGGCGTGCTGGAATCGCACGCGGCAGTTGGAAACCGAGGGGTACATCCGCGGCTACGTCGCGTTGCTCGATCAGCAGAAGCTCGGCTTCGCCGATGTCGTGCTGCTCGAAGTTACGCTCGACCGTCACGACGATGACGCGCTCGCCCGCTTCGGCGCCGAGCTGGCAACGCTGACCGAAGTGCTGGAAGCGTATCTGGTGTCGGGCGATTACGACTATCTGGTCAAAGTGGCGGTCGACGGTACGGCGGGCTACGAGCGGTTTCTGCGCGAGAAGCTCTACAAGATCGCCGGCATCCGCCACAGCCGCTCGATGTTTGCACTGCGGTGTATGAAGAGCATTCCGTCGGTGCAGATTTAGTGCCTTCGTCCCTTGCTGGCCCTCGCGCACTAATACGCAGATGCATCGCCAGGCCGACTCAGACTCGGACTCAGCGTAACGGCTTCTGGCAAGCCGCCAGCACCGCGCCGGCCGCGAGCAACAACGCGGAATACACCAAGCCGCGGGCGAGACCGGCGCCATCCGAGACCCAGCCGATCACCATCGGCCCGACGATCTGTCCGAACGCGAACACGATCGTGAATGCGCTGATGCCCTTGGCCCAGTGACTCGCGGGCAGATTGTGGCGCACGAAAGCCGTGGTCGAGGCGACGGCTGAGAGAAACGTCGCGCCGAACAGCACGCCGGAGACAAACGCCACCCACGGCTGCGTGAAGAGCGCGGGCAACAGCGTCGCCACTGCGAGCAACGCGTTGAGTATCGCGAGCGCGTGGCCGCCGCGCATACGGTCGAGCAGACTGGACCACACGCGCGCCGAGACGACCGTCGCTACGCCGAGCAACAGGTAGAAGCCCGTCACCACCGCGGCGCTCATGCCCGCATTGCGCAGCAGCGCGACGATGAACGTCATGTAGCCGATATAGCCGACACCAAACAATCCATAGCCCGCCAGCGCGGGACTAAAACGCGGCCAACGTGGCGCGTCGGCGGCTTCGGAAGCATGTGCGGTCGAAGGTCCGGCCGTATGCGCGCTGTCGATTTTCCTCGCGGCGCCGATGGCGATCGCAGCGAACACAGCGCACGCAACCGCCAGTGCGAACCACGCAAACTGCCAGCCATGCGCGACGTTGAAGATCGTCAGCGGCACCAGCACCGACGAAGCGACGATGCCCCACCCCGTTCCGCCGTAATACAAGCCGAGTACGAGCCCCGCATCGTGCGGTCTCGCCGACGCCAGTCGCGCCGCCAGCACGCCGCCGCTAATGAAAACCGCCGCGCTGCTCGCGCCGGTGATGACACGCGACGCGAGTAGCGAATGCGTGTCGGCAAGCAGCCCGCTGATGGCCATCAGAAGCGCAGTGGCCACGCAGCCGGCGCCGAACAACATACCGGCCGACCAGCGGCGCGCGAGTCGCGGAAAGGCCAACGCGCCCAGCAGATAGCCCAGCGCGTTAGCGGTATTCATCGCGCCGGCTTGAGCAAAGCTCCAGCCGAGGTCGAGTTTCATCGACGGCAACAGCAGCGCGTAAGCGAAGCGCGCAAGACCCAGCGCGATCGCACTGCCTAACGACAGGCCGGCGGCCAGCATCAAGGTAGGCAGGCGCTGCGCCGCTTCGGTGGACATGGCGGACGATGCGGCGTCGAGAGATTTTGTCGGCATTGGCTAACGTGGGTAGACGAGGATGCGGCAGGCTTGCTGCGGCATTTCGCCATCATATCTGTGGGCGCTCCATACGGCTGACCGTTAGTTGCGGATTATCTGCCCACGCTCGGCCGCACGGCCTCCTGAGCGCTCATAGGCTGCGCAACGCGCGGTGCAATGCCCCGTCAAATTCATTTTCTAAATGCGAATGATTTGCATTTACTAACAAATTGGCTCATCATGACGCCCATACCATCAGCCGAACACCGAAATCATGAGCACACTCGACGTCAGCCGACCTGAAACCGAAACTGAACGCACAGCAACCGCGACGCCTGACACCGCCGCCGGGCGCAAGGCGGCGGCCGCGCTTGACGTGCTGCTGTCGCGCCAGTCCCACTGGCCGCTCACCGAGCCGGCTCCGGCCGACGTCGAACTCGATCTGATCTTCGACGCCGCTTTGCGCGCGCCCGATCACGGCAATCTACGGCCGTGGCGCTTCGTCACGATCCGTGGCGACGCACGCGGCCACCTCGGCGACGTGCTGGTCGACCTCGCCTGCGCCCGCTCGCCCGGCGAGCCGCGCTCCGCGCATGCGCATCGGCGGCAGAAGGCTTACGCGGCGCCACTGGTGATCGCGCTCGGTGCGGCGCTCTCGGCCCATTCGACAGTGCCCGAGACGGAGCAATTGCTGGCGGTCGGCGCAGCCACGATGAACATGCTGAACGCGATCCACGCGCTCGGCTACGGTGGGTTCTGGGCCACGGGCCCCGACAGCTATGAAGCGCAACTGCGCGACGCGCTGGGCTTTGCGCCGAACGAGAGACTCGTGGGCTTCCTCTTTGTCGGCACGCCGATAAACCCCGGGAAAGAACCGGCACGTCCGGCACGTAGCGAGCATGTGCGCGAATGGCTGCCACCGCAGCCGGCAAAAGGTTGAAGCAAGCACTCGGCGCAAGCACTGCGTCACCGCCTATCCGTCGCACGCGACATGCGCTGGCCTGCGACGTGGCCCTCCTCCGATCAGGCCGGCGCGACTCATTGGACCGTGTCCATTCAGGAGCACAGATGAACTTCCGCTCTCACTACAGCAGCCGTCCGGAACTGGTCGACGATCACGTCACGGATACCCCCGACGCGCCTGACCGCACGGTCCTCAGCGCCGTGCGCACCTGGCTGCGGCCGGCGTGTGAATCGGCGCGCGGCGGCGTGCAGTGGCGCGACATCCTGAGCGGCGTGGGCTTGCGGCAAGACGGCATCGAGCATTTCGATCTGCTGATGCGTTCGCTGATGCACGTGTCCTACCGTCCGCTCGACATGCGATGCCGCTGCGCCAGTGATCTCGGCAAGGACGAAGCCGTGATCCTGCAAACCATCGCGTTGCTGCAAAAAACGCACAGCGGCGCTGCATTGCGCATGCTCAGCGAATGGCTGCCGGGGCCGGCGGTCAGTGGCGTGTTGAAGCTGATCCGCTGGTTCGCCATCGATCTGCTCGACGCCGGTGTCGAGCTCGACGTGCAAGCGCGCCGCGTCACGTATATGCATTGAGGACCCGAGGGTATGCCGTTGGAACTCGCTTCTCTCGCTCCTCTCGCTCCGTCGCGTGTGCGTGACAGCATCGGCTCGCAGGCGACGAATAGCGCAAACGCCTTGCAAGCCGCACAACCTGCACAACCGGCTCAACCTGTTAGAACCGCACACGCTATCGTCAGCGCGGCCCTGCCGCAATTCGTCTCGCATCCACTCACGCGCCACTATCCGCGCAGCGTCGTCGCGCCGCGCGCGGGTGAGTTGCATCTGTGGCGGTTCCGGTGCGAATGGCTACCGGTGCCGGTGCAGGAAGGCGATGCGTGGTTGTCGAAGGGAGAGCGCGAACGCGCACGGCTTCATCCGAATTCGGCGCTGCGCAAACGCTTTGTTAGCGCACGCGTGGTGACGCGCTGGATCGTCGCGAATCTGTTCGACTGCGAGCCGCGTGCCGTCGATTTGCAGGACGACGGCAACGAGAAGCTGCGCGCGCGTCATCCGCACGATGGTCGCGGCATCACCATCGATATCGCGTACGCCGGTATCTGGATCGTGATCGGCATTGCGTCGGCGACGCTCGGTCTGAACGTCGTCGTCCCCTCGCCGGGCGCGGCTCTCGACGAGACCCCGGAAGGTTCACGCCGACGCGCGCGTTACGGCAGCTTGAGCAACGCGTTGCGCTATGCGCCCGTCGATGTCGATCTGGATCTGTTGTCGGGCGATGCCGCTGTCTGCGCGCTCGATCTCGCCGGGCATGGCCGCTGGCAGGTGCTTGATGTGCCGATGTCGGGCAAGATTCGCGCGGCGGTTGCACTCGCGCAACCGGTTACGCATGTGCATGCCGTTGGATGGCCGAAGGCGTTGGTGTTTGGAGAAACGAGCGCCTAGCGCGCGAACGTTTTCGTCGACCACGCCACGCATGCAGCATAGCCTTCTGGCGCCGCGATCCAGCGCGCAGCAATCTCGCGCATGTCACCCGGTATCGTATTGCGTGGCGTCACCTGCATGCTGTCGCGCGGCAGCACCGTCAGATGCTGCAAGCCGCGCGTGATGCCCACGCCCGTCGTTTTGACGAGCGCTTCTTTGGCGACCCACGCGTCGTAAAACGCGCTGACCTGCTGCGTGACGTCTAGCCGCTCGATCCACGCAGCCTCGCTCGCATCGAGCGTCAATGCCACGATCGAACGCCAATCGAATTTATCGCTGTATTGCTCGATGTCGACGCCGACACGCCGGCACGGCGACATCGCGATCAATCCATGCGCGCCTGCATGCGAGACGTTGAAGTCGTATGCATCGGAATCGGCGAAATGAGGCCGACGATTCGCATCAAGCTTGAACTGAACGGCGTGTGCCGCGATGCCAAGATACCGCGCGAGTTGCACACGTAACGCCACGCGCACAGATGCGAAACGAAGCGCATCTTCGTGGCGGCGAAAGTTACCGGCTCTCGCGCGTTCGTCGTCGCTGAGCGCAGCGAAGGCGGCATCGTCCAACGACGCGCCGAAAGCGAAATCGACCCGCCACAACGAAACGTCGGACGGGCCGTCATGAGGTAACGCAAGAGGTTCTATCGAATACATCGCGAAGGTTCGGACGTTAGACACGCGGTCGCAAGGGAATATGCGCGACTCTACCCGATTTGACATTTCCCCTATCTGACGGAAGGGGATTCCCACATCAAAGAATGCAACCTAACATTTTCTCAACGAGATGATAGGGCGACGGCGGGACGGAACCGCGATGTCCGAGGCGTTGTGATATCACACCCCCCGATTTTTCACGGCCCGCTTCATCGCGCGCCGGTAATCTTCCATGCGCTTCCTGGCGTCCTGAAAACGTACATGTGGCCGTTCGCGTTTCGAGCTGATCCACCATGGCTTGCCCTGTTTCACGTACCAGCGCCAGACTGCAGAATCTGTGATTTCGCCGCCCTGGTCGGGGCATACACCGTCAAGGACGTCCTCAATATGGAGGATGCACGCAACATGCCATCGCCACATGTAGCAAAGGTCATCCACGATCAGACCCAGTGTGAATCCCAGAAGGATCAGTGCGTACTGCATGGGTTCCGGTGTACCCAAGTCTTCCGATGCGAGCCAGCAGACGGTCGTCATCCATGCGCAACTCGCCAGCAGGCCAAGCCAGTACCACGCAACGAAGCGGTTGATCCAGTTCAACGGTCGAATGCTCATGACCGTCACCCGTGTTCACGCCAGAAGTTATCCACGTAAACGCCGCGCATGAAAATTTTTGCGTCAACGAATAGCAGGGAAAAGATCACACCCAGAACGACAACAACGGTCTCAAAAGTGTCCCACTCCTTGTTGTCGGACAGCAGTAGCGCGAGTGTTACAGCCGTCATGCACGCGCAGATTTCTGCAAAAGCAATCAGGCTGTATCCATACTCAGGTTTCCACGGCATGCCTGCAGGAGTGGGGGTTTTGACGACAAGGTTCAGCGCGACGCCTTTTTCATGAGGTAGCGCGACGAGTTGCGCCCCCTGCCCGAAATGCGCCATCTTCGCCGCCAGCGCAGGAAGGAGCCACCGCACAACCGGCGCCTGCGGACCCATTGCCGGGTCAAGCGCATGTTCTTCCACCGTCAGATCGGCGTCCCTGACCGCTCCGACAGTCGTATGCTGCGCCAGCCCCTTGAGCCGGCTGTGCCAAAAATGGCGGATACGCTCCGGCGGTACCTGTTCCGCCCTGAGTAGCAGCGCAAGCGACCTGTCTACCTGGTCGGCTTCGCCTACAATCTGGCGCAACAGCCACGCCTGATGCCTGGTGTCCGGCTTCTCCTGCATGAGCGCGGCCGAGCCCAGCAACAGTGCGACCGCCGCCTCTGAAGCCGTCTGCGGGACCTCTGCTCCTCCTTCGTTCAGATGCCACGCCAGCAGAAGCCGATACCTGGGCGTCTCGTGAAACGAGCTGAATGAGTAAGACGTATGACTGTCGTCCTTGAACCAGCTATCTGCAAAGCCCACTTCCCTGTCGTTGCCCATCCACCTGATACGCGGACGCCCAGGCAACTTCAGCTCGCTCCACACTACTTGAACGTCAGCCGACATTTCCTGCCGTTCGCACTGCATCACGATCTCGAATGAGTCACTGCGCGCCGCCTGGGCAAGCTTCGCCGCCATGGGTGTCAGAAGCCTTTCCAGCACTCCGTGCACGCGCGACATACCATCGGCCGCGGCAACGCTGTCGAGCGCCATGACTTTTCCCGGGTTCACCGGAGGGTTGCCCTCCAGGCTGAGCATGCGCTCGGCGAGATCGGGTTCAGGCGTGAGGAGCACGCTGTCAAGAAGTGCGATACCAGCACGGCTCTGCTTCTTCCAGCGTGTCATCAGACGCCAGCGTTCCGAGTTCATGACCGCTGCTTCATAGACAAAGCTCCCATACATCGCTTGATACAGAGCAATGCTGATTCCCAGCCAGACAAGAAGGGGGGCAACAACTGCATCCAGCATGAACTTCTGTGACGCAACAGGCTCGCCCTTGGGCCAACCGCTCAGCGTCAAAAACATGGCGGAGCCTTCAGTCACGAGGTACAGCAATACGAAAACCCATACCGATGGTGGCTCAGGCGTCTCCATCTCAGGCGGCATGGGTTGATCCCAACGGAATGTCATTGATCCCCCTGTCTGTAGTTCAGGTGTCGAGCGTCCAGTCTTTCTGTGACGCAATCAGGGTTGGCTTCGGACTGCAGGCACACAGACAGTAGTCCCCCTCCAGCGCGGGCTGCCTGCCAGCCAGATCATTCTCGGGGCGGGTACCATCCGGCCCGATCCGGCCAATGGAATGACACGCGGGACACTGGACCCGCGCACCGAGGTAACTTAGCTTGCGGTCGCTCCAGCACACGTCATCAAGACCATCGAGCACGGTGCCTCCCGCGCTGGTCCGGTCATACTGGAGAATGTGGGCACGCTCTCCCATGTCAGGCTCCCACCCATTCCCATTCGGTCTCGCCCGCGTCGCCCTGAACCTGCGGCATCTGCTGGCCCGCGCGTCGCGTGATGAGGCTGGAAAGACGGTACGTGTAGTTTCCGCCCCAAGAATCGGGCTCGGTTCGCTCGATCCAGCGCCCGTTGCGCGGACAGGGGGCGCCGGGCTTGCAGACATGCTCGGTGCCTTCGATGTAATCGGACGAAAATGGTTTGGTGCGTGTTGGGGCACTCGCTTCCCATACCCACTGCACCGGACCGTTGATCTCGACACCGCTCGCGGATTCCATGGGCATCCTCACGTTTTCGGTCGTGGCAATGTCCCCAGCCTTGAAGGGTTTGAGCTGAAGGCTGCGGTAACTTGCGCCGGAAATCACACGTACGGCGCGATACAGGCCGTCCTCGGTAAATGTCTCACCTGGTTTTACTGGCTGCAGCGACATGTTGGCGCGATGCTGTGCCTCCCATTGCTCGCGCTCCTGCGGTGTTGAGGGGTAGTCGTGGTCGATGGTGATTGTCTTACGGCTATTTTTCCCGGAATAGAAGTCAACGTGACTATGCTGTCTGCTTTCACCGTCCATCCAATCTAAATACATCCACGCATCTAGGGAAAATTCATAGGTGCCAGCCTTGTACTTAGCTTCCGGCATCGCCTGAAAAACGAAATCCTGATGGGCGCCAGCCTCCAGTGTGACGACTTCGCCCTTGAACTCCGACTTGTTCTCCAAAGGTTGACCCGCCAACTCAAATTCCCAGCCACCTTTTCCAGAAGGGTTTTTTTCAATTCCCCCAACAGAAAGCGTTTCCTCCCGAAATTTTCCCGACCACAAGTCCGGCCTTGTGAATGAAACAGCCTCCCGTCCGTAGTTGATCAAACGCACGGTTACCAAAAAATTATTATTTTTCCGCACAACATCTTGTACCAATGCATTGATCCATATTTTCTTTACACCCGACTCAGAGAGATCACGATGGATAAGCCGCGCATTCTCAGTGACTTTATTGAATAAATTTTCAGGCAGCATCCCGATATGGCCCTGTCGTTCCTGCGTCGCACCGTCCATTTCACACGCCGCCGAAAACACTGCCGCGGCGTCAGTCGGCGTAATATCAAGCCCCCGCCCGGCCTGACTCGACGGATCACACAGCGCCTGCCTCACTTCGTTAGCAGCGTTCCGATCGTACAAACCCTCCTGGGACTCGACAATGCCGGCGCCACTCGCATTTTCATTGTTCACAGTATTAAATAGCATCAATCTAGCCTTACCAGAGTTATCGACAGATACTCCATAGTCGCCAAATCGCCAATCGCCGCCCCAGACAAGTGACCACTGCTTTAACTGCTGCCCGGAAATAGACTTTTCGAAAGCCATAACATTAATCCCCACAGCCTGATATACCAAAAATGTAATAACTAAAATTACCCGATTCATAACAAATTCTCATCATTTTGCCAACACGCTACGTTCGCCCCAATTCGCCATTTCTTCTTGGTATGTTTCGTCATCCAGCGCCGCAGATACTCCATGTAATACGGTGGGATATCAGGCGCAGCGCCACCCGAAATCTTTTTTCGAGCACCGTTCCCCATCAGATTATTTTCTGAGATCAACTGCCACGTGGGCGTTCCTGCCAGTTGATGCCCTTTAGAAAATTGCAGTTGTTGGTTGGCAACGTACTGCTCGTGCACAGCCCCACCTTCCTGAAAATATTCATCTGGATAATTAAAAAGGTGCCCGCACTCATGCGCCGCTGTGTAATCTTCGTTGTATTTTTTATATTCATTGGTTGTTCGCTTTAATTCAGCAACAACTTCCCCCCAGTTTGCCGAGTCGTCTCTAAATGCATATGGAAAGAGCCTTATCACCTTGCCACATTCCAAAGCATGTGGCTCGAGCCGCGATTCAACCACAACAAATTCCACGTCAAACTTTATCGAAATCCGGCACCCGCACGCGCCCGCCTTTGAACATCCGTCGAGAATTAATTTGTAAGAATTCTGATTCAACGTGTTTCGAATCATTTGCGCTTTTGATGAAAAATCGTACGTCGACGTATCGCGATGAATAAACTTCAGGTTATCCGGAACAGAACCTCTCGGCGCATTCTCACCATTCCCGAAACTATCGTACGGCACGCTTTTCACCAGGCCATTGCTTAATCTCACGTATGCTTCGGTTGCCGGATCAACCTCAACGATATCCATTAAGATCACTCCAACTTTGACAGATGCAGTCAAAGTCTTGAACCTACCATCGAAGCTGACCTTGAATTTTGTTATGCCACCATTGCCGCTCGATAACCGCCAGTTCCCGCCTGGCGCGTAATGCGTCTGCTCATCCGTCCAAGGATAATATGAAGCAATTTCCATTCTGTGCGCGTACGTATCCTCGAAATTGGGCATGGTCCAATTGCAAGGTGCAGGGTTACTGAGCAGAAGGGGATCGGTAACGTAATTATCACCGTCGCGACCGTCACTGTCCGGCGGCAGCACAGTATCGTCCGGAGCATTAGCGGAATCGTTCAACACCAGCCCACCATTACCAGCGGGGCTCGCCCTCATCTGCAGCGGCGGACTGGGTATCTGCGCATTTCCGGCCCGCGCCGATATCAGCGGGGCAGCGTCAGACTGGTTGTTTATCAGTGAAGCCGTCCCGGGTGAGGGCGCTAGTAGCGGCACAGCTCCCGCGTTGCCCGACTCCTCCCGCTGCGCCGGGCCCGGCACTGATGCACACGCGGTCAGTTCCGTGAACTTCGGATTGGTGCGCCATACCTCACAGTCCGTCGTGAACGGCACAAACTTCGGTGCGAAGGCCGCACCGCCCAGGTCCATCTGAGCAGGGCCAGTCTTTTTCAGGCGACTTGTCCTGAACAGGATGCCGCCGCGTGTACCCATCTCGATCCCATCAGGCGTCATGCGGAAATACGAACCACCCACGTTCAGCACGATTTCCTTCGGCGACTTCACATGCAACACGCCGCCAACCGTCTCGATGGTCATGTCCTCCTGTGACGCGAGCTGCATGCGACCACGCTGGGCCTGCACGACAACTGCGCCCGCCGCCGCGATCAGGCTCATGCCCTTCTGCGTGAAGACCGACACCAGGTCGCGCGCGGCCACGGTGAATCGCTTGAGCGCGCTGAAATGCATGCCCTTCTTCGCCGTCGCGATGATCGAGCCGTCGGCTGCGAGCTGTACGCCATCACCTGACACGATGCCAACCGGGCCAGGTGCAGTGACAAGCGCACCGGGCTGACGAAGTTCGCTGAGGGCAGCGTTAATCGCTTTCTGCGCGCTGGTGTCGGCTGGCGACGCCTTCGACGCTGCGGCGGATTGCGCCAGCGATTCAGCAAGCGCAAGCATTTCCTTGAGCTGCGCAACCGTTTCCTGCATGTCAATCTGATGCCCGCGACCACCCGGACGGCTATAGGCCGTCATCATCGCGCCCGCGCCGCCCCGCATAACCGCTGTCTTATCTGTGCGAAGCTCAGCACCGATACCGCGCTCGTTCTGGTCACGATCGACGGTATGCCCAAGGTTCAGTTGTGACTTTCCCTGTTCCGTCGCAACCTTGATGTGCTCCCGGCCCGCGCGGTCCTCCAACTGGAACGTGTTGTTCGAGCGCGTGCGCAGCGTGTTACGCGTGGCCCAAGGGTAAGCTGAATTGATCGGGTCAGTATCCTGCGCCGTGTGCAGTACCTGACTGATGAAGGGAAGGTCCGGGCAGCCCCACAGGAAGCCCACGGTCACGATCGTCCCTTCGACCAGACCAAAATGGAAACCGGTCTGTCCTGCGCCCGCGAACGGCTTGGCCAGTCGCATCGGGCAGCTTTCCAGTCCAGGTTTGCGCCTATCCTGATCCGCGTGGATGCGCACGATGTAGGAGCCCTGCGCGTCCAGATACGGGTCCTTGTACCCGCCCGGCGAGGCAATGGTGCCCGTAATGACCCCCTCGATTCTGGGCCACATATGTTCCAGCAGCGGCAGTCGGTACTGCCGGTCGGAAGGAATCGCGGTGAACTCGACGCGGTAAGGCTGTTTGCGCGATGCGCTACATTTCACCCGTACAGTGACCAACCCGCACTCGGCATCGGGCAGTTTCCGGTTCGAGAACTTGAGGATGCAACTGGGCGCGAGATCCAGCATGTTGCATGTACCGCGATACACCACCTGCGCTGCTACGGCCGCCTCGCGCCGCAGCAGGGCTTCTGTCTTCGCCTCATCCTCGCTCAGGTCCGGCGTGCCCCACGTATAAGCCTCGCCATAAGTGGTACGGTCCTCCTTGATCCGGCTGGCCGCTTCGATCGGTTCGGATACCGGACGCTCGGTGCTGAACGTACGTACCCTGTAGCTCGTCGGCAAAGTCGCCGCGTCCATTTCAAGCGAATCAACCGATTCCGCCCCGGAGCTTTCCAGGCCGCTGTACTGGCGATACGGCACGGTCAGGTCCGGGTCGCGGCAGTAGTGCGTGAAGTCGTCACCGAATCGCACGTTTTCGCAATGCTTGCCCTCTTCGCAGACAAACCAGATACCCGAGCGACGGCATAGCCGCGTGATAAAAGTCAGGTCGTCTTCCTGCCACTGCATCACGAATGCGCGTCGGCCATATTGGCGGTACAGGTTGAACTCGAAGCTTCCGTGGATCTTGTCGAAGCCGTGTTCGCGCAGGATCTGCTCAATGATTTCCGGAAAACTCTTCTCAAGGAAGAACCGGCACTTCGGTACGTTGCGCAACAGTGCCAGGCGCGACGCCAACACAACCTCGTAGGTGGTTTCGTCCTGGCTGCCGCCCCGCTGGCTGAAGCCCGTGATGACTCCCTGCACGCGCCGTTCGGGTTCCGGCTTGAGTGTTGCGAGCGGATTGAATGGCGGCTGGATGACGAACGCCGCAGGCTTGTTGAGGTAGTCGGTGCGCGACAAGTCCGGCTGCGGATGCGTGAACCGGATCTGATACCGGGTGGGCTCCCCGATGGCCCGCTCACCCTCAAAGGCGAAGATATCGGCCGACTCGGCGCTACTGGCCTGTGGCATGTCGAGACGGTAGCGCCGGTGCGTAGAACCCGTTTTTTGACTCAAGCCCACTCCTGTTAGAGATTCACGGGATACCCCGGCAAAAACTCTAGTGGACTTTGGGATCGAATCAAATAGGACAGTCTTAGAATGATGTCATTTTTTGTCAACGCCATTCACTTAGTATTGCAAATCGTTAAAGAGATAACTAAATCGCATACTATTGCAGCGTCGTCGTGGACGTCCCCAACTAACTGGCCTCCATCTATCCTTCATCCTCCTGGCGGAAGGCGGCGGACAATCCGTTCATGATCACCGCCGAGCGCACCGCCGCACCGCTGCTGCCGAATCTGCCTGGCCGCCAGTCGGCCGGGTACGTCTTGTCGGCGGCCCGTACACGTCTTATAGGTGCTTCACTTCCTTCGGCACACCAATCAGCAACGCCACACCGCTGACGAACAGCAGCGCGGTCAGCAGATACAACGCATTGTCCATACTACCGGTGTGTGTCTTGATCAGACCGATCACCCACGGGCTGACAATCCCGCTGGTAATACCGATGCTGCTGATCAGCGCAATACCGGCCGCCGCCGCGGCACCGGACAGATAACCCGACGGCACAGTCCAGAAAATCGGCAACGCAGCGAAGATCAGCACAGCCGCCAGCGAGAGGATCGCGAGCATCGCCGGGAAGCTGCTCAGATGCAGCGTCAGCAGAGACAGCGCGATGCCACCGCCGATCGTGCAAACCGCAAAGTGCCGACGCCGTTCACCACGACGATCCGAGTGCCGCGCGATCAAAATCAGGCCCACCGCGCCGACCGCATTCGGAATCACGGTGTACAGGCTGATCGCCAGCACATCGTGAACACCGAAGTCGCGAATCATCAGCGGCATCCAGAAGTTCAGCGTCAACGACGCGCAGGTGAGCGAGAAATAGATGAACGCGAAGAGATAAACCCGCGGATTGCGCAGCGCTTGCATGACGGAACGCGATGAATGCGCGTCCGATGAAACGCGGCGGTCTTCATCGCGCTGCGCGATCAGTTGCGCCTTCTCCGCGGCGTTGAGCCAGGTTGCATGCTGCGGCCCGTCGACCAGATAAAACGCGGCGAGCAAGCCAAGCACGATGGCTGGCGCACCTTCGATCACGAACATCCACTGCCAGCCGAACAGACCCATCACGCCGCCCATATCGCGCATGATCCAGCCGGACACCAGACCACCAAGCACACCCGCTACGGCGACGCCCGCGAAGAAAATCGACAGCACGGCCGCGCGCCGCCGCGCCGGATACCAGTAGGTCAGATATAGCACGATGCCCGGAAAAAACCCCGCTTCGAACACGCCGAGCATGAAACGCAGCACGTAGAAATGCGTGGGCTTCGACACCAGCATCATGCCGACCGATGCGATGCCCCACAGCAGCATGATCCGCGTGAACGTGCGGCGCGCACCGAAACGCGCCAACAGCATGTTGCTCGGCACTTCACACAACACGTAGCCGATATAGAAGACCGCGGCACCCAAACCGTACATGGCGTCGCTGAATCCGAGGTCGTGCTTCATCTGCAATTGCGCGAAGCCGATATTAATGCGGTCGAGAAACGACACCACATAACAGAGGAATAGAAACGGAATAATCCGCTTCGAAACCTTGCGATATAACAGATCGTCGTGCGCAACTGCGGATGCGCCCAGCGCGGGGGCGAGGGATTGGCTCAACGGTTCTCTCCAAACGTGAGGGTCCAGCGGACCCGCTAGGTCCGGCGTCTTGATGCGCCGATTTTCGGTTTTCTACTGGAACGGCATGCGGCGGTGTAGGTGCGCCGCGCGCCGTGGTGGATTGCGCGTGGCTCGAACGGCCCAGCGCGTGCAGCGTTTTATCGTTACCGCTCGCCGTTCCGCGTGTTCAGGCGGCCAGCGGATGCGCCTGTGCGCCTTGCGCCGACACGTCGGTCACGCCTTCACGTGTGTGCCGCATCGCTTCGAGCAGCGTCGCGTGATCGCCGATATGGTTGGCGAGCAACAGGATCAGTTGCGCATTGGCCGACTGACTCTGTGCATCGTCCAGATCGCGATGCATGTCGATCAACGCCTCGTAGAAATCATCGGGGCGAGCGAGATTGGGTTGCGTATTCAATGCCATGACTGTCTCCTGCTATTTTCTTTTGCCGATGTGCTGCGTTTGTCGACCAGGCTGCGTGCACCGCATAGTGCGCGCTTGCCGCGTTCGCCACGTTTTGGCCCTGTGCCTTCTTCGCTGCGTTTGCCCTGCCCTCAGGCCGTGCCTTCCACGCACAACGCTCGCTTCAATGCACTGGCCACCAAGCTCACGTCGAGTTGCCGCTGACGCGCGCAGACATGCTGGTCCGGGCGGATCAGGTAGAACGTGCCGGGCTTGGCGTCGTAACGCGCGGCGGCAAGACCGTCGATGTCGTGCAACACATTGGCACCCGAAGCCGCAGCGACCTGCGCATCGCCACGCGTCACCACGACGAGCTTCAGCGGAATCGGGCTGCTACGCAACGCATCCAACGCAGCTTGCGTCGTCTGATCGATACCTTGCTCGCCGCAGAACAACACGCCCGTGAATTGCTGGCCGAGTTGCTGTAGCAGCCAGGCCGGTTGTCCGGCAGCATGAACCGGTGCATCGACGCACGATGCCCCCGGCACCATCGGACCGTCGAAGCTGTCGCTGTCCGCTGTGTTCAACGGGGAATCACGCAACACTGCTGGCACTGACAGGCGGCCGCTATTCGTCAACTGCCGCGCAAACGGGTGATGCCGTGCGAGCTTCAGCACCGCGTCGCGAAACACGCGGCTAACCGGGCTCTTCGGTGTGATGAAATCGGTCGAACGTGTGGAGTTGCGGATGTTTTCGTCAGCGGCGAATTCGCGCTCGCTCGCATAGGTATCGAGCAAAGCATCGGTTGCTTTGCCTTCGAGCACCATCGCCAGTTTCCAGGCGAGGTTTTCCGCGTCCTGCACGCCGCTATTCGCGCCACGCGCGCCGAACGGCGACACACCATGCGCGGAATCGCCCGCGAACAATACGTTGCCGTGCCGGAATCGGTCCATGCGCAAACACGAAAACGTATAGACGCTGACCCATTCCAGCTCAAACTTCGCATCCGGTCCGAGCAACGCACGCACGCGTGGGATCACACGTTCCGGCGTCTTTTCCAGCACCGGATCGGCGTCCCAGCCCAACTGGAAATCGATCCGCCACACGTTATCCGGCTGACGATGCAACAGCACCGATTGATTGGGATGGAACGGCGGATCGAACCAGAACCAACGCTCGGTCGGAAACTCCGCTTCCATCTTGACGTCGGCAATCAGGAAGCGGTCTTTGAACGTGACACCGTGGCTGTCGAGTCCCAGAAAATTGCGCATCGGACTGCGCGAGCCGTCGGCGGCCACCACATAGCGGCCGCATAACGGGTACTGCCCGTTGGGCGTATCGATCGTCAGCGTCACACTGGCTTGAGCAGTGCCAGCCGTGCCGTTCTGCTGCGCGCCGACCACTTTGCTCTTCCAGCGGATCTCGAGGTTCGGCAGTTCCTGCGCGCGTTCGAGCAGAAAGCCTTCGACGTAGTACTGCTGCAGGTTGATGAACGCGGGCCGGTTGTGGCCCGCCTCCGGCTGCAGATTGAACGTGTACACCAGTTCATCTTTCAGGAACACCTTGCCGACATTCCAGCTGATGCCCTTGTCCACCATGCGCTGCCCACAGCCGAGCCGGTCGAAGATATCGAGCGAGCGCTTCGAGAAGCAGATCGCCCGCGAACCGGTGGACAACGAACAATCGTCGTCGACCAGCACGACCGGCACGCCCTGCTGCGCGATATCGATCGCAGTGGCAAGGCCCACGGGCCCCCCGCCGACCACGATCACGGGATAGACCGTCTGCTCCGCACCACCTTGCCCGCTTTGTTCACGGCACGGTTGATACTCGAACGACAGCGTCTGGTAGTTGATGCTCATCTTGTGTCTCCGTCCTTCTCTGCTCTGCTTGACGCTTTCCGGCGTTTCTATGCGGTGATCAGGGTAGCAATCAGGCTTGCAGCGCGTCCCACATGTCCTTGTCGCGCTGCGCGGTCCAGATACGCGGATGCGTGATGCCGCTCGCTTCGTCGAAGGCACGCGAAACATCGAACGGCAGGCAGTGCTCGTAGATGAACACGTGACCGAACTTCGGGTCCATTGCCTTGCGCGTGTGCGCCATGGCAGCCTTCAGATCGAGCTTCTGTTCGACCGCTTCGCGACCTTGCTGCAGCAGCGTGGTGACGAAGTCTTTCGTGTAATCGAGGCCCTTGTTGACGTCTTCCGGCGTGGTCAACGCAGGACCGCGGCCCGGCACTAGCTTGTCGGCCTTCAGCGCGCGCAGCGCTTCAAGCGTGGCCGGCCACTGTCCGAGTTGAGCATCGCCGCAATAGCAGGCCGCGTCGTATTCGACCAGGTCGCCGGAGAACAGCACCTTCTGCGACGGCAGCCACACCACCGTATCGCCCTTCGTGTGACCCGCGCCCAGATGCGCGATCCGCACTTCGAGCTTGCCGAGGAACAGGGTCATTTCCTTTTCGAAGACGAGCGTCGGCCACGTCAGGCCCGGCACCGTTTCGACGCCGGCGAAGAGACGCGGGAAACGTTCGATTTCCGACTTCATGTCCGCTTCGCCGCGCTCGACGATCATCTCGTACGTGCCACGGCTCGCGATCACCTCTTGCGCGCCTTCTTCGAAATACGCCGATGCGCCGAGCACGCGCACGGCGTGGTAGTGCGACAGCACGACGTATTTGATCGGTTTGTCGGTAACGCTGCGGATCTTTGCGATGAGGTCTTGCGCCATGGCCGGCGTGGCGGTGGTATCGACGATCAGCACGCCGTCGTCGCCGATGATCACGCCCGAGTTCGGATCGCCTTCAGCGGTGTACGCGTAGGCGTTCTCGGACAGCTTGGTCCACGTGACTTTCTTGACTTCCAGGTCTGCCTGGGATGCGAATGCCTTTGCCATGCTTGTCTCCCTCAAAAGTTGGACGTGAGGCGAGACGGCCGGCTGCGCGTTCAAATTCAGATGCACGGGCTGGCGGTATTGGGGGTTGTCTCGCCCCGTTTTGACTCTGTGACTGCACCGGTATGTCGGGGTGAATGCATCTTATGGCCGGGCGAGTTTATTTGTCAATAGCGAAATGCATCGCTATACGCAAATCTCAGAACGCCTAAGATGAGGACAGGATGGCGCGGGCTTTCGCGCAGGGCTTCGGCTAACATGGACCCTTTTTACGGACGAGCGCGGGTGTGAGCAAAGCAGCGAAACCGGCCACCGGCAAAGGCACGGGCGGCAGCGAGACGGCGGATGGCGGCAAGACGCAGCGCGGGATTCAGAGCGTCGAGGTGGGCGGTCGCGTGTTGCTGGCGCTCGCTCAGGCGCGCAGCCCGCTGGCTTTGTCCGATCTCGCCACTGCCGCGCAGATCGCGCCGGGGCAGGCTCATGCTTATCTGGTGAGCCTGAGCCGCTTAGGTCTGATCAAACGTGACGAGCTGTCGGGCCGCTATGAACCGGGTCCACTGTCGTTGCGGCTGGGATTGATGCATCTGGAGAACCAGCCGGCGTTTCGCGCCGCCGTGCCACGCGTGGCGGCGTTGGCCGAGGCGATCGGGTTCAGTGTCGCGATCTGTATTGCCGGGCCGCAAGGGCCGACCATCGTCCGCTATGAGCATGCGGGCTTTCCGTTGCATGTGAATCTGCATGTGGGCACGGTGATGTCGCTGCCGGCCACATCGACGGGTCGCGTGTTTTGCGCTTATCTGCCACGTGAGGCGCTGGAGGGGATGTGGGCGAATCAGTCTGGCTCAACCGGTCGCGCCATGACGCCGCCTGAAGAAAGCGCCGCGTTCGAAGCGGCTTTAGTCGCCATCCGCGCACGCCGGTTGGAATGCAGCGTCGATGCGCCGAGTCCGGGTATCAGCAGTTTGAGCGCGCCGGTGCTCGATGCGAACGGCCACTTGTGCCTCGCGCTGACCGTGATCGGCTCGACCGGCGCGATCGACGTCGCCGCCGATGGCCCGACAGCTCGCGCGCTGCTTGCAACGGCCCATGACATCAGCGCCGAACTGGCGGCAGCGCCCTCCTTGTTAGCTTCTTCCGCATCGTGACTGATTCTCTCGACACGTCTTACGCTGCCCCCGGCGCTTCCACCGCTTCCGCCGATGCGAAACCGCAGCGCGGCATCCAGTCGCTCGATAGCACCGGCGAGTTGCTCGGCGCACTGGTGGCGGCCGCGCGGCCGTTGAGTTTGCGCGATCTTGCGGCGGCTGCGGGCATGCCGCCGGCCAAAGCGTTTCCGCATCTGGTGAGCCTGCTTAAGATCGGCTTGCTGAATCGCGATGCCGCGGGTTGTTTCGAAGCCGGGCCTTTAGCGCTGGAGCTTGGCTTGATTGGCTTGCAACGTTTGTCGCCGACGCGGGAGGCTGAGCCGGAAGTGGTCGAACTGGCGACGTCGACGGGAATGAGCGTCGCGATGGCGGTGCTCGGGCCGCTCGGGCCGACCGTTGTGCGGCTCGAAGAATCAGCGCGGCCGCTGCACGTGAGCTTGCGGGTCGGGACGGTAATGTCGCTGGTGAATACGGCGATCGGGCGGGTGTTTGCTGCGTATGTCGCGGACGATGTGCGTCATGGTCTGCTGGCGCAGGATCATTTGCGGCTGGCGGGGGCCGAGGCGGAGGAGACGAAGGCCTACACACAACGCCTCGCGCAAATCCGCGCGGACGGCATCGATAGCGCACTGAGCCGGCCGGTGCCAGGCATCGACACCCTGGCCGCGCCGGTGCTGGACCATACCGGCAGCATCTGTCTGGTGCTCGCATTGATGGGGCCGAGCGGCAGCTTCGACAGCGAGCTCGCGGGCGGCCCAGCGCAGACTTTGCGCGCCGCCACCCTGAGGTTATCGCGGCGGTTTGGGTGGATGGCGGTGGCAGGCGGGGCCTGAAAAGCTGCCACAGCAGGGGGAGAGTAATCGTTTTTCCAGAAAAATGCCACTTTGTAATCGTTTTACGCGCCCAGTAATCGAAATGAAGCGCAGACGCCGTATAATCGTTTTTCCAGAAGACATGCGTTTTGTAATCGTTTTGCGAGCCGAGTAATCGAAACTACGCAAAACTGAGCGAAACAACGTGTCCTCGCGCGCGTCCTCGCCCCCCCGGATCGAAAATCATGCCGCAGATCGGTTATCAATGGCTATCCAACACGTACGGCGTCGTACCGGTCCACCCGTTCGCCGTTCAAAGTGAAATCGGCCGGGTTCGCTCAATGTCCACCGACGGTGACATCCGCCGCGAGGTTTACCCCGAACGCTATCGTCCGGCTGCCAGCCTGACCGACAACCTGACTTTCGCCTTCCGGCACGAGGGCATTCACCTGGAATTTCTCGCGCGACTCTATGCGCTGCAACCGGTGCGCCACGAACTGGAGGCATGGATCGCCCGCGAACCCACGGGCGCGTATGCCCGCCGCGCCTGCTTCTTCTATGAGTGGCTGATGCCGGAGCCGCTAAACGCGCCGGGCGTCTCCCGGGGAAACTATGTCGATGCATTGAATCCCGAGGACTTCGTCGTCGGCACGCCGGTCAATAACGCGCGTTGGCGGGTGCGCGACAACCTGCCGGGTAATCGGGATTTTTGCCCGGTGATTCGACGTGTCGAAGCGGTTCAGCGCGCCGAAGCCTACGACCTTGCCGCACCGCTTGCCGAACTGGAAGCGGCCTATGGCATCGATCTGATCTTACGCAGCGCCGTCTGGCTGACGGTCAAAGAGAGCCGCGCGAGCTTTCTGATCGAACACGAGCAGGACAAAGAGGATCGAATCCGCCGCTTTGCCGCGGTCATGGAAAGCGAATGCGGACAGCATGCGAATCCGTTCGACGCGGAAACGCTCGACGTCTTGCAACGCGGCATCCTGGGGCAGTCGGCCCTGCGTTACGGCATCCGCCGCTCCCCGGTGTATGTGGGACACATCGCACGCTATCAACCGGTGGTCGACTACATCGCGCCGCATTGGGAACACATCGGAACGGTGCTAGCAGGGCTTAGCCGCTTTCTGGAACGCACCGAAGGGGGGGCGTCTATCGTGCGTGCTGCCGCGGCGTCGTTCGGTTTCGTCTATGTGCACCCTATGGCCGACGGTAACGGCCGAATTTCGCGCTTCCTGATCAACGACATTCTGCGTCGCGACGGCGCGGTGCCTGCGCCAATCATCTTGCCGGTATCCGCCACGATCACCCACAGCACGCGTGATCGTGCCGCCTACGACAAAGTGCTCGAACGCTTTTCGCGCCCGTTGATGAAACACTATGCGGAGCAGTACACGTTCGGCAAGACCGAGATCGCAGAAGACGGTGTCGAATACAACCTGCACTTTCGCGCCTATGACGACGCGCTGCCCGCCTGGCGCTATCCCGATCTGACCGCACACGTCGTCTATCTGGCTAACGTGATCGACATGACGCTAACGCATGAAATGCGCACCGAAGCGCGCTTTCTGCACGCCAACGACTCAGCACGGCGCGCCATCAAGGAATTTCTCGAAGCGCCAGACAATGATCTGGACGGCATCATCCGCAGCGTCCGGCAGAACGGCAACAGCGTGTCGAACAACCTGCGCAAGCGCTATCCGCTGTTTGACGAGCGGCCAGAGTTGAGTGCGCAAATCGTGCAGGCTGTTACCGAAGCATTTTCAGACGAGAACAACCGCTAGGCCCTGCCGAAGCACGATCACTTGCCATTGACGTCAGTGCGCGGCGCTTTCCCCCTCCGATAGCGCCACACGCCCACACCGATCACACCTGCAGCGATCAGCAACCCGATCAGCGCCACGCGCTTCTTATTGCGCCCTGCATCGCGCTTCACGTTTTGCCACGCCTGCGTGTAAGTAAACGTCGCCGCCGACTGGAAATCCGGTTCCGGGCACAGCGTGCCGAACGGGCCACCGAAGTCGACGTAAGCCCCCTCCTTGACATACCGCTGGTAAAACCCCCGCGCACGCGCCGGATCGTCGTTGTGCATCCAGTCCGTCCCGCGACACAGCACGGCGGCGAATGCCTGCGAGCGCGGCGGCAGCCCATCCGCCGCTTTGACGATGTAGTCGGCGGCGATTTCGCGGTAGTGAAAACGCGTCAGCGGTTTGCTCTCGCTGGCCGCATAGCGGTGCTTCTCGTCGGCGGTAACAAACGATCCAGCCAGATCCACCTGCGCGCGCGCCGCCGGCGTGTCCGGTACCGCAGCCGCACTGGCTGCGCCAGCATCGGAAGCGCGATCCACGCGGGCGCTGATGACGCCTGAGCGCCCCGATCCGCCGGCGAACGCACCGTCGATGTCGTGAAAATCCGGTCCCTGCTCGTAGCCCATCAACTCCATGCCGGACTGCTTCGCGAGCGTCGCCGCGTCGAACCAGCCGCGCGCGCGGTTCGTGCGCGTCCACGCATGCTGCGCCTCATCCAGCGCGGCCGCATAGTCGCGCGCGAGCTTACGAAGCTGCAGTTGCTTGCGGGCCGTCTGGCCGCCTTCCCAACTGAAGGTGCTGTAACGCGGATCGTTGTCGGCGGGGAAATATGGCAGAGCTTCGTCGATCCGGCCATCGCGCACGAGGCGGCGCGCCAGCAGATAACGCAAGGTATCGGCGGTGGTCTGGTGCAGGGCGTAGTAGGCGTCCGCACCGGCATCGGGCGATGGGGTCGGCGGGAGTGCCGATGCAGGTACGCGCGAGTCGACGAAGTGCTTCAGTTCGTCGGTGGTAAGCACGCGTTCCGCGATATAGGCCATATCGCTGCCATACGCGACATCAGACACCGAGTCGTCGTACCCGCCGGCATTATCCCGTCGCGACGCCGCGTCAAACAGGTAGCCGAGCGCCTCAACATACTGGCCGCGCGACAGTGTCAACACCGCCTGCTCGCCCTTGATCAACTGCGCACCTGCAGGCTCGACACTCGAATCGCTGACCGGAAAACCTTTGGATGCTTGCGCATACGCCTGCAAAGCCGCCGCCGTATCGCCACGGCGCAAGGCTAGCTTTGCGGTCACCCAGCTTGCGAGTGCGCTGTGTTCACGCGCCACCAGCGCACTGGCGAAATCGTAGCGGCCGACGCGATACGCGAGCGCGGCGAGGCGATCGGCGCCCGCTACGTGATCGATGCCGCGTTGCTGAATCGCCTCGACTAGCGACACTAACGCCGGGTTGGATTTGATGCCCTTGTCGCCGCGGGCTGCATCGGCATAGCCGGTCGTGCCATAACTGTTGTCGTAACCACCGTAGTACTCGAACGCACTCGCCGGTTGGTCCTTGACGATGTCGCCTTCCCGCGCGAGCGCATACGCGACCAGCAGACGTTGCGCGACCGGGTCGTCGATCAGTGACGCGACACGCGCCTTGTCGGCGAGCGTCCACGCTGCGATGAAGCGCATGGATTGCAAGCCGCTGTTGCCACCGCGCGCCGCCTGCTGCGCGTAAAGGTTGATGGCCTGCTTGAGATTCGCCGGCACAATCGCCGCCGCGCACGGCGTGCTATTCAGGAAGCTGCGGTAGTCGCATTGTTTGCCGCTCTCCTTGTTGTGCAGAAAGGTGAGCGCTTCGTCGCCGAAGCTGGCCACCGCGAGGCCTTCGGGATCGGGCGCGCCGTTCGCCGCGAGCGTGCGCGGTTTTGCGTAGGCTGCCGGCAATGCTGCGGTGAGGGCGGCGCAGGCGTCACCTGTGCAGTTGTCCGCTCGGGCCTGGGCGATGGCCGCGAGTTCAGTTGCTGCGGCTACCGCACGTGGAGCGCCGGTTGAGCCGGGCAATGCAAGGATCGCGTCGAGTCGTGTAGCTGCGCGGCTGAGTAGCGGTTCGCGTGGGGCGCAGGCGGATCGCAGCGTGTCAGCGGTGCTCGCCGCGTCGATAGCTGGCGGAGAACTGGACGCTGCCGCATTCGCAGCGGTTGCGTTCGCCTCTGACGCAGGCGCATCCGACGCTGCACTTGCGGTACTTGTGCAGACCGCCAACGCGTGTCCGAAATCCACGTCAGCGGCAGCATAGAGCCGTTGTGCTTCCGGCACGCCCGCGCCCATTGCATAGGCCGCATCGCCATCGGCGGCCTTGGCCATCGCTGCCAGCGTGGCGATCTGTTCCGGCGAGAGACCGGCCAACACCGCCTGTGCGGGATCGACAGGCTGTTGCCCCGCCGGCACGCTCGCGGCTTCAGGCGCCTGCAGATGGTCAGCCGGCGTCACGAGATGCGACGCCTCGTACGCAAACGAATTGTTCGGCGTACCGGACAGCGTGCCCGCGCGATTGTCGAGCAATTGCAGCGGGAAGAACGGTCCGCAGGCGCGGACGATGACCGCGCCGGCCAACAACGCGACCCCGCCGCCGAGCGCAATAGTTTTACGGTTCAACATGAACAGAGACCTTTTTGTTATCGACTTCGCCGCAGCGAAGCCAACCGATGTCGCGGCGCATGCCTGCGCGCAGCAAACCGGGTTGAACACGGCGCAGCAGCATGCCGCGCGCGTCATAGTCGAGTGCGTAGCCGTTGATGCCGTCGGCGGCTTCGCATGAGGAATTGGTGCGCACGACAGCGGGTAATGGCGCGTCGGTATTGCCGCCGCTGACGAGCGACACGTCGTAGAGCCCCGGTTGCTGAGCGCTTGTGCGCACGTCGGCGGCAATCGCGGCAGCTAACGGCGCGCGCGTCAGCACTGCACGCCAGGTGACGAGGCTCCAGGCGCGTTCATCGGCGTCGGTGGGTAGACGGAACCAGACGATGCCCTTGAGTCCCGGCAACGCGTCGCGTTCAATCCGCGTGACGAAAGCGCTGATCTGCTCCGGTTGCGCGACGAGTTCATGCGATACCCCTTGCGTGAAGCCGTTGGCAAGCAACATCGGCCGCTCGCTTTCGATGCCGGCCACGCGTCCGTCGTCGCCCCATGTCACGCGCGAGCCGTAGGTCGGCAACGCGACACGCCACGGATGCTTGGTTCGTTGCGCAAATGCGCCCAGCCATGCGCGCGCTTGCGTCGGGTCGAACAGGCCTTGCGCCGGATTCACGACCGCGTGCACCTGAAGGATGGATTCATCGGCTTGGGCCAGCAGCGCGTCGAGCGCCGGGCTGTCGAGCCAGGTAGGCAAAGCGGTGATCGTCAGTTTGACGGTGGGATCGAGTTGCGCACGTAGCGCGGCGAGGAAGTGCGTGTACGCGGCGAGCCTGGAGGTCGCGCAGTCGTGATCGATTTCGATGGCCGCGAGCGTGACGCCGTGTTGCTTCCAATCGGCGGCGAGCTTGACGATGCGCGCGACCGGCAGCGTATTCAGATCGTCGAGCTGGCCGTCGATCCGGATAACCGCTGTTACGGGCGTATGCGCTGCGGTGAGCGTCGCCCAATCGGGCGAGACGATGGTCCAGTCGTCTTGGGTGTCTTTCTCTGCGGCGAGCACATGCCACGTTTGAACGAAGCCGCTGCTGTATTCAGTCGCGGACGTGACGGAAGGTGTCCATTTGCGTTGCCAGATATAGGCGTCGTTCGACAACGGTGCGGGCGGCTTGCCGCAAGCGCCGACGAGCGTCAGCAACAACACGAGCAGCGACACGGCAAAAGCAGCGAGCCCGCCATGCACTCGCCGCTGCGCCGGTGCTGAACCGCCGTCATTCATAATGCAGTGCTTTGGGTACGCGGTAAGCGGTGCCGTCGTATTCGAGCGTCGTAGTGGTGCGCTTCGACGGATGATCAGTCGATACGCAGTCGCTGCTCGTCTGCTTACTGACGCTTTCCTTCGACGTTTCGCCGACGCGCAGCGTCGCGTAGCCTGCGCTGTTGGCCGGACCGACGGCGAGCGTGCGCGTCGTGGCCGAGAACGTGCCGGCGCAATTGCCGTCCCATTCGCCAGAGTTGTTCTCGACGGTCAGATTGTCGACCACGCGCCGCAGCGTACGACCGTCCAGCACATACAGGCTCAGCGCCTGGCCTTCATACGGATTGACGCGCGACGCGCCTTCATAAGTTACGCGAACACCGAATGCACGCAATTGCGGCGTGAGTTGATAGCGAGCCGTATCCAGATCGATTTGACTGAATCGGATCGCGTCTGAACTGATAGCGGCCGGTTCATATTCATGCGCGATGATTGCACCCGACTTGCTGTCGGCGACCAGCACTTCGACGTCGTACTCGCCTTCGTCATCTGTGTTGCCGGCTTTCGGCAAGGCCTGCACGGCCAGCGTCAGTGAAGGGTCGGCGGGCCAGACTTTGCACGCTGCATGCTCGGTGTCGAGTTGACGGCCGGGGTGCAGGATTTTCATCCACGTGGAAAGATGGGACTGGCAGTCGGCGGTGGCGTCGGTATCGGCGTGGGCGAACAGGGGCAGACAGAGTACAACTGAAGCGAGTAGTTTTTTCATTTGCCCTTCGAGGGGTTTTTTGTCCATGCGTGGTGCATTTTCGGGTTCAGCTGATCCGGCGGATTTTATGGTGCGCGCTGTTCGTTGTAAAACGATGACGTGAAAGAGATGCCGCACTGTAAAAATCCTATTGACTTGGCCCCAAGGGTCGACTCCATGATGTGCGTGGTCAGCAAACGAAGAGGTGACTCATGCGTTGTTCCACCGCATTTTTAAGTGCGTCCGAAGCAGCGAAGCAGCTCGGCGTCTCGGTCAAGGCTCTGCGGCTCTATGAGCAACGCGGCCTGGTGACGCCGGAACGCACGGCGGCCAGGTATCGGAGCTATGGTCCTACCGAAATGGCTCGTGCGGCAGAAATTGTGGCCTTGCGCGCACTCGGCCTTAGCCTCGCGCAAGTGGAACAAGTGCTGGAAGGCGACCCTCAGAGTCTGGAACCCGCCTTGGCCGCGCACGAGGCAACGCTTGAAGCTGGCATTCGCCAGCTCGTGGATACGATTGCCAAGGTCAAGGGGCTCCGGGCTGATCTTGCCCGAGGTCAGGCGCCTGCCGACGGCGAACTCGCACGCCTGCTCAACCCTTCGGCCGAATTCAGCACAGCGTTTGAACTCCCGTGGCCTTGGGGCGGCGAACGGTTCGAACTTCGCGAAATCCGGCCGCTGAACTACATCATTGGTCCGTTGGGAAGCGGAAAGACGCGGCTGGCGCTATGTCTGGCTGAGAAACTACCGAATGCCGCCTTCCTGGGTCTTGATCGGATAAAAGATGGAAATACCGCAGCCCGCCTCGAAGCCGATGCGGTTCTCAAATCGCGTGTTGATCAGGCGCTGGCGTGGCTCATTGATGAAGGTGCCGCAGAATCGGAAGCGCTAACCGCACTTCTGATCGGTTTGGAGGCTGAAGGGCCAGCCGTCCTAGTCGTCGACATGGTAGAGCAAGGGCTGGATCAGACCACGCAAGAAGCATTGATCATCCATCTGCGCCAACGCGCCAAAGTAGGCGCGCGCCCGCTATTTCTGATGACGCGCTCTTCAGCGATTCTGGATCTGGCTGCAATCGGCCCGGATGAATCCATTATTCTGTGCCCGGCCAATCACAGCCCTCCCACGCTCGTCGCCCCTTATCCAGGCACGCCGGGATACGAGGCCGTTGCGACCTGTTTGGCTTCGCCGGAAGTTCGAGCACGCACGGCGGGGATGATCGCCTGGCGGCCTCAAGCAGCCTGACGCCTCGGGCACGCGTCACACACGTTTCACGCGTTCGTCGCAGGGTTCCTGAAGCGGACCATCCGGGTCAATCCCCCGCCGCCTCCGGCTCATGCGACGACAACCGCGCTTTCGCGTGCCGCATCTTTTCAAGCGTCTTCGGACCCGCCTTCAACGCGACGCCGATCGCCAGCGCATCCATGATGCACAGGTGCACGAGCCGCGACACGCCTGGCGTATTCGGATCAATTGGACTCGGCACACGCAGCAGCAGTGGAATATCGACCAACCACGCCAGCCGCGAGCCGACATTAGTCAGCGCAATCGTAGTAGCACCACGCTCCTTGGCGATCTGAATGCTTTCATTCACTTCGACGCTGCGTCCCGAGTGTGAAATCGCAAACGCCACATCACCCGGCTCCATCAGCCCAGCGTAAAGCCGTTGCAAATGACCATCGGTAAACGCCGTAGCCGCGATATCCAGCCGCAAAAACCTCAAAGCCGCATCTTGCGCAACGAGTCCCGACCCCGAGCCCACGCCAAAGAAGAAAACCCGCCCCGCGCTCGACAAGGCCGCAATCGCGCTCTCAAACACGGCCGGATCCAACGCACCACACGCATGCGTGATCCCCTCGACAGCAGCCTCACCCACCTTGCCCATCAACGTCTGCACGTCATCATCACGCGCCACCGCCGTCGACGCATACGGCACCCCGCCCGCCACGCTCTGCGCCAGTTGCATTTTGAAGTCGCGCAGACCATGCGCACCGATCGCGCGGCAAAAGCGCGTGACGGAAGGCTCGGACACCTCCGCGCGCTGCGCGAGTTCGGTGATGCTCGCGCGCATCGCAAAGTCGACGTCGCTCAGCACCATCTCGGCAACTTTGCGCTCGGCGGGCCGCAGACTAGCCAGCGCGCCGCGGATGTGGGGAATCAAGTTCGGTGCGGACACCCGGTGTTCCTTAAGGGTTAAATGAATCCGCGTTGCGTCGCCGCTTCAATTAGCGCGAGCAGGATCAAGCGGCAACACGCGGTTCAGACGAGCCTGCGTCCACTCTCCGTATCGAACAGATGAATATGCTCGGCCGGCAGGCGCAGCGTGACGCGCTGACCGGGCTCGATCTTCGAGCGCTGGCGAGTCGTCACGCACCACGTGCTGCCGCCTATTTTCCCGTACAAGTGGGTCTCAGCGCCAGTCGGCTCGACCACTTCGACTTCCATGGTGACGTCCGGCGTGGGCGCCATGGTCTCGATGTGCTCCGGGCGCACCCCAAGCGTGACCTTGGCGCCGACCACCGCCGACGCCGGCGTGCCTTCCAGCACGATCTCGCCACCGTCATCGAGTTTCAACGCGAGGCCCTGCCCTTGCGCCCGATTGACCAACACGCCTGCCGCAAAATTCATCGACGGCGAACCCAGGAAGCTGGCGACGAACAGATTGGCCGGATGGTCGTACAGATCGAGCGGACGGCCGACCTGCTCGATCCGCCCTGCGTTCATCACGACGATGCGGTCCGCCATCGTCATCGCTTCGATCTGATCGTGCGTGACGTAGATCACCGTATTCTTCAGACGCTGATGCAGTGCCTTGATTTCGGTGCGCATCTGCACGCGCAATTTGGCGTCGAGATTGGACAGCGGTTCGTCGAACAGAAACAACGACGGTTCGCGCACCACCGCGCGGCCCATCGCCACCCGCTGGCGTTGACCACCCGACAACGCGCGCGGCAAGCGATCCAGATAGCCGCTGAGGTTCAGCATCTTCGCGGCGGCTTCGATTCGCGGCTTGAAACTCTCCGACGATTCCTTGCGAATCCGCGGTCCGAACGCGATGTTCTCGTAGACCGACAGATGCGGATAGAGCGCGTAGCTCTGGAACACCATCGAGATATTGCGCTGCTGCGGCGCCAGCGTATTCGCGCGCGTGCCGCCTATCATCAGATCGCCGCCGCTGATTTCTTCAAGACCCGCCACCATGCGCATCAGCGTGCTCTTGCCGCAACCCGACGGGCCGACCAGCACGACGAACTCGCCGTCGTCGATGTGGAGATCGATGCCGTGCACCACTTGCGTGTCGCCATAGCGTTTGAAGATGCCGCTCAGTTGCACTGCTGCCATGCTGTCCTCATCGTCGTGCTGTCATGCGGACGTGCTGCCTTGCTTCATCGAGCCAAGAACACGCCGCGCTATCGGGTCAAAGCAGTTCAAAGCGAATCAAAGTGTTTCAAGCGTCAGTTCTTCCGCCATCAACCGGTTGCCGGCCATTAGCCCGCCGTCGACAGGCAACGCGACGCCGGTAATCACGCGCGCCATCGGCGACGCGAGGAACAGCACCGCATCGGCGATGTCGTCGGGCGTCGCGAAGTCGCGCAACGGGTACCACTTCTTCAGATCTTCGAACACCTGCGGGTTCTTGTCGACGCGCGCCTGCCAGGCCTGCGTCTTCACCGTGCCAGGACACACGATGTTCGCGCGAATCCCATAGCGGCCGAGTTCGATCGCCAGCGCTTTCGTGTAGCTGATCAGACCCGCCTTCGCCGCGCTGTACGCCGGATGCCCGAGCGCGGCCATACCATTCACCGACCCGATCAGCACTAGCACGCCCTTCTGCCGTTCGATCATCGACGCGCGCACCGCTTCCACCGTGTGATACGTGCCGTTCAGATTCAGATGGATGTCGCGCTGCCAGCTGGCGGCGTCGGTCGTGGCAAGCGTCAGACCTTTAGCGGCACCCGCATTGGCGACCAGCACGTCCACCGGACCGCGCGTCTTGACCGCTTCCGCCACCGCTTGCTGCACTGCGGCAGCGTCACCGAGATCGACCGCGATCGGCGTGACATGCGTCGCGCCGAGTTGCGTCACCAATCCGTGAAGCGCGACCGCGTCGATATCGAGCGCCAGCACGGTATCGCCCTGCTCCACGAAGCGCTTGCACAACACGCTGCCGATCCCGCCGCAAGCGCCCGTCACCAACACCACACGATTCATGTCTACCCTCGCTCCTGAACCTCGTTACAGCGCCGTTTAGCGTGTAAATTTCCTACAAACCTGACGCCGCGCAGTTGTCTAGTCATCCCGAAGATTGGGTATCCGTGACTTCGCGTTATGCAGAATACCCCTGCTTTACAGCATCTTATGCACAAAACTGGTTGAGAAAAAATATGGCAGACCCTACGTGACAAGCTATTTTGCGTCATGTAGGATTTTTTCAAACAATTTAACCCAAAGCGGCCGGCGACGGCAGCAGACCACCCCCCACCATCCTTGGATGGGACCGGAGTCAGCGCTCAAGCGCTAACTCCGATCGACACAGGAGAGAGAGAAATGTCGTTGCATGCCCGTGCTTCCCTCGCGCTCGGCAAAGTTGCCGTGGCGCTCGCGTTTGCAGGTATTGCCGTCGCGGCTCACGCCGACACGGTCCGCGTGACGGTCGCGCATTACAGCGATGCGACCGCGCCGTACTTCGAAAAGATGGCCCGTAACTTCGAGAAGGCCAATCCCGGCACGACGATCAAGATCGAAGACGTGAGCTGGGACACGCTGCAACAGAAGCTGCAGACGGACATTACGGGTAACGCCAACGCCGACCTCGCGATCGTCGGCACGCGCTGGCTGCTCGACTTCGTGAAGGACGACGTGGCTGAGCCGCTCGACGGCTACATGGACGCGAGTTTCAAGGCCCGCTTCATCGGCCCGTTCCTCGCCCCGGGTGAAATCAACGGCAAGGTGTACGGCCTGCCGATCGCGGCTTCGGCACGCGCGCTCTACTACAACAAGGATCTGCTCGCGAAGGTGGGTTATCCCGACGGCCCGAAAACGTGGAATGACGTGATCGACGCCTCGAAGAAACTGAAGGCGCAGGGCATTGCCGGCTTCGGTCTGCAAGGCAAGGAAATCGAAACGGACGTCTACTATTACTACGCCCTGTGGACCAACGGCGGCGACGTGGTCGGCAAGGACGGCAAAGCGGCGTTCAACTCACCGGCCGGCATCAAGGCGGCCACGCTGTACAAGACGATGATCGACCAGGGTCTGACGCAACCTGGCGTGACCGGCTATAGCCGTGAAGACGTGCAGAACCTCTTCAAGCAAGGCCGCGTTGCGATGGTGATTTCGGCGCCGTTCCTGTCCAAGCAGATCAAGAAGGAAGCGCCGAATCTGAAGTACGGCATCGATCCGATCCCGATGGGCACGACGCACGCCACCTATGCGGTGACCGACTCGATCGTGATGTTCAAGAACTCGAAGGTGAAGCAGTCGGCCTGGAAGTTCCTCGACTATCTGTTCACGAAGGGACCGCGCGTCGAGTTCACGACGACCGAAGGCTTCCTGCCGACCACCAAGGCTGAGGCGACCGATCCGGCGTTCAACGATCCGGACACCAAGGCCTTCGTCGCGCTGCTGCCGACCGCCCACTTTGCGCCGACCGTGACCGGTTGGGAAGACACCGCGAAGGCGGTGACCGATGCAATGCAATCGATCTACCTAGGCAAGGCGAAACCGGCTGACGCGTTGAATGCCGCGGCGGATCAGGCGAACAAGTCGCTCGGTAAGTGATTGCGTAGTCTCATAGTGATTTGCTGAACACGGAACGCGCGCCGCCGCTGCGAAGGCAGCGCGCGTTTCGGTCGTCTTACCCGTTACGCACGTAATGCAGTATCCGGCCCATCCCGTCGCGCCCGCTTTCTTTTAATGTGGACGCGTCTTACGATCGAGCACGCATGAGCCGTTCCGCTTCTTCGCGCCTCCAGGCGCCCTGGTTGCTGATTGCGCCGAGTCTGGTGTTGGCGCTTTTTATCATCAGCTATCCGATTTTCAACATCGTGTGGCAATCGCTGCACGAGGTCTCGCGCTTCGGTGCGATCCGCGATTTCACCGGTCTGCAGAATTTCATTACGGTTTTCACCGACCCCAACTTTCTTGCTGCGGCCAGACGAACGGTTATCTGGACCGTGTGCGTGGTGGGCGGCACGGTGCTGATTTCGGTGCCGGTTGCGCTGATACTGAATCAGGATTTCTATGGACGCGGCGTGGCGCGCACGATTGTGATGCTGCCGTGGTCCGTCTCGCTGACGATGACCGCCGTGGTGTGGCGCTGGGCCTTCAACGATGACTACGGTATGGTCAACGTCACGTTGGAGCGGCTTGGGTTGATCCACGGTCAGATCCATTGGCTGGCGACGCCGGAGCTTGCGTTTCCTGTGGAGATCGCGGTTGGGATTCTGGTGTCGATTCCGTTTACGGTGACGATTCTGCTGGGTGGGTTGTCGTCGGTGCCGGGGGATATTTATGAGGCGGCGCGGATGGATGGTGCCAGCGCGTGGCAGCAGTTTCGTAAGCTGACGATGCCGCTGTTGCGGCCGTTTATCAATATGACGATTCTGTTGAATGTGATTTATGTATTCAATTCTTTTCCGATCATTTGGGTGATGACGCAAGGCGGGCCGGATAACGGGACGCATATTCTCGTCACGTATCTGTATGAGCTTGGGTTCAGGTTAGGACGTCCTGGGCAGGCTGCAGCGGTGTCGCTGATCATGCTTGTCATGCTGTTCGTTTTCTCGATGATCTATCTGCGCCTGCAGCCTGCGAAAGAAGGAGAGGCGTCATGAGTCTTAGCGTCAAGATGAAGCGCTCGTTGTGGTGTTGGTTGGCGTTGTCGCCTCTTATTGTGGCGGTGCTGTTTCCGTTTGCTGTGATGTTGTTTACTGCTTTGAAGCCGGCTACGGAGATCTTTGTTTATCCGGCACGGTGGTTGCCAGTGCATTGGCAGTGGAGCAATTTTTCGGATATGTGGGTTGCGGCGAATTTCGGGGTCGCGCTGAGGAATAGTTGTGTGATCAGCTTTCTGTCGACGGCGTTGGCGTTGGCGGTGAGCTTGCCGGCGGCTTATGCGTTGGCTAGGTTTCCGTTTCGTGGGAAAGGGTTGTATTCGCAGTTTCTGCTGGTGACGCAGATGTTGTCGCCGATCTTGCTGGTTGTTGGTTTGTTCCGGCTCGCAGCGATGATTCCTTATGGTGATGGGAATCTGGTTGACTCCAAGATTGGGGTCATCGTTTCTTATGCGGCTTTTAATATCGCGTTTGCGGTTTGGATGTTGTCTTCTTACTTTCAGACGGTGCCGCGGGATCTGGAAGAGGCGGCTTGGCTGGAGGGGTGTGGGAGGACGAGGGCTGTTTTTAAGGTGTTCTTGCCGCTGGCTGTGCCTGCGATTGTTGTGACGGCGATTTTCACCTTCATCAATGCGTGGAATGAGTTTGCGGTCGTCTATACGTTGATTCGGTCGCCGGAGAATAAGACTCTGACCGTTCAAGTGACTGACATGGTCGCCGGGAAGTACGTCGTCGAGTGGCATCTGGTGATGGCCGCTACCCTCTGCGCAACGTTGCCGGTTTCGATTGTGTTTGCTTGGTTGCAGCGGTTCTTGGTGAAGGGGTTGGCGTTGGGGGCGGTGAAGTAGAGGTTGTGCCATGTGCGGTAGGTCCTACCCTGCCGCACTCAGGCTTCTCCGGGGCACCGGGACCCCTTGTCCAAGGCCAGTTAGGCATCTTTGCGAGAACAGATGCATCGGTTGATTTAGGTTTGGCCCAGATATTTGACTAACTCTTGGCCTCGACATGGATTCGTCAACCGATTTGCACTTGCCAATGATGTACCGAGCAATCGGCATGCGATGAGGGCAAGTCAACCGTTGCAATGTCTCAGCCGAAGCGCCATTAATCTGCGCCTTATCTGCGCTGCCGCAGTCGGAGTTACCTTTTCACTACGCTCGTTGCTCAGACAACCGACATTTCGTGTCTTCGCCCCCTAGCTTGGCATGCGGGTTCGAATTCAGTCCCTCGTCATGTTTTGGCCGATGCCTATGTGCCTAGGCTTCCGACAATCGGCTGACCAATTGAATTGGTCAGCGAGTCGTTGATGGTCGCATCGCGGCTTGATTCGAAGGTTGGCCGGCCTAAAGGGGCACGCGATTCAATATATGGCGGCGTCGCTGTTTCATCTGCAACACTCCCACTGCTTGCACAGTCTTTAGTGTATTGCATCCACCGGCTGAATCCGCCCCGCAGACCCGCCCTTCAAAGAGAAGTGACAGGCGGTTGGTTAGACTTGATAGACGTTCACATGTCTTGTTAGCAGTCGATCGTGAACGTCTGCTCCGAGATTTCGTAAGCGCGGACTTTCGATCCGTTGAGGTTGTTTAACTTCTAGGGACGAGGATTTAGCGAAGTTTCCGGGCATATCCCTTCTTAACAACACGTCCAATAAAGCTATTTAAGCCCTGACCAACGTTTGCCAAACGTTGCATTTGAGCAATGTTTTCTACACTTGTACTTTGCGTTGAATAGAGATAAACCGAACCATCACCAAATTGAACTGTAATAGACCCTTGTTCAACTTCGTAGGCGACCACGTTCGAGTCTCCACCAAGATTTTTGTAGCGTTCCATGAGGTCTCCGATCGTTTAATGAAAATAAGTTTTTCTCTACGTTCCCGTAGCACGAACATTGTCGCAGAACGCGGATATTTTTATCGCCCTAGGAGCGCTAGACGTAAGCCCGTTCCTGATGCTTAGCAAAACGTCCACGCGTGACACCGAAAAGAAGAGGTATCTATGCGGACTGAATTAATTTGCATCAGAAATTCCTGAACCATGTAGAACGTCGCAGCCGCACTTGCCCCTTTGATTGACTCTTCGGTCGGAATGAAGCTGCCAAATCGATCTTCCTTTGTCCCTTAGGTGCGGCGGGCTCTAGCGTACGAACAAAGGACAAGCCGGGAGACGACCTATCCGGACACTCATTGATTGAGCAACCGCTACGACCGATGACCTACCGAGCACTGAAGCGAAGCGACAGACGGTTTATCGCCCGAAGCCAACGTTCGTCGGAGCTGGCTGAACGTTGTCGCGAACGACTTCTATGGAGAAAGTCGTATGTTTCCGCCGATTGAATTCGCAACCCAAAGTCGTCATTCGAGTCGTGGCACCCGTGGTATGTGTGAGCGACCACTGGCCATCGCAAGTATGCTTTCTCAAACAAGCGTTACGTGAACGCTAAGTCAAGCGCTATGATTTGCTGCGTAACGGGGAAGCAGGTTTCCATTGGGGAGGCGAGAATTGCTCGACAACTACCTGAACAAGGATGGCGAGGACCTTTTGGGTTCATTTAAATCGGATGCGGATCGTGAGTGGACCTGGCAGGTAATTGAAAGCATACGCAAGCGCTACCCCGAGACCGATCAGTGGACGACGGGAGGGCCAAACTACAAATATACAGACCTGCGTTTCGGGCGGCGCAAGCTCGGTCACTCAGCGTGGCGTGTCAGCTTTCGAATCCATATTGTGGGCGGGCGGCCCGCCTGTGTGCTGGCCAAATGGCTCTGCAAAGGGGTGGAGGACCGACCGGTGATGTCGCCCATGTCGCACCCTGATTTGCGCGCCGTCGCCCGCTGGTTGGACGAGTGCGACCTGCAGATCACGCCCCACGCGAACGATCTGATTGGAGAAGGCTACCGGCCTTCGGACTATGGCGCCTCAGCGCCTCCCACCGTCGACCCGGACGAGTCCGATCCGATTGAGCGAACGCCGCGCAGTGCGCTCCCGAATTCCAGTGCGCTGAACACTATCCTTTATGGCCCACCGGGAACGGGCAAGACTTACGCCACCATTGACGAAGCGCTACGAATCCTAGATCCGAATTTGCTGTTGCGGTATCCAGAGCGGCCCGAAGAATCCGCGGCCGAGCGTTTAAACAGGCGTTCGACATTGAAAACAAGGTTCGATGAACTGGCCCAAGCCGGGCGCGTCCGCTTCGTCACCTTTCACCAGAGCTTCAGCTACGAGGATTTCGTCGAGGGAATACGTGCTGTAACTAGTGACGACGGACAACTCAGCTATCAGGTCGTTGATGGCGTTTTCAAAGAACTGTGTAATCGTGCATCCGTGCCAACCGCAACCAGCTCGTCCTCAGAGGCAGGGATGCCCATCAAGCTCTCCGGGCGGAAGATTTGGAAGATGTCGCTAGGTGCAGCTGACGGCGTTGATGCATATGTCTACGATGACTGCATGAAGCAAGCGGTGGCGCTATTGGGCTACGGTTATGCGCTCGACTACACCGGCTGCAATTCGCGCACCGACGTGTCTGTCAGGATGCGTGAGCATGGACGACAATCCGACGCCAACGATTATGCGGCAACTGCGGTAAATACGTTTATAAACGTCATGAAGACGGGCGACCTGATCGTTGTCACGGACGGGAATCTGAAGTTTCGGGCGATTGGCGAGATCACGGGGCCTTATCTCCACATTGAACGCGAGACTGGCGACCATTACAGGCAAAGCCGTCCTGTGCGTTGGTTGCGGTCCTATGACCCGTCGCTGGGATTCGGCGAATTGATGAACAACCGGTTCAGCCAGATGACCCTTTATCAGCTGCGCGACGGCTCCATCAACATGACAAAACTCGACGCCTTGCTGGCACCTGCATCGCAGCTCCCTGAGGCCAAGGCTACGCCATTCGTGTTAATCGTTGACGAGATCAACCGGGGCAATGTATCGCGCATCTTCGGCGAGTTGATCACACTGATCGAGTCTAGCAAGCGATCCGGCAATCTGGAAGCGTTGACGGTCACGTTGCCGTATTCCCAAGAACCGTTCACTGTGCCTGGCAATGTGCATCTGCTTGGCACGATGAACACTGCAGACCGCTCGCTGGCAGGCTTGGATATCGCATTGCGTCGGCGCTTCTGTTTCAAGGAGATGCCGCCTCGGCCAGATCTTCTGAATGAAGTCGATGTGGCCGGCGTCAACATTGGCCAGATGCTGGCGATAATGAATGAGCGCATTGAGTTGTTGCTTGACCGTGACCACTTGCTGGGCCACGCGTACTTCATGCCACTAGCAATGGAAGGCGGCAACACGATGGAGACGCTGGCCGGAATCTTCAAGAATCAGGTGCTGCCACTGCTCCAGGAATATTTTTTCGAGGACTGGGAGCGGATAGTTTGGGTGTTGAACGATCACCGAAAACCGGACGATTTGTGCTTCGTCCGGCAGCGTGGCGCACCACTAGCGCAGCTCTTTGGCGCAGAACAGGCAGGTATGCTGCGCGATAAACGCTGGGAGGTGAACGACAAAGCCTTCTCAAAGGTTGAGAGCTACGCGGGCATCCTGGCCGTCGAAGCATGAGCTCTCGTACGCTGACCGTCCGTGAATTCGCTCGCTTGACGACCAGCGCGGTGCCTGCGACGTTAGATCAGGCGCAGGTAACGAACGCGGACTTTGAATGGCTGTGCGAGGTCTCAGCGTGCATGAGAGGCCAAGCAGGTGCGCAGGTCCTGCATATCGAAAGCCGACGGTGGCTCCGCCTGGACAACTACGTTGGTGTCCTTGAGTCGCCTAACGGGCTGCGCCTAGAGATCCTGCCTAAACACGTGGACCGCGCCGATGGCCAAACTGTGAAAGAAGCCCGGGCCTTACTGCGCCGCATGCTTGAAGTTGCAATGGAACTGACGCCGCGCGAAGGTAACGAGGCAGCGCTTCAGCAGTTTGATCATCCGCTAACCGAGTGGGTAATACGACGGTTCCTGCAGACTCTGGAGTATGTGGTCAAGCGCGGTATGAGGCGTGACTATCTTCGCGTTGAAGAAGAACAGCGGTATTTGCGCGGCCAGTTGGATCTGACAAAGCAGATACGCACATCACCTGCGCGCGCAGACCTTTTCAATATTCGCCACGACGTGTTCTCGATAGACCGTGCCGAGAACCGTCTGCTCAAGTCCGGATTGCAACGCGTGAGCAAAGGCTCCCGGGATCCCGATAACTGGCGCCTCGCCAACGAACTGCTACACATCCTTAACGAGGTGCCGGCTAGTCAGAACATACAGACCGACTTCCGAGCGTGGCGCACGGACCGCCTGATGACACATTACCTGCGGGCCAAACCCTGGTGCCAAATGGTACTCGACCATCAGATACCGCTGGCGCTGACCGGGGAGGCGCGGGGTATCAGCTTGCTGTTTCCGATGGAGAAACTCTTTGAACGTTACGTAGGTCACGCCTTGCGCGCAAGCCTGCCAGCCGGCTACAGGCTGACCGAGCAGGCTTCGCGCCACTGGCTCTGCGAGCACGACAATGCTGGCATCTTCAGGCTCAAGCCCGACTTTTTGATTGAGGGGCCAAATGTTGCGATGATCTTCGACGCCAAGTGGAAGCTGCTTGACGGAGCTGACCGCATCAACAATTACGGGCTCAGTCAAGCTGACTTCTACCAGCTCTATGCATACGGGCAAAACTATATGGGCAGCGCCGGCAAACTGATTTTAGTCTATCCGTGTACCAAGCGGTTTATGACAATGCTTAAACCATTCGCCTTTTCGACAGGGTTGCATCTTCAAGTGTTGCCGTTTGACCTGAATGCAGCGAAATTGCATGGTCTGAATTGGTTTACGGTGGACTCTGAAGTACCCGTGGCTCTTTAGACTTTCGAGCCTCACCGTCAGGGTCTTTGCCTGCCGGTGATCGGTGGCACGCAGGTTCTACCAATGATCCGCTAGAGCTCGACCGTCGGCAGGTTGTCGGCCTGAGCTGCCATTCGAGTACCGGCGTTCGTCAGGCGGCCACGGATCACTTTCCGGTCATTTGCATGTCGGCGGATGCGAATGACAGGTCTCACCGCAATCGGATTCGTGCTTGCGACCCGCTGCGGCCTGCCAAAGCTTGTCAAACAGGTCGTGAGAAACTGGAGGCCATGGCAGGCCCCGACCAACGCGGTTTCCCTCGGCGGCACGGATCTCCAGCCCGCGCTCATGGCTCTCGTCCACGGTGTTGACCAGCGAACCGCCATCTAGACGCGGTTCAAATCTTGCCGTTGTGCTGCTTGTCGTAGCAATACAACTGTTCATCGATCTCGCGAAGTGGCCGATTCAGCTTCCTGGCAACGTCGGTCACTTTCTCCGCATAGCTGATGTATTTATCGTAGCTATAGGTCGAGTAGCTCGGTTGAACACCGGTGAGCGCTCGATACGCTCGCACGTCAATGATCGGGAAGAGGGTCGGCTTGATGAACTTCAGAATTGCGCTTGCCATTGGGAAACCGATGCCCTGCGAAAGCACGAGATCATCAATCACGTCCTTGACCCGGTTGTCCGTCAGCGTCAAACCCTCAACCGTCGAGAGTTCGTTGAGATTGGCTAGAGTCTCGTCAGACACACATAGCACTCTGTCCGACTTCCATAGCGACACCCGACGAAGATCGTGTTCAGTGATCGTCGTGGATCCGTTCAACCGCGCGTGAAGCTCGGCAGTCTCCTGGTCGTTGTATGAGAACTTGAAGTCCAATACGTCCTGGTCAGCGTTGAATATCCTGAAAGCGCGTTTCGGCTTGTCACTGTTTCTGGGCACAGAAGCTCCGTGAATTGCTTGTCGGCCAGTCTGTTCTATCGGCACGACCGCACGAATCCTGAAGCCGAGCCACGCCCTTCATTCCGACGGGCCCGCTCGGAGTGGCTCAGACCGACCCGATGTTGCCGGTCACGCCCCTGCGCCGACTATGATGCGTTTCGCGCTGATAGCGGCCATTGGCGAATCGAAATCGCTGACTTGAAAATTGGCGCCAAACCGTGTCGAATCGGCGAAGTAAGTCACTTCGAGAGATTGTCTGCTGCGAAACATCCTGTTACAGTCCCACCCGGCTCGCGGATAGATTTTTTGCCATGCATCATGGCATGTGAAATAAAAGTTCCGGGATTTGCTCCTCGGATTTCCTCTGCATTATCCGAATTGCGCCGTTTGCGTAAGAGTATCCGCGGGCCACTTCCTCTGAGACATATGTCAAGTCTTCAAAAGCTTAAGGCTGCTACTGCTCGGCGTGACCTCGCTATTATTCTGGATGTCTCGCCACGAAATCTCGCGTACATTCTGTATAAGACCGCACCAGCTACCAAATATACGCGCTTCGGCATTCCCAAACGGCATGGCGGACAACGAGAAATTTTGGCTCCATCTTTAGGGCTTAAACTCGTTCAGCAAAAGCTAGCATCTGTTCTGCAAGACTGCAGTGACGAAATCGCCCTATCCCACGTTAAGCCTGGAAATGGACGGCGGCACGGAATTGCTCACGGATTCAAGAGGCATCACACAATCATGACGAATGGACGAGTACATGTCACTCGTCGGTTTGTCTTCAACGCAGATTTACACGATTTCTTTGGCACGATTAACTTCGGACGTGTACGCGGATTTTTTATCAAAGACCGCAACTTTGCTTTGCACCCCGACGTTGCCACGGTCATTGCTCAGATAGCGTGCTTCGAGAACAAGCTACCACAGGGTAGCCCATGCTCGCCGGTAATCTCTAACCTCCTCGCCCATCCGATGGATATCCAGCTTTCCAGCTTGGCGGCAAAGCACAGCGCGAGTTATACGAGATATGCCGATGACCTCACATTCAGCACGAACAATCCGACGTTCCCTCCTGAGATAGCAACCCTTGGCGGCGACCATACGTGGGTTCCGGGAGCAGAGCTTGACCGGTTGGTTAGCAGAAGCGGGTTTGCGTTCAATCCGTCCAAAACGCGGTTGCAATATCGTGATTCACGACAAGAGGTGACTGGTCTTACGGTCAATCAGAAAGTAAATGTGCCTGCGACCTATCGATACACCGTACGTGCGATGGCGCACAGCCTCTTTACAACGGGAGCATTTGAATTCGTCTACAAGAAGAGAGACGCCAACGGGACCATCATTCTGGAAAATCGCAAGGCGGGAGAGAACAAGCAACTGCTTGGCATGCTCTCCTACATCGACCATGTGGACCGATTCAATCACAAGTTAGCCATAGACAACGGTCGTGAATTTGAGAGCACCGCCGGTCGAGTGGAGTTGTTCAGACGCTTTTTGTATTTTGACCTGTTCTACGGTCTCCGTGAGCCTATCATCGTTTGCGAAGGTAAGACCGATAACGTGTATCTACGTTGTGCAATAAAAGCATTATCAGCCATGTATCCAAGCTTGGTTGAGTCAGGTGCGCCGTCAAAGTTAAAAGTTCGCTTTTATAAGTATGCTGAGACGCGTACTGGGGAAATCACAGAGCTCACTGGTGGCGTCGGGGGAATATGCAAGCTCCTAAAACACTATCATGCAGATGTGCAACATAGTTTTAAGGCTCCTGCACCGCGCTTCCCTGTGATTGTCTTAATAGACAATGACAAGGGCGCGCATAGCGTCTATGAAGCGATTGCGGGAATTACTAAAAAGAAAAAGCCTCAGGGACTAGCCGATTTTATACATGTCACGGGCAATTTATACGTTGTTCCAACGCCGCGCGGGCCCAACAATGGGGAGACCGCGATTGAAGATTTTTTCGATGATGCGACGTTGAAAGAGGAGCTTAATGGCAGAAAATTTGACCGAAGCAACAAGACTGATGACAAGCCTGGCTTCTACGGAAAAGGGCATTTCGCTCGGGACATCGTGGCAAAAAAAGCAGGGACTATCGATTTCAGTGGATTTAAGGCCATCTTGGATAGAATAATAAAAGTGACAGACGACTATCAGGCCAAGCTTGCGAAGCCCTAACGATTCGATAGATTACTATCGAGATACGACGAATTGATTATCGCTGAATAATCGACATCCGTCTTTTCGCTGCGAAGGCCCTGCTTCGGCCGAATGACGCGCCAGTGATGAGGTTGGACGACAGTCTGCTGTCGCGGAGCGTAGCTGACGCTCGAACGTCCGTGTGAGGCCGTGATGGAGGTCCGCAGATGGCCGGTTCCGGCTGAAGCGAGAAAGTCAAACAAGTGGGATTTTCCGGGACGAGCGGTTGCGCTCGCAAGGGACTTCCCCGCCGCTTCGGCAAATTGCGGGATTGCTGGCGAACCTCGATCGCGTGTTTGGCGCCGAACTCGCGAAAGAGGACGCGTCCACACGGTGAAGGGCTCGAAGCAGCGGGTTATTTTCCGGGCTCGTAAGGCACGATGTCCAGCAGGTAGTGGTTGCGATCCAGTTTGGCTTCAAACAGTTCCACTTTCGAACCGCGTTTGCACAATAGATCGACGGCGTAGTCTCGATCGTCTTGAGGCATCTTGTAGCCAAAGGTTACACCGCTCAGTAGCTCAGCCGGGTAATCGCGGAGACGCTGCGGGTTCTCCAGATCAAGGTTGGCTGCGACGTATCGCCACTCATGTTCGTATTCCCAGCTTTTGTACTTCGTCAGAAATATTTTTTCGAACTGTTCTTCATGGTCCAAGTCGTCAAAAAATTCAACCACGGGATAATTTTCGCCGTACTTCACTCGCTCGACACCAGCAAGGAAATCGCCAATTCTGAACTTCAGACACATGCCAGAATGCCTGTCGCCGTAGTGATAGAACATGACGGGATCGCGGTGACGTTCAGACAGGCACAAGACACCAATACTTTGTAGCGCCGCTGAAAGTGCCAGATCAGCCTCTTCTTCGAAACGAGAATCAATGTCTTGCCGCTTTCGCGAATAGTCCGCTACCAAACTTATTAATTCATCGCCTTTCGCCTGCGGATGATCGCGTTTGACCATGCGGATAATCGTGACCCGACGGAATTTTTCGCGTGCCTCTGGAGTTCCACCGCTGAATCGAAATCCCGGCTTGCAATCCATGGGGTCATTAAATGACGAAGGCGCAGCCAGCCACAGTTGCGGTGTTGTAAGTAGCGCATCAAGTTGCTGTTGTCTTCCTGGCTTATCTGGCGGTGCACGCAGAGGCGTGTACTTGTATAGATATTCCGGTTTGTACGTTATGTGATGTGCCTGTTTCATTGCTTTCGGTCTGTTCTTATGCCGATATCTCTGTTTCATTGATCCACCTTTCTCAGCATCGACGGCGGTTAGCTTCCGATCCATGGTAGCACCGCGAGAGGTCACTCCTAGTGATCCGGGCGCTCGCCTTCTTTTTCTGATGGGCTCTGACCGCCCCCTTGGAAATCGCGCGAGTTGTGCAGGTCGCTTGGCTAACACAATTGGCAAACTGAAACGGGTGCGGAAGGACGCTTTCCTCCACATGGACCGCACTTCTTTATGGTTTCGCTCCCACAAGGAGATATAGCTCGTTAGGTTGGAAATGCGCGGACGTTGTGTTTTGGTTGTCTTTACTGATCGTGATCACTGTTGCTTTGATGCCGGCCCCGGCAAGTGCCGAGATAAGAGCATTTGTGAAGTCCGGAGGAAGAGTTGTGCCTTCGAAAGCGGCAATGGCAACGCCCCGATTGGACATCGTCCAATCGCGCTGTCTAACCGGATGCCACTTCGCGGCACCGAATGCGCTATCCAAGTCATCCGCAAAATCTGATCCTTCCGGGTCAAATATTCTTGATACGATCCCGATAGGGAACGATCCCATTTTAGATAGAACTTCTGCCAGTTTCTTTGAATTCTCCCCACTAAGACGTCGAGGCTGTATTTGTACTTCCAATGCCAGGTTGGATGCTTTCAGTTCTTGCGCTTCTTTTTCAAAAGCAGCCGCTCTTTCATTTGCCTGGGCGGCCTTTAGGTCAGCATTACCCGCTTTCTCGCCAGCTTCGATTCCTGCTTTTTTTGCATCGGCGACTTGCCCAGCAACAGTTGACTTATATCGTTCTAAATCGTGCTGTGCTGCAGCCGCTTCGCGCCTTGCTGACATAACTGCTCCGGTTGTTGCTCCCGCAACAAGAAGCGCGACAAAAGCTGCCAAAGCAAGAGACAGAAGCATGGCGCTGTTCCACCAATCGGACGAATGGCCGGATAGCAAAGAATTCTCCATATTGAGTGCCCCATAACGGTCGAACGGCATTGAAGTAAGTTGTATTGATCGACGAGGCAAACCGAACCGCTACCTCGCGCAGACATAACCTTAGCAATTTGGGGGCAATTTGGGCGACCAGTGGCACAGACCGTCTGGTAACCATCCAACATCAGACCCGACAGACTGCATCAATCCAGAGGGTGCGAATATTTGCCGTCCCTCAAACGCGCTGAATGTCAAAAGACCTGAGAGCTGGCGAAGCAACGTTCAACCGTCGCTAACGAAATGGCTGCTAATTGACGCTTAGCTGACAGCCGAAGCTTCGATTTTTTGCACTAGCGAATGGCTGTTCGTGGCCGACTGTACACGTTCAGCCTCGCTCACCGTAAGCCGTGGTTCGCAAACGTTCGTCCTGCTCCAACGACAGCTTTTTTGCACGATAGGTGAGCGGGTGCAACTGGCCAGTTGCTGTCATTCGGTCTAGTGTTCATAAGGACGAGCAAACGACAGCTTCTCTTACGCAACAGACGTTTGTCGAACCTCTTGCTTTGCCGTATCGTCAGCCATATGCTGTCGAACTTACCTGTTACTTAATTTTTGAGATATATGTGTCGCTGCGCACTTTGCCTCAGAGACGTACAGCTTCAGGAATCCCATATTTTTCCTGAGTTTTTGTACGAACCGCTTTACGACCAGAAACACCGGCTACAAATTTTATCCGCAGATCCAGACCTGCCTAACGTGCTTAAACAAAAAGGGCTAAAGGAGCGGCTGCTGTGTAATGCCTGCGAGCAAAGATTTTCTATATGGGAAGGTTATGCACGCCAATTCATTCGAGGGGAATTACCTCTTACTATTACTGGCCAAGGCAGTCTCATCTATATGGAGGGCGTGGACTATAGAAAATTCAGGCTCTTTCAGCTCTCCATCATATGGCGGGCTGGAGTCTCGAAGCTGCAGTTCTTTGAGCATATTATGCTCGGTCCGCATGAGGAGCGGCTACGTACGTTACTCATTAACGGCGACCCTAGCTCACCGGATCGTTACGCCTGTTTCATGTTCGCAATCCAGCACGAATCTGGCTTGGTATTGGACGAAATTTTCCAACCAATTCGTCAGCGGGCACTCGGTCAAATCGTGTATAGCTTTATCTTTGGTGGTTTCCATTGGGCCTATTTGGTTTCGAACCAAGATGTGCCAGCCCACTTGAAATCCGCTACTCTTCGAGAAAATGGAACCATCATTATCCTAAAGCGCAGCATATCCACCAGGAAGGACCTGAAAGAATTCTACAATCGACTGGCGGATCTCGGTAGACTCGAATAAATTAACAGTAACTCCCTGGTCGAAGGGTACGGTAGTTGAATGGCTGTTGCATCTTGTTAACGGTCGTCCGGTTTGCAGGAATCGCGACGACCGCTCAGGGGCGGGAGCACGCTTCGCGGACAGAGAGCCCCGACATTCGCGGCCATCGGCGTGCTAACGGCAGGAAAGCGACCTGTAGGCCCCTAACTGACGTCGTCACCTCAATGTCGGCTCAGGCCGATTATGCAAAGCTCGTGATTATGCAAAGCGGTCTGGGAAAAACGATCGATCTGCTGAAACGGCCTGCACGACACGGTTTGCGTGCTTCGCATAATCGCGCTGTTGATCGCGATGGGGGCGGCAATCGAAGCGTACGATCAAGCCCCCGAGGTTTGCGCGGATGCACAAGGATGTGCCCTTTTCTGAGGGGCCTGGTGATACGAGCCTTAACTCGAAGCCCTCGGAACGTCACGTCGACGAAACCACACGGTTCAGGCGAAGCGGAAATTATGTCAAGCGCGCTCAAGCATGAACGCCATGGAACCCACCCGAGACGCAGATTTTCCGCAGCGGATGGTCGAGTTGTTTCCATAATTGCGAACTATGCATAATCGGCCTTATGTGAAGCTTTCCATAAGACCGATGACCGGCCGCGGACTAAGCGGCCCGCACCGCCCTTCATCGACCATTGCCTACGAGTAGTGGCAACCCTCTGACTTGGACAAACATGCACCTTGTAGCGTTTGCCCGTCGTCGGTCTCACACCGGATTCACTGAAACTTCGCGGCTTCTGAAGCTGATAACGAACCCCCTCGGCGACGCCGGCCATTAACAGTCCGAGGCGCAATGCAAATGGCATAACATTGCCTCTCTAGCCCGAATTTAACAACAACGACGAATCCCATGTGTTAGCGTTCCAGCGCGAGCGCCAACTAAATCTTTAAGGGAGATAAAAATGCCGTTCGATAAATCTTCCGCAGCGACCTATGCGGATAACCATGCGGAATCACACAGCACTGGCAACTGTGCAAAGTACGTGCGCAGGGCGATCGAATCGGGAGGAATCTCCTTGCACCACGCACACTATGCCAAAGACTACGGCCCACTACTTGAGGCGGTCGGCTTTCGTCAAGCGATCGGCGATCCGCACACAGGCGATGTGATCGTGATACAGCCAGCCCCGGGAAATCCTGCAGGGCACATGGCGATCTTTGACGGCTCAATATGGGTATCTGATTTCAAGCAAACGCACCCTGGCTCGCAAGGCTTCTATCCGGGTGCGTCTTATCGACAATCGCAGCCGGCATACAAAATTTATCGATACAACTGAGACGAAAGATGAAGAAGCTATTGACCCTCGCCGTGTCGGTACTGCTGCTGGTTGGCGGATTGCTTTTCCAGCAAGGGGCGTTCGCGGACACCGCGACTCCTGACGCAAGCACGAAAGCGTTTTACACCTGGTATATCAAGTTGGAATCTAAAGATACCTATCCGTTGTTGGACAAGGGCATTTATGTCTACGTGACCAAGGGGACGGTCGACGGACTTCGGAGCGCTTACCGCCATAACAGGCTGCCTGGCGACAGCGACTATTTCACGAAGGTGCAGGACTACGACGAACAGGACTGGTCTAACAACATCGCAACACACCAGGCGATCATGCTCGGCGATGTTGCGGTTGTTCCAGTGACGTTCGGCTCGAAAGACAAGATCAGCGTGTTGGTGTTTCTGCGCAAGCAAGGCGACGGCTGGAAAATCACCAAAGTCGATGACACGCTCGACTACCAATAGACCATCTAATGCCGGCGGTTACGGTCGACCTGCCGGTCAATCCATGCCTTATCCAATCGGCCAAACGCGACCATTTAGCTCGCTCAGTTGATCGCTCCCCCTCTCCCTGCTTTATAATCACCAAGTCATCGGGAAACACCCGATGGCCGGGTTTAGCAGCCTGCGATTTCACCCGCACACCCGCTCAGGCGGGTCGTGCGTCTATCCCTGCACGTCTATATTTCAATGGGCGGGTCGTAGGGGGGGAGCCGCAAGGCTCGCCGGTTTTGGTGAAATCCCGGTCTGCTAACCCTTCTACGTGCCCGCTCACCCCTACCCAAACGAGTGTCGGGCGATCCGAGATGTATCAGGGAGGTCGCACCATGAGCAGCAAACCTACAAAACAATCTCAACCCGCTTCACGCCCGCCTGTCGACGCGCTCCAGTACGAAAAGCTAGCGCTTTCCACCTTCGATCTATGCAACCGGCAGTTGAGCCAACTCAACACGCTAGTCACACTTGCGTCCTCAATATGTAGGAATCCTGCCCTCACGAGTGAGGAAAGACGACGTCAACAGACGATGCTTGAATTGCTTGTCGACACGGCGGAGCAATATCAGCAGGAGCTTGAGTGTGACCGTGAGCTATACCAGGTCATCGCGCTCGATGCGAAGGGCATCCCTCAAAGCCGCATCACTGCGAGCCGCGCTGCGCGCCTTCTAGCAGAGGCATCACAGATAGCGACGGAAACGCCGACAACCACGAAGGCCAGCCCGAGCAAATCAACGTCAGAGAAAGCCACAACGCGCGAAGAAACAGACGCTGCCCAACAGCCGATTCCCGCGCGGCACTAACCCTCGAGAAGACGAGCGGCTTCAGTTGTTTAGGTTTGTAGGATGCCTGCCCTCAACCACGAGCATGGGCGAGCGCCACAGGCACATGTGGGCAGGCGTCTTATAAACCCAAACACTTTCAGAAATTCGACACCGATGCGCAGATCATCGACAATCGTCAGCAGGTCTCGACGACGTTGGCACAAACTGCATCCGGGAAAACCATCAACCCTCCCCTTACGGCATGGCGCACGAATATCTCATCATTTTCCAATACCACGAGCCTGAGCCCCGCGAGCTATTTGAGCGCGGACTGATCGAAGACTACGCATCGTCAACTGGCGCATTTATCGAAGCAGGGTCGGCGGAAGAGGCCTTGATCTGGTGCGAGGTAATCGCACAGGAGCTTCTTCGGCGCGTCAACGATGACAGATCGTTGGATTGGAAACGCTTGGGCTATTCGTGCTGGATTGAATCCACACCAGAAACATCCCCTTGGGGCCACTGCTTGAGTTTTTTTCAGCACATTCGCGTCGCCGAGCTGCCGAACATCGATGCGATGAGTACCGCCGCGTACATCCGATGGCAGCGTGGCGACGGCGCAAGTTAGCTAAAGCGAATGCGTTTGCTCGGCAGTCAAGCACCGGCCCAACGCCTGGTTCCGCGAATCGCGTCTATCCGAACTGGGTGGCGCGCTGCCGATCGCGGCCGTGCAAGGCCGACGCAGGTATGCCAATCGCATGAGGCTGGACCCAGCCATGAACGATCAGTCGACGCGACGCCCAGATTTGTCGACAAGCATGCGCGTTGTTGCGTACATAATCGAGGAACGATTGATATCGAATGTTTTCGATGTCGAGAACAAAGGATCTGCCGGCGCAGTCGCAAAAGACTGAGACAAGTCGCACCAAAATACGACTTCCCTAAATTCTTGTGCGGCCACCGGCCCGCTACACGCCATCTTGAACCTCATGCACACCGCCGCGCGTCATCTTGTACTCCACGGATCGATAGTCCTTCTCTTCGGCTTACTGCTTGGCGGCCCTTACGCTAAGGCAATCAAGCGCGGTGCGCCGGCAAATATTGTGAACTCTTGGCGCGTGGCTCACCTGAGCCTGCCGATCGGCGCAACGTTGATGCTGGCTGTGGCCGCCTTGCTGCCCTCAATGACGGTCCCGACGGCGCTGGCTTGGGTGATCGCCATCGCGTTCATTGTGTCGGCGTACGGGTTTTGCGTCTCGACTCCGCTAGCCGCACTGACTGGCGAGCGAGGCTTGTCCTCAGGCGGTGCCGGCCTGGGTAAGCTTGTCTATTTCGGAAACTGGGTCGGCGCTGTGGCATCCATCGTCGGCGCTGCTGCAATGGTCATCGCCGCGTTCCTGTCTCTGTAAGGCAGGGATCGCAACAGGCCGCGTCAAAACGCGCATGGCTACCGTTATTCCTACTCTGATCTGAACTGAAAATGTTGCCACTCTATAAGCTTGTCCTTGGTCCCGTTCTGTTGATACAGGCTCGCAGGCTAAGGCAAACCGCGCTACGCCTACCCGAAGCAGCAGGACCTCGTTGCGGGAGTGAGGGCTTGCAAGACGCCCTGCAACCAGCCTTGCGAATTCTGGTCGTCGGGGACTCCTCGGCGGCAGGAGTGGGGGTAGACGATCAGGCGCAGGCATTAGCACAACCCGTCGCCAAACTGCTCGCCATCAAACTGGGCAGACCAATTACATGGCAGTTGGTAGCAAAGTCGGGTGTCAACACCGAGGAGTCGCTAGCGTTGCTAAGGCAGAGCGAATTAGGGTCGGCGGACTTTCTCGTGATCGCATTGGGCACTAACGATGTAACGTCGCAACGCGCGCCACGCCAATTCCTGCAAGACTATCGGCGACTGGTGGAAGAAGTCCGCCGTCGCACCGGCATAGTCGGTCTGGTGGCAACAGGGTTACCGCCATTGCGAATTCTGCCGGCGGCCCAGCACCCGTTACGCTGGTATCTGGGCCGATATGCAGCACGTTTGGACCGCATGCTGCAGCGGTGGATCAGCCAGGACGCTGCCGCGCGCTATGTATCGCTTGATTGGGCAGCAAAGCCGCTCGAGATGGCCCGTGATCGATTTCACCCCGGAGCTCGGCAATATCGTCGTTGGGCTGAACTCGTCAGCGAGCAGATCGTGGATTTACTGGTTAAGGAGCGCGTTTTCAAATAGACCGCCAGCCACAGCAAGTGTTGAGACTGATCGGCCGGGCGAGTGGTCGATATGGGCGCGCGCAGCGTAAAGCTTGGGTGTCCGCTTCGCGGAAAGCTGATTGTCGCGTGTGGGTCGGTTTATGCCTTTCGTGGCGTTCTTCGCCCGCACGATCTCGTGGCGTCCCCAAGGAAGGGTTCGGTCCGTGAATCGGAGCGTCACAGTCCCCGAGAGTGAACGCCGGTTAACGATAGATTCAAGCGGGATACCGTGCCCACCCAAACACGGCTTTGACACGGTACAAAACTTCAGTATCCTGCACATTTCCTGCAGTGCAACTGAGGAGAATTCATGCTGGATCCTGAAGTCCTGGTCACAGACGTTATTAGCGACACCGCAATGGAGATCATTAGCGAAGGCTTAAGCCAATTCAATGATGAACATACCGGGTATTCAGATCGCAAACCGTTAGCTGTGTTAGTCCGCGATCCAGGCAGCGGGAAAATTCTTGGCGGCGCAACAGGAAGGACGTCGCTTGGCTTGCTTTTTCTCGATCTGTTTTTCCTTCCTGAATCGTTACGTGGCCGCAGCATCGGCACGCTGATTCTGCGCGCGTTTGAGGATGAAGGGCGTCGCCGAGGCTGCCGATCGGCGGTCGTCTATACGATCAGCTTCCAGGCGCCAAAGTTTTACATTAATCACGGATGGACTGTCTTCGGAGAGGTTCCGTGTGATCCTCCGGGAACGCATCGAGTTTTCTTAAGCAAGGTGTTGTAGGACGACGCTTCTGTCAGGAAAGGACCGCGCGCATAGCCAGCGCGCCGGCGGTGTTGGGTCCGCTGCTGGCGACCACATGGGACAACATTCAGCCACAAGCAGCCGTTCGACACCGAGGCCCAGTTCGTCGACAATTGAGCCGCCTCCTGCACTCGCAGGCCATCGAAGGGTACCTCAATGCCAATCACAGAAATGCCGCAGCTGCCATACGGGACCATCGTCGTGCTCAACGGTCCGAGCAGTGCCGGCAAAAGTACGCTGTCCAGGTATTTGTGCGAGAACTTGGTTGAGCATCATTTGCACATCGAGCTGGACGCGTTCCGAAACATGGAACCTGCAAACTATTGGGATGTCGAGAAGCAGGTGATACAAGTTCGCGTGGCCGCGCTATGTAGAGCAATAAATGCCACTGCCGCGACCTTTTCCAGGCACGGTCAGGCAGTGATCGTCGATCATGTCCTTTCATCCGATGCGTGGCACTACATGCTCGAAGACTTGATCGGTCTCCCGGTCCTCATCGTCGGTGTCTTTTGTTCGCTCGAAATTTTGACCGAACGTGAGCTTACCCGTGGCGACCGTAAGATCGGAACGGCCAAATCTCAATTCGACTCGATTCATGCTAACCGGCACTACGATCATGTCGTGGACACGTCGTCTTCGAGCGCGTCTGATTGTGCGCAGTTGGTTCTGGAGTGGTTACGGAGCCGACCGACCCCTGCTGCATTCTCGAAGATGCATCAGCAATTTTTCGGTAACGTAAATTAGGCAGATGTCGTTAAGGGTTATTCGATGCCTGCCATCGACCACAGGAATGTGACGGTGCCTCTGCGCGTGCTGGCAGGCGTCGAACAAGCCTCGACCGGCCAGGAAGCGACATTCGACCGTTGCGGTTAAATCGACGACAATCGGTTCGCGGCGGTACTTCGAGGAATACTCGTCTGGCTGTTCCAGCAGGTTCCCGTAGCTCGGACAGTTGAAGGCTATTCCTGCCCTGGCACATGGCCGCCGAACTTTGCTGAATCGATTTGTCAGCGTGGAATGCGGAGCCTCAAAATGCCCAAGATCAACATCGTCGACGTACCAGAGCGTCAAGGTACGAGTTATCCGCCACCGTTCGATGCCCCCTGCGCCGATCGCCTACGCCAGCGACTGGGCAACGCCGGGGGACTCAGTGATATTGGGGTCAATGTTATGCGGTTGCCACCGGGCAATTGGTCTAGTCAACGCCATTGGCACTCTGCCGAAGACGAATTTGTCTACGTCCTTGAAGGCGAACTTACGTTGATCGAAGACGAGGGCGAAACGGTGCTCCGGGCCGGCGACTGCGCTGCCTTTCCAAAAAACACCGGTAACGGCCATCACATGATTAACAAGTCGAACGTGATGGCCGTTTATCTCGAAGTCGGCTCGCGGTCGCCTGCGGATGTCATTACCTGCTCCGACGTCGACATGATGAGCCCCAGCGTCGACGGCCGGTTCTTGCATAAAGACGGCACACCGTATTCCGATTCTTGACGATCATGCGTCATCTTGGATGACGACCTGAAGCCATGTTGTTATGGGGACGTCGCGTGCGCCAGTTGAATGTCTGTTGCCCGGCGATATGGCCGGCCGTCCAGAGGGAGTGCCGTCGGTCGACGACAGGCAGCAGGCGTTAAGGCTTATTCGACGCCTGCCCACACGCGCCGCGGCACGCACATAGCCACCGGAGTGAGGGCAGGCATCGAATAACCCTTAACGAACCCAGCCAGCCGTTTAAGGGGAGTGCATAAACAAAAACAGGCGATACCACCAAGCAACGCCTACTACCAAGGGTGCTCACCCACTCGCCTGTCCGATTAGTTCGTGTAGCGACTAACCGCAAAATCGTCGGCGATAATCGCCGGCTCAGTCCCCGACATCAAATCCGCCAGCACTTGCCCCGAACCGCAGGACATGGTCCAGCCCAGCGTGCCGTGGCCGGTATTCAGCCATAGGCCCTTGATGGCGGTCGGGCCGATAATCGGCGTGCCGTCTGGGGTCATAGGCCGTAGGCCAGTCCAGAAGCTGGCTTGCGCCACGTCGCCAGCCTGCGGGAACAGGTCGGTGACAACATATTCCAGCGTGTCGCGCCGGGTGCCGTGCAGTTCCTTGTCGAAGCCCACCAGATTGGCCATGCCGCCCACGCGAATTCGATCCTCAAAGCGGGTGACCGCAACTTTGTAGGTTTCATCGAGGATGGTCGAAACGGGTGCCAGCGCCGCATCGGTAATCGGCACAGTGATTGAATAACCCTTGACGGGATAGACCGGAATGCTAACCAGGCCGCGCAGCAGTGCGGTGGAATAGCTGCCCAGAGCTACGACACACGCGTCCGCAGTCAACGTTTCGCCGTCGGAATGGACACCCTTTAGCGTGTCGCCTTCTACGACCAGGCCATCGATGCTGCGGTTGAACAGGAACTGCACGTGCCGTGCTTGCGCCATCTCGGCCAGTTTGGTGGTGAACACATGGCAGTCACCGGTTTCATCGCCTGGCAAACGCAAGCCACCGACCAGTTTATTCTTTGAGCCTTCTAGCGCCGGTTCGGCGCGAGCCAGTTCGTCGCGCGACAGCAACTCATAAGGCACGCCCATTTCCTTCAGAACGTCAATGTCCTTGGCGGATCCGTCCATCTGCTTTTGCGTGCGAAAGACTTGCAGCGTGCCCTGCTGGCGACCTTCATAGGTGATATGGGTCTCGCTGCGCAGCGCCATGAAGCAGTCGCGGCTATATTCGGCAAGCCGCACCATGCGCGCCTTGTTGACGGCATAGCGCTTTTTCGTACAGTTAGCCAGCATCTGGGTGAGCCATTGCACCTGAAACAAGGTGCCGTCCGGTTGGAGGGACAGTGGCGGATGCTTCTGCAGTAGCCATTTGACGGCCTTGGCGGGTACGCCCGGCCCGGCCCACGGCGACGCGTAGCCCGGTGAAATCTGGCCGGCGTTGCCGAAGCTGGTTTCGAGCGCCGCAGCGGGTTGGCGATCAAGCACCACCACCTCATGGCCGGCGCGCGCCAGATACCAGGCGCTCGTCACACCGACCACGCCTGCTCCAAGAATCAGAATTCGCATCAAAGTCTCCTGCAAAAAGACCTGTTCATTTCGGGTTCTGATGCAAATGCAGAGTATGAACGATGCCGCGTTGTTGCAGAGATCGGCGTCCCCTTGTTTTGCGGACACCGAGTGACGCGAGGAGATCGGGCTGCGGCGTGGGACTCAGAGCGTAATCGGTTGAATGGTATGCGATCAGCGAGGACGGGACAGCGGGCGGGCAACACCGTCATCCAGCTCAGCTCATGTGTTCCGACAAGTCATCTTGTTCACAATAGACGGAGTGCGACGCCGCTTACGCAGATTCCTTCTCGCCATCAAAGTGCAGGCGAGCCGCTGTGACCGCGGCATGATTCTCGTCGGCCCACTGAATCAAGACGTTCAACGCCTCGAACATCGAACGACCGAGGTCGGTCAGGCTGTATTCGACGCCCGGTGGCTTCGTAGGAAAGACTTCGCGATGGACGTAGCCGTCGCGTTGTAACTCATGAAGTGTCTGCGTGAGCATTCGCTGCGAAATGTCCGGTACCAACCGGCGAAGTTCACCGAACCGATGTGGGTGCTCGGCCAGCGCCATCATCAGCAACGAACTCCACCGCCCGCTGATGACATCCATGACGTCGCGCACCGGGCAATTCGCAAACGCACCGTATTGTGTTCGGGCCTCGTCCAGCCTCGTTTTGAGAGCGCTCGTCAACGCCTTGGTGGTTCCCATTTGGTAACTATCTCCTGAAAAACTGCCTTCTTTACGAAAGAGCGCCGACACGTGATTATCGAGTCGCTCTCAAAACGAGAGTAACACTCAGAATGAGGCCAGTCCATGAGCGACACCATTTTCGTCACCGGTGCATCCGGTCAACTCGGTCAGCTTGTTATCAAGCATCTGCTTGCGCGAGGCGTGACGCACAACCGTATCATCGCCGGCACCCGCAGCCCCGAAAAGCTGGCTGGCCTTGCGGCAGCGGGCATTCAGGTTCGCAAGGCGGACTTCGAAGACCCGGAACGCCTGACCGAGACTTTCAAAGGCGTCGGTACTGCCCTCATCATTTCAACCGATGCCCTAGACGGGGCCGACAGACGATTGAAGCAGCATCGCAATGCGGTATTGTCAGCCGCCGCGGCAGGTGTCAAGCGACTCGCCTATACGTCGATGCCCAATCCGGGCAGCTCGCTTCTGACCTTCGCACCGGACCATTTGGAAACTGAGCGGACCATCAAGGCCACCGGTTTGCCGCACGTGATTTTCCGAAACGGCTGGTATCACGAAAATCTGCTCAGGTCGCTCCCTAATGCGCTGAAAAGCGGGCAATGGCATTCGGCAACTGAAGGTGGGAGAACGTCGTACGCCGGACGGGAGGAGATCGCTGAAGCGATTGCCGCAGCGCTGACTACGTCAACCTCCGATAGCCGGACCTACACGCTCACAGGCACTGAGGCGCTCTCCAACGAAGAAATCGCTGACCTCGCTCGCGGTGCTACAGGCAAGCCTCTTGCCGTCGTCCATGTGACTGACGAGCAATTCGTCACGGGAATGAAAGCGGCCGGTGTTCCTGACGTATTTATTGCTCTATTGGTGTCAATTGAGGCGGAGGTTCGGGCTGGCAATCTTTCTATCGTCACGGACCATCTCGAATCGCTCATCGCCCGCACGCCGAAGCGGCTTGCGGATTATCTGGAAGAGGCCAAGGCCAGCTATACAGCTTGAGGATATTCCAGGCGGCGACGACGGGGTGGAATGGGTCGATAGCACGCGTTCGCCGCTAACCGTCGGGCAGAAAGCCCCCCAAATCGCGCGCAGATCTGCCTCAAAGTGCGCAGCTTCCAGGACTGGCTCTTTGCTCAGCTCTTTGCATGAGCGGCAAAGCATGAAAATTGCTGAATGGTAAGAACGCTGACAAAACGTAATTGCACAGACAGTCGGATGCAATTCAAACGCCACCAGGCTTGTCCAAGCAATGTGGCCCTGCTATCGCGGCGTCGTTATGGCCGGGACGAAACGAATAGCTCACCTCATGCATGGGCCGCTCTTTCCGAGGGAGGAATCGTGCAAAAGAAAATCGTCATTCGAGCCATTACGGGAGGCGTTTGCCTGATGGCGCTGTCCGGCGCGGCGTTCGCTCAATCGCTGGCGTATACGAATCAGCCCGTGGACGTTTATGCGGGTCCGTCCGGGGATTACCCGGTGGTTGCGCAAGTGCCGCCGGGCGTGCAGCTTGCGGTGTACGGCTGCGTTACCGATTACAGTTGGTGCGACGTCGGAGCGCCCGGACTGCGCGGCTGGGTCTACGGCGGATATCTCGACTATCCGTACCAGGGTACCGAGGTGCCGATCATGACTTACGGCGTGCAGATCGGGCTGCCGGTCGTGGTGTTCTCGTTCGGCACTTACTGGGATCACTACTATCGCGGCCAGCCTTGGTATAACGACCGGAACCGGTGGGCGAATCATCCGCCGCCGATGCGGGGCGCTCCACCCCCGCATGGTGGTCCGCCGGCGGCGGGCGGTCCGGCCATGAACCCGAGGCCGGTCATGCACGGCGGTCCGCAGCCGCAACCCCAGCCGGGGTACGCTCATGGGCCGGCGCAGCCGCAGCCGGGATATGCGCACGGGCCTGCGCAGCCGCCCGGACAAATGACGCGCGCTCCTCAGGGACAGACTGCCGCGCACCCTGGCGGTCCGTCCGCTGAGCACGGCGGCGAGACGCGCGGCGGCAATGAAGACCGCAATCATCCGCAGGATAACCATTAGCGATTGAACGCTTTTCGCCCGCCACCGCTTCGCGATCGCATGGCAACGCGCCTAGCGTCCATGCCGATCACTTCGACGGGCTATCGTCGAGGTGATCGTGAAGCGGGTCCGGGCTCTTTTGCGTCGAGCGCAACACGCCTGTGTCGTCGAAATAGAAGTGAAAGAGCTGGTACCACGTATTGTCTTCCAGGTACCGGTAGCTCCAGACTTCGCGCTTGACGAGCGGCAGGTACATTGTTTCTTCGGGACGGCCGAAATTGACGAGCACGTCCGCGCGAGTCCATTTTCCCGGCTCCGCGCGATAGAACTCCAACGGCTGCAGCACCTGGCGGACGTCGACGACTTTGCCGTCCGCGTCGATATCCGCGGCGACGGTGGTTTCGCCCATCGGTTGCGTCGGCCACATCAGACGCTTGCCGCCATTCGGAAGGTCATAGGTTTCCTTAGGCTGGCCTAGCGCGGCAGTCACGGCGGATTCCGGCTCGCCCGCCTTGAAGCGATCCCATGGTTGAACGCAGGCGCTCAAGGTAAGTGTCAACGCAAAACTAAGCGTGAAGCGCCACACGCCTAAGCGATGTTCAAGTGGACAGCCGATCTTCGATTTGCGCCGTGTCATGCCGAACCTCGTGCGCGATGCGATGCATGAGGGTTGGACACGGCGCGCCGGAGAAGATTTGAGGGCTTCAGAATTTGAGGCGGGAGACGGCCATGAAGGGACACTCGACATGTGGGCAATACAGTACGTCCAATGGCGGATAGCTAGCGGGAAGCGGTCGTCTGCGGGGTGTGGCGTGCTCCTGGGCTATGGCGTATCCACGCCAACCTCCGGTGAGTCGATGCGCGATCTCAAATGGCCATTACCATCTCATGCCATGACATGCCGCCATGATCGGAACTGGACGGCTTGAGATAGCTATAGCCAAGGCGTTCATACAGCCCGACGTGACGCTCCTTGCACATGAGGTGAATGGTTTTCTTGCCCATCTCAGACATCTGCGAGACGAAGGTCCGCATCAGCAACGACGAGTAGCCTTTACCCTGGTGCGCCGGGTCGATCACCACCGACATGATTACGACGTTCGGCGCGGCAGGGTCGTGCCCGACAAGTTCCTTAAACGCTTCGTCGGACATGACCACTTCGAACGCACACCCGCTGTTGATAAAGCCGATCACTTTCCCGTGGAGTTCCATCACAAGGAACCCTTGCGGGTACTGGAAGATACGAGTGGTAATCTTATTCCGCGTGGCAGCTTCGTCGCCCTCATAGGCCGAAGTCTCGATTTCAAAGCAGCGGTCAGTATCTGATGGAATCGCTTGTCGGAAGCTCGGAGTTGTCATCTGCAAGATTCGACCGGGGACCGGCCCATTGAGGTGGAAAAGACAAGATGATAAAAAAGAACCAAAATGCATGCGCTGCATTTTCTTCATCCGATACTGCACGTCATGCACGATAGCCTTCGCCGTATTGATCTGAACCTGTTGTTGGTCTTCGACGCGCTATACCGGCATCGAAGCGTAGTCTCGGCAGCCGAGGAGCTTTGCCTAAGCTCGTCGGCGTGCAGTCACGCGATCTCGCGCCTACGTAGTGCATTGGGGGACGAGCTTTTCGTGCGCCTCGGGAATGGTATGCAGCCGACCGCAAGAGCCGAACAAATAGCATCGGGCGTCAGCGAAGCATTGCAAAGCCTGACGGGCAGCCTGGGGGATTTTGGTCCGTTCGTTCCGTCTGCGAGCAGTCAGACCTTTGTCTTCGCCGCGACTGACTTCACCGCGTTCGCGCTATTACCTCCCCTGGTTGCAGCGCTGGAATGCGACGCCCCACATATCCGCGTCCGCGTGATTTATTCGACCCATCGCGAGTCGCTGGATGACCTCGCCTCTGGGCGGGTTCAGTTTGCCCTAGGGTTTTCAGACGAAAACGACAACCAGGAATCCGGACTCGAGTCGCTCGATTGCCTTGCGGACGATTACGTGGTCGCGATCCGGAAGGGGCACCCCCGGATCAAAAAAAAGCTGTCGCTAGCTCAGTACCTCGCGGAGCGACACGTCGTTGTCACCCCATGGAACGCAGAGGGCAGCGTTGTCGACGGGACGCTGCTAAAGTCGGGGCTTGTTCGCGACGTAGCCGTGCAATTGCCGAGTGTGATGGCCGCCCCGTTCATCGTTGCCAATTCTCAGCTCCTGATCACGTTGCCTCGACGGGTGGCGCTACAACTGGCGGACGCGATCCCGCTAACAATTTACCCTGCGCCGTTCGATATCCCTCGCTACATACTCAAGGTGTTCTTTCATACGCGACATTCCGGGTCGCCAGCGCACCATTGGATGCGTGAACAGATGGTTTCTGCGTTAAGCGCATTGCCGAATCCAGCAAGGACAGGCTGACCAAAAGGCAAAGCGCTCCAACGTACGATCAAATGTCGCCGCTCGGCACGGTTTGGCCGCAGACAATCGTCGAGCAGTAGTTCAATGTCGGCAACTAGCGCTAAAGCCGCGAGTGACACCGGGCAATTTCGACTGCCCGCTCAGGGTCGGTTTATGCCTTTCGTGGCGTCCCCAAGGAAGGGTTCGGTCCGTGAATCGGAGCGTCACAGTCCCCGAGAATGCACGCCGGTGAGCGATAGATTCAAGCATGTTTAGCACAGGCGGCTGTCTGCCACCGGCCACACCAAACAAGAAAACCTCAGATGGCGCTATTTAAGGGTTTTATATAAAATACGCCATCTCGACGGTTTCCATTTAACTACTTCGTCATGCATCGAATTGGATTCTTCGTTTGCCGTGGCCACGATGCGCTTGATCTTGCCGGACCACTTTCGGCTTTTAATCAGGTGGCCACAGCCGCTGGCCATACCCCATATGATCTTCATGTGATCTCGCAGCCTGGAGGACCAATTCTTGGCAATGCGTGCCTGCCGATCGAGACAAAGCCGATCGGGAGGCGCACGTTTGACACCGTCGTATTCGTGGGCGGTGATATCGATCCGATGCAAACATCGGAGAACATCGCCGCTGCCAAGAAATTAGCCTCCAAAGCCTCACGGGTGGCAAGCGTGTGTACAGGGGCGTTTTTGCTTGCGGAAACCGGCTTGTTGGACGGCCTGAGAGCAACGACCCACTGGCGGTACGCCGCTCTATTGCAGTCGCGCTTCCCTCATACCAGGGTCGAGGGCGATAGTATCTATATAGCGGACGGCCGTATTTGGACGTCGGCTGGCATCGCCGCCGGCATCGACTTGGCGCTCGCTATGATTGAAAGAGATATGGGCGCGGAAATTGCGCGCGCTGTCGCCAGGCTTTTGGTCGTTCCGTATCGCCGACCTGGAGGCCAGTCCCAATTCTCTGCTATGTCGCAAATGGAGCCGGAGTCAGATCGTATCCGCATCGCTCTGAATTTTGCCAGAGAGCATCTGGCTGAAGCGCTACCTGTCGAGCGACTCGCCGATGCCGCAAGATTAAGTCTGCGACAATTCGGACGCGCATTTCGCCGGGAAACGGGTGAAACGCCTGCTAAGGCGGTCGAGCGCTTACGCGTTGAAGCTGCGCGACTGCGCCTGCAGGATGGTAGCGAACCGATCGAACAGATTGCTCTGGCTGTGGGGTTCACCGATCCGGAGCGGATGCGGAGGGCTTTCGTCAAACTGCATGGACATCCGCCGCAATCGATCCGGCGCGAGAGCAGATTGAACGGTGAGCGCTGATCGACCGCCGATCAGCGCGCTGCTTGGTCGGCATTCGTCCGACGGCCCATTTTCAGACCCGCCGCAAAAAAGACTTTCGCCGGACACCTAACGAGCCTCAGGTTTCAGGGGGCGTAACTATTCCAGATGTCGCGATGCAACTTCCAGGCGCCGCCCTGCTTCAGGAAGATGAGGATCTGCTTGCCGCGAAATTTGAGCTCTCCACTCGGGTCACGGATATCCGCATCCGATACCTCCGTCACGATCTGATCATTACCGTAGAACTCGTAGTTGCTGAACGATACGGTATCGGGCTTTGATCCGGCATACCCCTTGGCGAAGTACTCAGCGATTGCGCCGCCCCCCGTGACTTTGTCGCCCCCGGGCGGCAAGAGTGCACCATCTTTCGTATAGAGGCGGCCTATCGCCTCATAGTCCCCTCGCCTAAAGGCTTCCGCCCATCGTGCGTTTTCGGCTTTGATTGCCGCTTCGGGCGGACGCTGAGCGCCACTTGCAGTTGCAGGTGCCGCAAAAACGAAAAGGGGAAGGCTGGCTGCAAGGGCAGCAACATAAAGACGAGTCTGTCGCATTGAATGATTTCCGATTTTGACTTGAATTGGAGAGGGCCGCACCGGATTGGGCAGGTGGGGCAGACCATGTCGGTTGCGGCCTTCATCGAGGCCAGCGGTGTGGCCTCGCGCACATTGCCTGCAGGCGTTTCAACGAACGCCTGGGATTCGGGCGAGACCCTTGGATGCGCCCGGCAGTTCCTTGTCGACCATCGCAAGGACTTCTGGCCGCGCGTCTCTGGGATGACCGGAATGGAACGGCGGGGCGGGATCATATTCGATCACGAGTTGCGTGAATTCGGCGGCCTGTTGACCGCGCAGTTTCGCGGCAACGCGAAGGGCGAAGTCGATGCCCGCCGTCACGCCGCCGCCGCTCATGAACCGGCCGTTGTCGTCTTCTACGAAGCGATCCGGAACGGGGATGGCGCCATATTCAGACAGCTTGTTGACGAAGGCCCAATGGCAGGCGCTTCGCTTACCCTTGAGAACGCCCGTTGCGGCGAGCACGAGCGATCCGTTGCAAACCGACGTAATATGTTTGGCGCTTTCAGCCAGACGCCGGATCTGCGCTTGATACTCTGGGCGCATCGGCGCCGTCAAATCAGACCCGCCGGGAACCAGGATCAAGTCTGTCTTCTCGATATCGGCCAGTCGTTCAGTCTTGCCATACACGACCCCAAACTCGAGGGTCACGTTGCCCCCATTGAGGCTCGCATAGCGAACGTTCGTATTCGGTAGCCGGTGAAATATCTCGCTGGGGCCGGCGAAATCGAGAAGCGTCCCTCCATCGTAATTTACGATCAAAATATTGAGGGGATCATTCGGGGCAAGTTCCCCTTCGCTGCCTGTCTGCGCAAGAACAGGCGTGGCGCGGCCAAGCAGGCCTCCACCACCCAGGATGGCGCCGAGCGCAGTGAAGCTTCCAAACTTGAGAAGATCGCGGCGGGACTGGCCCGCGCTGACCAGTCGCTCGCCGGAGGCGTTGTTTTCGCTATTGTCGGCCAAGATAATATGTCCTTGTACTTCGGCCTCCCCTCTGCGAGCGCATCCAGGGTAGGCCGGATTAAAGAACCACCACGATGAAAAGCGTGGCGGGTGTGTGATCAAGATGGGGACGAGCCGGAAATGTGTAGGGCTCGGGAATCGGGAACCGAAGCCTCAAAGTTGCGAGGCACCGCCATCGACGACAAGTTCGGTGCCGACTACGTAGGAGGATTCGTCGCTGGCGAGATAGAGCGCCGCGTAAGCAATGTCCTCGGCCTGGCCCATGTAGCCCACCGGAATAGCTTTGGCGAACTCGGCCTTGCGGTCGCGAACCCACTCATCGGACATACCCCACTTGCTGATCAGGGGCGTGTCCATCGCGCCGGGCGCGATCGCGTTAAAGCGGATTTTTCGGTCGAGAAACTCGTAGGACCAACTGCGGGCAAGTGATCGTACGGCAGCCTTCGCCGCCGCAGTCAACGAGATGCCATGCTTGCCGGTCTGCGCGACGAACGATGTATTGAGAATGACAGAAGAGCCCTCGCGCAAGTCAGGCAGCACCGCCTGAAGCGTGACCACCACGCCCTTGACGTTGATGTCCATAATCTCGTGATAGAGATCTTCGTCGATGTCGTTGAGTGCGGACGGGAAAGCTCGACCCGCGTTGGCAAACACGACATCCAAACCGCCGAACTTCTCTTTCACCTCAGCGGCAATCCCCTGCATGTCCTCGATCGAACGTACGTCGCCCTTGAGAACAAGCGCGTTCTCCCCAAGCTCGGCCTTCACACGCTCAAATGCGGCAACATCGCGACCCGTCACCGCTACCCGAGCGCCTTCTGCAATGAAAAGCTTAGCGGTCGCGAGACCGATGCCACTCGTGCCGCCCGTGATCAAAGCTGATTTGTTCTTAAGCCTCATCTTCTGTTCCTTTCTCTGCGTCGTGATTGATCAAGCCGAAAGCTCGACGCGCGATCACGTCTGCGCGCGCGTCCCGGCTTGATTTCCTGTGCAAATTATGGAACCTGAAGTGGATGGCGCAAAGGTCGTATAACCCTCAAAAAACGCCACTGGGTAGTGTGTTGCGGTAAGCGACTGCCATTGAACGAATAAGCAAATTAGGATTGCTCACGAGACGATCCGAACGGTGACCGTGCTCTTCACGTTGCTACGAAACCGGGAGCCGTTTGGGCATCTCGCCCCGGCGCTGTTCTTCTCGGCTCTCGTTGTGGCTACTGTGGTGCTCCGCGCTTGAGGCTTGCTCGCCGCCTGGCGAGTGAGCCCGGGACGCTAACCGGCCGCGCGGCGGCCCCGCCGCTCCATCGTTTCACAAAGCACATCATTCGACTCTCGGGCGAGCGGTTTATCGGATTGCCGGTCGATGTTCCCGAAATGCGGCTGCAACCGTACGCAAGGCCTCGCGCGATTTCGTATCCGAGAGACTCGAATGCAGCACAATTTCCGACGAAGGAAGCGCAGGCAGGCCCAGCAGCGCGCCGACTTCGACGAGACCGAGCGGCGCGACCCGATGCGCGAACGCTCCGACGGCCAGTCCGGCCGACACGGCAGCAGTAACGGCCGCTGTCCCCCCACCGATGAACACATCGACCCAGGCAATCCCCGCTGCGTCCAACCTGCGCGTCGCCACGTTGCGTATTCCGCATGATGCCGAGAGCGACGCGAGCCGCAGCGGCCCCCCTTCCCGATGCACGAAGCCGGGCGATGCAAACCAGCCCAGCGGCTCCAGCGCGAGCACTTCCCCGTTGCGGCGGTCGTCCTCGCGACGCAGGATTGCAGCGTCGAGCTTGCCGAGCTCGAACGCGTCGAGCAGTTCGCGGGACGATGCGATCTGTACTTCGATCAGCAAGGTGGGATCGTAGGCGTGCAGCCGCGTGAGCAGGACCGGTAGATCAGGCCCCGCAACATGGTCGCTGATGCCGAGCGCAAGGCGCCGCGTGGTACCCGATAGTTCGGCAAGGGCGCGCTCATGCGCCGCGACGAACTCGCGCGCAGCATCCAGAAACGCGGCGCCGCGCGCGGACAGCCGCACCAGCCGCGGCGTGCGTTCGATGAGCTTGTGCCCGAGCCGGTCCTCCAGCCGCTTCAGCTTCATGCTGATCGCGGCCTGCGTCGTGTCCATTGCCTCCGCGGCGCGCGTGAAGCTCTGAAAGTCCGCGACGAGTGTGAAGGCGCGCACCGCGTCGACATCGAGTGTTGCCATGTTGGCCATCCCAAAATGTTATCACTGATATATATACCCATCCCATTGAGTTATGGCAAGTGCTGCCGCATAGTGCTCTTCACCGACCAGCGGTCCGGTCAATCCTCGCGCCCGCCTCTCCATTCGACGAACGATGACACCCATGAGCACACTCGACAAAGCGCGCCTGCATTCTTCGCCCGACACGCACACAGTTGACCCACGGCGCTGGCTCGCGCTACCCGTCCTGTTGACGGGGGCGTTCCTTCCGATCCTTGACTTCAACGTTGTCAACCTTGCACTCCCGTCAATCAGGCAGAATCTCGGCGCCACGTCGGGGGAGATCGAATTCGTCATCTCGGCGTATGCGGCAACCTACGCAGTTTTCCTCATCACGGGTGGGCGGCTCGGTGACCTGTTTGGCCGCAAGCGCATGTTCGTGACTGGCGTTGCTGGCTTCACACTCGCGTCGGCATTGTGCGGACTCGCGCCGTCCGCTGCCGCACTCGTCGCGGCGCGCATCCTGCAGGGCCTGACCGCGACCGTTATGGCACCTCAGGTGCTGGCCTCCATTCGCGTGTTGTTTCCCCCCGCAGAACAGGGGCGCGCACTCGCGCTCTATGGCGCAACTTTCGGCCTCGCGAACATCTGCGGGCAGGTGCTGGGCGGCGCGCTCGTATCGTTACATCCGTTGGGATTCACCTGGCAGGCGATCTTCCTGATCAACGTGCCTATCGGTCTCGTGGCATTCGTCGGCGGTCTTGCGTTTCTGCGAGACTCGCGGGCCGAGCATGCGCAACGTCTCGACATGGGCGGCGTTGTGCTGCTGTCGGTCGCGTTAGGTCTTCTGGTTTATCCACTCGTCGAAGGCCGGGAAAGCGGCTGGCCGATGTGGATCATCGCGATGCTCGTCGCAGCGCCGTTTGTGTTCGCGCTTTTTGTACGCTTCGAAACGCGCCTGGCCGCGAGGGGTGGTTCGCCCCTTGTCGAGTTCGCGCTGTTCCGCGAAGCGGGCTTCGCAGTCGGCGTCGCTATGGCATTCGCGTTGTATATGCTCTCGTCGTTCTATCTGACATTCTCCGTGTACCTGCAAGGAGGGCTGCACCTCTCGCCACTTCAAGCAGGCCTGGAGACGTTGCCGTACGCCGTCGCCTATTTCCTGGCGTCCCTCGCCTCCGCTCACGTCATGCGGCGGCTTGGCAAGTTCGCACTGACGGTCGGCTTCGCCTTGCAGGTGGTCGGCTTCGGTGTCGCGCTCCTCGCGGTGGCGGGAACGCTGGCGAGCGGTCTTCATGTCGGTCTCGCGATCGCCGGGTTGGGGTTTGGCACGGTCATGCCGTCGGTCATCAAGGCGGTGATCGGTGGGGTTGCGCCGAAGCATGCAGGGCTTGCTTCTGGAATTGTCATTTCGACGTTTCAGATCGCCTCGGCGCTTGGTGTCGCAATCATCGGCGGCGTGTTCTATGCCGAGCTGGGCGCTGGTCGCGGAGCCGTTGCGTTCGGTCACGCATTTGCCGTCGCGCTCGGCTGCAACGTGGTGTTGCTGGCCGTCGGCGGCGTGCTTTCACTATTCCTGCCCGATCAGCGGCACGCGCTCGCAAACGCGACTTCTACCGGAGCAAGCCGCGGCTAAGTTCCTCCGGTTTGGTCTTATCGGCCACGGCCAGACGCAGCGATCCGATACACCCTCCCCCATTTACGTCAAAGCGGTCACCGCGAATAGATCCAATACTTGTCATGTCGCGGCAGCCCCGCTTCTCGAACGCTTTTAAGCGTCGCCATGGCCATCGTTACCAAACAAACGGAATCAAGCGATATTTCACTTTGTTCTGATAGTCGACATAACCGACGAAGTCGCGAACGAGCACTTTTTCTTCGCTCTTTATGCGGAAATAGAGAACCATCAGAAGAACAGGCGTCAGCGCGAGCGTGCACCATGAGCCAAGCGCAAGCGGCGTACCGATGATCAGAAACAGCGTCGAAGAATACAAGTGTGCCAAACACACTATCGCGGATCAATTTCTTGTTCATAGCGCAAAGCATAGTCCTTCCGCTAGGACTACATTACGAACCATCCTGGCAGACCCGTTACGGACAGGTATTGCAATAACGCGAGCGCAATTGTGGTGAGAACGGTGGTGCAGAGCAAGAGTGCGCGCGGGGCCTTACGCGAACACGGCGCGGCGCTGCGCCGAAGCCGGCACGAACGGCGCGCCGCCGCTAGCGTCGGCGTCGTCCACATGGAAGGCCCCGGCCGCGCGTTGCAGGCTCGTTGCCTGCTCGTTCAGCGACTGCGCCGCGGCGGCCGCCTGCTCAACGAGTGCCGCATTCTGCTGCGTCATGTCGTCCATCTGCGTGACCGCGAGATTCACCTGGTCGACGCCGGCACTCTGCTCCGCTGCCGCCGCCGCGATCTCCTGCACGACGCCGGTCACGTGTCTGATCGCGTCGCGCGCTTCGTCGATCGTCGAGCCGGTGTTTTTGACCAATATCGCGCCGCTGCCGACGCTGTCCACCGCATGACTGATCAGTTGGCGGATTTCCTTTGCCGCGGTCGCGCTACGCTGCGCGAGGCTGCGCACCTCGCTCGCGACGACCGCGAAGCCGCGGCCCTGCTCACCCGCGCGTGCCGCTTCGACCGCCGCATTCAGTGCGAGGATGTTGGTCTGGAACGCAATGCCCTCGATCGTGGCGATGATCTCGACCATGCGGCCCGATTCGCTCGAGATCGTTTTCATCGCCGCGACGGCCTGCGCGATCATGTCGCCGCCGCGGGTTGCGATATGCGCGGCGCCGGCCGCAAGCTCGCTCGCGATGCGCGCGTTGTCCGCAGTCTGGCGGATCATCGCCGTCATCTGCTCCATGCTCGACGCCGTTTCCTGCAGCGACGCCGCCTGGCTCTCGGTGCGCGACGACAGGTCCGCATTGCCGTTCGCGATCTCGTTCGCGCCGCACGCGACGTTGTCGGACGCGTGCTTGATCTGGCTGATGATGCCTGTCAGCGCGTCGCGCATCCGCTGCATGACGTGCAGCAGGCTCGACGTGTCGCCGTCGCGCGTGCGGATCGCCACCGTCAGGTCGCCTGATGCGATCGCATCCGCTACGTTCACCGCGTAGGCCGGATCGCCGCCGACCGTGCGCACGATGCTGCGGTTCGTGACCGCGACGAATGCCACGAGCACCATCGACACCGCCACAAAGATCGCGCCGATCAGCCACAACGACTCCGTGAACGCAGCGTCGATGTCGTCGACATAGGCGCCGGTCGCGATGATCCAGTCCCACGGCGCATAGCGCACCACGTAGCCGATCTTGCCGACCGCCTGCGCCGCCGCGCCCGGATGCGGGAACACGTAGTCGACGAAGCCGCCGCCCGGCGCCTGTGCGACCGACGCGAACGTCGCGTAATGGTGACGGCCGTCGGCATCGACGCTGTCCGCGAGATCCTTACCTTCGAGTGCCGGTTTGATCGGATGCATCACCATCCGCGGCTTCGAGTCGATCACGAGGAAATAGCCGTCTTCGCCATAGCGGATGCCGCGCAGGCGCTCGAGCGCCTGCTTGCGGGCATCCGCCTCCGGCAGCGCGCCGCTTTGCGCCAACGCCCCGTACTCCGCCACGATGCCGAGTCCGACGTGCGCGACGTTCGTGAGGTCGTGCTTACGTTCCTCGATGCGCGTCTCGCGCGATTGCCACGCTGCCGACACCGAGACGGCGAGCAACGCTCCGAGGCTGATGATCAGTGGCAGCCACAGTTTTTGCGTAAAACTGAGCTTGTGCATCCTGAGTCCTCTTGCGAACAAATGAAAATCGCGCAGGGTTGCCGTGCGAAGCGGCACGTGAATGGGCGCGCGGGGTGGCGCCGGTGGACTGTCTAGCGTCCAAGGGGTGCCTGACCGAGTTATCGGCGAATACCAACGAAAGTTTCATCCTGTGAAACCCTCGGTTACCACCTTGCCAAGGGGAATCGAAGGGCTCTTGTGGGTCAGCGCTCCCGGCGAGCGTCATCAGGCACCAGCCGCCTAATTTGAGCCGCTCAGACAGGCGTTCCGACCGCTCGTTGCTGGCCTGAACGAGCCCATCATGCGTTAAAAAACCGGTCATCCAACTGCGACATGGGGCCATAACAAATTAGCATACCGGACTATCGTTCGATATCGATGGGTGTTCCTTCGCATCGCCCGCCAAAACACAGGTTCCAACTGGCGGAACTCCGCTAAGCCTTCGCCCGGGGTCTATGCTTGATTAGCGCATTCGCACTATATGACCAAGGAGGCGTGTCATGAAACCCGCGCTATGTGTCGCCGTCGTCAGTATGCTGTTCGGGGGCCAACTGGCGCACGCCGCCTGCCCCAGCGACGCCGTCTTCCTCATTCTCGGTGATCAGATTCGCGGTTACTCCTTGCGCGCCAACGGAGCGACCGAGCCCTGCCAGGTGCTGCAAGGGCCGCTCACCACCCTCATGACCGCTGGCGCGACGGTGATCGACAAGAAGGACGCCTTTCACGTCGCGCAGTTTCTTACCAGCAGCACCGTCGACATCTTTCCGCGCAAGGCCGAGGGCAATGAGGCGCCTAGTCGGTCGTTCATGTTGACGATAACAAATGACCTGCTCAGCATCGCGGTGGATTCCCACCTCAACGACTTCGTCCTGACCGTTCGCCCTTCGGAGGCGGGGGTGCTGATCGCTCCCGCCAACAGCTCTGGGCCTATAACCAATGCGATTCACATTACCGATCCGAATATCGTCCAGTACGTGAGCATTGCGATTGACAGCGACGACAATCTGCTGATTGCGGGTTATGACATACGGGGAGCGGCGATTATCGACACGTTTGGCACGAGTCGGAACATGACCTCGCCGCCGCTGCTGCGCAGCCTCACGGGTAGCAAAACCGGCCTGCTGCCGGGGGCCGGACTTTTTGCAAGGAACAACATGACGATCGCTGTCGATCCGCGTACGGACGAGTTATTCGTCTACAACCAGACCGCGGACGTGACGCAGATCCAGGTAAGCGTTTTCGCCGCCAAGGCGAACGGCGACATGCCGCCGGTACGGACAATCAGCGGTCCAGCCACGGGAATCACGGGCTCTGGCTTGCCGGGAAACAAGATCGCCATCTCCTCGGACGGGCGGCTCCTTGATGCCGAGCCGAACCTGCGCATTCTCGCGTTCGCGCCGGGGGCAAGGGGCAATGTGGCGCCGTCTCAGGTCATCGAGGACTCCACCGCCGGCCCGGTCACCCTGGGCGGGATCGCGGTCCGGTCGAGAGGCGGCCGGCAACATGATGGAAATGACGATGATCAATGAAACGGACGAAGCCGGTGGCGACATCGTCGGCGTGTATGTCGACGGCGTGCTGCAGAACGCCGTGGCCGACGGCTACTACCACGGCTGATAGCAAGGGTCGCACAGTCTTGTGCGACCCTTGCATTGACCCACGCCGTTAGGCGCGCGCAAGCGCTCCACCATTTCGCAGTCAAGCCCCAAAGCGGGAGGCAACCGATGACCGGTCGCTCCGCTCTGTCGAATCCGAGACGATATTGAAGGTCACCGCGGTGATGCCGAAACGGCCGAGGATGACTATTACTCCAGGGAATAACTATGATTCCGCGCCCGCGGCTTCCGCGCACCTACCGCCGGGACTAAATTTGTCACGACCGGCTGCCAGTCGGAAAGCGCGCCCAGGCAGATTCGATATTTCAATGCGATGCTGCGCAATGTGATCGAGCCCCTCACTTCAGGGAAATCGGCGCTCAAGCATGTGTCTATCCTGCAGGGAACGAAGGCATACGGCGTCCACCTTCACCCTATCGCTATCCCAGCACGGGAGAGCGACCCGCGCGACAATCACGCGAACTTCTTCTTCGATCAGCAGGACTACGTTCGCGACGCGGCAGCGCAGCACGGTTTCACTTACACCGTGCTGCGCCCTCAACTCGTCACCGGGACGACGCCCGGAGCGCTCAACGTCCTGCCGGCCATCGGTGTGTATGCGGCTATCCGCCGCGAGAAGGGCGAGGCATTCAGCTTTCCCGGCGACCCGTCGTTCGTCTGGGAAATGGCAGACGCCGATCTCGTCGGCGAAGTGATGGTGTGGGCGGCGCAATCTCCGCAAGCGGCGAACGAGATCTTCAACGTCACCAACGGCGATGTCTTCGAATGGCGAAGTGTGTGGCCCGCGATGGCGAAGACGCTAGGCGTAAAAGTCGGCGGCGATGAGCCTACCAGGGTGGCGCAGTACATTCGCGACAACGCCGACGTCTGGGCGAAGATCGTCGAGAAGTACAACCTCGCGAGTGGTGATCTTCGTTCGTTTGTCGGACAGGGCGATCAACATGCCGACTTTGCGTTTGCATACGGAGCGCCTGCGGGCCCCGTCGCTTTTGTCAGCACTATCAAGCTTCGCAAAGCCGGATTCAACGCTGCGGTCGACACTCAGGACGCATTCTGCGCAGCGCTTCAGTCTTTCATCGACCGGAAGCTTTTGCCGCCGACGCTGCAGTGAGGGCGCGCTCGACAGCACGAGGAACACAAACAGCAGTCAGTCGGTAGTGACAGACAGATTGTTGACACTCAGGCCAATGATGATCCCTGCGGCTTCACCGACTAGCAGTCTTGCCGGTCACTCTGCCAGGTTATAAATCCAGCACAAGCGATGGCGTCTTTGACCCAGAGCAGCACACCATCATCTGATCGTTCCGGGCGTGCTCGTCCGGACTCAGAACCGAGTCTCGATGATCTGGCAGGCCTTCGATGACCCTTACCTTGCACGAGCCGCATACGCCTTCTTTGCAGGAATACGGCACGGTGACGTCGGCAGCCAGCAACGTTTCCAGGATCGTGCTGCCGCGACGCACTTCAAGCTCTCGCTGAGCGCGTTGCAACGTGATCCTGAAGCCGCCATCGACGGCTGCTGCGCCCTTGGCCCCGAAATACTCGGCGTGTACCTGAGACCTCGGTAGCGCTGCCGTCGCCTCCTCGAATGCCTCGATCATCGACTGGGGACCGCAGCAGTAAAAGTGCGACGCACCGGGCGCACCCGACACGATTGCTTTGAGATCGAGTCGCGCGCCTTTCGACTCCGCACTGAAGTGGAAATGGACACGCCCTGGATTCGCATCTTCGAGGTGTTGCAGTTCTTCCAGAAACGCCGTCGTCACGCGATTTCTTGCCGCGTAGAACAGTTCCCAGTTCCTGCCGATGTTATCGAGTCTCGCAATCATGGCTTTTAGGGGCGTGATACCGATGCCACCGCCGATCAGGACCGTGTGCCCGGCAGTCTCGTCGAGCTGGAAGTTATTGCGCGGCGGGCTGACGATCAGCCGATCGCTGACGCGTAACTGCTCATGCACGTGCCTCGAACCGCCACGGCTGCCGGGGTCCTTGTTGACCGACACAACGTAGCGATTTCGTTCTTGCGGATCGTTACTGAGCGAATAGCTTCGCGTCAGGCCGGGGGCCAGCATCAGGTCAATGTGCGCACCGGCTGTGAAAGAAGGAAGGGCACTGTTGTCCAAGGCCCGGAACTCCAATGAATGAATGCCTTCCGCTTCCCGGCGGATTGCCGCAATCCGCACTTCGAGCGCAGGGACACGATAAATGAGCGGTTCATGAGGCAGCGGCGGTAGCTCGATTTCTATCGGGTCGCCTGGCCGCACTTCCCCTCCTTGCAGGACGATGCTCATCACGCCGGCCTTCCGCACCAGCCCCGTCGGCTTTGACTCCACGACGTGCTGGAGCAGCCCAGGCTGAAAATTCTCAATCTGAACGCAGGGATTGCGCAGACCGGTTAGCTCGATCATTGCGTCCGTACCGAATCGAAGACGGGTACCCGTCGGCAGGTTGAGCAGGTCAATATTCCTTGTTGCGATGTTCTCGCCCAGGTCGCCGGGGCGCACCGTATGCCCCTTCTCCAGCACCTGATCGAACAGCTCAGCCTGGATCAGGTGGACCTGTCGCAGGTTCGGACGCTGGCCAAACCGCTTAACGTGATAGACGTGCTGATCGATAGCGCCCGCGTGCGAGTCGCCCTCAACGCCGAAGTTTTCTATCAGCCTGATTGTCGCCTTGGGCGCTTTGCTGAAAGCGTGATTGTTGCTGCTTTGTACCGAGATAACGACGGGAAGCTTAGATGCGTTCACTTTGAAATTCTCTCAATGGTAAAGGCGTGCGGGTGATCGTAAGCGTCTGCCCCGTCATCACGCTGTCGGGGACTGCAAGCAAAGCAACTCGACGTGCGTTAATTCTACAATATCGTTATAAATTAGTATCTTGCAATCTATATTATCCAAAATTACCGTTTTAGTATACTGATGGAAAATTGTTGTGTGTAGCCGACGGCCCTGTTCGATAAGCCGGTGATTGGTGTCAAATCACAAGGCGTGGGCCGTTGCGACCCCGTCGGATCAAAGGCGCAAGCCGCAAATGTGGAGCACCGGATGGAACGGAAGGTCAGAAAGATCGAGCGATTGCCGGCAGCACGGACACGTTCGGAGAGTCTCAGGCTCCGCCTGGAGGGGGATATTCTGGAGCGTCGTCTGGTACCCGGAACGAAGCTTGACGAGGCGGAACTGGCTGAACAGTTCGGCATGTCCCGAACACCAGTCAGGGAAGCGCTCAAATCGTTGCTGGCCAGCGGACTGGTGGAGAACCGCGCTCATCAGGGCACCTTCGTGGCGTCCCTGTCAGAACGGGCCTTCGCGGAGATGATTGAAACCATGTGTTTTATGGAGGCGGCCTGCGCGCAATTGGCCGCTCGTCGCAGTAACGCCGAAGATTTCGAACGCATTTGTGCCGCGCGCGATGAATGCGAGAAAGCTGCGCTAGCCGAAAAGCCAAAGGCGTTTTACGACGCCAATGCACGGTTTCACGAGGCTATCTACGAGGCATCGCACAACAGTTTCCTCGCGGAGCAGACTCGTTCAATCCGCCAGCGTCTGTCCCCTTACGGCCGTCAGATCACCTTTCACGCTGGCTCAATGCAACGTTCCGTAAAAGAGCATCAGGCACTGGTCGACGCAATCTTGCAGATGAATGAAAAGGTGGCTTGCGACACGATGACCAGACATCTCGAATCCCTCAAGGATTCGATTTCCACGATGATCAGCGGGCTTGGCGGTTAGCGCAGCAAGGAAGGGACCGACAAGCTCTCTGAAGGGTCGGATGACTGGCCGCTTTCGACCGGTGGCTCAAAACAATGCGGGCGACCACCTGTCAGTTGCTTGCCAACACCGCGTGCCCACATGACGGCCGCAGCCCAACTCGCCTCGTCGCGCATCGCGCTGCGACGGCCTTCGTGCGGACCCAGCCTGGATGGCATGACACCTGCAAGGTGTACCGCAAGCGACCGGCCGCTTGCCCCCTGCAACCGAAATCGACGCTACACAGCCATAACCGACACCGCCTTCGTCACCAGATAACCCTCCATCGCCTCCGGCCCCCCTTCCGACCCATACCCCGAATCCTTCACCCCACCAAACGGCATTTCCGGTGACGGCGCAGCCGGCTGGTTGATCCACAACATGCCGACTTCCATCTGTTGCGACAGCAGATGCACGTTGCGGAACGACTTCGTGAACGCATAACCCGCGAGACCAAACGGCAGACGGTTCGCCTCAGCGATCGCTTCCTCGAGCGTGTCGAAACCGCGGATTGCGGCGATCGGGCCGAACGGTTCGTTGTTGAACACGTCCGATTCGAGTGACACGTTGGTCAGCACAGTCGGCGCGAAGAAGTTGCCTTCCGCGCCCACGCGTTCGCCGCCCGTCTCGACCTTGGCGCCGGTCTTGCGCGCGTCGTCCAGCACCTTGCTCATCGCCGTGAGACGGCGCGCATTAGCGAGCGGCCCCAGGGTCGTGCCTTCCGCCAGGCCGTCGCCGAGCTTGAGGCCTTCAGCATGTTTGACGAGCGCCGCGGCGAATTCTTCGCGGATGCTGTTGTGCACCAGAAAGCGCGTCGGCGAGATGCAGACCTGGCCGGCATTGCGGAACTTCGCCGCGCCCGCGGCTTTGATGGCCAGCGCCACGTCTGCGTCCTCAGCCACGATGACCGGTGCATGACCGCCCAACTCCATCGTCGCGCGCTTCATGTGCGCGCCGGCCAGCGCGGCCAGTTGCTTGCCGACCGGCGTCGAGCCGGTGAACGTGACCTTGCGGATCACCGGATGCGGGATCAGGTAGCTGGAAATCTCCGCCGGATCGCCGAACACGAGGCCGACCGTGCCGGCCGGCACGCCGGCTTCAACGAACGCCTGCAGCAGCGACGCCGGCGACGCCGGGGTTTCTTCCGGCGCCTTAACGAGGAACGAGCAGCCGCACGCGAGTGCCGCGCTCAGCTTGCGCACGACCTGATTGACCGGGAAGTTCCACGGCGTGAACGCTGCCACCGGGCCGATCGGTTCCTTGAGCACCGTTTGCTGCACCGCCAGATTGCGCGGCGGCACGATCCGGCCGTAGACGCGGCGGCCTTCGTCGGCGAACCACTCGATGATGTCCGCGGCTGCCAGTACTTCGCCGCGCGCCTCGGCGAACGGCTTGCCCTGTTCCTGAGTCATCAGGCGGCCAATGTCGGAAGCACGTTCACGCACCAGCGCCGCAGCTTTGCGCATCGTAGTGGCGCGTTCGTTAGCCGGAATCTTGCGCCATGCTTCGAAGCCGCGCTGCGCGGCGGCCAGCGCCCGGTCCAGATCGGCAATGCCAGCATGGGCCACCTTGCCGATGGCTTTGCCCGTGGCGGGATTGATGACGTCGAGGGTTTTGCCGCTGGCAGCGTCGCACCACTCCCCGTTAATCAGAAGTCGCGTATCGGTATAGCCTGATGTGACCATGTTGTATTCCTGTTAGTTGAAGATCACGCGTCACGCAACGCCAATTCGACATGCCTCAAGCGTCGCACGATACGTTCGACGAACTCCAACGTCACGTGAGGTAGCGCACGCTGATTGGGTGTGATGACGCCGACCGTGAGCTCGTTAACGTTCACATCGTCGAGCGGTCTCCACACCACGTCACCGCGCGCCAGTTCGTCGAGGAAGGCCAGCTTGGAGAAAAATGAAATGCCCCGCCCCGACGCAATCAGCCGCTTGAGCAGCGTCGTCGAGTTACACGTAACGCTCGGCTGCAGCGACTCCCAGTACTCGGGAAAGTCGGTCGCGACGACGCCCTGCATGGGCGATCGTCCTTCGAGCCGCAGAAACGCGTGATGGCGGCATTCGTCGAAGCTGATGCGCTCCGCCTTCGCTAGCGGATGTGACGATGCCATGACCACACCCGGCGGCAGCGATACCTCGGTCACGACATCGAGCCCGGCGGGTAGCCTCGTAATGTACGTAATGCCAACGTCATACTCGCCACTCACGACTCGCGTCGGTACATCGTGCGGCGGCACCGCGGCGATCGAATAAGTGACAGCCGGATAGGCATCCGAAAACTCCTCGACAGTCGCCGGCAGAAAATCGACGAAAAGCGAATCCATGGCCGTCACCGACACGTGTCCCTTGCGTTCGCCCTTTAAGTCGTCAAGTTCGCTGCGCATCAAGTGGAAGTCGTTCAGCGTCGCGCGAATGTGTTGCAGCATGCGCTCGCCAGCCGCGTTCAAGCGGATGCCGTTCGGCAGCCGGTCGAACAATTCCGTCCCCATCTCCGCTTCAAGCTTGAGGATCTGCCGGTTGACCGCGCTCGAGGCGACATAGAGGTTTTGCGCGGCCTTGCGGATCGAACTGCACCGAGCCACTTCGACAAAATACTTCAGGACATTCGCATGCATCGTGTTTTCTCAGTTCATCGGCCGCACCGTCCAGGCGGCGACCACGGGATGATCGCAGGCTACCTTGCCCACGTCGCATGCGCCACCCGGGGAACCGAGCGCACTCGCTTCCGGCCCGAAGAAATCCCGGTTCACGGCGGCGAACAGGGCCTCCGATTGCGGGAGTTCTTCATCGTGAAAGATCGCTTCGGTCGGGCACACCGATACACACACGCCGCAGTTGATGCATTCCTCGGGGTGGATGTAGAGCGTGCGCCCGCCTTCGTAGATACAGTCAACCGGGCAGCATTGCACACACGCCCCGTCTTTGACGTCGATGCAGGGCGACGTGATGACGTAGGCCATCAGCGTCCACTCCAGACCGGTTTGCGCTTTTCCTGAAAGGCGCGCACGCCTTCATTCGCGTCCTCGGATTGCAACGCGGCCACCAAGGTGGGCAATCGCAACGCCTGAGCATCCGCCGGCGAGAGTGTGGAAGTGCGTTTGACCACCTGCTTGATCGCCTGCAGCGACAGCGGCGCGCACGCGAGCAGCGCCTGAACCCAGCGCTCGACGGCGGCATCCAGTTCGGCACGCGGCACGACTTCGTTGACGAGGCCCATATCGAGTGCTTCGCGGGCCGAGACGCGGCGGCCGGTCATCAGCATCGCCATCGCCTGGCGGTACGGGATCTGGCGTTGCAGCAGGGTCATGCCGCCGTCGAGCGGCATGCGCCCGACGAGCGCCTCCGGCAGCCCGAAGCTCGCCTCGTCACAGGCGACCACCAGATCGCACCCCAGCACCATTTCGAAGCCGCCGCCCAGCGCATAGCCGTTGACCCGCGCGATCACCGGCACGTTCAGCGTCTCGCGCAGCGCAATGCCACCAAAGCCGCCGGGGCGCGGCGCCCCCCAGTAATCAAGCCCGCTCACTGACGGATTCTTCAGGTCCGCGCCGACGCAGAACGCACGCTCGCCCTCGCCGGTCAGAACGACAACCCGCACGTCGCGGCTGTGCTCGAGCTCGGTCCACACGCGTTGCAGTTCCGCTTCAGTGGCGAGGTCCACAGCATTGAGTGCTTCCGGACGTGCCAGCGTCACCGTGGCAACGTGCTGGTCGATGACAAGACGTACACTCATACAGCCTCCGTGGCGACCTTGCCGCGTAACTGTTGCAAGACCTCTTCGGTATGCTGGCCGAGGCGCGGCGGTCCACGTCGCAAGCCAACCGGCGCGCGCGATAGCTCGATCGGACTGCCGATGAAGCGCACCGGCTGGCCTTCGCCCTCGCCTTCCAGAATCAGCTGGTTATGCAGCGTCTGCGGATCGACCAGCGCTTCACGCAGATCACGCACCGGTGCACACAACAGGTCCTGCTCCTCGAGCCGAGCGAGCCAGAAGTCGCGCGTGTTGCTCGCAAAGCGCTCGCGGAAGGTGCGTTGCAATTCGGCCTTGTGAGCGAACTGCTGATTGAGATTGCAAAAGCGCGGGTCAACCGACAGGTCTTCGATCTGCAACGCGGTACAGATGTCGCGCAGCGGATTCGCCTTGAACGCACCCACCAGTACCAGCGCACCATCCTGCGTATCGAAGACACCCGAAAGCGGCATCGCGGCCCAGTTCACTTCCGAGTCGGCCATCATGATCATGGCGGCTTCCTGCATCTGCATCGCGAGCATCGAGTTGTACAGCGACACGTTGACCTTCTGCCCCTCGCCCGTGCGTTCACGATGCAGCAACGCGAGCAGGATGCCCTGCACCATGTGCATGCCAGCCGAATAGTCGGCGAGCGCCGTCGGGTACACGGAAATCGGCAGCGACTCATCAGCGCGGCGCGCCATCACACCGCTCATCGCCTGGGCGAGCACGTCCTGCCCGCCCTTGTGCGCGTAGGGTCCGGTTTCGCCGAAGCCCGTGCCCACCGCGTAGATGATCCGCGGATTCAATCGGCGGCAGTCTTCATAGCCGACGCCCATACGGTCCATCACGCCCGCGCGGAAATTGCTGACGACCACATCCGCGTCCGCGATCAGCGCCTTCAGATCAGCCAGTTGCTGAGCGTCGCGCAGGTCGAGTGCCACGCTGCGCTTGTTGCGATTCAGACTGCAGAAGATCGGATTGTCCGCGCCGGCCACCGGCTCGAAAGTCGAGCGGCTCAAATCGCCCGCTCCCTTTCGCTCGACCTTGATCACGTCGGCGCCGTAATCGGCGAGCATCTGTGTGCAGACCGGGCCCATCATGACCTGCGTGAGATCGACGACGCGCACGCCGGCAAGCGGCAGGTCAGCTGTCTTTGCAACGTTGTCAGCGACGCTCATGCGGCCTCCCGATTTTGGATGTGTGCGGCAAGCGACGGCACGTCGGCGTTACGGCCGGTCTGGTCGCCTGGATCGGCGCCTTGCGCCCGCAAGGTCTTCTGCAGCGCGTGCACGTCGACATCGCGCACTCGCACGCCCGCATCCAGCGCAAGCGCGGCAGCCACCCCGGCGGCTTCGCCCATCGCCATGCAAGGCGGGATTTCGCGCGACATCTTCTGCGCCTGCGAGGTCGCCGAGTAGTGGCGGCCGGCAACCAGCAGGTTGTCGATCTGCTTGGGCAGCAACACGCGATACGGCATGTAGTAGTCACGGCCACGCGCGATGCTGTCGTCGAAACGGGTACGCTGCGCGAGGTCGTCCTTCGTCATCACATACTCGCCTTCGAGCAGACGCGTCTGGCGCACGCCGGTTTGCGGCGCGACATCGATCACGTAGCACTGTTCGAAGCCAGGCAGCTTCTCGCGCACGAAATCGACCACCGCGTGAATGTGCTTGCGGCCCTGCACTTCCGCACGTGTCAGGTCTTCGGGCTTGAGGCCATCGAGACCGGCCATGTGCGGGCAGTTGCACCACACCACGCCGGGCAACGGTGTCTTCAGCCACCAGTAGCCCCACGAACCACCGAGAATGCGCTTGATCTGACGATCCAGTGCCGCAAACGCTTCGGGTTCTTCGGCTTCGAAACGCTCGGCCGCTTCCGTATCGACACCGCCGAGTCGAAACACCGTCGTCGTGATATAGGTGCCACCGACATGCGGCACGCCCGCGGACGCCGCCACATCCAGGTCCCCCGTCGCATCGATCACCACGTCGGCGAGGATCGCTTCACGACCGCTCTTCGTCTCGCAGATCACGCCCTTCACCTGACCGTCTTCGACCAGCGTGCGCGAGAACCATGAATGCAGACGCAACTTGATGCCAAGGGATTCCACCATCTCCAGCGCGACGCGCTTCATCGCATCCGGATCGAACGCTGCGGCGAAACAGACGGGGTGAGGCGTCTTCTGACTGTGAAAGTCGAACGTGCCCCAGCGCCCCCACTTGCGATATGCGGCAGGATCCTCGCCCCACTCGTCCGAGCGCGGGAACATCGCCAGTTTGCGCGCCGCCATCCGTTCAATGAAGGTCATGCAGACACCGCGCACCGAAATTTCCTGCAGGTGGTTGTCCCACATGTCGTCGAGTACCAGCACCATGCCGCCGGATGCGAGGCCGCCCAGGTGGTTGTAACGCTCCAGCAGAATCACCTCGGCGCCGTTGCGCGCCGCCCCAATCGCTGCCGACAGACCTGCGGGACCGCCGCCCACCACCACGACGTTCGCCTTGGCCGCCACGCGCACATCGCGTGCATTTTCCTGAATCAAATCGCTGATCATGTTCACTTGTCTCCTCTGAGAATTCGGGTATTTCGTATTCGGTTCAATGCGTGCTTTCGGGCTGCCATCTGACCACCAGACGCTCGACAATCGCGATCACCAGGAAGAACAGGCCGGACAGCACTGCGCTCATGATGATTGCCGTGTACAACAAGGCCGAATCAAAGCTGTAGGTCGCCTGGATGATCATGGCGCCGATACCTTGTGTGGCACCGATCCATTCGCCAACCACCGCGCCAATCACCGACATCGACGCGGCAATGCGCAATGCGGAGAAGAGATAAGGCAGCGAAGCGTAGAGGCGCAGCTTGAAGAAGATCTCGCGCTTGCTAGCCGACAGGATCTGCATCAGTTCCATCGCCTGCGGATTCACCGCTTGCAGCCCGCGGACCATGTTCACGAGCGTCGGGAAGAAACAGACGATCGCTGCGATCGTGATCTTCGGCTCGAGACCATTACCCATGATGAGCACGAGAATCGGCGCCTTCGCGACCACCGGAATCGAGTTGATCATCACCGCGACCGGATAGAAAATGTCCTGCAGCGTCTTGTTGTGCACGAAGACGGTGGCGATCAGGATCGCCGCCAGGTTGCCGAGCAGGAAACCGCCCACTGCCTCAATCGCCGTCGGCACCATGTTCTGCAGCAGCACATCGCTCTTGCTGAAAAGCGTCTCCAGAACCAGAAGCGGCGACGGCGCGATAAACGGCTTCACATGAAAACCCGCCACCACTGCCCACCACGCGAACAACAAACCCGCGACGCCGAGTACCGGCAGGAGGCGCGCGCGCCACAGGCGCTGGCGGCGTTGCGCAAGCCACGCTTGCGCTTCAGGGTCCGCCGCTTGAGACGACAGGTTCAATTGCATTTCGGACGAGGTCATCAGCAGGTCTCCAGTACGCGCCGCAGATAGGCAGCGAGTTCGACGAATTCACGGGTTTCGCGGATATCGAGCGTCCGGTCTTCTGGCAATCCAACCGGGACGATCTCCTTCACACGCCCGGGATTGGCGGCCAACATCAGCACACGCTGGCCGAGAAACGCCGCTTCATAGATGCTGTGGGTGACGAAGAGCGTCGTGAGGCCCATCTCTTTCCAGACGCGGCGCAATTCTTCGTTAAGACGGTCACGTGTGATTTCATCGAGCGCGCCAAAAGGCTCGTCCATCAACAGGACTTTCGGGTCGCTGACGAGCGCACGCGCAATCGCGACACGCTGGCGCATTCCGCCTGACATCTCGTGCGGGTAGGCGTCCTCGCGCCCCTTGAGGCCGACGAGTTCGAGCAGTTCACGCGGGGTCGCCCGGCCCGCCCGCGCCTTGCCGCCCGCAACTTCAAGCGGCAACTGCACGTTCTGGATCGCCGTGCGCCACGGCAGCAAGGCCGCGTCCTGAAACACGAAACCGATATCCCGATGTTCACGCGCGACACGGGGCGCCGCGCCGAGCACGCTGATCTCGCCGCGGCTCGGCTTGATGAGGTCCGCGACGACGCGCAGGAACGTCGACTTCCCGCAGCCCGACGGACCGAGGAGCGTGAGGAACTCCCCGGCCGCGACGTCAAGACTCAAGCCTTCGATCGCGGTAACGCTGCGCCGGTCGGTGAAGAAACGCACGTTGATATTGCGGCAACTGATAGACAGATTGGCGTCTTGCAGCGCGCCGACAGACGAGCCGGACCCTTCCGCGCGCGGCGGATTCATAGTGGCAGCATGCATGGATTACACCTTGAGGCGAGAGGAGCGGGTAGCGTTGAGAACGTCCATCGTCATCACGTCATCGACTTTTGGCTGACCTTTCTGGAACTGACCCAGCTGACCGTACATCGTGATCTGCTCTTCCCAGACCTTCGCGTCCATCGTGCCCCAGCCCTGGGTCTGCGTGGTCTGATCGAACGCATAGCCCATCAACGAATCGATCGCGACGCGTTCATCGGCGCGATTCAAGTTCGGATATTCCTTGATGAGCAGATCGACAGCCTGGTCGCGATGTGCATTCGCGTAAAGCCAGCCACGCGCGGTTGCGCGCAGGAAACGCGCGACGGTGTCGGGATGGTCCTTGAGTGTCGCGGTGTTCGCGTAGTACGGCAGCGCGTAGAGGCGCACGCCGGTGTCCCACAGACGCAGGTCGACCCGATCGGCGCCGAGCGGCTTGAGCGCCGTGGTGTTGGTTTGCCAACCGGTCACCGCATCGACCTGGCCACTCAGGAGCGGCATCATGTCGGCGCCGATCGGCACGATGTTGACCTGGCTTTCCGGAATTTTGTTCTTCGCGAGCAGCGCCTTGAGCAGCACCATGCCCGTCGACTGGATACCGATACGCTTGCCGATCATGTCGTGCGGCGTGCGAATGGGATTCTTCTTGAGCGAAAAGAAACTGTAAGGATGTTGCTGCAGACCGGTCGCAATGCACTTGATCGGCAAGCCTTCCGAGACCGCCAGCATGATCGACGGGCTCGATGAAATCTCACCGGCCTCGGATCGGCCCGAGGCGACAATCGCGACGCCGTCAATGTTCGGGCCGCCCGGCTGGATGTGGAAATCGATTCCTTCCTGATCGTAATAGCCGAGCCGCTTCGCCGTCACCTCGCCGACCTGGTTGCCGCCCGGAATCCAGCCCAGTTGCATGTTGACGGTTGCCCTGTCGCCCGCAAAGGCGCGCACCGAAAGCAGCGCGCCCGTTGCAGCCATGCCGCCCGCCGCGAGTGTCATCCGCAGCAAACGCCGACGTCCGGCATTTTCGATTACTGACATCAGTTCCTCCGTTGGTCCTTCCTGGATACAAGGGGCCGGTCGTCTAACGCTCAGTGCTGCCGGTCCAAACGATTATTAAGAGCCAAAAGTGTCCCCGCAAGCATCAATTTTGAAGATGAGTGATGCCGAAATTAGCTCACTCTATCTGCGTAAAACATCAGACAAATTGCAGACGAGCGTGCGCGTTTCGCGCACCGCTTAGCCCTCGCTGCGCTAAAAATTCGATCACTGGTGGTCAAATTCGGTGCTAGCTGTCGTGAATTTTGTTCCGCAAGAATCGCCAGCAGTCGCACCCGATTCGCATCGCCGTACAGGTCGATTACCGAAAGGCAGCGGTAGTGACAAACCTTCGCGGCACGGGAACGCCAGGCTGACCAGTCCATTCGCCCGAGAAAGTTGAAGCGGTCATCGGAGACACAAAGCTTTCTCTGTGCAATGACTTTGTTTCGTCATCCTAAAAACAATTCAGATTCAAGTATTTGCTTTCACTTTCCCAATACAAGCACTCAAAGGAAATCATGAATCGACGCATCTTTGTTCTCGCTTCAATGGCCTTGTGCTGCCAGACGGCATTCGCCCAAAGCAGCGTGACCCTGTACGGGCTGATCTCGAGCGGCATCGTCTATGCGAACAACCAGAAAGGGGCCGACAAGCAAGGTCACGCGACGTGGCAATTCGCGAGCGGCCCGATGCAGACGCCGCGCTGGGGGATGAAGGGTGTAGAGGATCTGGGCGGAGGCCTGCAGGCCATCTTCACGCTGGAAGGCGGCTACAGCGTGGGGACTGGCGCACTGTCGCAGGGCGGCCGTGAGTTTGGCCGGCAGGCTTTTGTCGGCTTGTCGTCGGATACCCTCGGGACGGTCACGCTAGGCCGTCAATACGACGAGGCGGTAACCCTGTGTACATTCTCGTCGGCCTGTCAGTTCGCGGCGTACGGTGCACACATTGGCGACAGCGACAATGTATTCGACACGTTCCGGATCAACAACGCGGTTCAGTACAAGAGCATCGACTACAAAGGTCTTCAGTTTGAAGGGCTTTACGGCTTCTCGAATAAGGCGGGCGGCTTCTCCGACAACAACGCCTATAGCGCCGCGGTGCAATATCGCAACGGGCCGCTGTCAGCCGGCCTGGCGTACCTGCAGGTCAATACACCGAACGACGCCAATAACACGAACGGTGCGGTGGTTAACGACTATGGCTTCACGTCGCCGTTCATCACGAATCCGGCGACCAATGCGGGTGTCAGCAAGCAGAGAATGTATGGAGCGGGCGGCGCCTACGCGTTCGGACCGGCGAGCTTATCGCTGCTCTATACCAACGCGCGATTCGACTATGTCGACACGTCGCGCCTGACGCTTCAGAATTTTGAGGTTTCGCTGACCGACTACATAACGCCGCAGCTTCTTCTGGGCGCAGCGTATATCTTCACTACAGGGCAATACCACCCGCAGGACAACAGTCCAAAGTGGCATCAGGTGAATACCGGCGTGGATTACCTGCTCAGCAAGCGCACCGATGTCTTCCTCGTCGGCATCTATCAGAGAGCCGCGGGTGACGCGCAGTACGCGCAGATCTATTCGCTTTCCCCGTCCACCACCAAGTCGCAAGTCTCGGCGGTGATCGGACTTCGGCATAAATGGTAAGCAGGATGACTTGCCTGCACGACGGCGCAGAACGCCGGATCAAAAGATCCGGCGGCCTTCGATGGTCTGGCCGGCGGTATCGATGGCCTGCGGAAAGTCACCGCTCCACTTTCGACATAACCGCCGTCGTCGGGTCATACCGATAGCCCTTCTGCGCAAGCCGCTCGGCCATCGAAGCGCCGATCAGCTTTTGCTGCGTGTCCCGGGATATCAACTCACTATCTGGCTTAAGCCGCTCAAGTTCCGACGAGAGCTTCCGAATAAGCGCCACTTCTCCCGTGCTGCGTGAGTCGATGAACAATAGCTTCTCGTTTGCCGAACCGAGTCGTTCTTTCAGATCCTTGGCATGCTCGACCCACTGTTCAGCAATCGTGCGAAGCTCGGTAAAGGCCTTCTCATGCGCTTTGGCCTGCGCCGATATCTGGCGTTGTAACTCGGCGATTTCCTCGGCCTTCGCGGATTCGCCCGCTTGAATGGCAAGTTGCTGGGCGCGTCGCGCTTCTTCCACGCGAGCCTTCTCGACTTCTGCGAGGCGCTGAGCCAACATCGCCGCACGCTGTTCCGCGGCCTCTGCCCGCTCCCTCGTGGCAGACGCGTCCTGCGAAACCTTGGCCAGTTCAGCGCTCGCGGCCGCTTTCGCCTCCGTCATGGCGTTGACCTGTTGCCGCGCTGCGTCGAGTTCACGGGTGACGCCTTGCAGTTCGTCGCGCTGAATCGACGCTTCCCCGCTCCGCTCTGCGCTTGTCCGGCGCTCTGCTTCAAGCGCGAATCGCGCCGCCTCGAGTTCTCGTGTGACGCCTTGCAATTCGTTGCGCTGAGTCGATACTTCCTCGCTCCGCTCCGCGTTTGTCTGACGCTCTGCTTCGAGCGCGACGCGCGCCTCCTCAAGTTCCCGGGCGACGCGCTTCAGTTTGTTGAGTTGGGCCGCCGCGTCCTCGCTCCGCACTGCGCTTGTCTGGCGCTCTGCCGCGAGTGCAGTGAGAGCCTCATCGAGTTCCGCCTGAATCGCAGCGACGCGCGCGAGGCTCTCGCTCGCCTGTGCCGTGGCAGCTTCTGCGCGCGATGAAACCGCGCTGGATTCCTGCGCCCATCGTTCCGCTTCGGCCGACTTCGCCTGCTCGGCTTCTGCGAGGCGCTGCTCCAACGACACCGCATGCTGTTCGGCGGTCTCTGCCCGCCTCTTCGCGGCAGCCGCGTCTTGCGAGACCTGGACGAGTTCAGCGCTCACGGCAGATGCGTTCTGCGAAACCTGAGCCAGTTCAGCGATCGCGGCCGTGTTCGCCGCACTCATGGAATTGACCTGTTCCTTCGCCGCCTCGAGTTCCCGACCCACACGCTGCAGTTCGTTGAGCCGGACCGCCGCTTCCTCGCTCCGTGCCGCGCTCGTCTGACGCTCAGCTTCGAGCGTGACGCGCGTCTCCTCGAGTTCCCGACCGACGCGCTGCAGTTCGTTGAGCTGAACCGACGCTTCCTCGCTCCGTGCCGCGCTTGTCTGACGCTCTGCTTCGAGCGCGACACGCGCCTCCTCGAGCTCCCGACCCACACGCTGCAGCTCATTAAGCTGAACCGCCGCTTCCTCGCTCCGCGCTGCACTTGTCTGGCGCTCTGCGGCCAGCGCAGTACGCGACTCATCCAGTTCAGCCGCCAGCGCGGTGACCCGCGCAAGGCTCTCGCTCACCTGCGCCGCAGCGGCTTCCGCACGCGATGAAGCCTCGCTGGATTCCTGCGCCCATCGTTCCGCTTCAGCCGACTTCGCCTGCTCGACCTCGACGACACGCTGCTCCAACGTCGTCGCACGCTGTTCAGCGGCCTCAGACCGCTCCTTCGCGGCAGACACGTCTTGCGAGACCCGGGCCAGTTCAGCGATCGCGACAGACGCGTCCTGCGAAACCTGCGCCAGCTCAGCGCTCACCGCCGCTTTCGCCTCCGTGATCGCGCTGACCTGCTCCCGCGCCGCCTCCAGTTCCCGACCGACGCGCTGCAATTCGTCGAACTGAATCAACGCTTCCTCGCTCCGCGCCGCACTGGTCTGGCGCTCGGCTTCGAGCGAAAAGCGCACTTCATCCCGCTCAGCCTCCAGCGCGGTAACCCGCGCAAGGCTCTCGCTCGCCTGCGCCGTAGCAGCGTCTGCACGCGACGAAGCCTCGCTAGCCTCCTGTAACGCTCTATCCGCTTCGGCCGATTTCGCCTGACAGTCGTAGCCCAACGAGGTGATCTCCTGCCGCGCCTCGTCGAGCTCCTGCTTCATCCGTGCTATTTCATCGTTTTGGCTGGCAACCGCAGCGGCCAACTCGCCGCGCGCGTGACGCTCCTCATCAAGCTCAGCCTTGGTGTGTTCCAGCGCGGCCTCTTCCACCGACACACGCTGCGCCAGTTCCTCCGCTCGAGCCTCGCCAGCCTCAGCACGACCCGTCGCCGCGTCGAGTTCCACCGCGAGACGCGCGGCCGTATCCTCGGCGGTGCCCAGCGCATTCGTCAGCACAATATGCCGCTCACGCCCGGTTTCGACTTCCGCCACCGTCTTCTGATACTCGGCAAGCGCCTCATCCCGTTCCGCGCGGGCCGTATCGAGGTGCTGGTTCACGGCGCTCAGGTGCTGACTGACCGCCTTGTCGGCTTCGCCTTGGGCGGCCATCCAGAGCCGATCGGCGGCGCTCATCATGGTGTCGACAATCTGCTCCGGCAGCCGGGCCTGAACCTGCACGTGGGGCGTGACAGGCTGCCGCGCGTCGCGCCAGCGCTGCAACGCGGCTGCAATGGCAACGATCGAACCGCCAGGAATCTCCGGCCAAATGGTCACTGCGGACACGTTCCGGCCTTCTTCGACCATGCGATCGGCGATTCCGGCGACGAGTTCGTCCGTGGTTGTGTCTGTGTCCGTAGACATAAGCGCCTCAAAGCTCATTTTGACCTGACGAAAAATTGAGTCCCAATACGTTACTCCACCCAGCACGATTCCCGATGAAAGGGTTGCGGGTTGGCTCATACCGCGTAACTCGCCGTTCACTGAAAAACCCGGCAACACGATGCCCGACGTCATCCGCGCGGTACAGCGTGTCCCCGATATTATGGGCGATATCCCGCCAGCGTCGAACGAGCCCCTGCAAGGCGTATAGGCTCACAACCCCCGGGCTGCGTTGCGCAAAATTTCCTGGGCGCGTTGCGCGATCGGGGATAGGTAGCCAGCCCTTCGTATCAGGCCGACCCGGCGCACCAGGCCGTCGAATTGAATCGGGCGCACAACAACGTCGAACGGAAGGGGACCAGGGTCGAAGCCGCGCGCGTTGATAAAGCTGACCAGTTGCGTAGCGGATACGATAAGAATCAACGCGGCCAAACTATTGGCCTCGGCCACCACGCGCATGGGCCGGTGGCCCTGTTTTGCAAAGGCTTGCTCGATCTGCACACGTGCAAATTCCTGTCGACTGGACGCGGCCCATTCGCAGTCCACCAGATCCTCAACCGTGACCCATTCCCGCTTGGCCAGCGGGTGGCCGGTGCTCACCATCAAGCTGTAGTGATCGTCATACAGCACCTCCTTGACCATGGATGCGTCCAATGTCTCGGGCAACGGGCAAACGGCCAACTCCACTTCACGCTTGTCGATGGCGTCCAATAGCACGTCGCCAAACGCTGTCGTCACACTGACGCGTGCGGCGGGCCGCTCCACCAGCAGCGTTGGGAACAGCGAGCGCAGCGCGAAACTCGTGGTGGCCGGCGTCGCACCGATGCGCAGCAGGCCCGCGTGTCCTCCACCAATATCGCGCGCTTCCTGCAGCGCACTATCGAGCTGCATGGACACGCCCGATACCCGTGTATGGAATACCTTGCCCGCCTCGGTCAATACCGAGCCGCGTGCGGTGCGCTCGACCAGCGTGACCCCCACCTTGCGCTCCAGCCGCTGTATGGCCTTGGTTACGGCCGGCTGAGAAATGCCCAGCTGTTCGGCGGCGCGTGCGAGCGTACCGGTACTCGCGACGGTCAGGAAGTAGGTCAGGTCGCCATCAATCATGCCATTCCCTGGAGTTATGGATATGGACTTTCCAGTTATTGGATTTTATATCGCCCTCGCTCAAATAATGAAGCTCCAATCACACAGAGAAGGAGCCGTTCCATGGAACACAATCAACAGTGCGCCGCATTCCGCCATATGCGCGAGGGCACCGAGCAGGATTGGGCGATCATCGGGAGTGAGGTTGGGCCGTTCGCCAAAGGACTGCCTGGCCGCCTGCTGGACCATCTACGCTTGTTGAATGGCGACTTTGGCGGCTTTCCTGTCGATCGTCTGACGCATAGCTTGCAAACTGCCACGCTGGCGCATCGCGACAGCCAAGACGAGGAATACGTGGTCTGCGCGCTGCTGCACGACATTGGCGATACGCTGGGCAGTTACAACCATGCCGACGTGGCAGCCGTGCTGCTGGAGCCCTTCGTCAGCGCGGAAAATCACTGGATGGTCAAGCACCATGGGATCTTCCAGGGGTATTACTTCTTCCACCACATGGGCATGGACCGCAATCAGCGCGATCAGTACCGCGACGTGCCGGAGCTGTTCAAACGTACCGCGCACTTCTGCGAGAAATATGACGCAGCGGCCTTCGATCCGAATGCAGAAACGCTGCCGCTAGAGTTCTTCGAACCAATGGTGCAGCGCGTGTTTGCCGAGCCGAAGCGAAGCCTGTACAAAGCCGCATTCGACAAAATGGCCTGAGTATCAGCAATGGCCGACCGACCGCCGCTGTGCCTACTTTCTGGATTCCGCCGTTAATAGGCCACTGCGGCCATTCGGCGGCCGTGTCTAAGCCACTGTCTGCTCGCGCGCACGCGTGATATCGAGGGTCTCCTGGTGGAACTTCGCCAGCGACTTGCGATGCGTGACGCTGACAATCGCCCCATTCGGCAATCGTTCCGTCAACAGGCGATACAGATACACCTCGTTCTCCGTGTCGAGCGCACTCGTTGCTTCGTCGAGAAACACGTAGTCAGGCTTGTGCATCAGCACGCGTGCGACCGCTAGCCGCTGCTGCTCGCCGGGCGAAAGAATGCGCCACCAATGCTGGGACTCGTGCAATCGGTCAACGTAGCCTTCAAGCCGGCATAGACGCAGCGCTTCGCAACATGCGTCGTCGCTGAAGTCGGTGGCTGCGGAGGGATAGGTCAGCGCAGCCTTCAAGGCGCCGACCGGCAGATAGCTCTGCTGCGGGATGAACATCATGTGCGCGTTCACCGGTGCGTCGATCGAGCCGTTTCCGAACGGCCAGAGACCCGCCAGCGCGCGCAACAGCGTGCTCTTGCCCGAGCCGGACGGCCCGCGCACGAGCCAACGCGAACCGGGCTTGACGACGATGTCGCGCACGCTCGCAAGCGTCTCGCCGTTGGGCAGCGCAAGCGTGAGGTGGTGCGTGGCGAGCTGGCTCTCGTCGACGTAGTGCAGGTTGATGCCGCCATGCTCGGTGGCGGGCGACACGGACTCCTTCAGATGAGGGTGCTCCATCACGCGCTTGAACTCGCGCAGACGGTTGACCGTTGCGCGCCATTGGACGAGCGTGTCGTAATTGTTGATGAACCATGAAAGCGAATCGCTAACCGAGCCGAATGCGTCGGCGATTTGCATCAGTGTGCCGAAACTGAGCGCACCTGCGAAATAACGCGGCGACGCCACAACGATCGGAAAGATCTCGGCGATCTGACCGTAGAAATTGAGCACGAAGCTATAGCGCCGCGTGTACTTCATCACGCGCCACCAGTTCTCACGAATCCGGCCGAACAGGTCCTGGGCGGTCGACGCCTCGGCTCGCATACCGTCGTAGAACGCAATCTGCTCGGCGTTCTCGCGCAGACGGATCAGGCCGAACCGGAAATCCGCCTCGACGCGCTGCATCTGGTAGTTGATCGACACAAGCGGGTGACCGACCTTGTTGGTCAGGATTGAGCCGGCAATCGCATAGGCGATGGCGGCCCAGAGCATGTAGCCAGGAATCTGGACGGGCGTGCCGCCAATCACGACGGCCAGCGCGCCCGCCGTGCTCCATAGGACGGTTGAGAACCAGACGAGTGTTTCGAGCGTCGAGAGCAGGTCGAGTGTGAGCGAAAGTGTGGTGTTAGCGAATGACTCGAGGTCGACGGCGATCCGCTGGTCAGGGTTGTCGGTGAGGCGGTCGCGCTCGATGCGGTAGAAGGTGCCGTCGCCCAGCCATTCCTGCACATAGCGCGTGGTCAGCCACTGGCGCCATCGGAAGCCAAGCATCTGGCGCAGATAGCGGTTAAAGACGGAAAGCGCGACGAACGCGAACGCGAGCGCGGTGAACAACAGCATCAGCTGCGGGAAATCGCGCACGTTCTTGCCTTCCAGCGCGTTGTAGAAATCGCGGTTCCACGTGTTCAAGCGGGCGTTGATGCCGACCACGAGCAGGTCCATGACGATGATCGTGATCAGCAGGCCCCATGCGGTTCTGCGCTCCTCGGAGACCCAGTACGGTCTGATCAGGCTCCACGCTGAGACACGGTCTAATTGCCCGGATGCAGGGCTGGAAGATGGGTTGCTCATGAGCGTCTCTTAACGCGCAGCGAATGCGGACCGAGTGCACGGGGTGATTGTCCGATTCGTGCACGGGTGGCGGTCTTGCGGCAGAGTACGCGCGCGCGCTTTCGAGCCTGGGCCGGGTGCATCCAGCGGACATGGAGGTGATTGTAGGGTGCGATCCGTCCGGCCGCCGATGCGACTTTCATCGTCGCCGATCAAACTAGTTGGCGCAGAACACGGATCGCCCAGATTTCCGGCAGCTTAAGCGGTGGTTTCTGCCCTGTGAGCGTGCCCTTGTTCCACGGCACGCTACGCCGGGTAGATGACTTTGGCGGTTTCCCTGACCCGCTCCTTCCAAGTGAAGGAGTGTCAGTCTGCGCTAGACACCAACGGTCACTACCCGTTAAGCGTTGTTCGACGCCTGCCCTTGTCTGCTGCCGCGTGAGCGCACGACGACGCGTGCGGGCAGGCGTTGGACAAGCCTCGAGGGAGGAAGCCGCGGAGTGGACCGACGCGGCCGGAACCGTGGGCGGCTATGGAGATTGAAGGGAGGTCACTGTCAGCCTTGCCGTGGGATGCTGAAGCGAACTTGGGGCGGGATGGGGTCGAAGGCGGTTTCGGAGCTGTCGTTGGCCATGTTGTCCCGATGCTGCGGGCGGTGGCAAGGTCTGCCTGGGGCGGCAGGCGCGAGTGTCTCCTGTTGACGCTCGTTGCCGAAGAGCCGACAGTCGGATTGAACATGCTGGTCATTTACGCGCCCCCGTTTGAGACACTCGGCTTTTACGAAAACGGACGTTCACAGACTGCGCCCTGTCCTTCTGGCGCACAGGGAGATGAAAGCCGGATACGAAGGCTAATCCGAGAGCGAAGACCAACTCTCGTCGCTTCCGTTAAAACTTGTGACGAATACCGACGATCGCTGCGAATTGATTCGACGTGCTTGAAGCGGTAAGGCCGTTGATCTGCGCGGTAGCCGTGCCACCGACCGAATTCGTTCCCGACGCGTGCTGATAGATGCCATCGGCATACAGGTCAGTTCGCTTTGACAAAAAGTAGTCCACTCCGAGCATACCTTGATGGATCTTTTCGTTTGCGACGCTATAGGCCTTCGTGTAGTCATACGCGGCGCCGAGCAGCAATGCCGGGGTCAACTGATACTTGAAGTTGAGTTCGGCGTTGTGGAACTTGGCGTTGCCGAACGTCGCCGAGCCATCCGGCTGTCCGGTTACTGCCGTTTGCCCGAGACCCTTGAATTGCGTATTGCTGTACGTGCCTCCGACGGTTACGTGGCCGAACGTATATGCTCCGCCCGCCGAAATCACTTGCTGCGTCTTGGCCGAAGCAAAACCTGAGTACACTTGCGAGCCCGTCATGTTGCTGCCAGTCGTCGATGACCTCGGGTCGTCACCGAAGAACGAAAAGTTCGGGTTTTTGACGTTTAAGTAAGCGGCGCCCAACGTCAACAGACCTTTTGCATAGCCCACACCACCCGACCAGATCTGGTTGTGATTGTACTGGCCGGCGACGCCGCCCAGACTGTACAACCCGCCGAACTTGATGCCACCATAATTCGCACTCACGTACTTGATGGAATTGTTCGTCCAATTCGTGTTGCTCAAGTTGTCCAAGTCGCCCGGGTGTGCGCCGTAGAACGTTGCCCACTGGCTAGCGGCCTCAAGCGCGCCCGTGTATTCAACCACTGAGTCGTATTGGCGACCTAGCGTGACCGAACCGAACTGCGACGACAGGCCAAAAGCTTCACGGCCAAATTCATCGCCACCTTGACCCAGGCGGCCTGAAAAATTGTTGAAGCCGTTCTCCAATACGAACCGCGCCTTCAGGCCACCGCCCAGATCTTCTGTTCCGCGCAGGCCCCAGCGACTGCCTTGCAAGTTACCGGAGCTCGTTCCGTAAAGCTTTTGGCCGCCAATGTTGTTACTGTAGAGGACACCAGCGTCGACGATGCCGTAGAGCGTGACGCTGCTTTGTGCCTGTGCTGCGCCTGCGAACGTTGCCAATGCTGCCAGAGTGAGAAGCGACTTTTTCATTAGATCTGCAGATCTCGGTTCGCGGTCGTGATTTACTCGGAGCGTCATTGCGTTCCGTTATTTGAATTCGGACCGCATCGTCGTGAAGATGATCAAGGACCTTCGGAAATGCACTCATTCCTTGCCCGGCTGTCGGCAATATGTTGCAAAAGCAGCATGTAACTACAATTGCGCACCGTTGATTGGAAACAGCGGTTTGCGGTCTTTCGGAGAAAGCCCCCCATCTTTTGGGCAACATGTCGTAGACACCGTCTTTCTGCAGCTTCAGCAGCGCTTGCTGCACGGGCGTGGCCACCGTCGCATCTGACCCAGTGCCTAGCACAATGCGGATTGTCGCTCCTTCCCTGAAGTCGCCGTCAACCCGAGTAATGAAGGGATTCCAATCAGGATATACGGCGCTACCTTTGAGTCGCGCCCGTTCATCGACCTGTCGAGCCTGCCGCTTACGGCGAACCCGAAGAACCCGGACGCCTTCAGTGTGAGCGAGATGCTCTCGGACGCCAATATCGAGGCGTACTTGACGCTGTCCCAGTCGTGCATTGTTTTGCTCGGCAACACCGAGACGTGTTGCTCTGGAGGTGCCGGTGCGGCGGCCACGTGACTGCCCAACTGGAGGCAGTAGAGGGCGGTCGAACGGGGGATTGCGGCTGCCGTGAGCAGCGTCGTGTGTGGCGGTCCCGAGCGGGTTCACCTGCGCTGCGGGGCGGTGAAGTGTTCGGCCAGTTGACGACTGATCGGTACGCTGGCGATGGTTTGTGGGTTTGCCGGTGCGACTGCGGTGGTAAGGCGACAGTAAGTGCCGGGCGCCTGCGACTGGGCAAGGTGCGTTCGTGCAGCCGCTGCTTTGGCGCTTCGACCGACTGAGCGGCACAGTGCGCTCGGTTTTGTCATGGCATGAGCGGCCTGTTCATCCGACGCCCCACACGGTGGTGACGGCTCGGAAGTGGCTACTACGTTCCTCGGAAGCTGTCGGCGATGTCTTGGTATTAAACCCGGTATGTCAGCTCCATCTCGACCGGCCCAATGCGACCCTCTCTCGCCATTCGATCCCGAGCAATCCCAATGACCGCTTCCAAGTTGCAACGGACATTTTTGTGTAGCAATGTCTGGCAACTTGATGTCCAGGCCGAACTCGAAAGTCTGATCGACTCTGCCCGTCTGATGGCATTGATCCCGAAGCTAATCTGCATTTCGTCATCGAGCGCTCTGCCGGTCAGCCGGATCGACGAACTATTACCCTGGAACATTGCTCCCGTGTTGCCCATTGGCTCACACATCGATTCCGTTCGCTAGCAGCCAATACCCCCGCGCGTCAAGACAACCGGCGACGGTCTATTTCGAATGCTTCTCTTTCTTGAATGTGGGGAAAACCACAAACTCGCGATCATTTTTGATGTCTCCTTGCCGTTGAGGTTGCTAGTGCCCCCGCATCCGTGTTTCCAGCAGAAGCCTTAGCGTCACCTTTAGGTCCAGTGGGCATTCCTCAGTCGATTTTCTCAGAGGTGAAAATTGAAAAGAAAAAACGTCTGTTCGATTTTCAGGAAGGTATTTGTAATCGCTGCCCTTGTGTCGTACGGGTATGGTCAATCTGCCCTCGCTGCGGATCGGCCATCGCACGAAGCAGCATTGACTCAAATTCGTCACGCCCTTCCCGATAACGCCGAGTTCACAGCGACAAATTTCAGGTATGCGAACGGCTATGCTCTCGATGCGAACCGATATGTAGTCGTAGTGACGTACAAGCTGAACATGAAGGTTTCGTCTGATCCCGACAATGTCGGTAAGAAGACCCCCAACCAAGATTTTGGAGACGCTCTTGCCGAGGTCGCTTTAGCGCTCAAGTTAGGTCATTTCGAACCCGGGGATTCATTCGACGCAGCCCAGGAGTGGATCTTCCAGAACACCGAGAATGGTTGGATTCTGCAAGGTCCGAAGGGTGACGCTGAAGTGACTGCACGTCATACGCCGAATGCCGCTGCGGTTAATCAGCAGAAAGAGCAAGCGGAAAAAGCGAGGGAGGAAGAGGGTCGTAGGGAAGCGCAGCAATTTCACGCAAATCTGCAGGCAAGAGAGGATGCAATAGCCCAGGCATGTGCAGCCGGACAGCAATTGCATGTGACGACTGGCCCCCTGCATCCTCAGAACATGCAAGGAGCTGGCACCTTTGACCAATGGGTCTATCAAGGTCAAGTGGTAAATCCGGTCCCCGGTGGCAGTCCACCGCACATGTGCCATGTCCAATACGTATCGCGCGGGCACGTTGTTTCCGGATATATTCAATTAAATGCCCTAGCTGTCAACTGATCGTATTTCGCGAATTGGAGTGCTGAAAGCGATCCCGTCTACTGGGAGTGCCGTCGCGGCAGCGAATTTTGACTTGGCGACGCGAAATCGATGGGAATATCAGCGGTGGCCGCGCGAATTAGGGCACTCGTGACTTAAGGCGGTTCCAATCGCATGCGGTCGATCCTCGTATCTGATGACCCAATGCCAAAGCAAGACGGCCACCATGCAACGCTTACCGACAAGCGGCTTTCTGCAAGAGTCGCAAGAACAGCGGACTCACGGCTGCCTGCCAGTGCACAGCGGCCGCGCACCCTTGGGTCTTGCCGCCAGGTCGGGCCTCGCTTTGGATTTGATCGATCCGTCGAGGGGGTAACTATTGCTGTACTGGAACCTGAGACAGACGCGTGTAATTCATCCAGCCAGAAATTGGCACAGAGGTTTCTTTGTCGGGATCACAGCCAGTGGTTTGGTCGAGCGAAGCAGCGTCACAATAAGGCCCGGTATAACTCACCATCGCCCACGGTGTCTGTGCGCCCGACGACTCAGTGACGTTGCGAACAGATCCGATATTGACTGTTACTTTTGACAGTTTCGGCACGACGATTACTGCAGAACAGGTTGTGCCCGGACATGAGCGCATGAACATATCGACCGATCCTAGGTACATGTCTGCGCTTGATGGCTGCGCGCTGCTGTCCGCGGACGTGGAGGCAGGGGTCACGGCTGGTGCAATCGACGGAGGTGACGCTGCCGTCAGCAAGCGCGATTGGCCAGACGCGGGGGCTTCAGGAGGAGCCAGTTGCGCGATTCTATTTAAATCGTCCGTGGTAACTCTACGGACAAAGGAAAGAGACTCACTAGAGCCGTCTGCTAAGGTCAGCGAAAATGAATAGGCACTGTGATCGGCGTTCCAGGTCTTGCGTAGCGTCCAGATAGCAGGCTTGCCGTCCTGCGTGACGTGAAGATTGATGGTCTCGTTGTCTGGATCCGTATCTCCTAATGTTACTGGGATGAAAGAGTCTCCCAGTATCATTTGCAACCGGCTGTCTGCGTAGTTGATCGTCAGAAGTCCTTCTTCCCCGGAAGGATTCCATACGCCTGATGCGTCGTGGAGCAGTGCTGTTTTACGTTCCTGTGCCTGATCCTGAAGTGGCACGCCGGACGATGACGATCCCGTGCTGTTGTGCGATCGGTTGTCGTCGCAGCCCGCAAGCACCAGTGCAGAAATCGTCGCTATCACCAAAAAATTATTCATCATTTCATTGACGTAGGGTGATTCGTTGACTTACCAGCAATCCTTGCTCGTGAGCGCCCCTGTTAAGTCACCGCTTCAGACCGATACAACGCGTGCGCAAAAAAGCATTTTGAATCATTGCGCGCGGCACCGCAGCTTAAGGAGAGGTTTGATCCGCGGTCGGTTTGACTTGCATGCTATCGCGTTGCCGCCCGTTAGCCGACTGAGTCAAGAGGCGAAAAATCGCTATTCCTAGTCACCGGCGGATGATGTTGGCGCCTCTCTCGACCGTATATTCAACACAATTATTTTCGCTCGCTGTCCGTGAGTCTGTCTGTTTTCTCACACAAGGCAAAGACAAGGAATACGAAGCTGTTTTAGCGAAAAAGTCAGCGTCCGTTCCGTAAACTTGCGCCGATGCACTTTGCATGGCGTGTTCCGACCAGTTACATTATCGTCCCTCTGTTCCTCCGCACGGTGTCCGGACATAACTTATCTGGAGACTGCGATGTTGCGCGTCTTGTGTGCGGCCTCTTCCAGAGTGGGTGCCAAACACTCCATATTAGTTTCTGCTGTTGTATTTGCTCGGCAGCAGTCATCGCGGAATGCCTTGTGTCGCGAGGACATGACCGGCGGGTATGGCCGTTAAAGCAACGCCCAACATCCGGAGGTCAATGTCCGTTTGGCGGGTGCAGCTGACGTCTGAACGTCCGGGCGACGGTGCGGGCGAATGTCCCTTCATGGCCGAGCTCTGCCGAATGCTGTCGGCCGGGACCATGACCGGATCGTGCCCGCGATCGAGTCGATTCACACGCCAGATGTTGCCGGCGGAAATACACTTTTCACCGCCGCTGTCGACGATGACATGCTCGTCGGTTTCGAGCATGAACAGCTTGCCTGCTGCGAGCATTGTCACGGGGTAGGAGATTTTCGACGCTTTGGCGAACGCCTTGCGGGCGTTCTAGAGGCCGAACTTTTCCACCGATGGCGGCGCGAACTGATGCGTGCTATGGCCACCGGAGCAGGCAAGATTTTCCGGACCGACAACGTCGGTATTGCCATGGTTGTTCGGCATAGAGTCTTTCGCCCAGGTTATACCCGGAAACACTATCCTCGGCCCTTAAGGTCGTGCTAAAAAGCGTCGATATCCCGGAAGCGCGACTGGAAGTCCGGTCCGGAGATTGAAGAATCCCACGCGGTCTGTCGCACGGAATTCCGAGGTGAAAATATGGAAAAAAAAGTGCTCGTCGCGGTAGCCGCTGCGCTTATGTCTTCTGTGGGCGCGTTGCATCCCGAATCCGCCCGTGCCGCTGATGCTGACACCTCGGCCTTCGAAGACTCGACCGTCGACGCATCTCTCGATCCCGGCGAAAAACGCGTCTCCGCCGAAGCCGACATTCAGGCGCGCCTGGCAGATCTGCGCTATGCGTATTTCATCGGCTATAACGCGCGCGCCAGGGAAGACTCGAAATCCTATGCGACCTTGGGTGACGAGGTGAAGCATCGGCAAGCGCAGCTTGCTGCGCCGGCCATGCCCGCATCGCCGAAGCCGGTTGCCGAACGGGTTGCCCCCCCAAGGCGGGTCGTAGCGCAAGCCGCCGCACCGCTGAGGCAAGTATCCGCGCCGGTCACATCGCCGAAGCGGGATGCTGCTGCGCGAGCCGCGCCGTCCAGGCAAGTCGTCGCGCACGCCGAGCCTGTGCCGCTGAAGCACAGTCCCGCGCAAGTCGCGTCTGTGCCGCCGAGGCGGACCCCTGAGCCGGTCGCGTCGTTGAAGCAGGCTTCCGTGCAGGTTACGTCGCCTAAGCGGGCTGAAGTGCGACCTCTGCCTCTGAAGCAGGTTGCTACGCGGACTACGCCGCCGAAGCTGTTTGCCACCGAGTCCGAGCCGCCGATACTGATTCCGACGCAAGCCGTGACGGCATTGCCGGAAGCAAAATCGGACAATGATGACGACGCGCAAGTGACGCAGAGGCGCGATGTCCAGAACGCTCAGCGGGCGGTGCCGCAATATCGGCAAGCCGATGAGGAACCGCAGTACGCCGTGGAGCAAGGAACTCAAGCGGCTCCGCCGACTCAAGCAGCGCAGAACCGGCAACCCCGGCAATATCAGAATCAGCAGCCCCAGCAATACGCGGCGGCGCCGGCCTATAACCCGATGTCAACCGAGTCTCAGGAGTCAGGTGGGTACGCCGGGCGGGGATACGCGCCGCCGCCTCGAACCGTTCAGGCTAACCGGTACGCGCCCGCTCCGTATCCGCCCGCGCGGTACCAACCGGCTTACGCGCAGTCCGCCTATGTACCTCGGCCGCCCACTCAAGCGGCGGCACAGCAGGTCATCATAATGGGCCGCCCGCCTGCCTATCCGGCCTATAACGAGATGTACACGCCGCCTGAACTGCGCCGGCCGTACCCCGCCGGTTACGGCAATCCGGCGCAGCCAGCCGGCTATCAGGGATGGGAGTAGGCGCACTCACTCGCATGGGCCGCCGGGCGCGCTGACTCATCTATCGTCGAGAGACGACTTGCGGAGGGATCCAGCAGATCAATGAATCAGCACGCTCCGGCATGCCACACCGCTTGCTGCGCCGATGACGACTATTCCGATCACGGACTCGAGCGGGATGTGGGCGATGGACGCTAGCGTGATGGGAGAACAAGGCGATCTCAAGCAGTGGTATGCGGACACTGCTGACCACGCCACGAAAGACAAGACGGTGCCAATACCTATGAAGGCCGCCCGACTCCGTATCGCCCATTTCTGAATAGCCATGATACAAAACACATAGATGGGCAGCAGTATCGGTGCTAACCCCACAAGCGAGATGATGCCTGCGATCAACAACGGGAACAGGAATGTGGTTGCAAAGAGATGATGATCGCGTGACGGGTTATAGCCGTTCGCACGCAACCAGTTCACGAGGAAAATCGCAGCGACGGTCAGACTGCCAGCGAGGATCGCGACGATATACGCCACAATCGCGCGCCGGAGAGTAATACGTGGATGCATTTGCTGCGGCATGCCTTGCCTTTCCAGTGAGTGGATCCCTGCTTCCTTCCTGGGGTGCCGGATGAGGCGTGACCGATCTGTAAATTGTCACCGATCTGGCGCGATAGCGCATAGGGGCGCACTACAGATCAGCCGCTCGCTCTATCCGACCCGAAAGGGCTATTCACAATTTTCGTGAACGGACACGCAAAAGGAACAGGGCCAACTAACTGCAGAGATCTCTGCCGAGATACGCAGCGGCCGCCTCTGTCAGCGCGAAGCCGGGCAATTCCTCCGGCGATGCCAGATGCACGGCGACAATCTCTCGATTATCCAGCCGCAGCTCGGGCATGCAATCGAGGTGCAATTCAAAGAAATGCACCCGGTCTCGTCGCCCGTCCCAAATGCCGCAGGCGCTTCCCGCGGGCAGTAATGTATAGGATGACAGACCAATCTCCTCCTCCATCTCGCGCCGCGCCGCTGCATCAGGCGCCTCACCGGGCCGGACACTTCCACCGGGGAAATTCCACTCGGCCCGGTACGATGACTTCACAAGCAACAGCGCCCGCCCGACGTAGATTGCTACTAGCGCGCCCTCGTGGCGAGGCCGCCGAAGGGTCCACCAGGCGCGAGCGAGCCGGAATCCGAGGCGAAGCACCATGCGCCAGACAGAGTCGATAAGCGTAGCCGGTCGCACTCGCTCAAGGCTCGGCATGAGGTTCTCCTTTCCTTTCGTGGCCAGAGGATCTTCAGGGTCGCCGCGTTGTGCGGCTTAGGTCATTCAGCGTCTGTCACACCACTGCCTGGAACCGTAGTTTAGCCAGCGGCTGCTCTCACGTTGTCGCACCGTATTCACGCGAACATCTCCCCGGCGCGTCGTTCTTGAGCTCGATCCGGCCGACGGTCGCGCCCCATAACACGAAGTAGGAAAAGTGTCCCCGAAATTCATACACTTATAAGTAGCCGGTCCTCATTCAGGGCAGCTTTTCCCGGGGCGGGATTCGGCTCGATGGGTCAAATCTGAATCGGCGCTGACTGTCGAGGTGGCCATCATGAATGGGCGTAGAGTGTGCCAGCTATTGCTGGTGTTGGCGGCCGTGGGCGCCAGCGGCGCAGCGATGGCCGGCAGAGGGGGCTGGGGCGGCGGCTACTATCATAGCGGCGGTTGGGGTGGTGGTGGCGGCGGTGGTGGTGGCGACTATCATGGCGGTGGTTGGGGCGGCGGCTACTATCACGGCAGTGGCGGTGGCACCAGTTGGGGAAATGGCGGCTCCTATCATGGCGGTGGCTACTACAACGGCAGCTACTACCACGGCTATTACTACCACGGCTACTACTACCACGGTGGTTATTGCTGCGGCGGGTCCATTGGTTTCTATTTCGGCCCGGGATTTGTCTATGCCTATCCGTACCCGTACTACGCCTATCCGTTCCCCTACTACTACCCCTACCTCTACCCCAACTACTACCCTTACGGGCCGATGGCGGTCGGTGTGTCCTCGTCACCGACTCCGTACCTGGAGCAGGGGCAGGGGCAGGAGCAGGATGGGCAGCCGGACATGGGCGGGGGCCCCGTGCCGCCAGCGGCCTACTATTACTACTGCGTGAAGCCGGAGGGTTACTACCCGTATGTCAGGGCCTGTTCCGGCGGATGGCAGAGGGTCCCGGCCAAGCCGCCCGGCAGCTGATCCCTTAGCACACCGGGATTTCCACGCCGATCAGATCAGCGACCGCCCGCTGACTCGATCCCGCGAAGCATGAGATCGATTCCGGCGAGAAAATCGACACGGTCGTCGTGAACGCGCAACTGTCTGGCGACGCTGCGGGTGAACGGGTACTCCTGCGGATCGAGCTGAGACCACACAGTCGACACCTCGTCTAGAAAGTTGGATCTATCGAGGCCTTGCTCCCGAGCGAAATGCGTGTTCGCCGCATTCTGTCCACCGACGCCAAGGATGTAGCTCAGCAATGCGGACACCGTCGCCCACTCTTCTTCGGCCGGCACACCCAGCGCGCGCAGCTGCTGGCCGAGGCGTTCGAGAACACGTACTGTCGGCAACTGCCCGGGGGCACGTGTCAGCGCTGAGCCAACCCACGGATGCTCGTCGATCGCGTCGAACATGGCCAGCGCGAGCGCGCGAATGGTTGCTTTCGGCGTCGAACCGTCCACGGGCGCGTTCATCGTGCGCGCGACGATGGCGTCGCACGCGGCGGTCAGCAGATCGCTCTTGCTGGAGATGTGCCAGTAAATAGCACCAGGACCGGTGGCGAGCCGCTCGGACAGGGCGCGGAACGTCAGCCCCCTCTCTCCACCGCAATCGAGGAGCTCGATCGATGCCTCAATGATTTGATCGGGCGAGAGCGACTCCTCCCGACGTTGAGCGCTACGTGCTTTCTTTGCCATGCCTCATCTTGACACTTATGGAATGTTGTTCCAATATTACTATGGAATGACGTTCCATACGTCTGTCCGCAGTATAGGTTCAGGGCGACCTCCGATCACCAGGGAAACAGGATGAATACTTCAGTTGCGATCGTCGGTGCGGGGCTCGGTGGATTGACGCTTGCCCGGGTGCTTCACGTCCATGGCATCGCCGCGACGGTCTACGAAGCGGAAGCCTCGGCAAACGCGCGAGCGCAGGGGGGCATGCTGGATATCCACGAAAACAACGGGCAGCTCGCGCTCAAGGCAGCGGGACTCTTCGATCAATTCCTCGAGATCATTCATGCTGGCGGTCAGGCAACGCGGGTACTCGACAAGGATGGCCATGTCCTGTTTGAAGATCCCGACGATGGCACAGGCGGTCGACCTGAGGTACCCCGAGGAGCGCTTCGCCGGATTCTGCTTGACTCACTGCCTGTCGGCACGATCCGCTGGGGACACAAAGTCACAGAGGTGTCTGCGCGCGGCGGCGGGCGGCACGTGTTGACCTTTGCTAACGGCGCAGCCGTGACTGCCGATCTCCTCGTTGGGGCCGACGGTGCCTGGTCGAGAGTTCGTCCACTTCTTTCCGAGGCGAAGCCGGCGTATGTCGGCACGTCATTCATCGAGACATACCTGTTTGACAGCGACACCCGTCACAAGGCGAGCGCGGCAGCCGTTGGCGATGGCGCGCTGTTTGCGCTGGCGCCGGGAAAAGGCATCGCCGCGCACCGCGAGCCCAATGGCGTGCTCCACACGTACGTGGAGTTGAACAAGCCAAAGGACTGGATTGACAGCATCGACTTCTCCGATCCTGTGACTGCGTTGACCCGTGTCGCCGAGGAATTCGACGGCTGGGCTCCGGAGTTGACGGCACTCATCACCGACGGTGAGACTGACCCTGTGCCTCGTCCGATTCATGCGCTCCCCGTCGAACACCGATGGGCTCGCGTGCCCGGGGTGACCCTGCTCGGCGATGCGGCGCACCTGATGACCCCGTCTGGCGAAGGGGCCAATCTCGCCATGTTCGACGGCGCCGAACTTGGCAAGGCCATCGCCGCCCACCCCGGTGACGTTGAGGCCGCGCTGATCGCGTATGAAAAGGACCTCTTTCCCCGCAGCGCATCCGAAGCTGCGGAGTCGGAAAGAATCCTCAACGTGTGTCTCGGCTCCAACGCGCCTCAGAGCCTGGTTGATTTCTTCAGCAATAACCAGCCGGTCAAGTAGCTGTGCTGCCGGCGCAATCTCTTGAGGTTCATCACGAAACCGGCAAGAGGCTTGCACCCTCCGCGTTGGCTGCAAGCCAGGCTTTAGCCAATGAGATCGGCACCTGTCGTAAGGACAATCTTTCCAAAGTGTGTGCCGGAATCAATCAGCTCGTGAGCGCCACGAGCGTCGGCCAGCTCAAAGGTCTTGTAGACAACCGGCTTGATCTTGCCGCTCTCGATGTGCGGCCAGACATGCTTCTCGAGTTCATTGACGATGGTCGCCTTGTCCGCGGATGTGCGCGATCGCAATGTCGAGCCCATATGCGTCAGACGTTTCGTCAACATCGGCACGAGGTTAAGATCCTTCGCCGGCCCCTTGATCACGCCCACCTGGAGGATCCGTCCGTCCATGGCGGCGGCTTCATAGTTTCTCGCCACGTAGTCGCCGGCAATGATGTCGAGGATCACGTCGACGCCTCTTTCATCGGTAAACCGCTTCGTTTCGGCGACGAAATCTTTCTCGCGATAATCGATCGCGAGGTCCGCGCCTAGCGCCAGGCTGGCCTCCCGATGCGCCTGCGAGCCCACTGTCGTGATGATTTTCGCAGCGCCGAATGCCTTCGCCAGCATGGTCGCCGTGGTCCCGATACCTGACGCGCCGCCATGGATCAACACCGATTCGCCGGCAACCAGCTTGCCGCGCTGGAACAGGTTCAGCCATACCGTCATAAACGTTTCGGGCATGGCCCCCGCCTCCACCAACGTCAGGCCTTTGGGGATATGCATCGTGTTGCAGGCGTGCGCGACGGCATATTCTGCGTAGCCACCGCCGGGAATCAACGCACACACCAGTTCGCCGATCCGGAATTGGGACACGTCGGCGCCAACGGCAACCACTTGACCCGCCACTTCCAGCCCAGGAATGTCCGAAGCGCCGGGGGGCGGATCATACAGCCCTTTGCGCTGGAAAACGTCCGGACCGTTCACGGCAGCCGCGTGGATGCGGATCAGAACCTGATCGGCGATCGGCATCGGCACAGGGCGCGTAGTCGGCACCAGAACCTCAGGACCGCCGGGCTGTTTGATCTCAATGGCCATCATGGACGACGGCACGCGATAAGTTGAAGCAGACATGGATACCACTCCTTCGATAGATGAGGCTCGATTGATCCGGTCGGATCACTGAACGAGGAACTCTTGCGCTCAGTATAGGAGTCGACATTGATGAATTCGCGCGGCATTATTCACGTGGTCTGATGCAAAATTGCATCAAGGGGGACAGAACGATGAACTGGGATGACGCGCGCGTGTTTCTCGCGGTGGAGCGCGAAAAAACACTCCGTGGAGCGGCGAGGACACTCAACCTCGATCAGGCGACGGTCGGCAGACGGATTGCGGCACTCGAGCACGCCCTGCGTGCAACCCTCTTCCTGCGCACCTCTGAGGGTTACGCGTTGACCGCCGCAGGCGAAACCGCGCTGAGATCAGCGGAGAAAATGGAACACTCCGCACACGAACTCGTCAGACAAACTCAAGGCACGGATACACGGCTGGCGGGCGACGTAAGAGTCACCAGCACCGACTCGATCGCGCTCGAATTCCTGTTTCCCGCCATCGAACGCCTGCATGCTGCGCATCCCGAAGTGCGCGTCCTGCTGGACACGTCGACGCGCATGCTCAATCTGGCAAAGCGTGAAGCGGATATCGCGGTCCGCTCAGTCAGGCCGGACAATCCCGATCTGATCGCGCGGCGCCTGGCTCGCTGGCCCATGGCGCTCTTTGCATCGAAGGCCTATCTCGAGCAGCACGGCAAGCCCGCCCCTGGCTCCGCATTTGCGGGTCACGATCTTGTCGTCTATCAGGGAAACTGGACCGGTAGTCGATCACCCACATCACCCACTCTGGCTGGCGAACCAGTACACGCGGGGCGCATCGTTTCGACCTTCAATTCCAGCCTCATGCTGCGTACCGCGGTCAAGGCCGGCCTCGGCATCGGTGAGCTTCCGATGCATCTGGCTGAACTCGACGGCCTCGTGCAGCTATGGCCGGAACCTGCACGTGGGGCAGTCTACGAAATCTGGCTCGTCACGCATCAGGACCTTCGGCATACCGCACGCATCGCAGCCATGATTGAGGGCATCGTCTCCGCGTTCGAAGATCACGCCAACCACACAAAATAGTGGCGTACGACCTGGCTACGGCTGCGTGTTGCATTACATGCTCGAGCTGCCGATTTAGGCAGAATGTCAACTGTTCAACGCGATGAGTCCCCGTGTGCTCGAGGAAGAGCATCGAATTGAATGGTAAGGCGATGGGCACGAGCGGATCGCTCGAAGCGCAAGCAGAATTGACGCGGCGTAATGGAGAAGTCCATGAAAGACCAACTTGTATCTTCCGATACTCGCCTCGATCGGTTTTTGGTCCACTTGCGACTCCTTGCTGTGCCGGTAATCTGGGGGAGCACGTTTGTCGCGGGTCGAATTGTCGCGCGCGAGATTCCACCGGCTACGGCCTCTGTGGCGCGTTACCTGCTGGCTTGTATCGCGCTGGCTTTCGCAACGCGCATAATTGAAGGCGCCCTGCCCAGACTCAATAGGCGTCAAATTGTTGCCACGGTAGCTTTGGGCGCCACGGGGGTATTCGGTTACAGCCTGCTTGTTATCGGCGCTCTTGGACGTCTCCCCGCCAGCCGCGCCTCACTGATTATTTCGCTTAACCCTATCGTAACCATCGCGCTCGCGTCAGTGCTCCTTGGTGAGAAACTAAGCGCCCGCCGATGGCTAGGGGTGGTCATTGCTTTGGCCGGCGTTTGGGTCGTTGTATCCCACGGCGATTTGAACTGGCAATACGGTCAGGCCGTGGGTCGCGGCGAACTGATGATGTTCGCCGCTGCATGTGTCTGGGCTGCATACACTTTAATCGGTCGCATCACTATCAAAAAACTTGGTCTGACGCCGTTAGCATCAACGACCTACGCCGCATATTGGGGAACCCTCCTGCTTTGCATCGCATCGACCACGGAGTGGTCGGCTTTGCGACTCAGCGCTTTTACGCCATTGGTGTGCATTTCTCTGATTTGGCTCGGGGTTCTCGGCACCGCTCTCGCGTTTGTCTTGTATGCAATCAATTTGCGCCAGTTCGGCGCAGCTCATGTCGCCCTGTACAACAATTTCGTACCGGTTTTCGGCGCAATTTTTGGCGTGCTGCTGCTCAGCGAACCGCTTGTGCCAAGCATGCTAATCGGTGGAGGCATTGCAGTAGCAGGCGTGATTCTCGCAGCACGCATTTGAAGTTGCCGAGGCCGGAAGGTCCGCAACCCGCTCTTCAGCGACCACGGCCGATTCAGTCGATATTCTCCTGCCCCTTGGCCCGCTTTCGTACCGCTGCACCGTAACGTCCTATCTGGCTGTCCCGTAACGGTTGCGCGCTTCTGATCGTCGATCGCAAGCCATCCCATTCAGTTGCACTCATACCGTGGGTCACTCCGTCCGGTGGTCCCAGACCGATCTTTTCCGCGTATGCGCCCCCGTCTGCATAACATGAGCGATGTATGGCTTGCACCTGGAAGAGCGGATCCCTTTGGACGACCTCGATCGCCCGGGAAGTGTCTATTAACCTGATATTTATAAACAACGGACACGGCGCGAACCGGTCGGTTTCCACAATCCCTTCATATACCTGGTATCCACGATGTGAAACTACGTTGGCGAGCGGCCTAACGAGTACGCTGTAGTCCGAAGCAGTGCTGACAAGCAGCCCACTCCATATTTGAACAATGCCCGGCACGAACAATGTGGTCAGATAGGGAATGCGATATCCCTTCATATCGTCTGGTGCGAAGCGATCCCATTCGCGCCAGAATTCATCTTCGAAATAAAGACTCGACAATTTATTCCAGCCGGATTCCTCGGCAAAGCAGAAGACCTCGGCACCATCAAACTTGAGTTCAATGTCTAGCGGGGGAAAAACGTACCAGCCAAATGAAGAGGCGGTCCGTATCGCCTCGCAGTACTGGAACGCTGCCGCTGGCAGTGATCCCAAAGCCGATTTATCACCACGCATCGGAGGGATGGCGGACGGGTATATCCTGTGGAACGTTATAAGGCTCATTATCGTCCGCCACTCGCTGTGACGGACCCGCTTATTTTTTCGCCACGGGTTGGACAGCCACGCGCGATCGACGCGGAGATGGTTCAGCCCCCGTCGTGCGCTCATGCTTGGAATGTATGTGCTTCGCTACTTCAGGAGAAATCGCCCCGCCTCCAAACGTCTGCATATGTCTTGCCACCTGGGGAGAAATCGCACCGCCACCGAATGCCATTTGATGTCTCATACTTACCTCCTATACGACTCAAAAAAGACGCCGGATCTGTTGATCCGACGGGTCGCGCAGACTGCGCAACTCGGAAATACGGATACGCTAACAATACGTTAACTGCTCGGCGTTGGCGTTGGAATTTCAATCACTTTGCAAGTATAGGGGAAGCTTAGGAATGTCAAGTCTTCGATTGCGGATTCGTTCTACTAAGAAGAACAAGTTTGCAACCGCCGAGCAGCCGCTTCATCGCCAACTGCTGCGCCACGCCTGCTCGGAAAAAACTTGCCTTAAGACCACAAGAATCAGCGTATTTTCTAACCTGTTAAATGAGACATTGCGACAAAGAGGCGCTGCCTAAGCAGTCGCCAACGACTCGCTGATCATCTCGACCGACGATTTCTTGCTGTAGTTCACGTCGAGCTTGTCACACACATCACACAGCACCTCTTTATACGTTACGCCCTTGCCGCCTCGGCACATCGTGGCGAACGTGTTGCCCCCGGCTCAGCCGCGCTTTCCTCAAGCGCAAGCGCGATGAATGCCCGCGCTGCCGCGGTTCGATATGCGCCTTTGCGCAGTAGCAGCGCAGCGGTCCGCTGCGGTAGCGCCGGCTCCAGGCGTACCAGACACAATTCGCTGTGCGCGCGCGCTATCGCGGCCGGTAGCAGCGTGGCGAGCGCGCTACGCTGCACGATCTCGATCGCCGCGCTGATCGAATTGACCTCCATGGCAATGCGCGGCGCGATGCCATGTTGTTTGCAATATCGATCGATGGTCTGACGGGTAGCAAACGCTTCGTTGAGCAGCACGAGCGCTTCGCTTTCGAACTCGGCAAGCGTCAATGCAGCGCGCTTCTTCGCACGCGGATGGGACTTACCGACCACCATCGCCAGGGCTTCGACGAAAAGGACCTGGGCCTCGACGTCGGGGGACTGCGTATCGTTGAACGCGATGCCGACCTCGAGCGCATCTTCGTTCAACAACGTCTCCATCCGCTCCTGCGGCATTTCGAGGATGTTCAGCGTGATGTTCGGATAGCGCCGGTTGTACTTCTCCAGCAACGGACCGATCAGGTAAGCGGTGAACGTCGGCGTCATGGCGATACGCAGCGAGCCGCGGCTCAATTCCTGCACGTCGTGGATCGCTCGCCTGCCCGCCTCCAGGTCTTGCAGCGCGCGCTGCGCGTAGCGCACATAAGCCGCGCCGGCGTCGGTCAGCTGGATCGTCCGGCCGGACCGGTCGAGCAACTGCACGCACAGCGTGTCCTCAAGCTGCCTGATCTGTTGCGACAGCGTCGGCTGCGACACGTGCAGCGCCTCGGCCGCGCGCGTGAAATTGCGATGTTCCGCGACCGCCAGAAAGTAGCGGATGTGCCGGAGCAGCATGGGGTCCCCCTCTAACTATTGGTGTTGCCTATAGGGAGAATAATAAACCGGTCTTGGACACTATAGTTTGAGCGGCGCATTCTTCGTCCATCGGTTCGCAATACCCCCCGCGAACAACCCCGATGGAGCGAAACATGCAAGACATCATTGACGGCTTCCTGAAGTTCCAGCGCGACGCGTTCCCGCAGCGCTCCGAGCTTTTCAAGCAACTGGCCACGAGCCAGCACCCGCGTACCTTGTTCATCTCGTGCTCGGACAGCCGGCTCGTACCGGAACTCGTCACGCAGCGCGAGCCGGGCGACCTGTTCGTGATCCGTAACGCCGGCAACATCGTGCCGTCGTATGGCCCGGAACCGGGCGGCGTGTCCGCCACGATCGAATACGCGGTCGCCGCGCTCGCCGTCACCGATGTGGTGATTTGCGGTCACTCCGATTGCGGTGCGATGACGGCCATTGCTACCTGCAAGTGCATGGACCACATGCCGGCCGTGCGCAATTGGCTGCATTACGCGGATTCCGCGAAAGTCGTCAACGAGGCGCGTGAGCACAAGAGCGAACGGGACCGGGTCGACTCGATGGTCCGCGAAAACGTGGTCGCCCAGCTTGCCAACATCAAGACTCATCCCTCCGTGCGACTCGCGCTCGAACAAGGACATCTGGCCCTGCACGGATGGGTGTACGACATCGAAACCGGCTCGATCGATACGCTCGACGGCACGACGAACCGCTTCGTTTCTCTCGCGGAGCATCCGCAAGTTTGTGCAACCCCGGCTCGACTCACCCTCGCTGCCTGAACCCCTGCTTTTCAACTTCAGTCCATCTCAAGGAGCATGATCATGACGCAATCTCAATACAGCCAATTCCCCCGCGAAGCCCTGGCCGACGCGATCATCGACGCGAAGGTCCGCAAGAACCTGACGTTCGAGCAGCTCACCGAAGGCACGGGCCTCAGCATCGCATTCGTCACCGCCGCGCTGCTCGGCCAGCATCCGCTGCCGGCGGACGCCGCCAAGGTCGTGGCCGACAAACTGGACTTGGGCGAAGACGCGGTGCGCCTGCTGCAGACAATTCCGGTGCGCGGCAGCATCCCGGGCGGCGTGCCGACCGATCCGACGATCTACCGGTTCTACGAGATGGTGCAGATTTACGGTTCGACGCTAAAGGCGCTGGTTCATGAGAAGTTCGGAGACGGCATCATCAGCGCAATCAATTTCAAGCTCGACATCAAGAAGATCGACGATCCGGAAGGCGGCTCGCGTGCCGTGATCACACTCGACGGAAAGTATTTGCCGACCAAGCCGTTCTGAGGCGGCACAGGAGTCGTTTTTGCGGGAACGACTCCCGATAGATAGCCGGTTGGGTGCGCGCCGAACAGATCGGTCTTCTGCCCGGTTGCCAGGTCTTCAGTCGTGTAGGACCGTAGCTTCCACGTTCCTAGCTAGTCACCTTGAACGTTACCGTACAGACTTGCTTACAGACATTGGGGATCGTAGCGAGAGTTGGCTCATCTTATAACCGGACGGCGCACATGGTCACGAATCTGTTTCATGAATTCAGTGAAGACGAGCAAGCCGACGCGGAGTCAATTTTCGCCAGCCACGGCTTCGATATGATCGATTTCGACATCTGTGACGAAGATCAGTACCCGGCTGGCGCTAGTGCGGGCCTGATTCGCCGACAAGTCAGGGTGACTCGACGGAGCAATGATAAGTCTGCTGTTTATGCTGCTGGCCAGGGCACAGCGTGGCACGCCGAATTCGAGCATGATTTGACGACCGGCGTGTTCGGCGTCAGCTCCGTTTAGTTCGGTTGCCTTATATGGCCATATCGAGGTGCTGGAAAGACCGCGGCTGGAGAAGCATGTCTGCGAATACTACGGCGTCGTGAGACGCGAAATCGACCGGCTGTTGCCCGATCTGCGCGCCATCTAGCGTGGGCAAGACAAACAGGTCACGACCTTTCGTGAAGGCGCGTGACCCGTAAAGGCCGGATATCCTCCGGCATTGGTACGCATGGTGCGGTCATTCACTCACTCGGCAAAGCCGCCCTCTCCTTCGACCAATAGCCCTCCCTGCCGTAAAACTCGTACAGTGCCGTTTCGTAATCCCGGTTGACCGGAATCGCATCGTCGTACGCTGGGCTTTGCTTGATCGCATCGCGCGTCAGCGTCGTGGAAACGGTTGAGCCGAACCAGTCGATCAGCTCGATCCATTCTGTCGCCAGCAGGACTTCCTTGCCGCCAGGCCACCAGTTGCGCGTATCGACGGTCAGGTAGCGTATGACCCAGGTTTCATCGTCGAAGATGAAGCCGGAAACGTGACCAATCGTGCCGTCGATCGTTTCGATGTGATAACCCTTCACCGCTTCGGTGCTACGCAGATGGGTGTCCGCCGGCGGCTCATCGGCCTCGGGGTCCGGGTCGACAAGCGGAGAAACGCCCAATGGCAGCGCCGCCGTTGCAGAGATTCCGTCGAAGGCGGGATAGGCCCCCATCCCCCATACGTTTGCCCCTCCCCAATACGTCGGATAGCCGTAGTACCGCAGGTACTGGATCTCATGCTGACGCGACACGGGCTTATGCGCGTCGATATTCGGACTGTCGCGCACCTGTTGCCGCGTCAGTTTCACGTGCACGACGCTTGAACCAGGATCCGTGTGAGAAACGGCATACGGGGAAATCAGCACCTGCCGGTCCCTGAGCCAGTCGCCTGTTTCGACCACCAGATAGCGCACGCCCCACGCTTCGTCATCGAAATAGACTTGCGTGACGGTTCCGACGTCGCCGTCGCTCGCCCTGACGGTGGATCCCTGCAAAAACTCTATATTGCGCAGCATGTTCGATACTCCGGTTCTGCTTCTTCAGATAGCGACTCTCACACTACGCTCGATCGACTCCGGAAGCGGTACGTCAGCGTACAAACTGCCGGCTATCTGCGGCGCGTGGACACTAATTCGCGGCTTATACGGTAATCACCGCAGCGCTCACGCCGTCGTTCGTCCTCGCGCCGCCGTCTGTCGAACCAGGCGCTGTCAGCCAGCCCTGCCCCCACGCCAGCGCCTGCGCCAGATGGTCGAGCGCCTCGCGTCCGGGCGGCTCCCCCAGTTCGAAACGCATTCCACGGATCGCCAGCAGCGTGCATGGCGGAGGTTCAGTGCGGTAAAGGTCGCGGTACACCTGCATCACCGAGGCTGGCGAGATGGCGTGAGTCGTAAAGCTGGCGTCGCGCGATGCGCGCAGCAGGGTCACCTCGAAGGGGGCCGCGCAACTCAGGCTGGCGTCGACGAACAGCACATGCTCGCGAGACACGAGGTCGAGCGCGTGCTCGATCTGTAGCTGATAGTCCTCCAGAAAATCCACGCTGATGCCCGTTGCGGCCCCGGACAGCGCGCTTAGCTGCTGGACGAACAAGGCGCCGAGCGCGTCGTCGCCGCGGCTCAGGTTGCCCCATCCGAACACCAGCAGCGGGGCGTTCATGCGCGAAGGCCCACGGATCCCGCCGGAAGGTGCACGACCGGGCCGTCGTACGACTTGGTGACATGGTCGAGCGGTTCGCCGTCGGCGCCCATCAGCACCACATCTAGCGGCATGCGCCCTAATGCGTGGGTGGCACATGAGAGGCATGGATCAAAGGCACGAATGGCGACTTCGATGCGATTGAGCAAGCCTTCGGTCAGTTCTTTGCCGTCCAGATACTCGCGCGCCACCGAACGCACGGCCTCGTTCATGGCCTGGTTGTTGTGCGTCGTGGAGACGATCAGATTGCACATCGTGACGAGATCATCGGGCCCCACGCGGTAGTCGTGAATCAGCGTGCCGCGCGGCGCTTCGATGATACCTACGCCACCGCCCTGGCGCTCACCGCCCGCCATCAATTCGCCTTGCAGGATGTCCGGATCGTCAAGCAGATCCCTGATGACCTCCACCGCGTGGAGCACCTCGATCATGCGTGCCCAGTGGTAAGCGAGCGTCGCATGAACCGGCGCACCTTTACCCCAGTCGATGAACTCCTTGCGCTGCGCTTCGGCCAGAGGGCTCGGGATAAAGTCGCAGTTCTGCACGCGCGCGAGCGGTCCGACGCGGTACCAGCCGGTTTCGCGGCCCATGCTGCGCAGATTCGGAAACTTCATGTAGGTCCAGGAACGCGTCTCTTCCTCGATCAGATCCATGTAGCGCTGGTCGCTTATGCCATCGAACATGATCTTGCCGTCTGCATCGCGAGCGCGCAACACGCCGTCGTAGAGATCCATCGCACCGTCCGCGCGCACCAGCGACAGCATGTTCGAGCGGAAGCTACCGAAGCTGTCGTAAAGGGTCCGGTTTTGCGCGTGTAACTGCTTGACGACGTCCACCGCTTCGGCCGCCCACGCGATCATTTGATCCACGTCTTTGTAGAGCATGTCGCGATCCGCCTGGCTGACAGGCTTGTTCATGCCGCCCGGTACCGAACCGGTGCCATGGATACGTTTTCCCGACGTCACACGAATCAGTTCCTGGCCGAACTTGCGCAACAGAATGCCTTTTCTGGCGATGTCGGGATGCGCCCGCGCCACGCCGACAATGTTGCGCAAGTTCACGTCGGAGTCGAACCCGAACAGCAGGTCGGGCGACGCCAGGTAGAAAAAGTGCAGTGCGTGCGATTGCATGACTTGGCCGTAGTGCATCAGCCGGCGGATTTTCTCCGCGCTGCGCGTGATGGGTTGCGCGCCCACGACCCGGTCCATCGCCTTGCACGCCGCGAGTTGATGCGACACTGGGCAAATGCCGCACAGGCGCTGCACCATCACCGGGACTTCCCAGTAAGGCCGGCCTTCGATGAATTTCTCGAAGCCGCGGAATTCGACGATGTGCAGACGCACTTGCTGCACGCGCTGCTGATCGTCGAGCAGGATCGTCACCTTGCCGTGTCCTTCGACGCGCGAAACCGGGTCGATGGCTATCCGGCGCAGGCCCGTTGGGTTGGCGGCGGTCTCGAGGTCGAAGCTCATGGCGGTTTGGTCTCCGGCGCTTAGTCGTAGTGCATCAGTGCAGGGGTCAGGTGCGGCGTGCGCCCGGCCATCAGGTCGTTCAGAAAGCTCCAGAAGGCATCCGCCGAGGGCGGGCAGCCGGGCAGAAAGTAATCCACATGAACGACCGCGTGAATGGGGCGCACTTGCCGGAGCAAGAGCGGCAGTTCAGGATCGTTCGGAATCTCACTGTCCTCGCTCAAGCCGGCACGATCGTGGTAGACCTCGTCGAGCAGGCCGGCCAGATCGAAGCGGTTGCGCTCCGCCGGCAGACCGCCATTGATCGCGCAAGCTCCCATCGCCACCAGCGTCTTGCAGTTGGCGCGAAACGCACGCAGCACCAGCACGTTCTCGGAGTTGCACACGCCGCCTTCGATCAAACCGATATCGCATTTGCCGACTTCCTTGATGTCGGTCAGCGGCGAGCGGTCGAACTCGACGTGCTCGATCAACGCCAGCAGGCGCTCGTCGATATCGAGGAAGGACGTGTGGCAACCGAAGCACCCCGCCAGCGACACGGTCGCCACCTTCCACTTGCGTGGTTGGTGGGCTGCGTCGACGCTCGTGACCGTGTTCATGAGGCCTCCTGAGTGTCGGGATCGGCAGCCGTGTGCGGGTCGTAGCGGCGCTCCCCGATCGGGATCACAAAGCCGCGCCGTTTGGGCAGGATCGCGCCCACCGGGCAGATATTCGCGGCCCGGTCGGTGACGGCCAGGTCGGTATCGGCCAGCTTGCCGCTCATGCTGTTGACCACCAGGTGCGTGCCGATGCCATGCCCGGCGATGGCGAACACATCCTTGCCGTCGATGTCATGACTCGCGCGCACACACAACTCGCATAAGATGCAGCGGTTGAAGTCGATCATGACGTCGGCATGGCTCGCGTCGATGGGGCGGCGTGGATAGAACTCCTGGAACAGCACGTCCTCCATGTTCATCTCATAGGCCGTGGCCTGCAGCAGACAGTTGCCGCTTTTTTCGCAGGACGGACAAAAGTGATTGCCTTCGACAAACAGCATCTGCAACAGCATCTTGCGCTCGGCATTGAGCTCATCTGTGTTGCTTTCGACCACCTCGCCTGCAGCGGCGGGGAGGGTACAGGCCGAGCCGGGGCGGCCCTTGACTTTCACGGTGCACACACGGCATGAGCCCTGCGGATGAAAGTCCGGATGCCAGCACAGGTGCGGGATGTAACGGCCCGCCCGCCGCGCTGCCTGCAAGATCGTTTCGCCCGGCTCGAAGGGCACCTCCTCACCGTCGAGCGAGAAGGTGACGGTGGCAGCGGCAGGTTTGGCGAGGGCATTCATGACGGGGTCTCCAGATGCGTCGCCGCATCGTCTCTGCCGGTCAGACGGCGCGCGTCCGCCAGTTCGGCATCGAGATCGAAGGCCGGCTCGAACCGCAGTGACTGCAAGCGTCGCTCGTAGGCAGGACGGAATTTGACGATGGTGTCGTGCAAGGCGTTGCAGGCCGCACCGCCCAGACCGCAGTGGGTCGTGCCGTGCATCAGGCTGTCGATGTCGGAAAGCACATCGACGTCGCGCCGTGAGCCCCGCCCAGCCGCGAGCTTGTCCATGGTCTTGACGACCAGCGCCGTGCCGACACGGCAAGGCGTGCAAAATCCGCAACTCTCTTCAGCGAAAAAGCCCGCATAGTTGCGGGCCACTTCGAACATGTCGCGCGAACGGTTGAACACCATGAATGCACCTGCCGTCGGCACATCTTCGAACGCGATCCGACGACCGAACTCGAGGGCAGACAAGCACTTGCCGGAGGGACCGCCGACCTGCACCGCCTGGGTATCGCGCGCGCCGCAATCGTCCAGAATCCGATCGACGCTGGTGCCCATCGGATACTCGTAGATGCCCGGTCGATCGCAGTCTCCCGACACCGAATGAACGCTCGTGCCGGTGGACTTCGGTGTGCCGATAGCCGCCCACCATGCGCCGCCTTGTAACGCGATGTGCGTCGCGGCGCACAGCGTCTCGACGTTGTCGACCGCTGTAGGCTGTCCGAGGTAGCCGTTTTCAGCCGGGAATGGCGGCCGGATGCGCGGTGTGCCTCGCTTGCCTTCCAGCGACTCGATCAGCGACGACTCTTCTCCGCACACGTAGGCACCGGCACCGACGTGAATCTCGATATCGAAATCGAAACCTGGCTGCCCCTGAATCGACGTTCCCAGCAGATGAGCGTCGCGCCGGCGTTGCAGCGTGTCGAGCAATGGCTCCAGCAGGTAGCGATACTCGCCACGTAGATAAAGCATGCCGTGCCGGGCGCCGATGGCAAGCGCTCCAATCGTCATCCCTTCGAAAACCATGTCGGGATGGCGTGACAGCAACACGCGGTCCTTGAACGTACCCGGCTCGCCTTCGTCGGCATTGCACACCATGTAGTGTTCGCTGCCTTTTGCATCCCGGCACAGTTGCCATTTCATGCCGGTGACGAAGCCTGCGCCGCCGCGTCCACGGAGGTTCGAGCGCTTCATCTCGTCGAACAGCGCGGGGACGCCACGCGCCAGCGCGGCCGCGATGGCCTCACCCGGATGCAGCGAGGTGGCGAGCAGAACATCGGCGCGCCGCACATGGTCGTTCACGCGCGACCATTCCGCCGGCCAGTCGGCCAGCGGCAGCCTTGCTTCGATGAGTGCCGCAAGCGTGGCGACCCGCGCGGCATCGAGCCGCGTGACGACCTGATGATGATTGATCAGCAAGGACGGCCCTTGATCGCACAAACCCGTGCAGGAGCAGAAATCCACACTGACGCGGCCGTCGGCGCGCACCTGACCACGCTCAACGCCGAGCCGCTGGCACAGATCGGTGAGCAACGACACGTTACCGAGCATGCGGTCGGTGATGTTGTCGCTAAAGAGCACGCGGTACTCGCCCACCGGCTGGGTATGAAAGAACCGATAGAACGTCGCCACGCCCTCCACATGCGCCAGCGTCAGACCCAGCCCGTCGGCCAGGTCAGCCAGCATCGCGCGCGGCAGCCAACCGTGTTGCACTTGCGCTTCACGCAGAATCTGCACGAGTGCATGCGGATTACCGCGATACCGCGCCAGCAGCGAGTTGATCGCATCGCCTGGAACGTCGGCAAACTGAGCCAGACCGGGTCCGGAAGCCACGATAGCGCCCTCCTCTCAACCCTTCGCGAACTCGAGCACCACACGCGACGGGACATCGCCGTGCGCGAGGCGATGGAACACACTGTTGATCGCCGAGAGTGGCTGCAGCTCGATATCCGCCTTGACCTTGCCGTCAGCGGCGAAGGCAAGCGCTTCGGCCATGTCGCGGCGATTGCCGACGAACGAGCCGCGAATCGTGATGCAGTTCGCCACGACATCGAACAGGGGCGTCGGAAACTCGCCCGGCGGCAGCCCAACCAGCACACAGGTACCGCATTTGCGCGTCATGCCCACGCCTTGCTTGAATGCGCCCAGCGACGGCGCCGTAATCAGCACGCCATGCGCACCGCCCCCAGTGGCCTTCCTGACAGCCGCAATCGCATCGCCGTCCTTTGCGTTGACCATCGCGTCGGCGCCAAGGCGTTTGGCATGCGCGAGCTTGCCGTCGTCGATGTCGACTGCGCAGACGTGCAGGCCCATCGCCTTGGCGTATTGAATGCCGAGGTGTCCGAGGCCACCGACGCCAGAGACCACGACCCATTCACCTGGCCGCGCCTGGGTCTCCTTGATGCCTTTGTACGAGGTGATCCCTGCACAGATGAGGGGCGCCGCGTCGCGAGCCGCCAGATGGGCTGGGATATGGGCTACATAGTTCGGGTCGGCCACGATGTATTCGGCGAAACCGCCGTTCTTCGTATAGCCGCCGAACTGTGCTTCGGCACACACGGGCTCGCGTGCCGCGAGGCAAAACTCGCAATGTCCGCAAGCGGAGTAGAGCCATGGCACACCGACGCGGTCCCCCTCCTTCACCGCCGTGACACCCGCGCCGAGTGCGGTGACGATACCGATGCCTTCATGCCCCGGTATGAACGGCAGTGTAGGCTTTAACGGCCAGTCCCCGCTCGCGGCATGCAAATCGGTGTGGCATACGCCGCAGGCTTCGGTCTTCACCAGAATCTGGCCTGGACCGGGCTCGGGAATATCCAGTTCCTTTAGCACTAGCGGCTTGCCGAACTGTTCAACAACAGCAGCTTGCATTTTGGATGTCATGGCTTGTTCCTCGTTTGCGATGAATTCAGCGTGCTAGGCCACAGCGGGCAATCCGAGCGCCCTGACCGCTTCACTCATCTTGATGAGCACGGCCTGGGCGTCGCCATAGACCATGTTGCAGTTGTCTGCGTAGAAGAGTTCATTGACGATGCCGGCGTAGCCCTTGCCTTCCCCGCGCTTGATCACGAACACCTGCTTCGCGTGGTCGGCGTTGAGAATCGGCATGCCGTAAATGGCTGAGGATTTGTCGGTGCGCGCCGCCGGGTTCACCACGTCGTTGGCGCCGATCACGAGCGCCACATCGGTGGCGGCGAACTGGTCGTTGATGTCCTCGAGTTGGAAGATCATGTCGTAGGGCACGCCGGCCTCGGCCAGCAAGACATCCATCTGGCCCGGCATGCGGCCGGCCACGGGGTGAACCGCAAACTTCACCGACACGCCGCCTGCCTGCAGCATCTTGACGAATTCGTATAGCTTGCCTTGACCCTGCGAGACGGCGAGACCGTAACCCGGAACGATGATCACCGAAGCCGCATAGCGCATCGCGATGCCTGCGTCGCCGGCTTGTGTCGGCTTCAGGCTGCCCTTGATCTTGCCCTGCTTGCGCGTGGCGACCTCACCGAAGTTGGTGAAGATCACATTGCTCACGGAACGGTTCATGGCCTTGGCCATCAGCAGCGTCAGCAACATACCGGCTGCACCGACCACCATGCCGGCAATCATCAGCGCGGGGTTCTGCAGCACGTAGCCTTCAATGCCGACCGCGAGGCCGGTAAAGGCGTTAAAGATCGAAATCACCACTGGCATGTCGGCGCCGCCAATTGGCAGCGTCATCAGGATGCCGAGCGCCAGCGCGCAGCCGAAGAACAGGTAGATCCAGGTCGGCATCGCCAATATCAGCGCTGCCTTGTCCGCGCTTGCGACGACGATGTAGCCGCCAACCACGAAGGTAGCCAGCAGCACCAGTCCATTGAACACCTGCTGCCCTTTCACTCGGACAGGCTTGTTGATGACGCCATCGAGCTTGGCCCAGGCGATCAGCGAACCCGACAGGGACACCGCGCCGATCAGCGCGCCTAGCAAGGTCATGATGAGCGCGATCGCGCCCTGCGCCTTGTTGCCGAACAGTTCCACCGCGGCAATCGCGCCGGCCGCGCCGCCGCCCATGCCGTTGTAGATCGCCACCATTTGCGGCATGGCGGTCATCGCCACCTTGCGGCCGCCCCACCAGGCCACCCCGCCGCCCAGTGCCAACGCAACGACGGCGAGCCCGAGATTAACCGGCAGATTGGGCCGGGCCGCCGCGCTGACGTCGAAGGCGTACAGGAAGCTCGCAAGCACGGCCACGGCCATACCAATGCCGGCGACGAAAATGCCTGAGGGCGCCGTCACCGGCGACGACATGCGGTGCAGGCCGTAGAGAAAGAGAAAAGCAGCAGCGAGATCGACCGCGCCGATGCCGAGTTGGGGGAGCAGGGTCAACATGGCGGCGTCCTCAATGCTTCTTTGCGTGGATGGACTTCACGGAGCCGGACTTGCTGTGCGCGCCGTGCGCCGCGGGGTGGCCGCTGGTCTTGAACATGGCGAGCATGCGGTCAGTGACGGCATAGCCGCCTGCGGCATTGCCCGCGCCGAGCAACACAGCGACGAAGCCGATCACCTGCTCCTGTACCGTGCTCGCGTTGAGCAGCGCATAGATGCCGCCCACCACGACAATGCCGTGCACGAAATTCGAACCCGACATAAGCGGCGTATGCAGGATGGCCGGCACGTGTCCGATGATCACCCAGCCGGCGAAAGCGGCCAGCATGAAGATGTAAATCGCGACGAAGCCGGAAATGCTGATCTGGAAGTCCATCACTATGTCCTTGGTCGGAGCGTGTTCGTGCCGGTGTTGATACAGGCGCTGATACCGGCGTTCATGCAGGCGTAACAGGTGCGGCTTTCGCGGGAGGTTTTTTCGCGGCAACGACAGGCTTGGCCGCCTCGTCGCTCGCCTCCGCCTTGTTCTCGCCCGCGTGGGTGAGCACGGTTTTGGCGAGGACTTCGTCGCTCCAGTCGATCTCGATGACGTTGTTTTTCATGATCAACGCGAGCAGGTTGTACTGATTCTTCGCATACAGTTCGCTCGCGTCTTCGCCGAGCAGCGAGGGCACATTCAGCGGCGCGACGATCGTCACGTTGCCGATCCGCGTGGTCTCACCAGGCCGCGTGTCTTCGCAATTGCCGCCGCCTTCCGCCGATAAATCGACGATCACCGAGCCGGCTTTCATGCCGGCCACTTGTGCGTGGCTGATGAGCTTGGGCGAGGTCTTACCGGGAATCGCGGCGGTTGTGATGATCAGATCGGCGCTCTGGATGTGCTTCGTCAGCACGTCCGCGACCTTGGTCTTTTCCTCAGCGCTCAGCTCACGGGCATAGCCGCCTTTGCCGCGCGCATCGATACCGGTATCGACGAAGGTGGCGCCCAGCGAGAGCGCCTGCTCCTGCGTTTCCGGCCGCACGTCATAGCCCTCGACGACGGCCCCAAGGCGGTGCGCCGTTGCGATCGCCTCCAGCCCTGCCACACCGAGGCCCATCACCAGCACGTGAGCCGGTCCGATCGAACCTGCCGCGCTCGTGATCTTGGGCACCACGCGAGCGAGATGGGTCGAGCCGAGTTGCACCGCGTAGTAGCCTGCAAGCGCGGACTGACTCGATAACGCGTCCATGGACTGGGCGCGCGTAATGCGAGGCACCCGCTCCATCGCGAAGCAGGTGATTTTCTTGTCGAGCAGGCGCTTCACCAGCGCGGGCTCGTTGTGTGCATAGATAAACGAAACGAGGATCGCGCCCTCCTTCATCGCATTGACCACCTCCAGCGCGGGAGGCTGAACGGCAAGCACGACATCGGCGTCTTTCACCAGTGCAGCGCGATCCGCTATGAAGGCGACGTCCTCGAACGCGGCGTCGTCCAGATGAATCGCTGCGCCCGCCCCCGGCTGCATGTGCAGCCGGGCACCCAGTTTGACCAGTTTCTGGACCACGGAGGGCACGAGCGCCACACGGCGCTCATGGGCCCGGGTTTCCGTCAGAACGGCAACGTTGATATACATGGCGGGCGTTCCCTGTGGCGTTCAGGCCGGTGCGTCGAGGTGGGCGGTGCGAACCAGCTTCGTGTTGACGAACTCCTGGATGCCCATATTGCCGAGCTCACGCCCGTAGCCGGAATCCTTGATGCCGCCAAACGGCAGTTCCGCATCGGACCAGTCGATGTTATTGATGAACATCATTCCGGTTTCGACACCGCTCGCCACGCGTTTGCCGCGTGCTACGTCTTCGGTGAAGACCGAACCGCCCAGACCGAAGTCCGAGTCGTTGGCGAGCGCAATCGCTGCGGCCTCGTCCTTGACGCGGAAGAACGACACGACCGGGCCGAAGAACTCATCGCGGAAGGCTGGATTGTCAGGCTTGATGTCCGTCAGGATGGTGGTTTCCATGAACGAGCCGGGACGGTCGATACGCTTGCCGCCCATCACCAGCGTGGCGCCATGTGCCACTGCATCGTCGACCTGCTTGAGCAGTTGAACCAGCGCCGCCTCGGTGGACAAGGGGCCGTGCGTGGTCTTCTCGTCCATCGGATCGCCCGCCTTCAATTCGGAAAGCGCGGTCTTGAACTTCGCAAGAAACTTGTCGGCAATCGAATCGAGAACGATGAATCGCTTCGCTGCGCAGCACGTCTGGCCGGCGTTATACATCCGCCCCCATACGGCCCACGGAACGGTCTTCTCGAGGTCGGCGTCGTCGAGCACGATGAACGCATCGCTGCCGCCTAGCTCCATCGACGTCTTCTTGAGGTTCTGCCCCGCTCGCGCCGCAATACTTCTGCCAGCCTCGACGCTGCCCGTCAACGCCACACCCTTGATGCGCGGATCGTCGATGATTCGCTCGGACTGTTCGTGCGAGATCAGCAGGTTCGTGTAGGCCCCTTTAGGCGCGCCCGCATCGAGCAGGAGTTTCTCGAAGGCGATCGCGCATTGCGGTACGCAGCCTGCATGCTTGACCACCAGCACGTTACCCGCCATTAGTTGCGGGCCGGCGACACGTGCAAGCTGGTAATACGGAAAATTCCATGGCTCCACGCAGAAGAGCACGCCAAACGGACTGTTCTCCATGTGCGCCTCACCGATTTTCGGATTCAGCTTGGTCGGTGCCAGAAAAGTTTTCGCGTGCTCAGCGTAATAAGCGAGGATGTCGGCGCTGAACTTGACTTCGCCACGTGCTTCATCGATGCGCTTGCCCATTTCAAGGGTCGCCAGTCTGGCAAATTCGTCGACGTTCTGACGCATTAGCGTCGCGGCCTTAGCCACGACTTCGGCACGCTGGGCGTACGTAGTGTGCTTCCATGTCTGGAAACAGGTCTCGGCAGCGGCGATCGACTTTTCAAGTTGCGCATCGGTTAGTTTTTCGAAGCTCTTCAGGACCTTGCCGTTGTTAGGGTTGACGCTTTGGTAAGCCATGGTTGTGTTCTCTTTAAATGGGGGTGCGCTTGAGTCCAAGGTGGGAATCTCAAGGGTGTTTGAACCTCTGTGTCATTTTTGTGTTTGTCATCCTGACGATCATTCTGCGAACGCCTTGAATTCAGGCGCCGGATGCATCGTCAGTGCTTTCTGGGGCGGACTGCGATAAACGCACAATTTGACTTCCGCAACTGCGTCGGCCGAAGGGCCACGAGAGCGGTGCAACGTGGTGCCCTCATGCGGAGCGGTCTCCGTCCGCGTTCGTCCTGGCGGGATACTTCGATCATAGGCCTCGACTGGCCGCGAACGGTAGCCTCGGAAACTACTCAGGTCTGCCGCGTTGTGCAGTCAGCTCAGAAGGGTTCTTCAACGCTGGCAACCGTCGCTTCTGCGGTAATGACCCGATACAGTTGAGCGAACCGCTCGTCCACCGCACCTTCGAAGAGCGGATCGGTTTGTCCGTATGCGCCGGTGCTTTCGATCTCACTCCAGTCTTCATCGTTGAGGTTTTTCTCTGCGGCCGGGAACAGCGTCAGTTCCTCGATGACCATGTTGTGTCGCAACCGCTCAGCGTAGAGCCGAACGCGGCTATCGACGAGTTCCTGCGACATGTTTTCGCCACGGACGGCGGACTCCAGATCCTGCAACAGATCGCGGCCGTCCCGGATCAACGCCTGATGCTGGGTCTCGATTTCGTGACCGAATTCAATCGATAGCGCTTTCTTCGCCAGCAGTTTTTCGACCATACGGTCTTCGATGACGTGGTGGCTGATGTCGGGAAAGCGCGTCAAATAGCAAAGCGCATCGACCAGCAACGCGATATTCGGCGCAGAGGCATCCGTGCGCTGGCACGAGTGACCGTTGAGCAGGCGCACCAATCGCGCAAGCCTGACGTGCTCCGTGCAAAGTTTCTCAATGATGGTGCGCATGGCATCTCTCCCCAATTCCGCCCCACAGTCAGATGGGCGCGCGAATCGTCATGTCGAGTGCGCGTCGCTGGAGCGCGTACTGCACTCGATCGGCGTGCAGATGACGTACTGCGATCCGATCGAAACGGCCCCTACTCATCATAGGGCTGAGCGATCGACGAAGACAGGATCGGAAACTACTCAGATGGGCGCGCATTGCGGCCAATCGGCGTCCATCTTGCTGGAGTCCAAACGGCTGCATCTGCCTCTACCACGCCGCGGTTCAATACGGTCCGCAATGGCCATGCAATGAGCGGGGTCACCGCCCGATAGCGAAGGCAACGTCGAAACCGGACACGTCATTTGTACGCTGTCGTACCGCATCCGCATACGCTACGGCGTAACGTCAGAAACATTCATGGCTATCCAGGAGTGGATCGCGCCGACACGAACATTCATATGGAGTCCATCAGGGACAAGACCCGCACTCACATTCGCAATTTTCCCGGAGTTACCGCTATGAGCTACAAAAGCATCGTCGTACACCTCGACACCAGCGAACGCGCGCATCCGCGGCTCGAACTAGCCCTGCGGGCGGCAAAGCAGTTCGGTGCGCATCTCACCGGCATGTTCTCGGTCTTCGTGCCCGACCCGCGGTCGTTCGACGTGATGGCAGGTTCTGCGGAGTACTACAGCGCCCACGAGAAGGTACGCCACGAGCGACGTGCGGCGCTCGAGCGTCTCTTCCACGCCGAGCTAGGCCGCGCGAAGGTTGAGGGCGACTGGATTACCACCGACGAATGCGCGAATCTCGCCGTCCCGCGCCGTGGCCGCACCGCAGACCTGCTTATCGCGGGTCAGGGCGATCCACAAGACCCTGAAGCCTACGTCGGCGATCACTTCCCGGAAGATCTCCTTATGGCTACGGGCCGCCCGGTGCTGATGATCCCTTACGTCGGCGCCTTTCCCTCGCTCGGTAGCGAAGTGATGGTCGCGTGGGACGGCAGTCGCGAAGCCACTCGGGCCGTTCACGACGCACTGCCGTTCATGCAGCGAGCGAAGAGGACGACGATCATCACAGTGAACGGGAGGAAAGACGAACCGGCCGACAGCCGCCCTGCCGGAACCGATATCGCGGCCGTGATTGCGCGGCACGGTGTCAAGGTCGAAGTGATCAATATCGACGAGGTGGGCGGTGCGTCAATCGGCGATGCGCTGCTGTGTCACGCCTCTGATCTCGGCGCTGACTTGATCGTGATGGGCGCTTACGGGCATGCGCGCTGGCAGGAACGGGTGATGGGAGGCGCGACCCGGGAAATTCTAAAATCGATGACGCTGCCGGTGCTGATGTCGCATTAGCGAACGAGCCAGAGAGTCGAAACCCACGTGACCTGTGCAACCCGGCAGCGTTTTGCATCAGGCGCGTAGTCCACTCAGGATCGGCTGCGCTGCCCGATCAGATCATCGAGCACAGGTACCGCCGCCAGTATGACCAGGACCGCCGCGAGGGGGACCGTGGCGACGAAGCCAATCTTCTTGAAGCCGAAGGCGCCAACCAGCCCGCCGGCAAAGAACATCCCGAGCAGCGACGCAAGCAGCCGCAGCCGCCCGCGGTCCGCCCGGACCTTGCTTTCCCAGTCTGTCACCGCTCCGAAATTCCAGTAGAACAGCTTGCCTAGCTCGATCCCGATGTCAGTCACCAGGCCCGTCACATGGGTGGTGCGGATCTCCGCCTTCGAAATTTTTGTGATTATCGCGTTCTGCAGACCCATGACGAAACACAGCAGATCGACGGTGGCCGGTACGAACAGCCATCGGTGCTGCTCGAGGTTCGACCCCAGTATCCCGAAGCACAGCAGAAGCAGCGCTTCGAGCATCAGGGGCATCGCAAATTCGCTCTGCGCCTGCCGTCGCCGGCCCCAGTTGATCAGCATCGCCGAGGTCGCAGCGCCGGTCATGAACGCCAGAAGCGAGCTCAGTCCAGTGATCACCAGCGTGACGCTACCGAATGCGAGGTTGTCGGCCATTGCCGAGACGATCCCCGTCATATGCGAGGTGTATTGTCCGACCGCCAGGAATCCACCCGCGTTGGCAGCGCCGGCAACGAAGGCAAGCGCCTGGCCAAGCCGACGATTCGCATCGTCGGTGCGCTTGCGGGACGTCAGGGTTCGGAGGTAGTGGATCGGCATAGTGAGCATGAACGCACTTAACGCCGATGGAGGTCGGTACGGTGCCGTACAAGTGCGAAACCGGCCTCCATGAGCGCAAAAAAGAAGCCTCGATGTCCGTCGCCGTACCGACCGCGCGGCAAATCGATGCCAACCTGACCTGACTGGATCGGTCTATTCCGGGCAGTGCGATTGTTGCGTGTATCGAGTGTGTACCCCGGAACCAAGGGGTTCATCTTGATGGGCATCGAGCCTCACGCTTTCGACCCGATAGGAGCGAAACGCATGACCGCGTCGCATCGCAAACAGAGTGAGGTCACCATGAAACGATTTAACTATTCATTGCCGGCGGTTCTACTGGTCATGGCGATGACCAGTGGGCCGCTTTGGGCTCAAGGAACACCCCAAACAATCAGTGCGAAGCGAGTCGACGTGGTACAACTGGCGAGCGGGTATCGCGCCTCGAAGATCAACGGTTCTTCCGTCTACAACCGCAACAAGGACGCGATCGGCACTATCGATGATCTGATCGTCGGCCCAGCCGATCCAGCACCGTACCTGATCCTTTCGGTGGGCGGATTTCTGGGGATGGGGACTCATCTGGTCGCGGTACCGTTCAGCAGCGTTCAGATCGTCGACAAACAAATGCGGCTACCGGATGCGACCAAAGAATCCCTGAGGGCGTTGCCCGAGTTCAAGTACGCGCCGGACTAGCCGAATCGCAAGATCGAATCCGTCGCAACCGAACCGCACGGGATGAGCGAGTTCTAGGCAACCGCGACGGGTAAAAAGTCGGGGGTTGCGACATCGGTATCGACCAGGTCCAGATGGAATACTCGGTTGCTTGTCTTCCAGAACACCAGTTCACGCTCAGCCGGGCTCGGAAGCACATCTTCGACGATCTGCACATGCTCTTTGATTCCGTATGGCACCGGACCGAAGTCGGTGCCGAATACCACTCGGTCCACACCGCACAGCTCGATCGCGGCGCGTACTCCAATTGCGTTGAACCCCATGGTGTCGAGCAGGATGTTGGTCTTGCAATAGTCGAATGGCGACCGCTTGTTCGTGTAAGGCTTGCCGGCCGGCGGGTTCCTGATCCCGTTGTAGTTGAGGTGCCAATTGAATTCGAGGCGTCCAACGATCGACGCGAGCCCGCCGCCCATGTGGACGATGAGCACCTGCAGCTTCGGATGGCGATCGAACACGCCGGAGGCAATCATCCGGGCGACGTTAACGGTCGAGTCGAAAGGTCGGCCTACCGCCTCGTTAAGGCGGTATTGCATGAGCGACTCATGTCCGATCGACTGCATCGGCGGATGGATGTGCACCACGATGTCATTCGCTTCCGCAAACTCCCACAGCCATTCCGCCTTGGGGCTGTCGAGGAAGACGCGATCCGCGCCGTCGCCATAGCTGGACGCCACCGAAATTGCCTTGGCGCCGCCTTGGCGGATCATCTCCTCAACAACGGGCAGACAGGCCTCTTCGAGTGCGTGTGCGTTGGCCGTCGGTGCGAACTCGCCGGGATAGCGATCCATGATATCCACGTATTCGTCGTTAAAGAACTTGAGACCCTCGACTGTGCTGGTTTGGAGCAGATCCCGCGCAAGCCACTCCAGCTCGCCGCCATTGGTCATGAGGCTGAGGGTGATGCCGCCCTCGCGCTGGATTGGCACGGCGTAGTCCAGATCGAAAACCTCGCGATAGGCCATCAAGTCCAGAGCGTTGGTCTGCGGGAATCCCTGTTTCGGGTCGAGCAGCCCTCGCTCCTCTATTTTGGCTTGCATTTTTTGTCCCCACGGGTGCCGGTGGGTATCGACGATTGTCCGGTGTTTCCATCCGTTCTGCGGTGTCGTGGTCGCGCTGTCCATTTTCATGTGCCTTTGCTGATTGCCAACGGAACCGATTCTAGGAGCATCGAAAATAATCAAACAGCCTCGGAAACTACTCACACTAAAATGGAAAAAAGCTCAACGCCACCGTGACTCGCGCGCGAAAAACGGAACGAGCACGGCTCCTCGGGGAGCCGCGCATTCCTTCTAATCGCCGTTGTTGTATTGTCTTTCAGGCAGCCGTCTTAAGCGGTCTTAGCGGCGTGCCGGTGACATCACTCCCCGCAATGGCAAGCGCCAACGCAGGGTTAAGGCTATCCACCATCGACGTAGGCATCAGAATCGTGGCCCCACGTTCCTTGGTTGTTTCGTAGATGATGTTCATCGCTCGCAGTTGCAGTGCCCCCGGCTGTTGCTCGTAGACTCTCGCTGCTTCCACGAAGTTGGATGCAATCGCCGCTTCCGCAGAGCCGAGAATCACGCGGGCCTGCTTTTCTCGTTCCGCCTGCGCCTGACGCGACATCGCATCCTGCAACGCCACCGGTATGGCCACATCGCGGATCTCTACGGAACCTACCGCGATACCCCACTCGGCGGTCTTGCCGGCGATTTCGTCTCGCAGATGCGCGTCGGCCGCCACCCGATCGGAGAGGAGCGTGGCCAGCATCGACGAACCAATGAGCTCACGTAACGTGGTCTGCGCGACCCGGTCGATCGCCTGACGATAGTCGGTGATCGCGAGCGCAGCCTTTTGCGCGTCGCATACGTGCCAGAAAATGATAGCGTCGACATTGACCGGTACCGTATCTTTGGTCAGCGCCTGTTCTGCGTTGAATGCTGTCGTCTGAATACGTTCATCGATGACGGCAACAACATTGTCGAAGACCGGAATAATCATAAAAAAGCCTGCGCCTTTGACACTTTGCAATTTCCCCACTCGCAGGATGACGAATTTCTCCCACACGTTGGCGACCTTGACCGACATGCCGACGAGAATCGCAATGACGAAAAACGGCGGGCCCAGATAGATGTTCACCAGGCCTCCCGCAGCCAATCCGGCCAATAGAAAAACGGTGGAAAGAACGAGTGTGATCGGATTCATGGTCAGGAACCTCGCGAAGCGTGCGTACATCTGCGATAGAAATTCTGGAGCGACAGTCCCGGCAGCGTAAGTCCCGCAAGCGCCCCGGTCCTGCACGCCGGGGCTTAAGCCTTATGGAGCTGGGTCTCATACATACGGCGAAGAGGAACATCGTCCAGGTACACCGGACTTTGCTGGATCGCCTCGCGGCTGAGGGTAGTAGAAATAGTTGAGGCAGCCGAATCGATACTGTCGACCGATTCAGTTGACAGAAGCACTTCACTTTTGCTTTGCCACCACCCGTGCGTATCGATAGTCAGATATCGAATCTGCCATGTCTCGTCATCGAACACAAAGTCGCGAATCTGGCCAATCGGGCCGTCGACCGCCTCTATCGTGTACCCGCCCGCCTGTTTGGTGCTCAGCAAGTGGACCTTGATATTCACGGCGTTCGTGTGAAGCGTCATGCGCTCGCGCGTCTCGGGTTCGACGACGGCTGCCGGGTTGATTGCCCCTGAGCGGCACTGCGAAGCACCGTTCGCGTGTGCCTCTTCCCAATAAGGCTTGCACCCGTAGTAATTGACGAGCTTGGCTTCCTGAAACCGGGAAATGGGCTTCAGTGTATCGATAGCCGGACTACCCAACATCTTCTGCTGCTCGAGGTTCAATTTGACGACGTTTGAATCAAAATCGATCTGATGAATGCAACAGGGTGGCACCCAGATTTTTTGCCCGTATCCCCACGCCGACGTATCGACCACCAGATAGCGTGCACGCCAGCTGCGGACTTCGAAATAGATCTGATCGACCTTGCCCAGTTCGCCATCCGGGCAGGTCACGCTACATCCAAACATGTCCTGTATGCTTCGCAACATGATTCGCTATCCTTATCTGCCAGGAGATGATCTACCCGGATCGCTTCCCAATGGAATGGAGCGGCGTCTGGCTAATGCCGGTTGTGAGACTCATTCTGCGTCACAAGCACCGCAGCGCCCGTGAGACGCCCTTCTCGTAGATCTGAAAGCGCCCTATTTGCGTCCTTCATCGGATAGCGCGTCACCTGGATCTCGAGCTTAAACTCGCCGGCGAGGCGCATAAACGCCGCGCCATCTTCTCTCGTGAGGTTGGCGACCGAACAGATTCGTCGCTCCTCCCACAGGAGGTCGTAGGAGAAAGCCGGAATCTCGCTCATATGAATTCCGCCACAGACGACGATCCCGCCTTTGACGAGCGCTTTGAGCGCGATCGGAACCAGCGCGCCCACCGGGGCGAAGATGAGCGCGGCGTCAAGCTCTTCTGGCGGCGCTTCATCACTACTCCCGGCCCATCGTGCGCCGGATCGAAGCGCGAGCTGTTGTGCCGCGGTATCGCCCGGGCGCGTGAACGCGTAGATCGTGCGCCCCTGGTGACGAGCGACCTGAGCGACGATATGCGCGGCCGCGCCAAACCCGTAGATCCCTATGCGCGCGGCGTCCCCGGCCATGTCCAGCGTGCGGTAGCCGATGACACCGGCACAGAGCAGCGGTGCCGCCTCTGCGTCGGCGTAGACAGGCGGCAAATGTAAGCAATAGCGGCTATCCGCAACGGTCCGTTCCGCATAACCGCCGTCGATCGTGTAGCCCGTGAAACCGGGGTGGTCGCACAGGTTCTCCCGGTGCTTCAGGCAGTAGCTGCAATGGCCGCAGGTGTGTCCGAGCCATGGCACCCCCACCCGATCCCCTGGCTTGAAGTCGTGCACGCCCTCGCCCACCGCAGCGACCACACCCACTATCTCGTGGCCGGGGATGAGCGGGATTTTCGGTTCGGTCAGATCGCGATCGACAACGTGCAGGTCAGTGCGGCATACGCCACAGGCGTGAACATCGATCAGCAACTCGCCGGCTCCTGCGACTGGGTCGGCAACCTGCGTCTCCCGCAACACGGGCGAAGTACCGTCAAACACCATGGCTAGCATGTCAACTCCGCTTTGAACATTCGCAGCGCCTCACTCCGGTGCGGGAAGCAACCCTCTCCCTGTTTCGAGCGTATCCCTATCGGTTCGCCCGAGGTAGGGTCGGAAATTACTCAGGGAGCGTCGACACAACTCGGTCTACGCCGAACCCTCTGACCGGATCAATCGGTACGCTGGCGCTCAGTCATCGTTCCGTTCAGGCTGCGCGGGCGCCGTGGCCCATCTCGCGGCAGGCGGTTAGGCCATTTCATCCGCCACGGGCCGCTCGCCCGCATCCGTAGCCGCCAGCGCCAGGCGCGCCAACGCCGGAAGCGACTTCGAACCGGTCTTCTTCATGATCGACGCGCGATGGTTTTCGACCGTGCGCTGGCTAATGGCCAGGTTCGCGGCAATAATTTTGCTCGGATTGCCCGCCAGCACCATCTCCATGATCTGCCGCTGACGCGCCGTCAGGCTCGCAATATGATCTGCCGCACTCTCCCGCCAGGCCGCCAGCTTGCCCGAGTCCTGCGATTGCTCAAACGCACGCTCGATACTTTCAAGCAGCTCAGTTCGTCCGATCGGCTTCTCGATGAAGTCGGAGGCGCCCGCCTTGACTGCCTGCACCACCATCTGCACATCGCTCGCGCCGGTGATCATGATGGTGGGCAACGCGTGCCCCGCCTTGCTTAAAGTGTTCAGCAATTCGAGGCCGCACATCCCAGGCAGATTGGCATCCAGAATGAGGCAGCCACGGCGCCCGGGTCGCCAGGCATTGAGAAACCCCTCACACGTGGCGAAGTCCTCGACCCGCATCCCCTCATCCTCGAGCACACTGCGAATCGCGCCGCGCACGTGACTGTCATCGTCGACCACGAAGATCGCCACCGGTGATTCACTGGCGTCTGCGCTCTCCCCAGGATGGAGCAGCGCCGTGTGTGATGCCGCGTGCGACGTGGTCAACAGACGCTGGATCACCTGAGCCAGATCCTCGAACTTCACCGGCTTGATCAGGTGCTCGCAATTCTGCTGTGCTACAACGCGCAATGTCTCAGTCGATATATCGCCTGTCAGGATGATGGCCGGTAACTCACGATGCAGCTTTTCGCGCACCTTTGCGACCATCTGCAGTCCGTCCATGCCGCGCGGCAAGTTGTAGTCCGCCAGAACCAGGTCAGGCCGGACGGTCTCTTGCGCTAACCATTCGAGTGCGGCGACGCCATCCGGCGCCGTCACCGGGTGATGACCTTCGTCCCTGAGCAGCATCTCCATCGCATCGCGCACCTCGGGATCATCTTCGACAATCAGGATCACGCCAGAGCGGTGCAAGTCTTCAGCCGGCTGCGGGTCGGCACCCTGCGGTAGCGCTTCCGGTTGGGATGGCGACCCGGGCGGCGCGAGCTTGACCTCGATGGCGAATACCGACCCTCTTCCAGGTTCCGAGCGTACACGTAACGGGTGCTCCAGCAATCCCGCGAGGCGTTGGACAATGGACAGGCCTAGACCCAATCCGCGGCTCCGTTCGCGCGCGGGGTTATCAAGCTGGTGGTACTCCTGGAACACCGACTGCAAATCCTCTTTGGGAATACCCACGCCGCTATCCCAGACCTCGATGCTCAGCGCCCCTTCGCGACGGCGGCATCCTAGTAGTACCTTGCCGTGCATCGTGTATTTGAGCGCGTTCGAGAGCAGGTTGCGAATCATCTGCTCGAGCAGACGCGGATCGCTGGATATCGTCAGATTGCAGGGTACGACGTGCAGCGCAAGCCCTTGGGCCTGCGCGGGATAGGCAAACTCCTGCTTGAGCCGCTCCAGCAGATCGCCGATACGAAAACTGACGATTTCCGCACGCACCGCACCCGCCTCGATCTGGTTGATGTCGAGCAGCGTGTTCAACATACCGGACATGGCGCCCAGGGTTTCGTCGAGCCGTCCCAGCAGAGCGTGTGCCTTGTCGCTTGTCACGGTCTTTTCCAACAGTCCCTGCAGCAGGGTCAGCGTTTGCAGCGGCTGGCGCAAGTCATGGCTCGCTGCGGCAAGAAACCTGGATTTGGACGCATTCGCCTGCTCCGCCTGCCGCGTGACCAACTCGAGCGCCTTTGCGGACTGCTTGCTCTCGGTGATATCCGTGAAGGTGATCACCACCCCCGCGACCTCTTCGTCCTGGGTCCGGTAGGGCAAGATCCTGCGGGTGAACCAGACGTCGCCCCCGGATTCGACCTCCCGCTCGATCGGCACCAGACTTTGCAGCACGGTCCTGGCATCGGTCAGAAGCGCATCGTCGCTCGCCAGCGAATTCAGATCGGAGAGTGGCCGGCCGATATCGCCGGGAATCAGCTTGAATAGGGTCCGCGTGGCCGGCGTAAAAAAGCGGATATTCAGGCGGGAGTCGAGAAAAAGCGTCGCAAGATTCGTGCTGTACAGGACGTTCTGCAAGTCGTTGGAGGTGGTCCGCTGCCGCTCGAGCGTTTCCTGGAGCTGGCCGTTCAACGCAGTCAGTTCCTCGTTAAGCGACTGCAACTCTTCCTTCGAGGTCAGCAGTTCCTCGTTGGTGGACTGGAACTCCTCATTGACGGACAAGGCCTCTTCGTTGATCGCCTTCTGCTCGTCACTGGACATTTCGAGGCTGCGTATCGCGCCTTGCAACTCCGCGCGCGTGGCGTCGAGTTCCTGCTCCAGCTCGGCGATGCGCGGCAGGTCCTGCGGCTCACCGGCGCGCCCCGGCTTCTGTGCGGTCCTGTGCGCGTCGACGAAGCAGATCAGCAACAGTTGCTCACCGTCGCTCGTCACGGGCTGAACCTCAACGCTAAACGATAGCGCCTTGCCCTCGACGTCCACCCTTCCCCCTGTCGCAACCATGCGGCGCGTCCCACCCGCAATACGCGTCAGGAAGCCAAATTCGCCGGGGCGGCCATGCCCGATGTGCCGGTAGACGCGTGCCGAGCGCGAGACGACCTCGAACCGGCCGTCGACGTGCCCCGGGGTCTCCGAGTTGCCAAGCAGCAGAACGCCCCCTTCCCGAAGGGCGAAGTGAAACAGCGAGATCACCTTGTCCTGAGCTTCGGCGCGCAAATAGATCAGCAGGTTACGACAGGAGACGAGATCGAGACGCGAGAACGGCGGATCGGCAAGGACATCCTGAACCGTAAATACGACCGCTGCCCGCAGCTCCGGCAATACCCGGTAGCCATGTTCGTCCTTTGAAAAGAACCGGCTTAGACGCGCCTGGGAGACGTCGGCTTCGATCGCTTGCGGGTAGTGACCTTCACGGGCCCCCGCTATCGCGTCGGGATCGACATCCGAAGCGAAGACCTGCAGCTTGAGGTTGCTCCCGGCTGCCGCAATCTGCTCGAGAAACAGGATGGTCAGCGAATAGGTTTCCTCTCCCGTGCTGCAACCGGCCGTCCAGATGCGCAGCGGCTGGTCGACGGGATGGCCGGAGATCAGATCCGGAACGATTACTTCGCTGAGAAAATCGTAGACCTTCGGATCCCGAAAGAATCGGGTCACATTGATCAACAGGTCCTTGGCGAGCAAGTTGCATTCCTGCGGCGCGCTCTCGAGAATGTCGAGATAGCGCGCCATGTCACCGGCGTCGACGCCTTCCATGCCCATGCGCCGCTCGATGCGCCGCTCCAGCGTGCCCGGCTTGTAGAGCGTGAAGTCGTAGGCAGTCTTGCTGCGCAGAAGTTTGACGATCCGGTTGACGGTATCGCCATGACTCACCGCGTCCGGTTGAATATCCTGTAACTCCAGATGCTCGGGCAACCGCGCGGATAGCTGTTCGTCGTATTGAATCAATGCCCCAGGGATCGCGGCCGCAAGCAACACCCGATCAACCGCCCCTGTCGCAATGGCATTGCGCGGCATGCCGTCATAGCCGGCCTCGTCGGGATCCTGCGCGATCACGAACCCGCCCGCCTGTTTCACGGCCCTCAGGCCGATACTCCCATCCGCGCCGGTGCCGGAAAGGACCACGCAGACGGCGCGCGGACCGTATTCCTTCGCGAGTGACTGCAGCAGAAAATCGAACGGCAAACGCGCGCCGTGCGGCGCCTCGGGTGTCGAAAGCTGCAAGGTCCCGCCACGCACCGCAAGATAGGTCCCGGGCGGAATGATGTAAAGGTGTTCGTGCTCCAGTCGCATCCCATCGACGGCCTGCAGGACGGTCATCGACGTGTGGTCCGCAATCAGTTCAACCATCAGACTTTCGTGATCCGGGTCGAGGTGCTGGACCAGGATATAGGCCATCCCAGTCGCAGCGGGTAGCGCATCGACAAGTTTGCGGCAAGCGTCGAGGCCGCCAGCCGACGCGCCTAACCCTACGACGGCGAAGTTGACGGCAGCCTGATGGGGCGCGCGAACCGGCACAGGAAGCTGCACGTCTGCGCTCCCACCCGCTTCAGAGAGGCGAATGTCTGACATGGTGTGAATGCTCTGGACAATCCGGCGGATTCGGGATCGAGGCAAGGCACGCGATTTTTCCTGGTGTGACTGCATGCAGCGCAGAGGTTCATGGTTGCACGTCGGATGCGATGTGTCTGTACGGTATCGGTAAACGCCCTAACTATGAGCGAAAGAATCGGCAATGATCTCATCGCGCTCGGCCGCGTCGGACAGCAGGAATTCTTTCCTCGCCTCATCCACTACGTGCCGTACATACGCGCTATAGCCGGCGCGACCTACCGTTTCAATATCCCAGTTCCGCGCTTCGGCATCCGGTGCATGCGCTTTGGGCAAGGGCAAAGAGACTTCCCAGGGATAGCCGGACGCCGGCGGCTTCAGTAGTACCCGCCTATGGACTTCCTGCTGGATCTGCTCGGCATTAAGCACCTTTTTGAACATGGTGATCTCCTTCGGTCAATGTGGGCTCGCGTGTTTGTTGGGACTCGATTTCCTGAGCGAATTCGACTGATCGCGCTCTCTTTGCCGGCAGCTTCTCGACCATCCGGTCTTCGATCCCGTGGTGCGCCAGGTCGGGAAAGCGTGTCGAACAGCACAGTGACTGTCTGCGCCACGAGCGTGGCGGAAAGAAATAGTGTTGCCGGATTGTGGGCATGATGGCCACGCCATGCTGGAGGGGGCGGCCCGGGCGAGCGATCAAAGAAAATCATACTGCGCGAGGGTATCTCGAGCGCCTTTGGATGAGAGACTCAAGGCGTCTGCAACCACGGTGCACTTAACGCCGATAGAGGTCGGTACGGTGCCGTACAAGTGCGGAACCGACCCCAAACGGGCACGATGTCGGCAAGTGGCCGAGAAAGGTCGGTACGATCCCGTACCAGACTCCGCCCCACGTCCACGCGACGTCTAACCGCCATTCCTGCAGAACCCCACGCACGGCGTCCCGCTACCTTGCACGCAAACGTCCGCCATCGGACAGACCTCCATGGGGAATGTTGGCATAAGTAGTTTGTTCAATCGGATTCGCTCGCAGTGCGCTCGCTGCATTGGTACCTTGCAGGCAATTCGATCCCTGACCGAATTCCCCGGGAGAGAAACCATGAAGCGAACGACCACCCCATTCCAATGCCGGCCCATGCCGGCACTCGCGGCAGTACTGCTGCTCGCCATCGCAACGCTCGCCGCTCCGGCAAGCGCCGCCACGCCAGGGCAGACTCAGGCAAGCGCGCATGTCATGACCGTGGCGGCCCATACCCCGGTCGATACCCGCATCAACAACCTTCATGCGAGGCTTCAGATCACTGCTGACCAGGAAACCCTCTGGCAACCGGTTGCGCAGGTCATGCGCGACAACGCCGGCACGATGGATTCGCTCAGGCAATCCCGCATGGCTAACGCCAACAACATGAGCGCGGTCGAGGACCTCCGATCTTATGGTCAGGTTGTCGATGCTCATGCAGACGGTATCAAGAAACTCACGTCAGCCTTCGAGGCGCTTTACAACAGCATGTCGGATACGCAGAAGCACAATGCCGATCTGATTTTCCGCAGCGACACCCACCATGCGGCGAAGAGGGGATGATCCGGGGCCGCGCCACGCAGTCGGCAGCCGAACCCGCGCCGCGCACTACCGCGTGAGCGCCGGTTCGAACCAAGGAATACACCATGAAAACTTCAATCACCCGCACGCCTGACAAGGGCGCGATGAGGGCACGATTTTTGAGCGCACTTGGCCTCGCGTTATCGATCGCCTGTCTCGTCACAACAGCGCCTCTGCAAGCGGAAGAGACTCACCACGGCGGCCAGCAGCATGGCCAGAACCATGCTGCCCCACGCCAGGCGTATCGGCATGACGATCATCAGCGCAATGGCCGCGCTTACGGCGATCCGAACTATGGCTATGGAGGCTACGGAGCACCGCCTCTAGTCTATGCACCGCAAGAGGCACCGGGAATCAGCTTGTTCCTGCCGCTCTAGAAAGGCGGCCAGGCCATCCACAACACTACTGAGGACGCCAAGTAAACGGCGTCCGTTACCGGTGTTGCGGATGTTCAAGACAAATCGCACCAAAAGGGGAATGGAGATGAAGAACCAAACACGTGTATGGATGTTGATCGCGCTGTCGCTGATTGTCAGCCTGAGTGCGTGCATCCTCGTCCCGGTCGGCGGCGGCGACCACCACGACGGTGGCGAATATCACGAGGCTCACGACCATTACTAGGCGTGCCGCGTTCATCGCGCCGGATATCGATCCGGCGCTTGCGGTGAAGATTGACGCTTCGTCAGGTCATCGCGTGCACCGGGCTGTCAACGTCGCATTGACAACCCGTTTTGAACAAGGTCGCGCGGCGCACCCGCGTACATCACGGGTTACCTATAGCGCTCTCAAGTCCGGCAACAGGCGGTCGAATTCCCGTTTCACCACCCCGTAGCATTCACACACGCGCTTTTCGAGCCCCGGTCGATCCAGCACTTCGATGTGGCCGTAGCTGTAACGGATCATGCCGGCGTCCTGTAACTTCATCGCCGCTTCGGTCACGCCGGGCCGCCGCACCCCAAGCATGTTGGCAATCAGTTCCTGGGTCATCGTCAACTCGTTGGACGGCAGGCGGTCGATGCTCAGCAGCAGCCAGCGGCACAACTGCTGGTCGATCGAATGATGCCGGTTGCACACCGCGGTCTGCGCCATCTGGGTGATCAACGCCTGGGTGTAGCGCAGCAGCAGCCGCTGCATTGGGCCGGCGCGATGAAACTCCTCCTTGAGAATGCGGGCCTCCAGCCGGTACGCCTTCCCCGCGCTCTGCACGACCGCCCGGCTTGGCGTGGTTTCGCCGCCCATGAAGAGGGCAACGCCGACCACCCCTTCATTGCCGACGATTGCAATCTCGCCGGACGCGCCGTCTTCCATCACATACAGCAGAGAAACGATCGCGGTGGACGGGAGATAGACATGGTCGAGGCGGTCACCCGATTCATAGACCACCTCTCCCAGCGGCATGTCCACCTGCACCACATGCGGTCCGATGCGGGCCCACTCCGCTTCAGGCAACACCGCAAGCAGGTGGTTGTCGCGAGGTTGATTGATACTCGACATGAGACACTCCCCGAAAACTCGAAAGAAGCGGCGCCGTATTCGTAAGATTGCGACTAACAAGACGGGGTGTCGGCGCAGTTGTACGGCCGTTCCGAACGGCTTATTGCATTACCCTGCGCGGTGGCGAGCAGCAGCCCCACCCCGTAATGAAATTATAGGTTGCGCCAGCCCGGCGATGCATCGAGGACCGGCTGGCAGGCGCAAGAGTAAGCGCGACCGGCTTCTGCGCGGCTCCGGCCGTGGATATTGGCATCGGCTTGGGTGGCTACTACGGCGGTGGGCATGGTGGACGCGGACGGTAAATGCGGTGTCCGCTAACGCGCGTTGCGTCACTTTGACGTGACGCAACGCGACGCTCAAGAGAGCTAGATGAGATCGGCGCGAGCCGATCGGGTCAGATGCATCACAATCGTCCCATTAACAACATCACGAGCACCACGACCAGCACAACCCCGAGAATGCCGCTCGGACCGTAGCCCCAGCCATTGCTGTATCGCCATGACGGAAAAGCGCCGACGAGCATCAGAACCAGAACGATGAGAAGAAGTAATCCTAATGACATTTTAAGTCTCCCAGTGTCGCGAACGGATATGCAAGGTACCGACCGATTCGACGTAGGTGTTCGCAACCCATCGTCATGTTGATGACGCCACAGGCACGCGATTCATATGCAAGCCCGAAGCTCAATAGTTCTTCCGCTATCGAGCGTGGCGTCTCTGCCAGGGAATCTGGAATCCGATCGAGCGATTTGAGAGTCTGGACAGCCTGGGGGGAAAGTTCGATGACCATGGCCGCCTCCTGTTGCTGAGATCAGCATGGCTCAATCGGATCCTGACCGTCTGTACGGTAGCGTCTACTTAAGCCACCCTTTCTGAAATTTATCTGGAGCGCGCTATCACGCTAGCCGCTCCGTTACGCACATCTCCACGACGGACTCCACGATCTGCAGGCGGCGCAGCGACGCCCCGCCTCCGGTTCTTCGTTCATGATGAGCAGATCATGACGGTTCACTTGCGCCAGACCCTCCGGGTGCTGTTGCAGGCGCAGTCAGGTCTTCGTCTGAATGCGGGTATGCCGCCCCCTTGCCTGCCGGCACGCGGCTCGATTCAGCAATTTCAACCCGCAGACTGCCTTGATTGTTCCAATACGCCCAGCTGGCATCGTTGGCAAAGCAATACAGGTAACCCGAATAGGGCGCCTTGATCTCCACCTCTCGACCAATTCTGAAGTAGAAGGGTTGAGGGGGCACGCCGGCCTCGTCCAGTGAACCAGGATAAGAGATTGCACCGCAGAGTTCGAACCAGTTCGCCCCCTTGACCCGCTTGGTCCATGCAAACAGGCTTTGCATCACGTTACCTGGCGTTCCCGCCGCGCCCAATACGCGGTCCCCGTCCAGCCACGTTTGACCTTCGGGTACCTTGAACCGGTAGCGCACCCCTTCCTTCATGAAAATACCTGTCCAGTTCCACAACGGGCTGGCGAAAACCCGCACCTGGACCGCCACCACAGGGTCTATGTTCGGTCGATAGGGTGCCTGAAAGATGGGCGGACTCGCCTGCCGGGCCAAGGCCAGATCCGATATCGATTCAGAACAGATTCGCGAGCCCTTCGCCAGATACGGAAAGGATCGGGGACGAAATCCGATTCTCCTGTAGAACCCGGTGAGTGAGTTGTGGAGGACGCCATGTACTGCGGACGGCGACAACTGACCAGCATCGGCTAGCTGGTTCAACATCTCTGGTTCAAACACCGCACCACACTGCGCAGCCTCGGCAATCATCCATTCAAGTGTGGCGTCAGAAAGCCCAGTCTCCTTGTAGCCGCCGCCGACGTCAGCGTGCACACCAGGAAACCACGCTTGCGTCACGCGTATCGGGTCGCAGCCATCCTCATCCGTCCACAAGGTTGGAAAGAAGTTGTTCCGCTGCTCATCAATGGCAAGGCCCTGCACCGCGCGCTCAACTTCTGGCGAAAGCGTGGTGTCATGAAACTCGAAGCGCTTTCTCCGGAAACCGAAGAAGTTCATGATTTCGGGGATGCCGAGTGCGCCGACCGTCTCCCACACTCCGAGGAAACGAACGGGAGGCGGTTTGCCATGCTCGATACGGAACCGTTCCTGCCGGCTGAGGTTTTCCGGTACTTTTGGGTCAAGCCGGTACAGGTTCCATGCCTGTTTGACCAGCGCCCAGCTTGCCTCGTGAGGCAGGCCACAATGATGCAGCATGCCTACCAGGCTTCGCGCCGTGAACGCGCCACGCGAGAAGCCAATGACAAAGATTTCGGAATCCTCTTCGTAGTGGTCGGACAGCCACTTGTAGGCGGTTCGAATGTCCCGGGAGAGACCTATTCCAAGCGCGCCATCTATGATGCGACGAATCCAGCCTTCATTAGCGCCAACGCCGACGTGGTAGTACCGGAGCTGCTCGACACCATCGTCGCCGTGGTCACTCAACGCGTTGAAAAAGCGAACGACATTGGTTGGAACAGGCACCCCTTGAAACTCGTCGCTATCCGAGTTCCAGGTGCCGTCACAGCAAACGAAGAGTCGCTTCATGTTTGCGGGTTCTACCTCATATTTCGACGCGCGAGCCCAGTTCGATCACCCGGTTTGCGGTCAGCTTGAAATAAGCCGCAATGTTGCCGATATTGTGCGCCATCACGCTGAACAGCCGTTCGCGCCACACCGGCATGCCCTTGCCTCCGGTTGCCACCACGGTGGCATGACTCAGGAAATAGGACACCAGCGCCGGATCGATCACCAGGCCTTTAGGCCCGCAGTCGCGCAGCGCTTGCGGCAGGTTGGCCTCGTCCTTGAAGCCGTACGCCACGACGATGGTGTGGCAGTTGTGGCCCAGCGGTGTGATTGCCACGCGCTGCTCGCGTGGTACATAGGGCACATCCTGGTTGGTCACGTGCACGAACAGCGCACGGTCGTGCAGCACGTGGTTGTGCTCCAGGTTGTTGACCAGCGCGTGCGGCACGGTGTTGGGGTCGATGGTCAGGAACACGGCGGTGCCGGGCACACGTATCGTTTCCTTCGCGAACAGGCTGTCCAGATACGTGGACAGCGGCAACTCGCCGGCATGGACGCTGGCCTGTTCAATCATCAGTGCGCGGCCACGGTGCCAGGTGGACATGACGATGAACATGATGGCGCCCAGCAGCAGCGGGAACCATCCGCCATCTACAAACTTCAGCAGGTTGGCCGCGAAGAACGTGAAGTCGATGATGAAGAAGAAGCCGGTGGCCAGCAAGCACAGCCACACGTTGTAGTGCCAGGCGTAGCGCACCACGTAGAACGTGAGGAACGTGGTGATCATCATGGTGCCCGTCACCGCGATACCGTAGGCCGAACCCAGCGCCGTAGAGGAACCGAAGCCCAGCACCGCCCCCACCACCGCGATCAGCAGCAGCCAGTTGATGGCGGGCACGTAGATCTGGCCGACCTCGCGTTCGGAGGTATAAACGATGCCCATGCGTGGCATGAAGCCCAGTTGCATGGCCTGCTTGGTCATGGAAAACGCGCCGCTGATTACCGCCTGCGACGCGATCACGGTCGCCACCGTGGCCAGCACCACCATCGGGAACAGCGCCACCGACGGGAAGAGGTGGAAGAAGGGGTTGTCCACGGTCTTGGGGTCCGACAAGAGCAGCGCGCCTTGCCCCAGGTAATTGAGCGCCAGCGCGGGGAGCACGAGTGCAAACCACGACAGGCGGATCGGCGGCGCGCCGAAGTGGCCCATGTCGGCATAGAGCGCCTCGGCGCCGGTCAGCGCCAGTACCACCGCGCCGAGCGAGACAAAGGCCCGCCAGCCGTTACGAATCAGGAATTCGAGGCCCACGAACGGGTCGAACGCGGCCAGGATGGCCGGCGCGCGACCGATGCTGAGCAGTCCCATCACCGCAATCACACCGAACCACAACACCATCACCGGCCCGAACACCGCGCCGATGCCCGCCGTGCCGCGCCGCTGCACCACGAACAAACCGATCAGCACGGCCAGCGCGATCGACACCACATAGGGTTTGAGCTTCGGCTCCGCCACTTGCAGCCCTTCCACCGCGCTGAGCACCGAGATAGCCGGGGTGATGACGCCGTCGCCGTAGAACAGCGCCGCGCCGAACACGCCGGCGAGCAGCAGCCCGTTGCGCAGGCGGGGCCGGTCCATCACCGAACTGGAGGCCAGCGCCAGCAGCGCCATGATGCCGCCCTCGCCGTGGTTGTGGGCACGCATGATCAGCGTCACGTACTTCAGCGTCACCACGATGATCAGCGACCAGATGATGAGCGACACCACGCCCAGCACATTGAGGCGGTTGAGCACCAGCCCGTGACCCGAGTCGAATACCGTGCTCATGGTGTAAAGCGGACTGGTGCCGATGTCGCCAAACACGATACCAATGGCGGCCAGCGCCAGCTTGGGCATCGACCCGTGGCTGGTTTCCGCGGCGTGGCCGGCAGGGGCGCCCGGTTGCGGGCCTGAAGACGATTCCATGACTGGCTCCTTCTCAGTGGGTGGTGCCCTGCCCCAGCGGACGGTGCGCCGGCCCGCAAACGCCGGGCGGCCCGTCTGGTCACGCTGGTTCTCCGCCAACGGGCCGATCAGCGACCGGCCTGTTGGTGACAGCGTACAGAAAAAAGGGCGCGTCTCAAAGCCGGTTTGAACCCACCCGCGAGCCGACGCGTCCTCCCGCCTTCAGGCCACCACGGCTACCGGAGCAAAAAGCTTGTCGTAAGCCGCGAGCAGGTTGCTGTGCATGGCGCTTCCCTCAAAATCCGCGCCGAGCGTGACGAGGCCGAAGAAACGCTCCTTACGATCCGCCTCAGCTTGCCTCCGGCTCTTCATCCATGATGAGCAGGAACAGCGTCGCCTGGGATGAGATATCCAGCTTCTTGTAAAGATTGCGCCGATGAACCTTAGCAGTCGCAGGTGACACGCCGAGTAGCCTTGCCATATTTTTTGTCGAATGACCGGCAAGAATCATTAGCGCGACTTCGATTTCACGATGAGTCAGCGACGCATTTGAGCGCTTGCGCAACGCCTGTTCGAAGTGAAGGCGCCGGTCACTTCCTGTGGCAGAACTCACCGGCGGAGGCAGCACAGCGGTCTGTGCCGACAGCGCATGGCACATCAACGGAAGTAACCATGCGCCGTAAAGACAGAGGGTCCCGATTTCCGTCGAGCTAAAGCGGCGTTCACTGCCGATCGACACAGACAGCGTTCCACCCGCGGGCAGTGGGGCCAACAACTGCACCTCGTCTTCCAGCACGTTCACCGAAAAATAACGGCGAAAGTATTCGGTTTCGCGGAAGTGATCGGGCGCCACTTCGTCGAGGCAATACACCCCCGGGCTAATCGCGCCCAGGCTGAATTGATAGAAAGGATCCAGTAAATAGACGCTGTTCAAATACCCCTTGAACAGTTCGTCGTGCGGCGTGCGCGCCTGGATCTCCGCAATCAACTGGGGTTTCCCGTTGGGCCAGAAGATCACCACCACCCAGTTGTCAAAGTGGACCACTTTGCGCAACAGGTCGATCAGCGCGTGCCAGAACTGTTTGTCATCGAGTTTTTCGACCAGACGTCCAAGCCGCTGATGAAATGCAACGTCCGCGACTTCAAGCTGCATGTCAGTTTCCCCCACTACCCCTAAGAGGGTAGGTCGCCCCATCGTTCTAGCCCTTCGGCCTGATTTTCACCCATCGTCCCCCACCCTACCATCTCCGTACCCCGACGCATGCGCGCCGACAAGCTTGCTCGCGGCAAGCAACACAGGAGAAAAGTATGGGTATCAGAGACATCGGTGTTCGAGTCGGCCACGGCACGCCCGGTCCCTTCAACAGCATCACCGACGTGCAAGGCGTAAGAGTCGGCCATCGTACCCTGGTCGAAAATCGCGCAGAAGCTTCGATTCGAACCGGTGTGACGATCATCGAGCCACGCGCCGGCATCGCACGGTTCGACCCCTGTTATGCCGGCTGTCATGTGCTCAACGGAAACGGCGATGCCACGGGTCTCGAATGGATACGCGAAGCGGGATTGCTGACCACGCCGATTGCCTACACCAACACGCACAGCGTCGGCGTGGTGCGCGATGCACTGGTCGCCGCCGAGCGCGCATGGGTCGGCGATAGCCAGTACTGGTGCATGCCGGTGGTGCTGGAAACCTTCGATGGGGTGCTGAACGACATCTGGGGACAACATGTCACCGCGGCGCATGTCCATGATGCGCTGGCGCAGGCCCGCAGTGGACCGGTCGCCGAGGGATCGGTTGGCGGCGGCACCGGCATGATTTGTCATGAATTCAAAGGCGGCATCGGAACCGCCTCACGCAAGCTCGCACCCGAGGACGGCGGCTGGACCGTGGGCGCACTGGTCCAGGCGAACTACGGCCGCCGTGATGCGCTGCGTGTGGCCGGCTATCCGGTTGGCGAGGTGTTGCGAAATCTGCCATCGCCATTCGACCGGCGTCGGACGGGCGTCCCTGGAATGGGGTCGATCGTGGTGACGCTTGCGACTGACGCGCCGCTGCTTCCGCATCAATGCGAGCAGGTCGCACGACGCGCAAGCATCGGGTTAGCCCGGGTGGGAGGCGGCACCGAATATTCCAGTGGCGACATCTTCATCGCCTTCTCGGTCGGCAACCGCGGCATACCGCCGGCGGATTACGGCAAAGCGATCGAACCTGTCATCAGCGTGCGCAGCGTCAGCCACGATTTCATTTCTCCGCTATTCGTCGCGGCTGCGGAAGCGGTCGAAGAGGCCATTCTCAACGCCCTTGTGGCTGCTGAAGATGCGGAAGGCCAAGGCGTTCATGTGCCCGCGCTCGGTGCCACCCGGCTGCTGAAAGCCCTGGAGCAAGTTGGCTGGCGCCGCGCAGCAGATCGGGCGGACCGCCCGTTCGCTGACTGACGCTTCTTCCCCTCGCATGAGTTCCTTCATTAAAACCGAAAGGCCACTATGACATCCCGCCATCTCATCACCGTCGTCACTGGACTTCTCGCAGCAGCGGGAATCCTGGCTGTAACGACACACCATGCCAAAGCCGAAGAACTGAATGTCTATAACTGGTCGGACAATATCGCCGACGACACCGTGTCGGGGTTCGAAAAGGAAACCGGGATTCACACGCGATACGACGTCTATGACGGCGACGACACCTTGCAGGCCAAGTTGCTAAGCGGTTCATCGGGCTATGACATCGTGGTGCCGTCGTCCAGCTATGCCGGCAAGCAAATTGAAGCGGGCGTTTATCGGAAACTCGACAAGAGCAAGATTCCAAACCTGGCGAATCTGGATCCCGTGCTCATGAAGATGCTGGCTTCAGCCGATCCGGGTAATCAATACACCGTGCCATGGTCATGGGGAACGGATGGTATCGGCTACAACGTCACGAAGGTGACACAAATACTAGGCAAGGACGCCCCTTACGATAGCTGGGATCTGCTGTTTGATCCGCAGTACGTATCCAAACTGAAAACCTGCGGCGTTTCCGTGCTCGACTCCGCAGAGGACGCATTCTCGGTTGGCTTGATCTACCTGCATAAGGATTCCAATAGCACCAACCCCGCCGATTATCAGGCGGTGTACAAGCTGCTCAAAACGATTCGCCCGTACATCACCCAGTTCAATTCTTCCGGCTACATCAACGACCTGGCTAATAACGATGTCTGCATTGCGCTAGCGTGGTCAGGCGACGTCGGGATCGCGAAGCGGCGCGCAGAAGAAGCCCATCGTCCCTATGAGATTCGCTACGTCATTCCGAAAGGCGATGGCGTGCTGTGGTTCGATCTGATGGGGGTTCCGAAAGATGCGCCTCACCCGGAAGCCGCGATGCAATGGATCAATTACATCCTTCAGCCCAAGGTTAGCGCGGCGATCACCAATCAGGTCTTCTATCCCAACGCTAACGCTGCTGCCCGTGTGTATGTGACGCCGGCGATCCTCGATAACGAAGCGGTCTACCCTCGCGGGGACAAGATGAAATCGCTCACCCTGTCGTTGCCGTTGCCGGCCGATATCCTGCGCCTTGAAAACCGGCTGTGGACACAACTCAAGTCCGGGCGATAACGTTGACGCTGGTCGGCGCGTCTGATCACCGGTGGGACGGCTGCGCGCCAGGCGATTGAGCGGGTCGCGACGACAGCCCGACTCACCGCTCAATCGCGTGCGTCGGCCGGGCTGTCTTTATTGGCCGTAGACGTCGAAGTCGAAATACTTTTTCGCGATCCTGTCGTACGTGCCATCCGCACGCATGTCGGCGATCGCCTGGTCGATCTTCGCCTTCAGGTCGGTGTCCTCCTTGCGCAAACCGATCGCGGTACCGCTTCCCAACGTCTTCGCATCGTAAAGCGGATTGCCGGCGAATGCGAAGTCCTTGCCTCGCGGCGTCCGCAGGAATCCGACGTCAGCTTGCACCGCGTTCTGCAGCGATGCGTCGATGCGGCCGGCGATCAGGTCCGAGTAAACGAGATCCTGATCCTGGTACGACGCGATCACCGCGCCGGCCGGCTCCCAGTACGTCTTCGCGTACGTTTCCTGAATCGAACCCTGCTCGACGCCGATTCGCTTACCCTTCAGCGCTTCCGGCGTCGGCACAATCGTCGCGCCCTTCTTCGCGACGAGGCGTGTCGGGATGCGGAATACCTTCGACGAGAACGCGATCTGTGCCTGACGTGCCGGCGTCATCGACATGGTCGATAGCACGCCGTCGAACTTGCGCCCCTTCAGCGCGGGAATCATCCCGTCGAAGGCATTTTCGACCCACACGCATTGGGCGTTCAGGCGGCGGCAGATCTCGTTGCCCAGGTCGATGTCGAAGCCGACGAGCTTGCCGTCGGCGGATTTCGATTCGAACGGCGGATAGCTCGCGTCGACACCGAAGCGCACGGTCGACCAATCCTTCGCGATGGCGCTGCCGGACGACACGGCGAGCAGCGCAATCGTCAGGGTAGCAAGCAGGGATTTCATGTTTCTCCTTCGTCGTTCTTTTTAGGAAATGCGCGGCGTAAATGAACAACCGCCAACGGGCGGTAAGCGTGCCGCCACGCCGGGGCCCCTTGCCGGAGCCACATCCGGCGTGCAGCGCCCGACATTCGATCTTAATCTGCTCGTTCTTACAAATTCATAAAACAAATCAGTCCATGCATGTGACGCATTTGACATCCTCCCCGCCCTGAGGGACGGGGATTCCTACGGTGCTTAGGTCACGATGGCCTGAGTCACTTCGGTGAGTTCCCGCTTCACAGAGTGGCCCGACTGCACCGGCTCTCCACAGGCTAACAAGCGCTGTCCGCGCTCTAACACATTGATCGCGCCGACGTGATCGGCGTTTGCTTCGTGGCCGCATCTGATGCACGCGAATAAAGCCTGCGTGCGGCGATTGTCGGCCGAGATATGGCTGCAGCACGGGCACGTGCGGCTCGTGTTCTGCGGCGGGACAGCGACGAAGAAGCCGCCGCGCCACGCTGTTTTGTACTCCAACTGGCGGCGAAACTCGAACCATCCCTGATCGAGGATCGACTTGTTGAGGCCCGACTTGGCGCGGACATTGCGCCCTGGTGTTTCTGCGCTGCCCTTTGCGGACCCGGACATGTTGCGCACCTGCAGGTCCTCGACGGCGATCATTGCGTGGTTTTTGCTGATCGTGTTCGATGCCTTGTGCAGGAAGTCGTTGCGGGCGTTCGCGATGCGCGCATGGATGCGCTGCACGCGAGCCTTCGCCTTTTTCCAGTTCGACGATCCTTTGACCTTGCGCGCCATGCGCCGCTGATACTTCCCCAGGCGCTGTTCGTGTTTCCTGAAACTGGCGAGCGGCGCGATGAACGCGCCGTCGCTCAGCGTCGCAAAGCGGGCCACGCCTACGTCAATGCCGACTGCGGGGCCGTGCGGCACAGGCTGCTCGACCTCGCGCTTCGTGAGGATTGAGACGTACCACTTGCCAGCGCGCAGCGATACCGTCGCGCTGCGGGCCTCGCCGGGTACGGTGCGGCTGTTGCGGCAGCGGATATAGCCGAGCTTCGGCAGACAAATGCGGCCGTTCTCGCGGTCGAGCCTGATCTGCTTTGCGTCGGGATAGCGGAACGAATCGCGCATGCCCTTGCGCTTGAAGCGCGGGAAGGCGGTGCGCTTCTCGAAGAAGTTGACGAACGCACGATCGAGATCCTTCAGCGCGCATTGCGAGGTGTGGACAGGCGCATCCTTCAGCCACGGCGTTTCTGTGCTGTTTCGCCATGCGGTGAGGTGCTTCGCCATCCCGACGTAGCCGATAAACTTGCCACCGGCCTCGCGGTTCTCTCGCTGGAGCGCCAGAGCCTTGTTATAGACGAACCGGCACGCGCCCGCGAACTGGCGCATCTTGCGCGCCTGCTCGCCAGTGGGCATGAGTTCGAATTTGAAGGCCTGGAGTCGTTGCATGACTCAATTATGGTTTTTGGGACGTCTCTGGTGAATAGCCCTGAACGACGTATCCAGCCGCATGATCAGAAAGAGGAACTATCCGGGCATCCGGCGCAAACTGTGGGGCGGCGCGCGTGGGGCGCCGTTCTGTTTCGCCGGTAGCCGCGGCGGAGCGCCTATTGCCGTGATCCGCCAGTACATCGAGCAGCAGCGAACGCCGCACTGAGCGCCAAAATGGACGGCTGCGCCGTCCGCGCTATCCTTCCCCGCCCTGAAGGGCGAGGTTTGACGCGCACTTGATCAACGCGCCGCCGGTGAAAATCTAAACGCGCGTTTCCAACATGCGCCTTATACATCGGACTCCGTATCATGAAGGTGTCACCTTTTGTCTGAGCTATTTGCCCAGCACGACGTGTAACGGCGAGGTTACGTTCGACGTGGCGGGAACACGTAACACGTGGGACGTAACACGCACCACACGATGCCGTCGCCGTGTTCCGCACCGTGCCCGATCTACCCCGTCCAGCAAGACGCTCTCCGTCGCACGCCAGTCAATTTTGGCAATGCCCACGCGCGGATCGTGCCGCGCGTCGTCACCGGCGCGTTGGCTCGGAACTTGCGGCGACCAACTGCCCGAGTAAGCCACATCCGAGCATGGCGCAACCGCACCCTGCTCTAGAACTAAACGAAGGCGACGCGCACACACGCGATGTCGGGCTCAAAGTAACCCTTTTCTGCAAGACCGATCAGCGGTTTTCCGGGGGCACTGATTACACCTTTGACGAATCAGGACGCGATTCCATCGCGAAAGGACTAATCATGGCTCCCTTCAAGCACACTCTTGTTGCATCGGCAAGCGCACTCCTATGGTGGTCGCTCGCCACTTCGTGTCAGGCTGGAGATGTCACGTCCACACCGCCGAGTTCAATCACGCAAGGCGGCGGATGGACGGGCACCGGGCAACCGGGATCGGGATTCTCAGGGACAGGCGGCAGCGGCACGCCCAGCGGGTGGACCGGTAGTGGTTCGGGTGTGAGTAGTGGCTCCGGTTTTGGCGGCAGCACGACCTGGGGCGGCGTGACGGTTTCCGGCTCGGGGTACGGTGGCGGGTTTGCTGGCGGTGGTGGTTATGGCGGTTATGGTGGCTCCGGTGGTTCCACTGGCTCGGGTGGTTCGGGTAGTGGGAACGGCGGCGGTTCTGGAAATGGTGGCTCAGGTGGTTCGGGTGGCTCCGGTGGTTCAGGGGGCTCTGGTGGTTCAGGCGGTTCGGGGGGCTCTGGTGATGGAGGCCATGGCGGCTGGGGCGGTGGGAACGGCGGCGGTTCCGGAGACGGTGGCCATGGTGGCTCCGGCGGCTCGGGTGGATCCGGTGGTTCTGGTGGCTCCGGCGGTTCGGGTGGCTCCGGTGGTTCGGGTGGTGGGAACGGTGGCGGTTCTGGAAACGGCGGCTCGGGTGGTTCAGGTGGCTCGGGAGGTTCAGGCGGTTCAGGCGGCTCCGGCGGTTCGGGTGGTGGGAACGGCGGCGGCTCTGGAAATGGTGGCGGTTCTGGAAACGGCGGCGGTTCTGGAAACGGTGGCTCGGGTGGTTCCGGTGGCTCGGGTGGTTCCGGTGGCTCGGGCGGTTCAGGCGGCTCGGGCGGTGGGTACGGCGGCGGTTCTGGAAACGGTGGCGGTTCTGGAAACGGTGGCGGTTCTGGAAACGGCGGCGGCTCCGGAAACGGCGGCCACGGCGGCTCAGGTGGCTCAGGTGGCTCAGGTGGCTCAGGTGGCTCAGGCGGCTCAGGCGGCGGATACGGCGGTGGCCCTGGCAACGGTGGTCACAGCGGCTCCGGCGGCTCCACTGGAGTCGGTGCCGGTAGCGGCAACCAGACCACCAGCGGCCTCCTTGACCCGATCGTGAACCTGGTCGTCAGCGTCGGCGCGATCAGCGTGCCTATCGTGCCGATCACCCTGGGCAACAACAGCGGTAGCGGGAACGGTAACGGCGTGGGCAACGGCACAATCGGTGGTTCAAAAGGCACGACAGGCGTTACAGGCGGATCGAGCGGACATGCCACCGGTGGCCTGCTGGCACCTGTGACCGCTCTGCTCGGCGGCCTGTCACTAGGCTCGGTGAGCGGCGGCTCGCAAGGTAGTAGCAGCCCTGTCGCACCGCTTACCACTTTGCTCGGCGGACTGACCGGCGGCTTGGGCGGCGGCACCTCGCAAGGCAGCAGCCCTGTCGCACCGCTTACCACCTTGCTCGGCGGACTGACCGGCGGCCTGGGCGGCGGCACCTCGCACGGATCGTCGACAAGCTCCGCGACCAACCCGGCTGCACCACTAACCAACCTGGTCGGCACACTCACCAGCGCACTCACCGGCACAAGCGGCGGCTCGTCTCCGCTCGCGCCGTTGACGAACCTGCTAGGTGGCCTCACAGGTGGACTCGGCGGTGGCAGCACACCACCCAAGCACTAGTCCGCAACGCGTGGTGCCCGCAAGGGCACCATTCGCGCAACCTCCTGGGTGCAACAGAAAGCAACCGGCCGGACCTGACGGGCATCACAGCTTAACGACGTCAGGCCCGGCACACCCCCCCTTGTGGCCCGCTCGGGGACCATCGCCAACCCGGGTTCGCCGGATTGCCTCCATTCGGCTAAAGGCGGGTGACATCGACGATGGCATCGGCAAATGCCTTCGGCGCTTCCTGTGGCAGGTTATGTCCGATGCCGCCGCCAATGTTCCGATGGTGATACTTGCCGGTAAACTTCTTCGCGTAGGCTGCCGGCTCGGGATGCGGAGCGCCGTTCGCGTCGCCCTCCATGGTGATGGTCGGAACAGCAATGGTCGGCGCCGTCGCCAGGCGCTTCTCGAGTTCGTCGTATTGCGGTTCGCCGTTAACGAGCCCCAGCCGCCAGCGGTAGTTGTGAATCACCACCGCAACGTGATCAGGATTGTTGAACGACTCCGCCGAGCGGTCGAACGTTGCATCGTCGAAATTCCATTTCGGCGACGCGAGACGCCAGATCAGCTTGTTGAAGTCGTGGCGGTTCGCTTCATACCCCGCCTGGCCGCGCTCCGTGGCGAAATAGAACTGATACCACCAGGCCAACTCAGCCTTCGGCGGCAGCGGCGCCTTGTTGGCTTCCTGACTGCCGATCAGATAACCGCTGACCGACACCATCGCCTTGCATCGCTGCGGCCACAGCGCCGCAATGATATTCACCGTGCGTGCGCCCCAATCGAAGCCGCCAAAGATCGCTTTGTCGATCTTCAATGCGTCCATCAATGCAATGATGTCGACGGCAACCACCGCTTGCTGACCGTTGCGAGGCGTATCCGCGGACAGGAACCGTGTCGAGCCATAGCCTCGCAGATACGGCACGATGACCCGATAGCCCGCAGATGCAAGCAATGGCGTGACTTCGGCGAAGCTGTAGATATCGTAGGGCCAGCCGTGCAGCAGGATGACCACCGGTCCATTCTGCGGCCCCGCTTCGGCATAACCGATGCTGAGCGTCCCGGCGTTGACCTGGCGGATGTTGTCGAACGAAGCAACACGCGTTGCGGTTTTCGTACTGGATGGCGTGCCGTTCGACTGCGCCTTGGCGAGCCCGCTCAACCCCAACTCCATCAAACTGATACCCGCAACGGTCGTCCCAAGCAGACGACGACGTCGAGTATTGATCTGGTCCGGCATCGCTGATTCTCCTCAAAGGTTAGCCCTATCAACGCAGCGCCAGATTTGCCGATGCCCTTGATGAATGTCGATCAGGCTCGCGGCTTGGCATAAAGCACGTCTGGCTTGCGAAGCCAGAAAATCTGGCCTGAAAGTATTAAAACCCCTGGACGTATCTGGCTTGTGTCCGTGAGGAGCGCCAGTGCAACGTTATGTAATTAACGACGGCGCAGATACATTGAGATACAGAGGCGGCGGGGAGAGTTGGCGCTCATCGACGAAAAGGCGCGGCATCCTGACAATGATGCTCGACGACGAAAAGCTGCCGCATACCGCGCACTCAATGCGCTATCGGAATCTGGCTGACGCCTTTCAACACAAGCCTGGCTTCCAGGCCGCCGTCGGGCCGGTTATGCAAGGACAGCGCAGCGTCCATCGCCAAAGCGAGTTGCCGCGCAATCGCGAGGCCCAGCCCGGTACCGCCGGTTCCGCGATTGCGCGATCCTTCCAGCCGGTAGAACGGTTCAAACACCGCTTCCAGCGACTCCGCCGGAATACCCGGTCCGCGATCGAGCACGGAGACCATCACGTGCCCGTCCTGCGAGGCGACTCTGATCTCGGCCGACCCACCGAACTTCAGCGCGTTATCGACGAGATTGCCCACGATCCGGCGCAACGCCTGAGGACGCGTCACCAGTGCAGTGTCGATTCGCCCGTGCAGCGAAACGTCCTTGCCGGCATCGACATAGTCGAACACGAGGCTGTCGAACAGCGCGTCCGGATCGATACGCAGGGGCGCCTCACTGGCGCCGTGCATGGTGCGCGCGTATGTGACGCCTTCCTTGACCATGGTTTCCATTTCCTGCAAGTCCTGCTGCAGCTTGGCCCCTTGCGCGTCGTCGTCCATCACGTCGACGCGCAAACGCATGCGGGTAATCGGCGTTTGCAGGTCGTGCGAAATCGCCGCGAGGATCTGCAAGCGCTCGGTCATGTATAGCTTGATGCGGTCCTGCATGGCGTTGAACGCTCGCGCCGCGCGCGCCACTTCGTCCGGTCCGTCTTCGGGCAGGCGCTCCACCTTCAGGTCGGGGCCCAAGGTATCGGCCACTCGCGCCAAATGGCTCAGTGGGCGCGTCGCCAGCCGTACCGCCAGCCAGCAGCAGGCGGCCAGCACCACCAGTTGCAGCACCAGCACCCACGACAACCACGGCGACAGCGGCGCGCCTGGCATCGGGTGATAGTCGATCGTCAGCGGTGTGCCGTCACTCAACTGCAGATGGATCTGCAGGCGGTCCGGGTCACCGGGGACAGCGTTGGCCGTGAGCGGATAGCGTTTGCCGATGCCATCCGCAATGGATTGCGCCACCCTCGCTGAGAGCTTCGCATCCGGAGGCGCGCCGGCGACCCCAGGTCCCAGATTGAAGGTATAGGTACGCCGCGCCAACCTTGGCAGCCATTCAGCGCGCTCGTTAGCCGGCAAATGATCGAGCAGCGCGACGGAGCTGGTGACCTCGCGTTCGATGTAACCCATCATCACGTTCGTCATGGTCTGGTCCCGTTCCGTCATGGTGAGCCAGACGGATAGCGTTTGCACCAGCGCAAGGCTGACAAAGAGAATCAGGGCAAGCCGTGCGAACAGCGTGCGCGGCCAGCGCAGCAATGTACTCAGCTTCATGGACTGCCTTCGATCATGGTCACGGCCGCCGAAAATACGTAACCCTCGCTGCGCAGCGTCTTGATGTAACGGGGCTCGCGCGCAGTGTCCTGCAGGCGTTGCCGCAAACGGCTGACCAGCAGATCGATCGAGCGGTCGAACGCATCGGCCTGGCGGCCCTGGGTCAGATTGAGCAATTGATCCCGCGTGAGCACGCGCTGTGGATGATCGAGGAACACGCGCAGCAAGCGATACTCCGCGCCGCTTAAGGCCACCATGGTGCCCTCGGCGTCGAGCAGATGGCGCGCGGTAGTGTCGAGCCGCCAGTCGCCAAAGCCGATCATCGGCGCCGTTTCCGTCACCTGCATGCCGGGCGGCAGCATCCGCGCGCGGCGCAGCACGGAGCGGATCCGCGCCAGCAGTTCGCGCACCGCAAACGGCTTGGCAAGGTAATCGTCCGCGCCCATTTCCAGCCCGACAATGCGATCTGTCTCCTCGCTGCGAGCGGTCAGCATCAAGACCGGCACCGCGCGAAACTTGCCGGCACGCAATTCCCGGCACAGCACGAGACCGTCTTCGCCAGGCAGCATCAGGTCTAGCACGATCAGATCGGGCGCGCCTTGCTCGAGGACGGTGCGCATCTGCCGGCCGTTAGCGGCGAGCGAAACGCGCATGCCGTTCTTCTCGAGATAGGTGGCGAGCAATTCGCGGATGCCGCGATCGTCGTCGACGATCAGCACGTGATCGGTGTTTTCCATCAATGGATCAATCCTTTCGACGATTGACTCGCACCCGGTTCACGTTGACCAGCGAACAGTGCACGGGGTGCGCCAGTTCCGCGGCCAATCCGCCCGCCAGGAAGGCGAGAATCGCCATGAGCCGTCTCATGCATCCTCCACGACGGACAGGCTGGCGCCATTGGCCACACTGGCCTCCAGCGTATACGGGTCGACGCCCTTCAGGCAACCGATGTTGGCCCGCCACAAATGCGGATCTCTACGCGTCTGGTGAAACGGATAAATGCCGCAATGCTTGCAGAAGTAGTGCTTCGCCGTGCGCGTATTGAACTGGTAGAGCGTCAGCGCTTCCTCACCTTGCAGGATCTTCAGTTCGCCCGCGGCGAACGGCGGCGTCATCAGCGCGCCCTTGCGCCGGCACAGGCTGCAATTGCAACGCGCGGCAGGAACGACGGCAGTACGAACTTCAAATTTCACGGTCCCGCAATGACAGGCCCCTTGCAGCAATTCGGTACTCATGTGTCGCTCCGCAGTAGGCATGGCTGCTTTATAGCCCAGTACGCGCGACGCTTTGTATCGCAATGTATCTGGACGTTCCGCTGACACAAAACATTGCACCCGGGCCCCCCCGGCGACACACGCCAGATACGAACGGGCGTTCCAATGCAGCCATGTTCACCACTGGAATACCCGACGCGACGTCTGGTTCCAGTCCCGGGTCTTCCCCTCCCTGAAAGGACACTGACATGCTCTCCCGACTCAAAACCACTGCTACCGTCGCCCTGTTCGCCGCAACCGTGGCAGCCGGCGCTACCGCACTCGCAACGCTCGTTGCAAGTCCTGCGGCCAGCGCTGCCGCAAATCCCACCGCAAACCAGGTCAACAACGGCACGACCGCGCCGGAATTCACCGGCATCGACAAATGGCTCAATAGCGATCCCCTGACCATGCAGCAATTGCGGGGCAAGGTTGTACTGGTCGATTTCTGGACCTACACCTGCATTAACTGCATCCACGTGCTGCCCTACGTAAAGACCTGGAATCAGAAATACAAGGACCAGGGCCTGGTGGTGGTCGGCGTCCACACGCCCGAGTATCCGTTCGAGCGCAACACGGACAACGTCAAGACGGCGATCAAGCGCTTCGACATTACGTTCCCGGTCGCGCAGGACAACAACTACGCAACGTGGCGCGCCTACGACAACCAGTATTGGCCTGCGTTTTATCTGGTCGACAAGAAAGGGCACGTGGCCTACACGCACTTCGGCGAAGGTGACTACGACCAGACCGAGGCGAAGATCAAAGCCTTGCTGGCGGAAAACCCGTGATTCGTATCGCAATGTATCTGGGCGTCGAGGTGATACAGAACATTGCAATTGACCCGGTTTCTCGACACAAGCCAGATACGTCGGCACGTTTTAATGCATCAACGCCGGATGCAAGACGCAAGCAACATCGCAGATGACTGACCGAATTGCTGCCCTTGATCCTGACATCGCGGCGCCTTCCTTTTAATTCACTGGTACACGGAGTACGACATGAAAACCTCAATGATCGCTTTGGCATTCGCAGCATTCGCTACGGCTGGCTTCGCTCACGCCTCTGAAGCGCCTGCAACAGCCGGTGGCCAATCGAACGCCGCGCAAGTGCAGCAATGGAACCCGAGCCAATCGGCGCAATGCAGAAGACGCGCGCAGAAGTCCGCCACGAGCTGGTGCAAGCCGAGCAGGATGGCCAGCTTGCCCGTCTCAGCAGTTTGTATCGCGGCAGCTGATTATCCGAACACCGCCGGATTGAATTCTGTTTCCAATACGGTAAGCAATCCTCTTGGTTAAAGATCCTTCGCGAATTCCACTACGCCCACACCGAGCACGCTCGGCGTGGGCGTATCGCGTTCAGTGGCTCGCAATTCAGCCGGCAGTACAGCCGGCTATTCGGGAAGCCGCTGGCGCAGGATGCGGAGCGGCTGCAGTCGTCGGCCATGCAGGCAGGCAGTGCAGCTGCGCCATCGTGAGCGGCTTCAAGTAATCATCGTTTTTTGGCCGGTTAACTTGAAAAACTCAATCTAAGCGGCACATATTTGCCTGTTAACGATTGACAACCTTGATCACATTGGAGTTAACCGGTAAAATATTAATGTTTATCGGCAAATTTGATGGATAACCGGCAAAATGTTGCTCTTTGATCTCGCTACTGCGGACGAAATTTCGCTTGAACTGGGTCACCGGCTACGCGCACAACGCCTCGCTCAGAATCTGCAGCAGAGCGAACTGGCCGCCCGCGCAGGGGTGTCCGAGCGCGCGGTACGCAACCTCGAGCGTACCGGGAAGGCAACGCTTGAGAGTCTTCTCCGGATAGCCATGGCGCTTGGGCTGACCGGCTCGCTGTCGCCTCTGTTCGAATACAAACCGAGCTCCATTCGCGCGATGGAGAAGGCGAGCGCCACGCGTGAACGGGCTTCCCGGAGGTGACGATGAAAAAACTGAGCGTCGTCTACGCCGGCTGGAGCGAGCGTTTCGAACTGGGCAAGCTCGGAGACGACGGGACAAACCTGATATTTGAGTACTCCTCCGAAGCCCAGCAACGCGGTCTCGAGCTTTCGCCCTTGCATCTGGCCTTGCGTCAGCAGGCCTACGATAGCTTCCCGGACCACCAGTTTCGCTTGCCAGGGCTCATTTCTGATGCCCTGCCCGACGGCTGGGGCATGCTACTCATGGACCGTCTCTTTCGGCAGCGCGGTTTGGAGCCTGCGCGGATGTCCCCGCTCGACCGTCTTGCGTTCATTGGCGAAAAGGCAATGGGTGCGCTTGTTTTTGAACCGGCTCAGGGCGACGATCTTCAACCTTCGGATGTGCAACTTGTCGAGCTTGCCCGGGAGGTCCGCGAAGTGATGACGGACGGCAGTACCGAGTTGCTGCGCGAACTCGTCCTGATGGGTGGCTCGCCACACGGCGCCCGGCCTAAAGTGCTGGTCAACTTCGACCCGCACAGTGGCCGCATGTCGAACTCGGAGCAGAGTGCCGGCGCGCCCTGGCTGGTCAAGTTTCCCGACCAGTACGACCACAAGGAAGTGTGCGCAGTCGAGGCGCTGTATGCCGTGCTTGCGCAGGCGTGTGAGATTCCGGTGCCGGCAACACGGTACTTTGACCTCGGGTCCCGTCTTTCAGCATTCGGCATCGAGCGTTTCGACCGGTCTGGCGCTCAGCGCGTACCGATGCACACCGCCGCCGGCGCGCTGAACGCCAACTTCCGCTGTCCATCGATCGACTACGGTTCGCTTCTGAAATTGACTCGCTTCATCACGCGGGACGAGCGTGAAGTGTTGCGGGCCTTTGAACGCTGTGTGTTCAATGTCGTGTTCAACAATCGGGACGACCACACGAAAAATTTCTCCTTCCGACTGTCGGCGCAAGGGCAGTGGCAATTCTCACCGGCTTACGACTTGACCTTCAACGAAGGGCCGGGCGGTGAGCATCAAATGGACGTGTGCGGCGAAAGTCGCGCGCCGGCGCGCAGGCATCTATTGCAGCTTGCCAGCCTGACGGGTATACCGGCTCGTGCAGCGGAGACGGTCATTGAACGCACGGTTGGGGTGGCCGGCCGCTTTCGGGATCACGCGCGGAGCTTTCCCATTCGGCGCGCAACGGTAAGCCTGATTGCAGGCAAGATAGAAACGAACCGCACGCGCATGCTGTGACGCGAGATCAATGATTAGGCACACCGGCAGCACGCGCCATCGCAGCACACATTGGATCCGACATGGAAATCAAGTGGATTGAGGACTTCATCGCGCTCTCCCAGTATCAGAGCTTCTCGCGAGCGGCGGAGTTTCGGAACGTTACCCAGTCGGGGTTCAGCAGGCGCATTCAGTCGCTCGAGCAGTGGGTGGGTGCGGACCTCATTGACCGAAGCAGCTTCCCTCCCACGCTGACGCCTGCCGGACAACTGTTTCGAGAAGCAGCGGTAGACATTCTTGGGAAGCTATTCGATACGCGAGCCATCATTCGTATCGACCAGCGCATGGCGGGCAAAGGCTTGCAGATTGCAGCGGGCCATACCATCGCGCTAAGTTTCCTGCCTGCCTGGCTAAAGGCGCTCACTGCCCGTTTCGGGGAGGTACGCGCCCGCGTGATACCGACCAATGTCCACGACTCCATTCTGATGCTCGTGAACGGCAACTGCGAACTGATGTTTGCCTATCATCACCCGGAGCTGCCTCTCCACCTCGATCCGATCAGGTACGAGCATCTCACCGTAGGCGTCGATGTGCTGATGCCTGTCTGCCGGCCAAACCCGCGTGGTACGCCCATGTTCCGTTTGCCTGGAACGGCGGCGCGTCCATTGCCGTTGATTTCGTACACAGAAACCAGCTATTTCGGCCGCTGCCTCGCACTCCTCCTGAGTCGAGTCGATGCAACCCCGGCTTTAAGGCCTCACTACGAGTCCGACATGGCCGAGGTCCTCAAGAAACTGGTCCTCGAAGGCGAAGGCGTGGCCTGGCTTCCCAAAAGCTCGATCGTCGCCGAGCTCGACGCAGGCGAACTGGTCCCCGCCGGCCGGGATGCGTGGCATCTCGAGGTTGAGCTTCGCGTCTACCGGGATGCCTCGAATCGCAGTGAGTTTCTGGACACGCTGTGGCGCCACCTGCGCGCCGCATCGCAGACCGTAGATTAAGGGTTATCCCGCGTTATGCGAGTCTCGCATATCCCCATGCCAGACCCGCATTGAGTCTTTTTCGTTCATCTCTATCATCCGTCCATACACAGAAACGTCGCCCCGCTAGCGGCGTTTTTGCCTCCTGCCAGCGTACGGTGGTCACGTCAGACCTTTGTGCGCTTTCCTCGGACTGATGGAAATGAAAAACCGCCTAACGTTCTATATTGTGGTCGGCATGGTGCTCGGCGTGATTGTCGGTTACGCGTGCCATCGCACCGTAGCCGATGCCGCAGAAGCGAAGACCATCGCCAGCTACTTCTCGATCATTACCGACATCTTCTTGCGGCTTGTGAAGATGATTATCGCGCCACTCGTCTTCGCCACGCTGGTGTCCGGGCTCGGCGGAATGGAAGGGACGAGCGACGTGCGCAGAATCGGCTTCAGGTCGGTGGGATGGTTCGTGTGCGCCTCGCTCTTCTCGCTCGCGCTTGGCCTCGTCCTTGCGAATGCGCTGCAGCCCGGCGCCGGCTTGCATATGACGCAGACCAGTTCCGATGTGGCCACTGGTCTCAACACCGCGGGTCTGAACTTCAAGGACTTCGTCACGCATGCGTTCCCTTCCAGCATCATCGATGCGATGGCTCGGAATGACATTCTTCAAATCCTCGTCTTTTCTGTGCTGTTTGGCGTGGTGCTGAGTGCCATCAAAAAGGACCCGCGTGTCACACCGCTGATCGCCGGCATCGATGCGCTCGTCCCCGCAATGCTGAAGCTGACCGACTATGTGATGCGGCTCGCACCCATCGGTGTCTTCGGCGCCCTTGCCTCCGCGATTACGGTGAACGGCCTGGATGTACTAACCACGTACGGCAAGCTCGTCGGCAGCTTCTACCTCGGTCTCGTCCTGCTGTGGATTGCCCTCATCCTCGTCGGTCACGTCTTTCTGGGTAAATCGATCTGGAAGTTGCTAAGAGCGGTCCGGGAACCCGCGATGCTCGCTTTTTCGACCGCGAGCAGTGAGGCCGCTTATCCGCGTCTGACCGAGAAGCTTGAAGCGTTCGGTATCGACAAGAAGGTCGTCGGCTTCACGTTGCCGCTCGGCTACGCGTTCAACCTCGACGGCTCGATGATGTATCAGGCGTTTGCCGCGATTTTTATTGCGCAGGCCTTCGGCATCGATATGCCGATAGGCACGCAAATCATGATGTTGCTGGTGCTTATGTTGAGCAGCAAGGGGATGGCCGGCGTCGCAAGAGGTTCCGTAGTGGTGGTTGCGGCCGTTGCCCCGATGTTTCATTTGCCTCCGTCCGGCGTGGTGTTGATCCTCGCCATCGATCAGATTCTCGATATGGGGCGAACCGCCACGAACGTGATCGGTAACAGCATCGCGACAGCCGTTATCGCGAAGTGGGAGGCCAAGCGGGTCGCCAAGCAGACCGACGGAGAGAACCGCGTTGTCCTCGGCCAGCTGCAAGGCGAAACAAAATGATCAGCGCAAACGTGCTGAGCGGGAAGAAGTTCGGCGTGGTGGGCGGCCTGGGTCCACTGGCGAGCGCGGACGTCTTTTTCAAGCTCGTCAAATCGACGCCCGCCTCGAGCGATGCCGAACACGTGGATGTCATTTTCGAGCAGCATCCCTTCCGAAGCCCTGCCATAGGGAGTGAGGCAACGACTCAACGGAAGCTGTACATCTTCGACATGATTAGCGGCTTCGAGAAAAGAGGTGTGACGACCGTCGTACTCCCCTGCTTTCTCAGCCACACGTTTATCGACGAGCTAAAGGCTAACTCGCCCTTGCAGATTGTCGATATGGTGGAAGCCGTCCGCAGTCATGTGCGAAGAAAATTTCCGGCTGCACGGCGAATCGGCGTGCTGAGCTCGGACTACACCCGTCGAAAGGGGCTATTTGAAAAGTATTTCGCTGAGCCGGAATTTGAAGTCGTTCATCCCCGCCCACGCGACGGTATCGATCTCATTACTGAAGCCGTCTACGGCGCGAACGGTATCAAGAGCGGAAACCTGTCTGGACGGCCCGTCGCGCTTCTGCGCGAGGCGTGCGAGGACCTCATCGCGCAAGGTGCACAAATCATCGTACCGGGTCTGACGGAGATTGCGCTCGTGGCGGAGGAAATGGGCTCATTTCGAGTGCCACTGATCGATTCGAATCTTGCGTATGCGCAGTACGTGATTGCGGGCGAATACGGTTTGCCCGAATCCATATTCAAAGTGGGTGTGGTCGGTGGCGTTGGGCCCGCGGCTACGGTGGACTTCATGCAGAAGATCGTACGCAATACGCCAGCGAATCGAGATCAGGACCATATCAGGCTTCTAATTGAACAGAATCCGCAGATTCCCGACCGCACAGAAAACCTGATCGGTGGCGGGCCCGACCCAACTATTTCGCTTTACGCGACCTGCAAGAAGCTTGAGTCGGGCGACGCGGACCTCATCGCTATTCCGTGTAACACCGCTCACGCATTTGTTGAACGGATTCAGCCATATCTGGGCATACCGATCGTCAATATGCTGACAGTGACGGTCCGCCATCTGCGCGAAACGTTTCCTCTGCTGCGCTCCGTTGGTGTGCTGGCCACCTCCGGCACGATCGCAAGCGGTGTCTACGAGAAAGCGCTGGAATCAGAAGGGCTGCGGCAAATCGTGCCTGGAGCGGAATTGCAGGCCCGAGTGATGGAAGCGATCTATGGCAAGGAAGGGGTGAAAGCGGGATTTACCAACGGACGATGTCTTGACGATATCTCCGCGGCCATTGATGGGCTCATAGCGGAAGGCGTTGAGGTCATCGTCCTGGGATGTACCGAGCTGCCGCTTTTATTGCCACAGACAAGTTTCGTGGGGACGACCGGCGCACGCGTCAGTCTCGTCGATCCAACCGATGTCCTTGCGCAGCAATGCGTAGCTCTCGCGACGGCGGCCGCGGAACGCCCCGTTTCTTTGCGCTGTTAAATCCTTGTAGGAGACTGGATATGAACCTCAACACTACCCTTCACTCGACCGTATCGAATTGATCCGCGAGCAGTGTCGCCGGAAACTCATGGTCGAGCCGTTCATTCACCCGCGTCGATCGTCCCGCATGAATGCCCCGTTCCGTCTGAGCGCCCTTCGATGCAACGTGAAGCCAACGGCCGCTTTCACCTTGCAGGCCCACCGCACAAGCGCTACCTCAGGAACCTGGCGCTTTGCCAGTGCGGTCGTTGTCGTCTTCACGCCGCGGCGCGGGCGTGACCTCCGTTCTGGCTCGTTCGTCGGCGCGGAGCAACGCAGGTGAAAGGAAGCAGCCCATGACCGCGGACAGGATAATGAAAATCGAGGCTGCATCGACCAGCAGTCCGAAGCGCATGAAAATAAAGAAGCAGCATAGGAGATTCAGCAGATGCAGGCATATCCCCAGAGCGGTGACACCCCTGGGGAGGGTTCTTATGAATACTGCGAACCGCGAATGGGGGCGAGGCACATACCAGATGATCAGCAACCCGAACGTCATGATGACGGCGCATTCTGCCCATTTCAGCCAGGTCGGGCGGCGCAGGAAACGTCCTTCGAAGATCGTCTCAATGACCTGCGCCTGAATTTCGATACCCGGCACCAGTTCCCCCAACGCCGTCGTGCGCATGTCAGTCACGCCGCTACCGGTCAGTCCGACCAGCACCAATTTGTCCCGGATCCGTTCCGGATCGACTGTTCCCTGCAGGATGTCGCGTGCCGATACGTAGCGGCTCAGCGTCGACCGAATGGAAGCGAAATGCAACCAGATGTCCCCCCCGGGCTGCGTAGGCACCAGCACATCCGCGACACCCACCGCTTGCACGCCCGATGTGTCGGCAAAGACGTCGATCGCCGATGAACCCGTGGCGACGCGGAGCATTTCCATCGGTAGACTGGGGACCAGTTTCTCCCTCAAACCGTTGATGAGGGGAATATGCCGGACCACGCCTTGTTCGAGCGCCACGCTCAGCATCGCCTGGCCGTGGGCCGCCGCCTGCAATTCCGGCAGGCTGGCGAGCACATAGTCGAATCGTTGCACATGGTCGAGCGGGTCGGTGCCATGAACGAGGATCGGAGCGCTTCGCAGATCGGTGCTGGTGGCGAAGGCGGCATGATCGAGCGCTGCAGCACCCAGGATGGTCGGCGCTGCGCGCAACGATCTGGCGAGAATGGCTTCGTGACTGGGAAGGGCCCGCAAGCCGGCGGCGAGAGCCGCAGCCGATTTCGGCAGATTGCCCGCCACCTTGTCGGGAGAGGTCTGATCCGGCTCCGGCATGTAAATGTCGAGACCGATAGCCAGCGGTTTCAGTGCCGCAATGGCATCGATCAGGCTCGCGAGTCGATTTCGCGGCCAGGGCCATTGACCGACGGTTGCAAGCGTTTCCTCATCGATCTCCACAATGGTCACGGGCTGAGCCGTCGGAACCCGTGGGAAGTGACGTTGATACTGATCGAACAGAATTTGCCGGGCTGTTTTAAAAGAGTCGGGAAGCGCCTCATCGAGCGTGTCCACGAAAGCCGGACGTGCTATGTCGGTCGGCCATTCGCTGCACAGGTTGAGCAGGCTCAGGCCGAACAACACCGCCAGTGCCACCGGACGCCCCTGTACCGCCTTCAGCAGATTCCTGATCCGGGCACGCCATGGGTCGAAATAGCGTTTCATCGACGGGAAGGCCATTCAGCGCCGATGACGGGCGCGGATCATTGGATTGTGATGACTGCGCGCCGGTTCATGCGATTGGGAACGCCATCTGCCGTGGGCACCAGTGGCTCTCGCTTGCCTCGCGCAGCGGTCTCTATCTGTTTGGCAGGAATGCCTTCCTTGACCAGAAACGCTGCAACCGTTTCCGCCCGCCGCATCGACAGTCTGTCGTCGTGCTCCTGAGAGCCCGCCATATCGGTGTGACCGACCACCACGACCTCAGGCGCGGGCCAGGTCGCCAGGACGGCCTTTAGCTTTTTAACCGTGGCGGATGACTCCGGAGCCAACTCGGTGGCGGAATCAAAGAGAAAAAAAATCGTAAATGTCATGGGCCGGGGCGGCCGGGCCGCGAGTAGCTCGCCATATCGTGCCTGCACACTGGATTGGCTATCCATCGTTTTTTCGATGTCACCGCCCTTGGTGACGCCGACCCCGGCGTAAGCCTTGTCCAAGGTCTGCTCTCCGGTGGCGCTGTGGACAATGACCGCGCCGACTTTGCCATCAGGATCCGGCAATAGAATAATTTTGTCCGGCGTGCTGCACCCGGCCAGGACAGCCAGCATGACGAATGCCGCTGCTGATGCCAGCCCGCGACGTCGGATTGCGGCCTTCAACGTGCACCCTCCCCTTTATCGCCGACTTCGATGATGAATTCAGTGCCGCGCACGCCCAGCGTGGTGGTCGGCGTGCTGAAGCGGACGGCGTCCGGATTCGCCTTCGCCAATTTTCCGGAAATCACGGCCAGGGAACCGCGTTTGACGGAGGCGTCGAGCCCCCCCTCATGGGTCGTGCTATTGAACGCGAATTTGTTGAGCTCGAGGATGGTATTGGCGCCGGCCGAGAGTTGGGTGGTGTCGCGCAGCGTGATACCGACGGACGATTCAGGGCCGGTCACGATGCGATCGCTGCCGTAAACCTCGCTGCCGATGGCCGCACCCGAACTTCCTCCAGCCCGCTCGATCTGCACCGTGCCCTTAAGGGTTTTGACGACGCCTGCAGCATCGGCGGCAAGTGCATCGGCGAAAGCCATGCATCCGCAGGCAAGAATCAAGGCATATTGGATGGCTCGAAGACGCATCGGTGGCACCTGATTGTGTAAAGCTGCTTTCCGCGGGGCAGGGCAGCTCCCCGATGTCGACCTGGTGTTGTGAGCGATCATTCCCCAACTGCTCGTGGAGCTGGGGCTTGTGAAGGACTGACAGAAATACTGCTATTGGAAGTCTGCTGGAGCCGTGTCTGCTGCATCGGACAAAGTATGGCCCCTATCCGAATGACTCTGCGCGCTTCCACGCATATCGCACCAGACGCTTCTTCACCAGCCGGCTTACGGCTCTGTGTGAAACCTACTGGGTCCGACCACGCACCGACCGCGCTCGACGCGGCATGTCCGCTCCGAAGGCGCAAGCGGCGGTTGAAGAGCCCTCCGAAAGAACATCATGTCGACGCGAGATAGCGCTGCGGCGAATCGCCGGTGACCTGCCGGAACATCGCGATAAAAGCGCTCGCACTGCTATAGCCGAGCTCCATCGATACCCGCGTCACCGGCTGGCCCAGCGCCAGACGTGTGATGGCTTCGGCCACCCGCATCTGCTGGCGCCACGCGCCGAACGTCAGTCCGGTTTCCAGTTTGAAGCAGCGCGCAAGCGTGCGGCCGCTCGCACCGAACTGTTCGCCCCAAAAGTCGAGCGAATAATCGCTCGCCGGATCGTTCATCATGTGCTCGCAGATTTTCAGCAACCGCGCGTCACGCGGCAGCGGCACACCGCTTTCAGGTACCGAAGGCGTATCGGCGAGCACCTTCAGCAGCAGCGGCGCGGACAGCGCCGCGCGGCTTCCTGGCGCGTACTCTTCGCCGTCCCCGCTTAACGTCACAGCCAGTTCGCGCAGCAGCGGCGAAGCGACGATCACGGCCGGCTCGCGCCATGGCCAGGGGAACACATCGGGCTCGATGTAGACGCTGCACAGATCGGTTTCACCCACAGCGTGCAGCTCGTGATCCACGTCCGACGGCAACCACACCGCGCGGGACTGCGGCAACGTCCACGTGCGCGCGGGCGTGAGAACCCGCACGACTCCACGCACTGCGAAAACAAGCTGGCCGTGCCGATGCTGATGCCACGTCACACGCTCGCCATGCCGGTAGCGCGTGACCGCGGCAAGCACCTCACGCGCCAACGGCCGCGTCGTGATGGGGTAGCGCTTGAGCAGGAATTCCTTCATGGCTGCATATGGAATGAGAAACATTCGCCATTCAGCTGGCATCGGACTATATCGCGAAATTACGCTTTCTTGTCCAAAATTCGATATCGATTGTCAGCCTATCGGCTCTGTGAACAGTTATTCTCCTTACCTGTCAGCGAGTTATGCCAACCTACCGCCTCATTTAATAATGCTTCTCATTTGCCATCCCGACGCGATCTACCCACGACCATCCATGCCCGTCCACGCGCTGACGCGCACGTGACGCGTACGGCCGCACCCGCGAGCGGACGACCCGCCCCGACATAACAACATCGTTCCCCACCCGTTTTTCTTAACCGTCCGCCCGTTGCCGGAAGGACAACGCTCGGCTTTTTACAACAGTGGGTTGAACACCAATGAAAACAACGATGAACAGACCAGTCGCGCGTCGCGCGCAATTCACGGGATGGCGCGCACTTGCGCCGGGTTTGACACCGCTTGCCCTGGCGCTGCTGAGTGCATGGCCGCTCCATGTGCGCGCGCAGGCCGCGCCTGCACAGACCGGGAACACCATGCCGGCCGTGACGGTCTCGGCGACCGCAACGCCCGATGCGACGACCGAGGGCACCGGCTCGTACACATCGAAGACCGCCACGATCGCGGGCAAGACGGAGCAGTCGATCAAGGAGATCCCTAATTCGGTCTCCGTACTAACGCGTCAGCGAATGGACGACCAGAACATGACGACGATCCAGGAGGCCCTGCGCTACGTAACGGGCGTTCAGTCGGTCGATTATGGCGACGGCACCGCCTACTTCAAGGCGCGCGGCAATATGCTCGGCATCGAGTTCGACGGCGTGTCGATGGTGAGCGGCCTGCAGTACCAGCAGCAATTCGACCTAGCCATGTACGACCGCATCGAGATATTCCGCGGCCCGTCGGGCGTGATGGACGGCGCCGGAGACCCGGGAGGCACGGTGAACCTGGTGCGCAGGCGTCCACTGGACACCTTCCACGTGGCGACGGAAACGCGGATCGGTTCGTTCGGCAGTGCGCGGCAGGTGATCGACGTGACCGGACCGCTAAACAAGGACGGCTCGTTGCGCGGCCGTGCGGTGCTGGTGGGCAGCGACGCGTTGAAATCGGTCAACGGCACGCGCGAAAAAGAGGTGATGGCCTACGGCGCGCTCGACTACGACATCGACCCGCGCACCACCTTGTCGCTGTCGGCGGGTTATCAGATCAATCCCATCTCGGGGCTCGACTACGGCGCGAGCGGCGTCACGAACAGCACCCAGACGGCACTGATCGGCCGGGTGCCGAGCTCCTGGTCGCAGAACTTCAGCCCGAGCTGGAACTACGCGTATACGTCGCTGGAGGAAACCAACGCGAACCTCGTGCATCGCTTTGAGAACGGCTGGAAGGCGCAGACCACCCTGTTCTACCGGCACGAACTGACCAAGGGGGACTACGCGTATTCCGGTCCGGGCGCCACGGCGGACGGCCTGTCGTCGTATGGCGAGCAGCGGCAACGGAATAGCTACGACTGGTTTGGCGCCGACACGAACGTGTCCGGACCGATCCAGGCGTTCGGCCAGACGCACACGCTGACGATCGGTGCGAACTACTCGCTGCTGTCGTACACGCAGCAGTCCGGTTTCGTCGCGCTCAATGGCCCGTTCGCGGATGGAACGTTCAGCCTGTATGACCCCAACGCGGTGACCAAGGTGGCTACACCCTTCACCTATGGCGCGAACAACCGCATCGAGCAGTACGGGGTCTATGGGCAGGCGCGAATCCGTCTCGCGCGGCCGCTCACGCTGGTGCTCGGCGGTCGCGAGGCGTTCTTTCAGCAGACCTCGCAGACAATCCTCCCCAGCGTAAGCGACTGGTCGACGCAGGCGCAACTGAACCACCGTTTTCTGCCGTCCGCGGGACTCGTGTACGACATCGTGCCGTGGTTGACGGCGTACGCGAACTATTCGAAGTTCCTCACGGCGCAACCGGTGAGCACCTTCGCCGGTGCGGGTCTGCCGCCGCGCACCGGCGAGCAATACGAAGCCGGTCTGAAGGGCAGTTTCCTCAATAACCGGCTGAACGCGACGGCGGCGGTGTTCCGCATCAACGACAAGAATCGTGCGGTCGGCGATCCTGACCATCCGTACTATTCCATTGCCGCCGGCAAATCGCGTGAACAGGGTTTCGAACTGGAGGTGACGGGGGAGCCGTTGCCGAACTGGAACGTGTACGCGGGTTACACGTACCTGAACGTCAGCTATGAGAACGATGCGCCGGACCTGACCGACGGCACGGATCCCAAGCATCTGTTCAAGCTATGGACCAACTATAAATTCTCGCAAGGTATGTTGAACGGCGTAACGGTGGGTGGGGGCATGCTGGCGCAGACCCAGATCACGCGTGGCGTCGAGCAGGGTGGCTATGCGATCTTCAATGCGTCGGCGGGATACCGGTTCAACCGCCATGTCGCAGCGTCACTGCAGTTGAACAACATCTTCAACCGTGGCTACTACATCCGTCCGCCCGGCAACTTCTATAGCGAGTTCGGCGCCCGGCGTAACGTCATGCTGACTGTGCGTTCGGACTTCTGAGCGCGGCGGCATACGCAAAGCAAAGCGATTCCGGGTAAGGTTCCCTCAGCCCGGTTAATCGCTGCAAACAGCGGTTCGCTGTTGAAAGCAGAGAGACTCGGTCAAACTCACCGATACTGGGCGCCCGTCTACGGACTGAGGCGCCTTTTTTTTCGGCCCCCACAATATTTCTGAACGTGAAACGTCTACAGACGTATGGAACCGCCGCGCCCCCCGAACCCGATGATCGAACGAGACAACGACATCACTGCAACTGTGTTGCGTGAGCGCACGAAGCTCGGCAATTTCATCCGGCGTCGCGTGCACGATCAGAGTGAAGCCGAAGACATCTTGCAGGATGTCTTTCACGAGTTCGTGCAAGCCTACCGGCTCCCCGCGCCGATTGAACAGGTTAGCGCGTGGCTGTTTCGGGTGGCGCGAAACCGCATCATTGACCGCTTTCGCAAGCGCCGCGAGCAACCGCTGACTGACACGGTCGACGACCCCGACGACGCCGAGTATCGACTGGATCTCGCCCTGCCGGCAACCGACGCCGGCCCGGAAGCCGTCTACGCAAGGTCAGTGCTGCTGGAAGCGCTGCAAGACGCGCTCAACGAATTGCCAACGGATCAGCGCGACGTCTTCGTCGCTCATGAGCTGGAGGGGCGCAGCTTCAAGGAGCTGGCATCCGAAAGCGGGGTGGGCGTGAACACGCTGTTGGCACGCAAGCGTTACGCCGTATTGCATCTGCGCGTTCGCTTGCAAGCCGTGTATGACGAACTGGATATCTAAAGGAGCAGGTCGATGAGATTCAAACTGAGATTCTTAGCCAAAGCACTGTTGATTCTGGTGGGCATTGCCGTGCTGGGATGGATGGTGATGACACTGTGGAATTGGGTGATCCCAGCGCTATTCATTGGCGGCCGTTCGATCGATTATCTCCACGCGATGGGCCTGTTGATCCTGAGCCGGATTCTGTTTGGCGGATTTCGCGGGCATGGCGGTTGCCACGGACGCCGGCATTGGCGCCGGTGGCAACAGATGACGCCGGAAGAACGCGAAACTTTTCAGAAGAACCTATCGTCCGTTGATGGCAAGCGCCGCGAGGATCAAGCATGAGCAACACTTCGACATCCACTTGCAAGCAGCCCGCAGGCGTGATTGCTCCCGTGGTCAACCTTAGGCGGTGCGAAGGCAAGGGCGATTGCGCGGTAGTCTGTCCCGAAGACGTTTTCGACATCCGCCGGATCGACACAGCTGACTATCAGCAGTTGGGTGCGCTGAATAAATTCAAGCTGCGCGTGCACGGAATGAAAGTCGCGTACACGCCAAACGCCGATGCGTGCCGGGCATGCGGCTTGTGCGTGACGGCATGCCCCGAACGTGCGATTACGTTAGCCAGGTTCGGGGCGCCATAAGCGGGGTGCGAAGCGGGGTGCGAAGCGGCGTGCTGCTTCGCATCAATCAGGTGGACGCGCAGACCAGACCCTATATAGACGAACTCAGCTCGGCGAATCCATTCCCGATTGCTGATAATTCTGAATCCCAACCTTATCGATCAACTCCAGATTCGTCTCGAGCCAGTCGATATGCTCTTCCGTATCGTCGAGAATATGGGTGAGGATGTCGCGCGAGACAAAGTCGCGCACCGTCTCGCAGTAAGCAATCGCTTCCTTACAAGTCGCCTGTGAAACTTGCTCGAGCTTGAGATCGCACTCGAGAATTTCTTTCGTTTCCTCGCCAATCAGCAGCTTATGCAGGTCTTGCAGGTTGGGTAGGCCGTCCAGCACGAAGATGCGTTCGATCAACAGATCGGCATGCTTCATCTCGCCGATCGATTCGTCATACTCGTGCTTCTCAAGGCTTTTCAGGCCCCAGTGCCCGTACATTCTGGCATGCAGGAAATACTGATTGATCGCGGACAGTTCGTTCTTCAACTGCGCGTTCAGATATTCGAGAACCTTAGGGTCTCCTTGCATATCGCCTCCTTGACCGGTTACGCCCCGCGATTGAGGTGCGGGGCGTTGCTCAAGCATCCTATTCCGTCTGATATGGCCTGCTGCTCAAGCGTCGACGCGCGCATGTTGGCTACCACTAGTCCAGCATAGTGTATTGCTCATGCCACGTTAAAAATGAGAACCGGAATCGTTACTGCGCGGCGATCGATCGCGCGCTTGTTGCCTTGACGCCGATCAGCATCGCAATACCGCAGGCCACAAGCAGCGCCGCGAGCATGACCATCGCGCCGTCCATGCTGCCGGTATGCGTGCGGATCTGGCCGATCACCCACGGGCTGATCATTCCACTCGATACACCGATACTGCTGATCAACGCAATTGCACCCGCCGCGCCGGTACCCGAGAAATACGTCGACGGCACGGCCCAGAATATCGGGTGCGCGGAGAAAATGAGCAGGGCGGCGAGCGACAGCAAACCGAGCATGATCGCGAGGCTATTGAAGTGCAGCGTCATCAACAGCAACGCAATCGCGCCGCCGCCGACGCACGCGGCGAAATGCCAGCGCCGCTCCGCCTTACGATCCGAGTGGCGGGCAATCACGATCACGCCCACCGCGCCGATGGCATTCGGAATGATCGACAGCAGGCTGATATGCACGACGTCCTGAATGCCGAACTCGCGGATCATCAACGGCATCCAGAACAGCAGCATCAACAGCGCCGACGTCAGCGAAAAGTAGATGAACGAAAACAGGTACGTGTGCGGATTGCGCAACGCGGCACCGAGAGAATGCGCCGTGTGTACCGGTGCACGACTGCGTTCAGCGGTGAGATCGTCAGCGAGGCGCTGCTTGTCCGCCGTCGACAACCAGGCAGCCTGGTCGGGACGATCGCTGAGCCAGAACCACGCAATCACGCCAAGCAGGATGGCGGGCGCGCCCTCGATCGCGAACATCCATTGCCAGCCATGCAGGTTGAGTACGCCAGCCATCCCGCGCATGATCCAGCCGGACAGCATCCCGCCGACCATGCCGGCAACGGCGACGCCCGCATAGAAGATCGACAGCACGGCCGCGCGGCGTTTCGCCGGAAACCAGAAGGTCAGATACAGCACGACGCCAGGAAAGAATCCCGCTTCGAACACACCCAGCAGAAAGCGCAGCACGTAGAAGTGCTCGGCGCTCGCGACGGTGATCATCGCGACCGACGTCGCGCCCCACAGCAGCATGATCCGCGCGAACGTGCGGCGCGCGCCGAACTTGCGCAGTAACAGGTTGCTTGGCACTTCGAACAACACGTAGCCGACGAAGAACAGCACTGCGCCGAGGCTATACATCGCGTCGGTGATGCCGAGATCCTGCCTCATCTGCAACTGCGCGAAACCGATATTGCTGCGGTCGAGGATCGATACGATGTAGCAGATGAACAGGAATGGAATGATGCGCAGCGAGATTCGCCGGTACAGCGAATCTCGCTGCGCGTGGTCGACGGCAAGCGTCTCGTCCGGAACGAGGGCTGGCGTCGGAATGGGTGCGGACATCGGTTTGTCTCCTCAGTGGCGCCCACCGCGTAGGTTGCGAAGGGTCGCGCTATGGTTTAAACAGGAACGCTCTGTACGGCGTCCTTTTCCTTTTTAGTTATGCAATCACCCGCCAACTGCATGCCGGCGATGTAGCCGAACGTCAGCGCGGGTCCCAACGTAATGCCGGCACCTGGATAGTTGCCACCCATGATGCTGGCCATGTCGTTGCCGACCGCGTACAGCCCCGCGATCGGCACGCGTTGCCGGTCCAGCACTTGCGCGGCAGAGTTAGTCGAAAGCCCGGCGAACGTGCCGATATCGCCGACCACCAAGCGGATGGCGTAGTACGGGCCGTGTTCGAGTGGCGCGAGACACGGGTTCGGGCCGTCGTGCATCGCATCGCCCTGGTAGCGGTTATAAGCCTTGCTGCCCTTGCCGAACTGCGGGTCCTCGCCCTTGCGTGCAGCGTGGTTGAAGCTGGCCACCGTCTCCGCCAGCACACGCGGCTCGATGCCAAGCGTCTTCGCCAGCGCCTCGACTGTAGCGGCACGTTTCAGATAACCGCTGCGCAGATGACGGCCCAGCGGCATCGGAGCAGGCGGCACGCAGCCGAGGCCGTAAGTGCGCAGGGTCTTGTGGTCGCACAGCAGCCACGCGGTGACCTGGCCGTCGCCATCGTCCTTGCAGGCTTTGACCATCGCCTGAACGAAGTCGTGATACGAGTCGCTTTCGTTCGTGAAACGCTGGCCGTGCTGCGTCACGGCGATCACACCGGGTTTGGCCCGATCGATGAAATGCGGCATCACGCCATTCGTGCCATCGGGCCGTTGCGTCACGGAAGCCGGCACCCATGCGGCGGCATGCGGGATCGTCGGATCAACCCAGCCGCCCACTGTTTCGGCGAGGCGCAGCCCGTCGCCAGTATTGCCCGCTGGTGACGGGCTGAAGTGCCCATGGCCATCGGGATCATGCGGAAACAGGTGCGTGCGCCGTTCGATGTCGTGGGGAAAGCCGCCGCACGCCAGCACGACGCCGCGGCGAGCGCGAACCTCAATGCGCACGCCTGGGTGCTCGCCAGTGCGTTCGACAAATGCGCCCTGCACGCGCCCTTCTTCGACGATCAGCCCCCGCGCCACCGTCGAACGCCATACCGGAATCTTCAGATCGAGTACCGAACGATACAGTCGCCCGGCTAGCGCGTTGCCGTTAGTCAGCGTCATCCCGCGGCCGTGACGCAGCACGTCGAGCCCGTAACGCGCCATCCTTCGCGTGACGTAAGCGAAGGACGTCAGCGAGCGGAACATGCGCATGAAGTGCCAGATTTCCTTGCCGGAGCCGAGCATCATCCCGAACACGGTCAACTCCGGGAGCGGCGGGGCGAGTTCGGCGATGTGTTCGCCGAGCTCACGACCGTCGAACGGACGCGTCACCATCGAACGTCCGCCAGGCTGGCCTCCTTGCGCTTCCGCGTGGTAGTCGGGAAACACGGGCGGCATGTCGAACTGCACGGCGGTGCGGCTCGTGAAGAAGTCGACCGCCTGCGGGCCAACCGTGAGAAAGGCCTCGATACGCGCTGCGTCGTAGTGCGTACCGGCTTCGTGTTGCAGATAAGCGGCCGCGGCGCCCGCCGGTTCGCGGATGCCCTGCGCCGTTGCCAGCGAAGTGCCAGGAATCCATAGCCAGCCACCCGAACGCGCGGTGGTGCCGCCAATCCGCGCTTCCTTTTCGAGCATCAGCACGTCCAGCCCACGCGACGCGGCGGTGATCGCGGCAGCCATCCCCGACGCACCGGTGCCGATCACGAGGACGTCACACGTACGGGTTTCAGTGGCCATCGCGTCTCCTTATCTGACTGTCTCCAGCGGGCGCCAGGCAGCACTTCGAATTTTTTATTTGCGGCTTCATCCGCGGTTTCACAGCACGTTCGCGCCGATGGAAATCAGTCTAGATTGGCATCTGATAATAGTCAACGCATTCGCTATTATCGAAAACCACGATGCGCGAGCGTCGCCATCGGGGCCGGACCGCGCCGCGCCGGGTGCTACAATCCGCCCCGACCTCGACTTCCCTTTCCCCCTGCCTGTGGACGCTAAACCTCGTCGTGGCATCCAGTCGATCGAGATCGGCAGCAAGCTGCTGATCGCGCTGGCGGCCCATCTCAAGCCTTTGCCCTTGCGGGATCTCGCCCGCGAAGCCGGCATGTCGGTCGGCAAGGCGCACCCGTATCTCGTCAGTTTTGTGAAAGTCGGGTTCGTCACACAGGAACCGGCCACCGGACTCTATGCGCTCGGTCCGCTCGCGCTGCAGATCGGTCTCGCGAAGCTGTACCAGCTCGATCCGGTGCGCGAGGCCGCGCCGGTCATTTCCGCGCTCGCGGCCTCGACCGAGCAGAGCGTCGCGGTGGCCGTATGGGGCAACCTTGGACCGACCATCGTGCAACTGGTCGAACCCGTGCCGATGCATGTCAACCTACGGGTGGGCGCCGTGATGTCGGTTCGCAATACGGCAACCGGCCGGCTGTTTGCCAGCTACCTGCCGCCGAAAGTGGTCGAAAATTTTCTCGCCAGCGACGCGGCACGGCTCGCGTTGCACGAAGACAAAAAACGCTCGCAGGACGATTTCGACGCGGAGCTGATCGAGAATCGCCAGCGCGGCATCGCGCGCACCATCGGCGCGCCGATTCCCGGCATCAATGCGTTCAGCGCGCCGGTATTCGATGCGGCTGGCAATATCGTGCTGGCGATTACCGTGATGGGGCCGGCGGCTTCGTTCGATTCCAAGTGGAACGGGAGCGTCGCCACCGCACTACGCGAGTCTTGCGAAGGCATTTCCCGACAACTCGGCTTTGTCGTGAACAGCAAGCGCTGACGCGCAAGCTGGGCAGACTCTGCGGCATACCTCAGCCGCTGCGGCAGTCCGATCCCGTCCGCTCTCTCCCGCGGCGTCATAGCGTCATCCGCCCTATCCGGGTCGCTCATCTTCGACACATCCGGATTTACAGCATTTTTATTCCCCACGCCCTATACCTTTAGCAAACCTGACAAAACAGGTTTAGGCACCGCGGCCATCGCCGCGGCGTGGCACCCTGTCGCCCATCGGAATCGAGGGGATCGTCATGAATCTATTGATCTGGCTACCGCTCCTGTTCGTGCTTGGACTGGGCAGTCTGGCGCTGTGTCTCGCGTTCGTCGACGCGTGCGAAAGGATCTAAGGAGACCGTCATGGCCTGGCTCGCTGCTGCAGTCTCTGCGTTGACTTTCATTTATCTGTTCGTCGCACTCGTTCGGCCTGAATGGTTCTGAACGGCACGCGACGCAATCTGCTGTCCTTCTGCATGGAAGGGGAAGCTCATGTGGACTTTACCGATCCTCATTCTGGTGGTGGCGATCGCCATTTCGATGCCGCTTAGCCGGTACATGGCGTGGATCCTTGATGGCCGATTCCATGCGCCGCGTCCGTTGCGCTGGTTCGAGTCGAAGCTCGACAGCGGCCCGCAGGACTGGAAGCAGTACACCATTGCGCTCCTCGTTTTCAACGCGGCGCTGTTCGTGTTCGGCTTCGTCGTGCTGTCGCTGCAACCGCTGATGCCGCTCAATCCGCTGGGCCGCGGCATGCTGGCGCCGTCGACGATCTTCAACACGGTCATCTCGTTCATGACCAATACGAATTTGCAGCACTATTCGGGCGATCAGCATTTTTCCAATTTCAGCCAGATCTTCTTCATCCTGCCGAACATGTTTCTATCTGCGGCGGTGGGTCTTTGCGCGCTGACGGCCATCATCCGCGCGTTGCGCGGTGAACACCAGGTCGGCAACTTCTTCGTCGACATGTGGCGCGTGGTGGTCTACATGTTCGTGCCGATCGCGCTGATCGTCGGCGTGATCTTTATTCAACAAGGCATGCCGATGACGTATGCGAGTGACCAGCAGGTCACGACGCTCGAACCGGCCGCCATGGGTACCGGCGACAACGGCCAACCCAAGCAGCAGATGCTGATCGTCGGCCCGGTTGCGGCCGTGATTCCGATCAAAATGCTCGGCACGAACGGCGGCGGTTTTTACGGCATGAATTCGGCGCATCCCTATGAAAACCCGAGTGCCGGCTCGAACTTCGTCACCACCCTCGCGATGATGATCTTCCCGTTCTCGCTCGTGCTGATGTATGGGCGCATGCTGGGCCGTCTGCGGCACGCGGTGGTGATCTACTGCGTCATGCTGTCGATGATGATCGGGCTGATCGCCTGGGCGGTCTACTGGGACACGCTCAAACCGAACCCGGCCTTCACCGCGCATCCGGTGGCGCGTAGCTATCCGTTACCGGGCGCGCATCGTACGCTGACGATCGCGCCGCTCCCCGGCTTGCCGGTCGAGCAGCATCTGGGCAACCTGGAAGGTAAGGAGCTGCGTTTCGGCACGTCGGCGGGCGCGACCTTCGCCGCGATCACCACCGATGTGACCTGCGGCGCCGTGAACGCCGAGCACGACAGCCTGAATCCGCTGGCTGGCCTGTCGCCGCTGATCGGCATGTGGATCAATTGCGTATTCGGCGGCAAAGGCGTCGGGATGATCAATCTGTTGCTGTTCCTGATCATCGGCGTGTTCATTGCCGGGCAGATGGTAGGCCGCACGCCTGAGTATCTCGGGCGCAAAGTCGGCGCGCGTGAGATGAAGCTCGCGATGATCGCGTTGCTCGTGCATCCGATCCTGATCCTCGGCCCGAGCGGCTTGTTCTCCGCTACCGACTGGGGCACCAAGGCAGAAGCCAACCCGGGTGCGCATGGCTTCAGCGAGATCACGTATCAGTTCTCGTCGGCGTCGGCGAACAACGGGTCGGCGTTCGACGGGCTCGCCACCACTTACGGCCTGAACAGCAACCCGACTCCGGCGCCCACCGCCGTGCAATGGGACACCGCAACCGGCCTTGTGATGCTGTTCTCGCGTTATCTGCCAATCGTCGCGCCGATCGCGATGGCGGCGTATCTCGGCCGCAAGAAGGCCGCGCCCGCGACACTCGGCACGATGCGCGATAACACCGCGACCTTCGGCTTCCTGCTACTGGGCACGATCCTGATCGTCGGCGCGCTGCTGTTCCTGCCAATTGCCGCGCTCGGACCGCTTGCGGACCACCTTGGACCGATTCCATTCGGCGGATAGCCGGCACGCCTCTATCACGATTGAACTGGCTGCGTTACTGGATCGAGGAGCATCCATCATGGAAACAGCAAAAGTCGCGCAAGGACCGGCAGCCGGGATGACGGCCGGTCCCCGTCCGCCGCGCAAATCGGCGACCGGCGGACTGTTCACCTCGCCACTGGTGCGCGCGGCGCTGCGACAATCATTGGTCTCATTGCGGCCCGACATCCAATGGAAGAATCCGGTGATGTTCGTGGTCGAGATCGGCGCCGTGCTGACACTCGTCTTCATCATCCAGATGGCGATGGGCGCGGCGCATAGCCAGGCGCCGCTCACTTACTTCATTGCGCTGGACGTATGGCTCTTCCTGACGGTCGTGTTCGCGAACTTCGCGACTGCCATCGCCGAGGAGCGAGGCAAGGCGCAAGCCGATGCATTGCGGCGCGCACGGCGCGATACGGTCGCTTACCGTCTGCGTCCTGACGGTTCGCGCGAGACCGTCTCATCGATCAAACTGCAACGCGGCGATCTCGTGGTCGTGCGCTCGGGCGAAGTCATTCCGAGCGATGGCGAAATCATTAAAGGCACGGCGTCGGTCGACGAATCGGCGATTACCGGCGAGTCCGCGCCCGTGATTCGCGACGCGGGCGGCGACCGCTCCGGCGTGACCGGCGGCACCACCGTGCTCTCCGATGAGATCACCGTGCGGGTCTCGGCGCAAGCGGGTGAGACGTTCCTCGACCGGATGATCGCGCTCGTCGAAGGCGCGGTGCGCCAGCGCACGCCGAATGAGATCGCCCTGACGCTCGTGCTGTCTGCGTTCACGTTGATCTTTCTGATTGTCGTCGTGCCGTTGTGGCCGATGGCGTTGAACGCCGAGCAATACATGACGAGCTATCTCGGCCTGTCAGAGCCGCTTCATAGTCTCGGCACCGATATCCCCACGCTCGTTGCCCTGCTCGTCTGCCTGATTCCGACGACGATCGGCGCGCTGCTTGCCGCGATCGGCATCGCGGGGATGGACCGGGCACTGCGCGCCAACATCATCGCGAAGAGCGGCAAAGCCGTCGAGGTCGCGGGCGATATCGACACCGTCGTGCTCGACAAGACCGGCACCATCACGATAGGTAATCGCCGCGCCACCGGATTCATGCCGGTCGGCGCTTACGACGAGGGCGAACTGAAGCGCCTCGCGGCGTTGGCCTCATCCGGCGACCAGACGCCCGAAGGCAAGAGCATCGTGACGGTCGTGTCGTCGCTGGTGCCGTATGCGGCGCTCGGCGTACCGCACGACGCCAAGGTCATCCCGTTCAGCGCGCAGAGCCGCATGAGCGGCATCGACATGCCGGATGGACGCATGATCCGCAAAGGCGCACCCGATGCGCTGATGGCCTACGTGCGGCAGCTCGGCGGCGAGGTGCCGTATGGACTCGAGGCGATTCTCAAGCATGCGGGCGCCCAGGGCGCTACACCGCTCGTGGTGGCGAACGGCAACGAGATCGCGGGTGTCGTGGTTCTCGAAGACATTCTGAAGCCGGGCATCCGCGAACGTATCCAGCATTTGCGCAAGATGGGCCTCTATACGGTGATGGTTACCGGCGACAATGCGTTGACTGCCGCGACGCTTGCGCGGCTCGCGGGTGTCGACCACTTCATCGCCGAGGCGACGCCGGAAGCGAAGCTCGCGTATCTGCGTAAGGAGCAGGCCGAAGGCAAGCTCGTTGCGATGATGGGCGACGGCACCAACGACGCGCCGGCCTTAGCGCAAGCCGATGTCGGACTGGCGATGAACTCGGGTACCCAGGCCGCGAAGGAAGCCGGCAACATGGTCGATCTCGATAGCGATCCGACCAAGCTGATCGAGGTGATCGAAATCGGCAAACAACTGCTGATGACGCGCGGCGCGCTCACGACCTTCTCGATTGCGAACGACGTGGCGAAGTACTTCGCCATCGTGCCCGCGCTCTTTGCCGGTACGCTGCCGTGGCTCGGCGCGATGGATGTGATGCATCTGCATTCGCCGACTTCGGCAATCCTGTCGGCGGTGATCTTCAACGCGCTGATCATTCCGCTGCTGATTCCGATTGCGCTCAAAGGGGTGAAGTACCGCGCGCTCGGCGCCGACGCGTTGTTGCGGCGGAATCTGCTGGTCTGGGGGCTGGGCGGCGTGATCGTGCCGTTCGTCGGCATCAAGCTGATCGACGTGGTCATGGTCGGCCTGCATCTGGTCGCATAACAGTCGCGCAAGAAGGAGAAAGCCATGCTGCGCTCTCTGTCAAAAAGTCTGTGGCTGCTGGGATTTATTACCGTGCTTGTCTGCGGCGTTTACCCCGCGGTGCTGTGGATCATCGGTCAGACTGCCTTCCCATTCCAGGCGAACGGCAGCATCGTCGACGGTCCTGACGGCAAGCCGGTCGGCTCGCTGCTGATCGCGCAACCGTTTACGAAGGACGAGTATTTCCAGTCGCGTCCGTCGGCGGTGTCATATGACGCATCGGCTTCCGGTTCGTCCACGCTCAGCGCGTCGAACTACGCGTTGCGCGACCGCGTCGCCCGGCTGCTCGGGCCGATCGCGCGCTATGCCAGTGGACCGAAAGCAGGACAACTCGTTGCGCCCGATGTGGAAAGCTGGTTCCAGGCGGATCATGCCGGTGGCCAGCCGCATATCGTCGCGCAATGGGCCGACGCGCATAACAGTCTCGCGCAAGCCTGGGTCAGCGCGGATCCCTCGCACGGAGCGTACGTCGACGCCTGGGCGAAGCAACATCCCGCCGTGGTCAAGCAATGGATCGCCGCGAATCCCGCTACGCCGAGCCCAAAGGCGGCGGATCTGGCCATGGTGTTCTTCGAAACGTTTTCGGCCGAGCATCCCGGACTGTTTCCGTCGAGCGTGACGCACACCGGAAGCGACGGCAAGAGCGTTACAGCGATTGAACCTGTGAAGGATGGCGCGGACGTTCAGTCGATCTTCTTCGACACGTGGCGCCAGGATCATCCGGATGTGGCCTTGCAGGAGGTGCCCGGCGACTTCGTCACGACGTCGGGATCGGGACTCGACCCGGATATCACGCTGGCCAACGCGACTTACCAGCTCGATCGCGTAGCAGCCGCGTGGGCCAAGGATACGAAGCGTGACCCGGCGATGGTGCGCGGCGAGATCGGGGCGATTCTGAACCAGCAGGAGCATGCGCCGTTCGGCGGTCTGGTCGGTGAACCGCTGGTGAATGTGCTCGCAGTCAACCTTGAACTGCGCAGGCGATATGGGGCGCCCGCGTGAAGGCATACGTTCTTTGCATTGCCGGTGTTCCGGCGACTTTTCTGCGCGAGCGCTGAACCGCGAATCATGCTGTCGTGACCGACAATGCCAGCATGATTCGTCCGGCGCGTTGGCGTTCAGTTGGAGAAAGCTGGCCGCCCGTGCCTGTAAATCAAAAAACCGCCATCGTGGCTAACGGCAACTTGGTCGATCAAAGAACGTTGACCCAGGAAGGCCTCATGTGTCAGACCGGTGTCCGGTCCGTTGTTTACCCCATTACCCTCTCCTTGGTAGAGGTCCGTGTGACACGCACGATGCTGGAATAAGCCGGCGTGCTCCATCGTTTACCCATCAGGCAATCACGTCCCGAGCGGCAAGCCATTACCGCAGCTAAGCGCGCGGCGTGAATTTGCGCAGCACACCGATGTGCTGGATGACGCCGATGACACGACGTCGAAAACGTCGGGGATTCATGTGGCCATACATCATGGACAAACTGCTTCGTTTCGGGACATTGCTCGTCTGTCTCGGCTTCGCTGCGCCTGCACTCGCGCAAACCTATGACGAGCAACCGGTGCCGTCCGACAGCACGAATTGCCGCGCAGTTGTCGGGCAGACAGATATCGACGGCACGATGCAGCAGATCGTCGGACGTGCATGCCTGCAAAGTGACGGGACCTGGCAGATCGTGCAAAGCCCGGATGGAAGCGTGCTGTGGTACCCCGTCGCCGCCTATCCCTATCCCGACCCCTGGTGGTGGGGGCGGCCGATATTCATTGGCGCAGGCGTGAGCTTTATCTTTGTGGACCATTTCCATCACTTTCACCACTTTGATCACTTTCATCAGATGGGTCACGATCACGTCACGTTCGTCGGAGCGGGCTTTCACCGCGGCCCCTTCCCCGGCGGTGGTATGCGTGGCTTCGGCGGTATGCACGAGTTTGGTGGAATGCACGGGTCCGGCGGAATGCGACGGCACTAGGCCAACTTTCCCTGCGCGCGCCTCTCGCACCTTTCATATGGGATCGTCCAAAGGGACCGCTCCGAGCGTGATGGCGTTGCCCGGCACCGGAAAGACGTTCGACCAGTTCCGCGCAGACGACGACTCGTGCCGGCAATATGCGTTCAGCCAGGTGGGCGGAGTGTCGGCCAACCAGGCGGCAACCGCGAGCGCGGTGGGTAGCGCCGCCATTGGAACAGCACTCGGCGCGGCGGCAGGCGCAGCGTTCAATGGAGGCGCCGGTGCGGCCGTGGGCGCGGGTGCCGGCCTGCTCGTCGGCAGCGCGTTCGGCGTGGGCGCCGCACAAGGCTCGGCCTACGACGTGCAGCGCCGCTACGACTACTCGTATCTCCAGTGCATGTATGCCGCCGGTGATCGCATCCCGGTCCGCGGGCACATGATGGTTGCGCCCGGGGTCCGGCCCTATGTACCGCCGCCCCAAGGCTTGCCACCACCGCCACCACCTCCACCACAGGCAACGAACAACGCAACGGATGCCACCAGCAGCAGTCCGCCGACAGATCGAATGACGTGCTGTTGTCGAAGGTTCATTGAAGTCTGCCACTGGTTCGGATATGTCGTCTAAACGATTCGGCGCCGCGGTTTATTCCATCTCTGGCGCAAACGTTACTGTTGCACAGGCGTTGAAGAATGGGCGTACCCGAGCGAAGCGGGGCCTTCATGCCAAAACAATCCCGGCTCCGTCACAGCAAACCTTTTCCTCACCCTGGCGGAATAGAGCGGCCCCCACACACGTTTATTAACGGCAGTGGCGTGCGATGCTTCGAGCCCACTCCGTACCGGCATGTGTCGTTCCTGAGCAAGGTGCGTACGGGCCGCGGCTGCGCCGGGAACTGACCGTCGGCGCTCGTGTATGGAAAAGACAGGGCCATCTGACATACAAAGGGAACCGCTTGTCTGGGTTTGCAATGGACCAGGAATCTGGTTCCAGGAATGTTAACGGTTCGCAGGACATGCGGCACCTGGCGAAACCGCGCTCAGAGGAGATGATAATGAAAGCGACTCGACCATTGGTAGCATTCCTTATGGTTTTATCGGCTGCCGTGGCGGAATGCCCGCCGGACAGGTAGGCCGGGCGAGCGCGACAGGCTGGTCCTGCGCGACGTGCATCGCAGGCACCATCGCCTGCCCGTCGGGCAACGCCGGGCCCTGCCGTTGGCCCATACGCGACATTCCGTTTTTACGAGGCACCGAACCGGGGTAGTGTGAAACGCGCCATGAACGACCAAAGTGACTGGGGGAGACACGGCCCGAACGCGCTGGATCTGCGGCCGCTATCGGCGTTTGCCGACAATGAGCTGTCCGCCACGGAGCGCTCAGCCACGCTCGTCCGGATGACGATTGACCGCGGGGCGGCCGACCGCGTGGCCGGTTACCGCGCGCAAAAAGCTGCGCTGACTGTACTGTTCGGAAATCCGCGAGACGATGCGGGATGTATCGTCGTGCGACACCGGACGCCGCGGTGGCGGCAGGCCGGTGTGGCGGCAACGTGCATGGCGATGGGCGTCGCGCTTGGCTCGTCGCCCGGTTGGATGTCGGCGAATTTCGCGGCCGATCCAGCCGTGTTCGCGAAGCGCGCCGACATCGCTTACGCAGTGTACGCGCCTGAGCAACGCCATCCCGTAGAGGTAGCGGCGCCGCAACGCGATCAACTGGTCAACTGGTTGTCACGGCGCCTCGGTCAGCGGTTGTCGGTGCCTTCGCTTCGGGAATATGGGTATTCGCTGATTGGCGGTCGTCTGCTGCCCGGGGAGTCCGGCCCTGCCGCACAATTCATGTATCAGAACGCGGCCGGCGCCCGGCTCACGATGTACGTCGCAGCGGTTCCAAAGGGCGCGACGGCATTCCGCCTGTTTCGTGACGGCAACCGCAGCACGTTCTACTGGGGGAGTCTGGGGATGGGATGCGCGCTGACCGGCCAGGTCTCCGAGGCGCAATTGCGATCCATGGCGATCGACACATGCAGCGCACAGTCGGGGCCATCCAGAAGCCTGGCACCCGGCGCTGGTTTGAACCCGTGATGCATTACGGATTTCGCATTGCTGTTCATCCAGCAAGCCGGAGCACGCTGCCCGCTGCGGGATGGCAGGCCGCCGCGCGGACGTTGCTGGGTGCGCTCGCGTTGACATGCCTGGTCGTCTCAATGGGCGCTCTCGCCCAATCGACCAGCCCGATTGCGCCGGCTTCGTCCGGTCCATCCGCAGGATGCGCCGACGCTGCCACGTCGGACACCGTGAGCGCGGACGTCGATCAGTTCCGGTGTCTCACGGCTGACGAACAGGCGACGTCGTTGCGAACGCGGATCGAAAACCGCTCGCTTCTGTCCCTGACCGACGAGCAGATCCTTTCCCTGATGGACGCGATGAAGCCTGAAGCCTTCGTCGAGTACGCGAGGTCCGACATGGTTCCCGACGACGCCTACGAATATAGGATGTTCCGGCAGGAGCGACTATCCGGAAGATGGTCCGACCGGCCCGATCACATGGTTATCCGGTATCAGGACACCCCTCGAAGAGTCTACGCAAAATGGCTACCTGATGGCGCCCACGCGGGCCAGGAGATCCTTTACGACGAAACGACGGACCCGGATAGCATCGTCGGCCATGTGGGGGGCCCGCTGCGCATCGTGTCAGGCAAGGTCGCCATCGACGGCCCGTTCGCGCGCGCCCAGTCCCACCATAGTGTCCGCGATCTCGGCCTGCAGTTCATCGCACGCACCATCGAGCACGATGCCCGCAGCTTTCGTGAGGAGGGCCTGACTGGCAAGCCGACCCGCATTGAACTCATGAACTTGCAGGGCACGCGGTTGCTTGCCTGGACGTGGAGTGCTCCGTCAGGGCCGCCAGCGCACTACGCGCCGCGCGTGAGACTGTTGTTCGATCTTCGGCATCCCTGGCCACGTGGCGAAGCCGCGTGGGACGAACGCGGCGAGCTATTGGAGCTGATCCGTTTCGAAGACGTCGTGCCTCACCACTGGAGCGAATCGACCTTCGATCGGCGTAACCCCGAATACGGTTTCCACTGATGACGTGCGCGATCTGGGAGCAACGCCGCGCAATCCATCGAGGTTTTGTGCATCTCGGATGCCCAGATAGACAACGTCAGGGAAAGTCTTGAAGCCCTGACCGGGCAATGCTCTCCGTATTCAAAATACGGCATGATTTTCTGGGTGGTGTGATTACCCGACAGGCGCGACGGGCCACACAAATTTTGACTGCCCTCGAGGAATATATCGTCCTCCCACACGTTTAATCCACACGCTCTCCCGACGCTTTGCGCACCTTCCGCGACGTCCGACTGTCCCCGCGCACGACCTGAACCAGGCTGAAATAATCGCCTGCCGCTACCGACGCTGACCGATTTGCGCGAGCACGTCCGGCCGACCTTCGGGCGAAGGTCCAATGCGGCAGTTGAGGCATCCGCGTACGCCGTGAGAGTGAACCTGCTTCCTCGTTTCGGAACAATCGGTCCCGGCGACCTGCTGGTATCAAACTTCAACAATCAGGCCAACCTGCAAGGCACCGGATCGACTATTGTCAGGATCGTGCCCAGCAGCAAGCCCGTTGTGTTCTTCCAGGGTGGCCCCGGCCTTGGCCTGAGCACTGCGTTGGGCGTGCTCCAGGCGGGCTTCGTACTGGTCGGCAGTGTTCCCACCACCGACGGTACGTTCGCGACGATCAAGGCGGGATCGCTGCTGATCCTGAACCGGACCGGTAACATCGCCGCGCAGTGGACGCCTGCGTTGGCAAAGATTGACGGCCCATGGGACCTGACTATCTTCGATCAGGGCAACACGGCGAAGGTGTTCGTATCGAACGTGCTCAACGGCACAGTCGTCCGGCTCGACGTTGGCATAAGCGAGAACGGTGTGAATCTGAAAGGCGCGACCCAGATCGCGTCCGGCTTCCCGTTTCGCGGCGACCCGGCGGCGCTCGTCGTAGGTCCGACCGGGCTCGCCTACGATCCACAGCGAGACGTGCTTTACGTTGCCTCCACCGTCGACAACGCGGTTTTCGCCGTATTTGGCGCTGGAACCACCAACCACGATGGTGGTAAAGGTGTCGTGATCTACGCGGACAACGCGCATCTGCACGGCCCGCTCGGACTGGCGCTCGGACCGAACGGCGATCTGTTCACGGCCAACGGCGATGCGATCAATTCCGACCCGAATCAGCCGAGCGAGATCGTGGAATTTACACCGCAAGGCCGCTTCGTCGCACAGCTTTCGGTGGACCCTGCTTAAGGTGGTGCGTTCGGGCTCGCGTTTTCGCAGATCCGCGATGATTTCGTGCACTTTGCGGCCGTCGATGACAATGTGCCTAACATCACCGATTGGCATCTTCACGTCGACGACGCGGGGCGCTAATACGAGATCCTGCCGAAGCTTTGCTATTCGCTTCTCCTGTCTGGCGCAGACTCTTTGCACGCTGTATATCAATCGCCCGCATGCATGTCGTCGACGTCGTCGCGGCGACGACATGCATGCGCGAAGATGTATTGGCACAGCAGCGTCAGAACACGAGGTTGGTCCTCAGGCCCACAACGGCTTCATTGCCGAGACGCTGCGACGGGTTCTCCGGATTCGGAATGCCGCCGGCCGGACGGAATGCGTACTGAAAGTCCGCCTGCAACTGCCACCACGGCGTGACCTGGTACAGATAGGTCGCTTCGATGATGGTCTCCGCGCTGCGCGATGGATACCCCGGCGTCGTGAGCGAAGCCGTGTCGCTCGCGAGGTTCTGCGCGTGCGAGCCAATCTTCGCGTAGCCGACCGCAATCCCGGCGACGTCATTGTCGCGCCCCTTGAACGGCGCCTTCAGTGTCACGCCGGCGTTCACCCCCAGGTCGACCAGATTGCGATCGCCCGGCGCGCCCATGATTCTGGCGAACACACCGACCGATTGCGGACTGTCCGCGCTCGGGCGCCAGACCATCTGGTCGGCAACGGCGTAGAAACTGTAATCGCCCCGGTGACTTTGCGGGACACCCGTGCTGGCCGGGTTCGCGAGCGACAAACCGGTGTTGTCGAACTGCTGGTCGGCAAAATTCCCCGTGTTGTACCAGAAGCCCAGTTTGTAAGTGCCTGGCAAACCGGTGGGTTTCGCGTCCGACGGGTTAGCCGGCGGCTGGTTGATCGCGTACTGCACTTCGCCGATGAACAGGGCGCTGTCATGCAGGTTGAAATTGGTGCCGTGCGCGTTCAGCTTCTGCGGATCGCCGATGCCATTGCCCGCCGGATTGCCGTCGAACACGCCAGCCAGCACCGTCCACGAATCCACCGGGGTGGCTCGCACGCGTACCCCGAGTGACGACAGCGGATAGGCAGGCCCGCCCGCCGGCATATCGGTGGACGGCAGCACCGGCCAGCCAAACGTGGCGTTCATGAACGTGGCCGCATACTGGCTCGTCATGAATTCCTGGTCGAGACTCTGCTGCCCGATCTTCACATCGACCTTGCCCGCGAGCAGGGACTGCTGATACCAGAGTTCCCACAGTCTCGTCGTGGCATCCGCTTCGATGCCGGTCGCCGTTTGCAGGGTCTGCAGGTTGCGCTGGGTCAGGTTGGTGCCGTGAATCTGCAACGCCGACACATTGAAGGTCCCGCCTGGCAGTCCGAATGCTTTTTGCGTGTCCACCACGACACCGAGTTGCGTAAGCCCGTCGTAGGCGCCACTGCGGTGGGTCCCACCGGACAGGTTGTTCAGATATTCACTGGTTTCCTGCAGGCTGAGCGTCACACCGTGGTCGCCGAGCCAGGGCCGCAACCCGCCCATGTCCCCGAAAAGTGTCGCACGGTCCCAGAAACCGGTCGGCGCAGGCGGCGCCTGGTCCGTCTTCGCTGCGTCCGGTGCGGGCGTTGACGGCGTGGCGGCGGGCGCGGCTTCCCCGCTGGCCTGGGCGAGCGCGGGCTGTACAACGCCCAGAGACAGCAGGCAGGTCAGGCTGATGGGGGCACGGCACATCAGCAAGGTGGTCTTGAGGTTTTTCTTCATGGCAAGTGGAGGCGAGATTATCAGGCGGATAAATCCGGTCGTTTTATGGATATGACACGTGATGTGTGGCGGAACCGTGACCGGCGATTGTTCAGGAGAACCACCAACTCAGCCGCAACGAGCGACCCAGCTCGTTGCTGACCGAGGACGTGCACAACATCGCGACCAGCGCGAAAGCGGCTACCGTGACGGCGACAATCGCGTACAGAACATAAGCGCACCCCCGTCCTGCCCGGCCAAGCCGGGCGACGTGTGACGACGTGACTGCGTCTCGCAAGCGGACTTGCGACCAGCGGCCAAACAAAGGGAGCGTGCAGCTGACAGACTGGCAGAAAGCCAGTCGGTGATGAAGCGCGCTAACCCGACCAGAGCGAGTTAGCGGCGAAGGAGTGTTCCTGCGGCGGCTATCTCGCGGTGACTTCGCCGGCATAGGCCGGCATCGGACTTCCACTACTAGAGCATGTGTCCACGAGGGACTCCTTTTGATGAGACGGGCGGATTGTATTCGGCTCGCGATAAAAACTGCAAGTAAAAAATCCGTAAAGACATCGCAGTCCGAATCTCCTGACCAGAATTCCGCGCCAAATGATTCTGTTTCTTATTCCAATGTCATTCCCGGTCCGCGACGGCCGATCTTTCCTGTCTGTTTTGAAAGAAATTGTGGTGGGAAAATTGTATTGGCTCTGCTTAACGAATGATGTTGACTTCGGATTCGAGCGCCGCCTAAAATTCGCGAGTCTTCACAAACGGGGCTGAAGCCTTGGACACCTGCAGTAGCCGACCTTCGAACAGTTTCGCTGCCTGACCGGCAGGACGTCCGCGCTCTCGTCACCCAGCCGCCGTCTTGCCTTCAGGCAGACGGTGCGCGCCGTAGTTACCCTCTCCGTGCACCCTTGATTAGCGCCATATGGCCGCAGTGTTTGCGCGTCCGTGTGGAACCGCGTCGCGAGCGTCAACTCGCGGCTGCGTCCGTTCGCGCCTGGGGCAAAGAGCAGCTTCTTTGACGTGACGGTGGCTTCGGACGACACTAGCGGAAAACCGTGCATTCTCTGTTCCGCCGCGCCAGGGTACAACGATGTGACAGGGCTTGGCGCACCTAATGTCGGCAACCTGCTGGGGTATTTTTAAGTCTCCGAGAGGAGAAATTCGATGAAACGCCCATCTGCCGAACAACAGTGGCAGAGCCGTACCGGCCCGCAACTCGGAACCTGGAAGCTACAGTCCTTCACGGATGAAGACCTGGCGACCGGCCAGAAGACCGATTTGTTCGGCGCGCATCCAAGCGGCTATCTCAGCTATGGGCCTGACGGCCGGATGAGCGCCATTCTGGTTAAGGAGGGGCGAAAGCCGCCTGACACGCTCGTTCCAACCGACGCGGAGCGCGTCGATCTCTACAGCGGACTTATCGCATACGCGGGGACCTACAGTATCGAGGGCGACAAAGTTAGCCACCATATTGATACATCGTGGAATCAGTCGTGGACGGGGACGACTCAAGTGCGTCAGTTCAGAATCGACGGCAACGCCTTGTACATCAAGACGCTGCCCGCGAAGAACCCCGTGACCGGCAAGGAAAGCTCGGCTGTATTGGTGTGGATTAAAGTCGAGTAGGCTTGCGGCCGTTTTAGCGTGACGACTCGAGCTTCGCTCATCCCGGTTTACGGATGGTTGTACATCGCATTCCAGTCCGGCTTCGATACGGCCGGACCTCCCGCGTCCGATGAGCCATTCGCCACACCACCGAAGCCGGTCGCACCATGTTGTGCAGCCACCTTGGCTTCAGCGGCCTGGATGTCGTCCGGGTAGTGCGGATCCGCGCCACGGGCGGGGTTATAGCCCGCCATTTCGAGTTCGATCAGTTCAGCACGCACTTGCGCACGCGTGACAGGTTGGTTCGATTGGGCGAACACGGCAACCGGCGCTGCAAGCGCAGCGGCAACGACAACGGCTTGAATAAGCGACTTCATGAGAACGACCTCCAGACTTTGCTTTGTCCTGCTACGAACAGCCCTGTTCGTAAATCAGTGAGCACAGTCTAAGTAGGTGGCCGCTTGAGAATAAGGGGTGCCCTTGGAGAGGATTGTTGTCGAATATGGAGGATTGGCGCGCACGCTACACGCAAGGCATTGCATCGCAGCCTTTATCATGAGCGAAATCGCGGCAGCGCCAGACGACCCTCCCCGTCCAGCGCACTGTCCCGCGCCGCCAATCAGATCGATAAAGCCTGGAGACCCGCGTGAAGTTCGACACAACCACCGTTCGTCTGATCCTCACCATCGCTGAAGAAGGCAGCATCTCCCGAGCCGCCGACAAACTCAGCCTGGCGGTGGCGGCCGCGTCACGGCGCGTGTCGGACCTCGAAGCGCAACTCGGCGCCAAACTGTTCCAGCGCGTACCGCACGGCGTCGAGATCACCGAATCGGGCGCCAAGCTGCTGGAATACGTCCGGCAGATCGACAACCTCATCGGCCGCCTCGAAGGCGACGCGCAGGCACTCAACCAGGGGCTTGATGGCCGCATTATCATCGGCGCGCCCAAGGCCGTCGTCATCCAGTTCCTGGCGCGCGAGATTGCCGCCATTCAGCGCAAGTATCCCAGGATCGCCCTGAAGATCGTGGAGGAGAACAGCAAAATCGTGCAGCAACTGCTGCGCGACAAAGTGATCGACGTGGGCATCTATGAAAAGAAAAGCGGCTTTCTCGACCTCGCCAAGTCTCCGTACAAGGAGGACGAACTGGTGCTGGTGTATAGCCGCCCGCATTTCCAGTTTCCGGACGGCCCGGTCGGCATCGACGATATTCTCGATCTCCCCATCGTGAGCCTCGGCAAGGGCTCCGCGGTCCTGTCGGCCGTACAACGCGCGTACCGCAGCCGCGGGCGGCAATTCGCCAACAATTTCACCGTCAGCGGCTTCGACACCATGCTGGCGATGGTGCGTCATGGCCTCGGCGTGGGCCTGATGCCGCCCGAGGTTCTGCGCAGTTTTCATCCTGAGGCATCGCTGGCGTCGGCAGCTCTCATTGGCGACTGGCATCAGCGCAGCTACGTTCTCTCCTGCGTCGAAGGGCACGCCCAGGAGCAAACCCTGCGCAACGTGGTGGCCGAGCTTCTCGGCGGATCGGCCTAGTGTCTGGCCGGTAGGCGCGGCCCGGTTTCGCAACGCGCGAAACCAGACATGCTCCAGGCATTCTTGCGGCGGCCTGGTCTGTAGCGGACAGTGAGGACAGAAACCTGCCGGCCATGCATGACATGGCTGAGCGGTTCGACTCACCCCTTCTACAGAGGACACTCGAGATGACGGAATCGAAGCATCTGCCGCTGCAAGGCATCCGTGTGCTGGACGTCAGCCAGGTCATGGCCGGCCCATTCGCCTGCATGCTGATGGCGGACATGGGCGCCGACGTGATCAAGGTCGAACCGCCCGAAGGCGATCAGACCCGTGGTGCGATGGGCTTCAAGATGAAGGGGCCCGACAGCATGGGCTTCCTGAACATGAACCGCAACAAGCGCTCGCTGACACTGGACCTCAAGAGCGAGGAAGGTCGTGCGTTCTTCTACGAGCTCGCCAAGACCGCCGACGTGATCGTCGAAAACTACCGTCCGGGCGTGGTTCAGCGTCTCTCCATCGACTATGAGTCGATCAGGGCAATCAATCCGAAGATCGTCTACGTCAGTATCTCCGGCTTCGGACAAAGCGGACCATGGGCGTCGCGCCCAGGCTTCGACCTCATGGCACAAGCCATGTCCGGCGTGATGAGCGTGACCGGCTACAAGGGGGGAAAGCCCGTCAAGGCCGGCGTACCGGTGGCGGATATCGGCTGCGCGCTGTTCGCGGTTTACGGACTGCTGTCGGCCTACATCGGCGCGCAGAAGACCGGCGAGGGTCAACACATCGACGCATCGCTATTCGATTCGGTGATGGCCTTTTCGATCTGGGACATGTCGGAATACTGGGGCACAGGCGTGCCGCCGACGCCGCTCGGCACCAGCAACAAGATGAGTGCGCCCTACCAGGCCGTGAAAGCGCGCGACGGCTACTTTGTGATGGGTGCGACCAACCAGAAACTATGGACGAAACTGTGCGAACTGCTGGAACGCCCGGACCTTGTCGCTCACGCCGACTACGCGAGCGTATCGCTGCGCCTGAAGAATCGCGAAGCACTGATCGAAGCCCTGGAGCAAGAGTTCGCCAAGCGCGATAGCGACGCCTGGGTCGACGCAATGCTCGCCGCCGGCATTCCGGCCGGCCCGATCCTGTCCTATCCCGAAGCGTTCGAAAGCGAGCATGCCACGCATCGCCGCATGTGCATGGAGATCGACCACCCGAACGAAGGCAAGGTCAAGAACATCGGTTTCCCCGTGAAGATGCTGGGCACGCCGCAGACGGTGCGTCGTCATCCGCCGCTGCTGGGCGAGCATAACGAAGAGATCTTTGCCGAGATCAACGGGACGGCGCCATGAGCGATCTCGTCAGACTCACGGTCCATCCGTCGGGCGCAGCGGAGATCGTGATCGACCGCCCCGAGCGGCATAACGCGATGACGCTGAGCATGTATGAGTCGCTGCTTGCACTCGTCGCTGAGTGTGAACAGAACACCAGCGTGCGCTGCATTCTTTTTAGAGGCGCGGGCGGCAAGTCTTTCATTTCCGGCACCGATATCGCGTACTTCAAAGACTTCCGCGATGGCCGCGATGGCGTCACCTACGAGGCCTTCGTCGAGCGCGTCATCGACACGATCGAACGCATTGCGGTCCCCACGGTCGCGGTGATCGGCGGCTGGGCGGTGGGCGGCGGCCTGGCACTGGCGACAGCCTGCGATTTCCGTGTCTGCAGCGACGGCTCGCGCTTTGGCGCGCCGATCGCGAAGACGCTCTCCAATACGCTGTCGTCGCGCAACCTCGCGCGCTTGCAAGCCGCGCTCGGCGTGCCACGAGTCAAGAGGATGTTGCTGCTCGCCGAGTACGTCACGGCGCAAGAAGCGCTGGCGTGCGGCTATGTGGTTGAGGTGTGCTCGCAGAGCGCGTTGGAAGAAGCCGCGCACTCGCTCGCGCAACGGCTCATCGCGCTTTCGCCGGTCACGCAGCAGGCCGTGAAGGAAAGCCTGCGCCGCATGGTCGTTGAACAGCGGCTCGATGACGAAGATCTGATCGAAGCGGTGTACGGCAGCGACCACTTCAAGAACGCCGTGGCCGCCTTTACCTCGGGCGCGTCGAAAAAATAACACTGAACACCGTGGAGTGAGACATGAAACGATTGACGCCTAAGGCGACCACGCTAGTCCTGCTGATGTTGTGCCTGATGTACTTCATCACGTACGTCGACCGCGTCAACATCAGCACCGCCGCAGGGCAATTCAAGTCCGAGCTCGGACTCAGCAACACGCAACTCGGCTTCGTCTTCTCAGCTTTCGCGTATCCGTATGTGCTGTTCCAGTTCATCGGCGGCTGGGTCAGCGACCGCTTCGGGGCCAAGCGCACGCTGATTTTCTGTGCCCTTATCTGGGCGGTGGCGACCACGCTGACGGGTCTCGCAGGCGGCTTCGCGACGCTTGTCGCGGCGCGACTGCTGCTGGGTTTGGGCGAAGGCGCCACCTTCCCCGCCTCCACAAGCGCGATGGCGTCGTGGGTGAGAAAGGATAAACGCGGCATGGCCCAGGGCATTACGCATTCCTCGTCGCGGCTCGGCAACGCTGTGGCGCCAATGCTGGTGTTGGCGCTGATGACGGCGTTCAACTGGCGATTCTCGTTTTACCTGCTCGGCGCGCTGAGTTTCGGCTGGCTGGTGCTGTGGTACGTGACATACACCGAGAAGCCGGCGGATCATCCGCGCATCACGCCTGAAGAGATCAGCAGCCTGCCGCCGCCGACGGTACGTCCGGTGGAAATGCCGGGGACATGGGCGCGTCTTTATCGCCGCTTGCTGCCGGTCTCCGGCGTGTACTTCTGCTACAACTGGATCCTCTGGTTGATGCTGGACTGGATGCCGCTTTACTTCATGCATAGCTTCCATCTGAACATCAAGAAGGCGGTCATTTTCACGTCAGGGGTGTTCGTCGCCGGGGTGTTCGGCGATCTGGCCGGCGGCCTGATCAGTGATCGACTGCTTCGCCGCACCGGCAATCTGAAGCTCGCGCGCAGCTACCTGGTGGCGTTCTGCATGACCATGACCGGGCTGTCACTGATCCCGGTGGTGCTGATACACGATCCGATGTATTCGCTGGCCTTCCTCGCCGCGGCGATGTTCTTCAACGAAATGAATATCGGACCTATGTGGGCGATTCCGATGGACGTTGCTTATGACCGCTCGGGCACAGCGAGCGGCATCATGAGCGGCACCGGCTTTACCGCTGCGATCGTGAGTCCGGTTGTGGCCGGTTATCTGATGGACCGCCTGGGGAACTGGAATGTCACCTTCCTACTGTCCATCGGTGTGATGGCCTGCGGCGTACTGATGACGTTCATCATGAAACCGGATGCACCATTCGTCGTGAAGCTGAAGCAGACGACGTCATCGGAACACGCACTCCGGGACGCTGCGTTTCCGCTCATCGATAAAAACTGAAAAGGGCTGATGTTTTGGTACGTCTTTGTGACGGGAGCAGATCGGCAAGCGAGCTAGCCACCATTTCTGACGCGCTGACAATAGGGCAGAGCCACGCCACCAAGCATAAAAAACCGTGGCTCCCCCAGCTTGCACGACCCGTCAACGCATCAGGCAGCGTGGCCGTGACCTCCCTGTTCGCTGTCGAGATGCGCCATCTGCGCCGCTGCGTAACGCTCCCCTGCGGCGGCCCCGTGCGGCACGGCCTGCGCGATCGCGGCCAGATCCTCCGCGCTGAGCGTCACATCAACCGCACCGAGTGCTTCGGCAAGACGATCGCGCCGGCGCGCGCCAACGAGCGGCACGATATCGCTGCCTTGGGCCGCAACCCAGGCAATCGCGATCTGCGCAACCGAGACGCCCTTTGCATCGGCCACCTTGCGCAACGCATCCACCAGCGCGAGATTGTGATCGACGTTGTCCCCCTGAAAGCGCGGACTCATGGCGCGAAAATCGCCTTTCCCCGCGGCATCCTTGCTCCAGTGGCCGCTGATCAAACCGCGGGATAACACGCCGTACGCCGTCACACCAATCCCGAGCTCGCGGCACGTCGGCAAGATCTCGTCTTCAATGCCACGTGAAATCAGCGAGTACTCGATCTGCAGATCGCTCACCGGGTGCACCGCTGCGGCGCGACGGAGGGTCGTCGCACCCACTTCGGACAAGCCGACGTACCGCACATAGCCGGCTTTGATCATGTCGGCGATCGCCCCGACCGTGTCTTCGACAGGCACGTTGGGATCGAGCCGCGCAGGGCGGTAGATGTCGATATGATCGACGCCCAGCCGCTGCAGCGAGTAGGCAAGAAAGTTTTTGACCGCCGCGGGACGCGCATCGTAGAGCGACCAGCCGCCTGCGGGGTCGCGCATGGCGCCAAATTTCACGCTGATGATCGCCGCGTCGCGGCGTGACGGCGGCGCGCTTTTCAGGGCCTCGCCGATCAGGATTTCGTTGTGGCCGGAGCCGTAGAAATCGCCGGTATCGAGCAGCGTGATGCCGGCTTCGAGCGCGGCGTGGATCGTCGCGATGCTTTCGGCGCGGTCAGAGGGACCATACATGCCCGACATCCCCATGCAGCCAAGACCGATGGCGGAGCTTTGCGGACCCGTCTTACCCAGTTGAAGCTGTTTCATGATGTTCCTCGGTAGGTGCGCCGCAAGAAAGGCGCTTGAGCTGAAGTATCAGCCGATTTTCAGCGTGCGATAATCCCTCTCAATCTGGATGACCTGTGCGGAATAACGAACAATGCAGGAACCCGACCTGTCCGATTTGAAAGCATTCGTCGCCGTCACACAGGCACGCGGGTTCCGCCATGCCGCATTGACGGCCGGCGTGTCAGCCTCATCGCTTAGCGAAGCGGTTCGACGGCTCGAACAGCAGCTCGGCGTCCGGCTGCTCAACCGCACGACACGTAGCGTGACGCCAACAGAAGCCGGGCAGCGTCTTTTCGAACGGCTCGCGCCGGCCTTCGGGGAAATCACCATCGCGCTGGATGCGGTGAATCTTTTTCGTGAGAGTCCCACTGGAACGCTGAGATTAAACGTTCCGTCGATCGCGGCAAGAGAAATTCTGCCCGCTCTCCTGTCCCGCTTCCTCGCCACTCACCCTGGCATCACGGTGGACGTCGGCACCAACGACACGTTCATCGATATCCTCGCGGCCGGCTTCGATGCGGGCATCCGCTACGACGAACGCCTCGAGCGCGACATGATCGCGGTGCCGATCGGCCCGCGCGTTCAACACTTCGTCGCGGCGGCCTCGTCGTCCTACCTCTCGGCCCGTGGCGTGCCGCAACATCCAGGCGAGTTGCTGAACCACGCGTGTATCGGACACCGCTTCGACAGCGGCGTGCTCGCGACGTGGGAATTTAAACGGGGCGACGACATCGTGCGAATCGAGCCAAACGGACCGATGATCGCCTCCGTGATCGAACTGCAACGAGGCGCGGCCATTGAAGGACTCGGGATCGTCTACTCGTTCGATGAATTTCTGCGGCCGGCCATCGAGCAAGGCGCGCTCGTACCGGTGCTCGAGGGGTGGTGGCAATCCTTCACTGGACCGTTTCTGTACTACCCGAGCCGAACGCATATGCCGGCTCCGCTCCGGGCATTCGTTGACTTTATTCTTGCCGCTGACGATTCAAGTGTTCATCCGGAGGCCGATACGCCAACGTGACCAGGTACGCGTCACGGCGCGGTGTACTGCATGAACCCCGGCAACGCCTCCACCAACGCATCGACAGCAAGACGAACCTTCAACGGCAAGTGAGGTGTCTGCAACCAGAGCGCATAGGCGTCGTAGAGATATTCCGGCTGATCCGGCAGCAACTGCACGAGGCCGCCCGCCTGAATGCGGTCGCGAACTAGCCAGTATGGAAGCCAGGCCAGTCCCATCCCGATCACCGCCGCGTCGGCGATCGCATCGAGGTCGTCGAGACGTAACCTGTTTGGCGGTGTGACTTCTATCGGCGACATGTCGGTACGAGGAAACAGCCACGGGCGAATACGCCCCGAGCGCCTGTAGATAATGGCCTGATGCCCGCCGAGATCTTCTATGTGCAATGGTTCGCCGTGCATCGCCAGATAGTCTGGTGATGCACAGACGATCATGCGCTGACGCGCAATGCGACGCGCTATCACGCCGGCCTTGTCCTCCAGCCCGCCGGTCCGGATCGCGAGATCGTAGTCGTCCTCCGCAAGATCAACGAAGCGGTCATTGAACGACAGATCCAGTTCCAGCATCGGATAGCGCCGCGCGAACTCAAGCAGAACGGGGGCAACACAGCGCCGTCCGAAGTGCACCGGCATCGTGACGCGCAGCTTTCCACGCGGTTCGGAAAGTTGATCCGCAGCGAGTGCATCCGCCGCGTCCGCTTCAGCGAGTATGCCCCGGCAGCGTTCGTAGTACGCGCGCCCGAACTCCGTGAGGCTCTGGCGGCGTGTCGTTCGCGTGATGAGCCGCACGCCCAGCCGTTCCTCCAGAAACCGGACATGCTTGCCGACCATCGGTCCGGATAAACCGAGTGCATCCGCTGCAGCCGCGAACGAGCCCAGATCGACGGCTTTGACGAATACGGCCATGCTCGTAAGACGATCCATATTAGAAACCTTTGGTTTCGACTGTTCTAGTTATAGTGCCATTTATCTACCAAGGCCGCACTGTCATAGTTCATTCAATCCATTCACTTTTGAGTTGAAACCCCATGACACGCGTTATTCGCTTTCATCAGCATGGCGGTCCCGAG